>NZ_JBIAUP010000019.1:0-130871 GCF_042892945.1 Streptomyces sp. NPDC001678 | reverse complement strand
GGTACTGCAGGGGGGACCCTGTGGGAGAGTAGGACGCCGCCGAACTCCTTTTAAGAGAGAGCCCTGGCAGGGATTACCTGCCGGGGCTTTCTTGCGTTTACGGCCGGCCGTAAACGCTGCCGTCACCGCTGCCCTCGCCCCCTCCGCACGGCCCCCGGACGGCTGGGGGTAAGGTCAGGGGGAATCGTTGGTACATATCCCCACAGGAGGCCCCCGGGTGGAGGTCCAGGAGACGCGCGTTCAGACCGACCGTGTCCTCACCATCCCGAACATCCTCAGCATGGCGCGCCTCGTCGGCGTTCCCCTGTTCCTGTGGCTGATTCTTCAGAAGCACGACGGCTGGGCGCTCCTTGTGCTGGCGCTCAGCGGTATCAGCGACTACCTCGACGGAAAGCTCGCCCGGCGCTGGAATCAGGTCAGCAGCCTCGGCCGGCTGCTCGATCCGGCCGCCGACCGGCTCTATGTCCTCTCCACCCTCTTCGGTCTGACCTGGCGTGAGATTCTGCCGCTCTGGCTGACCCTGGCCCTGCTCGCCCGGGAGGCGATGCTGCTGGTCATGGTGTGGATCCTGAGGCGTCATGGCTATCCGCCGCCGCAGGTGAACTTCCTCGGCAAGGCCGCGACCTTCAATCTGATGTACGCCTTCCCGTTGCTGCTTCTCAGTGATGGATCCGGCTGGCTCTCGTCACTCGCCGCGATTTTCGGATGGGCGTTCGCCGGATGGGGTACAACCCTCTATTGGTGGGCAGGGATCCTCTACGTGGTCCAGGTCCGCCGACTTGTCAGGGCGGACGCCACGGCCGACTGATCTCGCCGTACTCCCCAGCCTCACCAGGCAGGAGCTTCACTGAGCCCCACCGGGTGCGCGTGGACGCGCTGCCTCAGCCGGGCTCGTCGGGCGGTTTCGTCGGCATGACCGTCGTCTCTCAAGGAGGACGCTTCCGACATGAAGGCCGTCGTGATGGCCGGCGGCGAGGGCACCCGCCTTCGCCCCATGACCTCGAGCATGCCCAAGCCGCTCCTGCCCGTGGCCAATAGGCCGATCATGGAGCATGTGCTCCGTCTGCTGAAGCGGCACGGGCTCACCGAAACCGTGGTGACCGTACAGTTCCTGGCCTCCTTGGTGCGGAACTACTTCGGTGACGGTGAGGAGCTCGGCATGGAGCTCACCTATGCCAACGAGGAGAAGCCACTCGGCACCGCGGGCAGCGTCAAGAACGCCGAGGAGGCGCTCAAGGACGATGCCTTCCTCGTCATCTCGGGCGACGCCCTCACCGATTTCGACCTCACCGACCTGATCCGTTTCCACAAGGAGAAGGGCGCCCTGGTCACGGTCTGTCTGACGCGGGTCCCCAATCCGCTGGAATTCGGCATCACGATCGTCGACGAGCAGGGCAGGGTCGAGCGCTTCCTGGAGAAGCCCACCTGGGGCCAGGTCTTCTCCGACACCGTCAATACGGGCATCTATGTCATGGAGCCCGAGGTCTTCGACTACGTCCGGCCGGATGTCCCGGTCGACTGGTCGGGGGATGTCTTCCCGCAGCTGATGAAGGAAGGCAAGCCCGTCTTCGGCTATGTGGCCGAGGGCTACTGGGAGGACGTCGGCACCCACGAGAGCTATGTGAAGGCGCAGGCCGATGTCCTGGAGGGCAAGGTCGACGTCGACATAGACGGTTTCGAGATCTCGCCGGGGGTCTGGGTGGCCGAGGGTGCCGAGGTGCATCCCGACGCGGTCCTCCGCGGCCCGCTCTACATCGGCGACTACGCGAAGGTCGAAGCCGGCGCCGAGATCCGCGAGCACACCGTCGTCGGTTCCAATGTGGTCGTCAAGACCGGTGCCTTTCTCCACAAGGCCGTCGTCCACGACAACGTCTACGTCGGTCAGCAGAGCAATCTGCGCGGCTGTGTCATCGGCAAAAACACCGACATCATGCGGTCCGCCCGGATCGAGGACGGTGCCGTCATCGGCGATGAGTGCCTCGTCGGTGAGGAATCGATTATCCAGGGCAATGTCCGGGTCTATCCCTTCAAGACCATCGAGGCCGGCGCGTTCGTCAACACCTCCGTCATCTGGGAGTCCCGGGGGCAGGCCCATCTCTTCGGCGCCCGCGGTGTGTCCGGGATCCTCAATGTGGAGATCACCCCCGAGCTGGCGGTCCGGCTCGCCGGCGCGTACGCGACGACGTTGAAGAAGGGGGCCACCGTCACCACCGCGCGGGACCACTCCCGTGGCGCGCGTGCTCTCAAGCGTGCGGTGATCTCGGCCCTTCAGGCCAGCGCCATCGACGTCCGCGACCTGGAGAACGTCCCCCTGCCGGTGGCCCGGCAGCAGACCGCGCGGGGCAGCGCCGGCGGCATCATGATCCGTACCTCGCCCGGGGTGCCGGACTCGGTGGACATCATGTTCCTGGACGAGCGCGGTGCCGACCTCTCCCAGGCGGGGCAGCGCAAGCTCGACCGGGTCTACGCCCGTCAGGAGTACCGCCGCGCGTTCCCCGGGGAGATCGGCGATCTGTCCTTTCCTTCCAGCGTCTACGACTCCTACACGGGCTCGCTGCTGCGGACCGTGGACACCACTGGGGTCGCGGAGGCGGGGCTGAAGGTCGTCGTGGACGCCTCGAACGGCAGCGCGGGACTCGTTCTGCCCAGCCTGCTGGGCCGACTGGGCGTGGACGCGCTCACCATCAACCCCGGGCTGGACGAGGCCCGTCCCACCGAGACCGCCGACACCCGTCGCTCCGGGCTGGTGCGGCTGGGGGAGATCGTGGCGTCGGCGCGGGCCGCCTTCGGGGTGCGGTTCGACCCGGTGGGCGAGCGGATCTCGCTGGTGGACGAGCGCGGGCGCATCGTGGAGGACGACCGCGCGCTGCTGGTCCTGCTGGATCTGGTGGCCGCCGAGCGGCGCAGCGGGAGGGTGGCGCTGCCGGTGACCACGACCCGGATCGCCGAGCAGGTGGCGGCGTACCACGGGACGCAGGTGGAGTGGACGACGACGTCGCCGGACGATCTGACGAGGGTGGGCCGGCAGGAGACGACGATCTTCGGTGGGGACGGGCGCGGCGGCTTCATCATCCCGGAGTCCAGCAGCGTCTTCGACGGTACGGCCGCTTTCGTCCGGTTGATCGGGCTGGTGGCCCGTACGCAGCTCACGCTCAGCCAGATAGACGCACGGATCCCCAGGGCGCATGTCCTGCGCCGGGACCTGGCCACGCCATGGGCCGTCAAGGGCCTGGTGATGCGGCATGTGGTGGAGGCCGCCGGGGACCGTTCGGTGGACACGACGGACGGGGTGCGGGTGGTCGAGGCCGACGGGCGCTGGGTGATGGTGCTGCCCGACCCGGCGGAGGCGGTGACCCACCTGTGGGCGGAGGGGCCTGACGACGCCTCCGCGCAGGCGCTGCTGGACGAGTGGTCTGCGGTCGTGGACGGCGCCGGGCGCTGACGCCGCGCGGGGCGTCGTCCGCCTCCGGCCGGAGGATGTTCCCCTGATGTTCCCGGAGTGTCGTGAATCCGTACCGGATCCGGCACGCCGGTGGGGCCATTGGGAGACGACGCCCCCGACGTGCGACGATGTGCGGCATGTCGCAGCAGCCCCCCGTTCGGAGCACCTCTTCGCCGCCGTCGCGTCCCGACGCGTCGATGTCGCTGCTGACCAATGTGATGGATCACAGCCTCGACGAGGGGTACGCGGAGGCGGCGGCCCGGCGGGCCGAGGGCGGCAAGGGTCTGCCGAGCACCCTGCGGGCGAAGTTGGGGCTGGCCGCGGCCCTGCTGCTGTCGGCCGTGGTGGTGACGCTGGGGGCGGCGCAGGCGCGGATATCGGCACCGACGCTGGCGAAGGAGCGGGAGCAGCTCATCCAGCGGATCGAGGCGGAGACCTCGTCCGCCGACAGTCTCCAGAAGAACGTCGACTCCCTGCGGGACTCGGTCGGCACCAAGCAGCGTGACGTGCTGCGGAAACACGGTGGGGATCAGGCCGAGTTGGTGTCGCTGCTCGCCGGTGCCACGCCGGTGCGCGGCCCCGGGCTCAAAGTGGTGATCGACGACGCCAAGCAGGCCCGGACCAGTGGGGGCGGGCCGAGGGAGAGCAGCGGCTTCTCCGACACCGGGCGGGTGCGCGACCGCGATATGCAGCGTGTCGTGAACGGGCTGTGGCAGTCCGGCGCCGAGGCGATCGCCATCAACGGTCAGCGGCTGACGTCGCTGTCCGCGATCAGGGCCGCGGGTGACGCCATACTGGTCGACAACAGACCGCTGGTGCCGCCGTACACGGTGCTGGCGATCGGGGACGGGCAGCGGTTCAGCACCGCTTTCCAGGACAGCGTCGACGGCCAGTATCTGCATGTGCTTCAGCAGAACTATGGGATCCGCGCGAGCATTTCCACCCTGGACGAGGTCCGGCTGCCCGCCGCGCCGAGTCTGATCGTACGTACCGCAACACCAGGGAAGGGCACATCGTGATCGCCGTATTGGGCCTCATCGTGGGAGTCGTGGTCGGGCTGGTCGTCCGTCCCGTGGTGCCGACGGCGGTCGAGCCCTACCTTCCCATCGCCGTCGTGGCGGCGCTCGACGCGGTGTTCGGCGGCCTCCGGGCGATGCTGGACGGGATCTTCGACGACAAGGTGTTCGTCGTCTCGTTCCTGTCCAATGTGGTCGTGGCCGCGCTCATCGTCTTCCTGGGCGACAAGCTCGGCGTCGGCGCGCAGCTGTCCACCGGTGTGGTGGTCGTCCTGGGCATTCGTATCTTCTCCAACGCGGCCGCCATCCGGCGGCACATCTTCCGGGCGTGAGACCGATGAGCGCAGACGACACTCCCGACAAGTCCGGACAGGGTCAGGAACGCCCGGAGGAGCCGGAGGAGAAGGAGCGACGGGAGCGGCCCGAGCCGTCGGCCGGGAAGCCGGCCGGGAAGCCTGCCGGGAAGCCTGCCGGGGAGTCCGACGAGCGTGCCGAGGTGCCGGGCGAGCCGGCGAAGGAACGCCCGGCACCGGAGCCCGGGGAGCCGGAGGCCGGGGCGTCCGGGCCCGGTGGGCCCGAGTCCGGTGAGTCCGGGCCGGAGGGGGCCGGATCCGGTCCTGCCCCCGGCCCCCTCCCCGGTCCTGTCCCCCCAAAGGAAGCCGCCCCCGAGGCCGCCCCGTTGACGGGGCGTCAACGGCTGATGAGCGGGCTGTGGCCCCCAAGGCTGACGCGTGCCCAGCTGACCGTCGCGGTGCTGCTGTGCGTCCTCGGGCTGGGCCTGGCCATCCAGGTCCGTTCGACGAGCGACAACAGCGCCCTGCGCGGTGCCCGGCAGGAGGATCTCGTAAGGATCCTGGACGAACTGGACAACCGCACCAAGCGGCTGGAGGACGAGAAGCGCCGGCTGGAGGGCCAGCGCTCCGAGCTGGAGAGCAGCTCCAACCAGGCGGCCGAGGCCCGTAAGCAGACCGCGCAGAAGGAGGAGCAGCTCGGGGTGCTCGCGGGTACGGTGTCGGCCGAGGGGCCCGGCATCGAGCTCACGGTGAGCGACAGCAAGGGCGCCGTGGAGGCGGACAAGTTGCTCGACACGATCCAGGAGCTCCGGGCCGCGGGCGCGGAGGCGATCCAGATCAACGATGTCCGGGTTGTCGCGGGCACCTATTTCTCGGGCTCCGCGGGAAAGGTGGAGATCGATGGAAAAAAGGTCGCGCAGCCCTATAAGTTCAAGGTCATCGGCAAGCCCCAGGATCTGGAGCCCGCGCTGAACATCCCCGGTGGTGTGGTGCAGACTCTGGAGAAGGAGCAGGCGTCGGTGAGCGTCTCCCGGTCTGAGAAGATCATTGTGGACGCCTTGCGCCCGGCGAAGCGGCCTGACTACGCTCGGTCGTCATCGCAGTGAGACGGGCGTGCGGGCGGGGCCCGTGGGGAGGGCGGGAGGTTGCGGGGGGTCGGCGCACCAAGTCAAGGGTGCGTGATGGAAACTGTCTGTTGACTGCGGACGTTGTAGAGATGTCCAGGTCGGACGGTGTGTGCAGCAAGGTTTTGTCCTGCCCCACGGGCGGGTCTGTTTCGGTCAAGGGGAATCGCCCGTGAAGTTGTTTGCGAAGTTGTTCGGCAAGAGCGCACGCCAGGACGGCGGCACGGCCCGGCACCGGGCGCCGCGTTCCGGGGAGGGCGGCGAGAGCGCCCAGGAGGGCCGTCCGCTCTTCCGGGACCAGGTCGACGCCCAGGGCTACGGAGGCGACATTCCGGGCGGTCCGGGCGCGTCCTCTGTTGACCCTGCCCAGGCGGGGCGCATAGGTTTCGGGGCACCAGCGACCTCAAGTGCGGGTGGAGGGTTTGCCTTGCCGGTATGTACGAGGTGTGGCCACCGGAACGCCGAGGCGAGCCGGTTCTGTTCCAACTGCGGCGCTCCGCTGCGGCCGGGTGCGGTCGCCGAGCGCGCGTCGGAGACGACCTCGACCATCTCCATCTCCGGTCTCGAGGCGTACGACTCGGAGACCACCGGCCAGACGGCGATCCCGGCGCTCTCGCCCGAGGCGCAGGCCGCGGTCGAGGCGCTGCCCCAGGGCTCGGCCCTGCTGGTGGTCCGTCGCGGCCCCAACTCCGGCAGCCGTTTCCTGCTGGACGCCGAGGTGACCACCGCGGGCCGGCACCCGCAGAGCGACATCTTCCTCGACGACGTCACCGTCTCGCGCCGGCACGTGGAGTTCCGCCGGGGCCACGACGGCAGCTTCACCGTCACCGACGTCGGCAGCCTCAACGGCACGTACGTCAACCGTGAGCAGATCGAGTCGGTCGTCCTGTCCAACGGCGACGAGGTGCAGATCGGCAAGTACCGGCTGGTCTTCTTCGGCAGCCAGCGGGGCATCTGACCCGCTCCCGGACGCCGTCCGGGGCACCTCCAGGGAAGGGCCATGCTTCGAACACCGTCGGGCGGCACCGGATCCTCCGGTGCCGCCGGCGCGGAGGGCAGGCTGGTGAGCATCGGAACGGTGCTCAACCTGCTGCGCGAGGAGTTCCCCGAGGTCACCATCTCCAAGATCCGTTTCCTGGAGGCGGAGGGCCTGGTGGAGCCCAAGCGCACCCCCTCCGGCTACCGCAAGTTCAGTACGGACGACGTGACCCGGCTCGGGCACGTGCTGCGGATGCAGCGTGATCACTATCTCCCGCTCAAGGTCATCCGGGAGCAGCTGGACGCCCTGGCCCGGGGCGAGAAGGTCCAGCTGCCCGCCCCCGCGCAGCCGAGGGACGCCCTCGACCTCACGGACGTCCTGGACGAGCCCGGGGCGCCCGCCGCGGCCCCGGGAGGGCCGGAAGGGCCCGTGGCGGCCCGTATCGGCCGTACGGAGCTGCTGGCCGACGCCGGGGTCAGCGAGGAGGAGCTGGCCGAGTGGGAGTCCTACGGGCTCCTCACCGCCCACCCGGACGGCGGATTCGACGCCGATTCCGTGACGATCGCGAGGCTCGTCGCCGAGCTGGGCCGTTTCGGTCTGGAGCCGCGGCATCTACGGGCCGTGAAGGCCGCCGCCGAGCGGGAGGCGGGCCTGGTCGAGCAGGTGGTGGCCCCCCTGCGCCGGCACCGCAATCCGCAGACCAGGGCCCATGCGGAGGCCACGGCCAGGGAGCTGGCGGCCCTGTCCGTACGGCTCCACGCGGCCCTGGTGAGGGCCGCTCTCCGGCCACGTGGCCAGTCACGGTGAGTGCCCGACTACCCAAACCCGCCGGGCACGGCCTAGGGTTGCTGTGTGAACGAGCTCGATGTCGTGGGTGTCCGGGTGGAAATGCCCTCCAACCAGCCGATCGTGCTCCTGCGTGAAGTGGGAGGCGATCGCTACCTCCCGATTTGGATCGGACCGGGAGAGGCGACCGCGATCGCCTTCGCCCAGCAGGGCATGGCGCCTGCCCGTCCGCTGACCCACGACCTGTTCAAGGACGTGCTGGAGGCGGTCGGACAGCAGCTCGCGGAGGTTCGCATCACGGATCTGCGCGAAGGCGTCTTCTACGCGGAGCTCGTCTTCGCCAGCGGGGTGGAGGTCAGCGCGCGGCCGTCCGACGCCATAGCGCTGGCGCTGCGCACCGGCACGCCGATCTACGGCAGCGACGGGGTGCTGGACGACGCGGGGATCGCCATCCCGGACGAGCAGGAGGACGAGGTGGAGAAGTTCCGCGAGTTCCTCGACCAGATCTCGCCCGAGGACTTCGGCAGCAGCAACCAGTAGGGCGTGCGCGAAGCCGGCGGAGAGCCGGTGGAATCCGCCTCAGTGCCGCATTCGAGTAGCTTTTCCCGCTACCTGGACACGTAAAACCACTCTCAGGGTGATTATCACTCGGCGTGCCGAGTGTGGCGATCGTTGACGCACCCCGAGCGACTGCCTACCGTCGAGAAGGCAGGTCAAGGACGGAGGTCGGCGTGAGAAGCACGGGCGACGGTACGGCGGTCGGCGGTCCGTATCCGCTGCATGGGGGAACGGTCGAACCAGTGCCCCGCTATTCCGCAACGGCGGCGGTGACCACCCCACGGGGCAGCGAGTCCGGGGGCGCGGCGCCCTCCCGGAGCTCCGACGGCATCGGGTACCGGGGGCCCACGGCGTGCGCGGCCGCGGGCATCACCTACCGGCAGCTCGACTACTGGGCGCGCACCGGACTCGTGGAGCCCAGCGTGCGGCCCGCGTACGGGTCGGGGAGCCAGCGGCTCTACAGCTTCCGGGACGTCGTCGTCCTGAAGATCGTCAAACGGCTCCTGGACACCGGGGTCTCGCTCCAGAACATCCGCACCGCCGTGCAGCACCTGCGCTCGCGCGGCATGGAGGACCTGGCGCAGATGACGCTGATGAGCGACGGCGCCACGGTCTACGAGTGCACCTCGCCGGACGAGGTCGTCGATCTCCTCCAGGGCGGCCAGGGCGTCTTCGGGATCGCCGTGGGCGTCGTGTGGCGCGATGTGGAGAGCGCCCTCGCCCAGCTCCACGGGGAGCGGGTGGACACTGGCGAGACGCTCGTCGGCCACAACCCGGCCGACGAGCTCGCCCGCCGCCGCAACCGGGCGGGATGAGCCCCTCCGGGGGCCCGTACGACAGCGTGACAGGGCGCCCCGCGCAGGCCGTGACAGCGGCCGGCGCGGGGCGCCTCGTCGTACATCGGTGCGATTGTCAGTGGTATGCGGCAGCATCTGTCCTGTGAGGGGTGCGCCGACGATTCTCCATCTGGACATGGACGCGTTCTACGCTTCGGTGGAGCAGGCGTCCAAGCCCAGCCTGCGCGGAAAGCCCGTGGTGGTGGGCGGTCTGGGCCCCCGTGGCGTGGTGGCCACGGCGTCGTACGAGGCACGGGTCTTCGGTGTCCACTCCGCCATGGCGACGGCCCAGGCCCGCAGGCTCTGCCCCAACGCCGCCTATCTCACCCCTCGGTTCGAGCTGTACCAGCGGATCAGCCAGGTGGTGATGGGGCTGCTGGGCGAGCTGTCGCCGCTGGTGGAGCCGCTCAGCCTCGACGAGGCGTTCGTCGACCTGGAGGCGGGCGGGGTGGCGCCCACCGAGGAGGCCGCCCGCGCGGTGGGGGAGCGGCTGCGGCGGGACATCGAGGCGGTCACGGGGCTCACGGCCTCGGTGGGGCTGGCCGGCTCCAAGATGTTCGCGAAGATCGCCTCGGAGGAGGCCAAGCCGAACGGGCTCATGCTCATCGAGCCCGGTACGGAGCTGGAAGTCCTCGGCCCCATGTCGGTGCGGACCATCCCCGGCGTCGGCCCCGCCACCGCTGAAACGTTGCGGCGCGCCGGTATCACCACCGTGACGGAGACGGCCGGAGCCGGCGAGGACGAACTGGTGCGTCTCCTCGGCAAGGCCCACGGCGCCGGCCTGTACGCCCTGGCCACCGGCCACGACGACCGCCCCGTGGTCGCCGAGCGGGACGCCAAGTCCGTGTCCGTGGAGGACACCTTCGCCGAGGACCTCACCGACCGGACCCGGGTGCAGCTGGAGCTCGCCCGCCTCGCCGACCGCTGTGTGGCCCGGCTGCGCGGCGCCGGGCGCTCGGGGAGGACGGTCGTCATCAAGGTGCGGCGGTACGACTTCTCGACCCTGACCCGCTCGGAGACCCTGCGCGGCCCGACCGACGACCCCGCCGTGGTGCGCGAGGCGGCCGCCCGGCTGCTGGAGCACGTGGACACCACGGCCGGGGTGCGGCTGCTGGGCGTGGGCGTCTCGGGGCTCGCCGACTACACCCAGGAGGACCTCTTCGCCCAGGCCGCCGCGGGCGCCGCCGAGGCCGCGGCGGCCGCCGGGACGGCCACGACGGCCGGACCGGCACCCCACGAGCCCGAGACGCCCCAGGAGCCCCGGAAGGACCCCGAGGGGCCGCCACGGTGGCTTCCCGGACTGGACGTCCGGCACGACGAGCACGGGGCCGGCTGGGTGCAGGGCAGCGGCGTCGGGCGCGTCACCGTCCGCTTCGAGGAGCCCTGGTCGGCACCCGGGCGGGTACGGACCTTCCGCGTCGACGACCCGGCGCTCCACCGTGCCGAACCGCTGCCGCTGGTGCGCACCGACGACGATCAGCCGCTCGCGCCGCCCACGCCTTCCGGGCCCCCGGACGGCGCCTCCCCGGCGGCCGTGCCGTCGGGCGCCGGAGGCTCCGGCGGCGGCTCCGGCGAGGGCAGCTCCAGCCCGTAGTGCCGGTAGAGCCGCAGCTCCTGCGCGGGGGAGAGGTGCCGGCCCACCCCGAAACCCGGGGCCTGCCTGATCAGCGCCCGCTCGTAGGGGATGCGCAGCCCGTCCTCCTCGACCCGGCTCGGCTCCAGCGGTACGAAGGCGTCCCGGCCGAAGAGGCCGGTGCGCACGGCCGCCCACTCCGGCTCCCCGGTGGCGTCGTCCAGATACACCTCGTCCACGGTGCCGATCTTCACGCCGTCCCGGTCGAAGGCCTTGCGCCCGATGAGGCTCCGGGGATCGATGTCGGTCTGCACGGCTCCTCCGCTGCTCCCCGCCCATGACGGTCCTCGTCACCACGAAAAACCACGGACGTGAAACCGGCCACTCGGGAGATCCACCCGGAAACCCCCGCTGGTAGGCTGGCCAGTGGCCGCAGACCCCGTGCGGGAGAGCTCTTCCCGAAGCCCACCAGGCGTTCGGAGAAGGCGCCGAAGGAGCAAATCCTCCCCGGAATCTCTCAGGCACCCGTACCGCATGGACGAGGTCACTCTGGAAAGCAGGGCGGGCCCAGGTCAGGCAGCAGCCGCCGAAGCCCCTCCTCACCGACGGTGAAAGCCGGATCGTGCGCCGCGGCCCGGTGAAGCTCTCAGGTTGAGATGACAGAGGGGGAGGCCGTCCGGGTACCCGCGCCGTGGTACCCCTCGCAGGTCGCAATGACCAGGAGGCCTCCGCAGATGACCGTCCACCGCATCGCCCTCACCGACCTGGAGCGCGGCACGCCCTTCGAGGCGCGCCACATAGGTCCCGACGCCGCCGCCCAGGCCAAGATGCTCGCCCAGGTCGGTTTCGGCTCGCTCGACGAGCTCACCGCCGCCGCCGTGCCGGACGCGATCAAGAGCGTCGGGGCGCTCGGCCTGCCGGAGGCCCGCACCGAGGCCGAGGTCCTCGCCGAGCTCCGTTCCCTGGCCGACCGCAACACCGTGCTGGCCTCCATGATCGGCCTGGGCTACCACGGCACGTTCACACCGCCGGTGATCCTCCGCAACGTCATGGAGAACCCCGCCTGGTACACGGCCTACACGCCCTACCAGCCGGAGATCTCCCAGGGCCGTCTGGAGGCCCTGCTCAACTTCCAGACGGTCGTCGCCGATCTGACCGGGCTGCCCACCTCCGGCGCCTCCCTCCTCGACGAGGGCACCGCCGCCGCCGAGGCCATGGCCCTCTCCCGCCGCGTCGGCAAGGTCAAGGACGGCGTCTTCCTCATCGACGCCGACACCCTGCCGCAGACAGTCGCCGTCATCGAGACGCGCGCCGAGCCCACCGGCGTCGAGGTCGTCGTCGCCGACCTGTCCGCGGGCATCCCCGAGGAGATCGCGGAGCGCGGTGTCTTCGGCGTCCTGCTCCAGTACCCCGGAGCCTCCGGCGCCGTCCGCGACCTCCGCCCGCTGATCGAGCGGGCCCACGAGCTCGGCGCGATCGTCACCGTCGCCGCCGACCTCCTCGCCCTCACCCTCCTCGCCCCGCCCGGCGAGCTCGGCGCGGACATCGCGGTGGGCACCACCCAGCGCTTCGGCGTCCCCATGGGCTTCGGCGGCCCGCACGCCGGATTCATGGCCGTCCGCGACAAGTTCGCCCGCAGCCTGCCCGGCCGCCTCGTCGGCGTCTCCGTCGACGCCGACGGCGACAAGGCCTACCGCCTGGCCCTCCAGACCCGCGAGCAGCACATCCGCCGCGAGAAGGCCACCAGCAACATCTGCACCGCCCAGGTGCTCCTCGCCGTCATGGCCGGCATGTACGCCGTCTACCACGGCCCCGAGGGCCTCGCCGCGATCGCCCGCCGCACCCACTGCTACGCCGCGATCCTCGCCGAAGGCCTGCGCGCCGGAGGCGCCGAGGTCGTCCACGACGCCTACTTCGACACCGTCACCGTACGGGTGCCCGGCCGGGCCGCCGAGGTCGTCGAGGCCGCCCGCGAGCGCGGCGTCAACCTCCGCCAGACCGACGCCGACCACGTCGGCGTCTCCTGCGACGAGACCACCACCCGCGCCCACCTGGCCGCCGTCTGGGCCGCGTTCGGTGTGGAGGGCGACGTCGAGGCGCTCGACCCGACGACCTTCGACGCGCTCCCCGAGGGCCTGCTGCGCGGCGACGAGTACCTCACCCACCCGGTCTTCCACCAGCACCGCTCCGAGACCGCGATGCTGCGCTACCTGCGCCGCCTCGCCGACCGCGACTACGCCCTGGACCGGGGCATGATCCCGCTCGGCTCGTGCACCATGAAGCTCAACGCCACCACCGAGATGGAGCCGGTCACCTGGCCGGAGTTCGGCCAGCTCCACCCCTTCGCGCCCATCGAGCAGGCCGAGGGCTACACCACCCTCATCACCGAGCTCGAGGAGCGGCTCGCCGAGGTCACCGGCTACGACAAGGTCTCCCTCCAGCCCAACGCCGGCTCCCAGGGCGAGCTCGCGGGCCTGCTGGCCGTCCGCGCGTACCACCGCGCCAACGGCGACGAGCGCCGCACGGTGTGCCTCATCCCGTCCTCCGCGCACGGCACCAACGCCGCCAGCGCCGTGATGGCCGGCATGAAGGTCGTCGTCGTCAAGACGGCCGACGACGGCGAGGTCGACGTCGAGGACCTGCGCGCCAAGATCGAGCAGTACCGCGACGAGCTCGCCGTGCTGATGATCACCTACCCCTCCACCCACGGCGTCTTCGAGGAGCACGTCGCCGACATCTGCGCGGCCGTGCACGACGCGGGCGGCCAGGTGTACGTCGACGGTGCCAACCTCAACGCCCTGGTGGGCCTGGCCAAGCCGGGCCGGTTCGGCGGCGACGTCTCGCACCTGAACCTCCACAAGACCTTCTGCATCCCGCACGGCGGCGGTGGCCCCGGCGTCGGCCCGGTCGCCGTCCGCGCCCACCTCGCCCCGTACCTGCCCAACCACCCGCTCCAGCCCACCGCGGGCCCGGCCACGGGCGTCGGCCCGATCTCGGCCGCGCCCTGGGGCTCCGCGGGCATCCTGCCGATCTCCTGGTCGTACGTCCGGCTGATGGGCGGCGCGGGCCTCAAGCGCGCCACGCAGGTCGCGGTGCTCGGCGCCAACTACATCGCCAAGCGCCTGGAGCCGCACTACCCCGTGCTCTACACCGGCCCGAACGGACTGGTCGCCCACGAGTGCATCGTGGACCTCCGGCCGCTGACCAAGGCCACCGGCGTGAGCGTCGACGACGTCGCCAAGCGCCTGATCGACTACGGCTTCCACGCGCCGACCATGTCGTTCCCCGTCGCCGGCACGCTGATGATCGAGCCGACGGAGAGCGAGGACCTCGCCGAGCTGGACCGGTTCTGCGAGGCGATGATCGCCATCCGCGCCGAGATCGAGAAGGTCGGCTCGGGGGAGTGGCCCGCCGAGGACAACCCGCTGCGCAACGCCCCGCACACCGCAGCCTCGGTGACGGGCGAGTGGGAGCACCCCTACACCCGCGAGGAGGCCGCCTTCCCGGGCGGGGGTTCGAAGGCCGACAAGTACTGGCCGCCGGTGCGCCGCGTGGACGGCGCCTACGGTGACCGCAACCTGGTCTGCTCGTGCCCGCCGCTGGAGGAGTACGAGGGCTGACGGGCCTTCAAGGACACGGATCGGGGCCGGTCCGGCGCTTCGGCGCCGGGCCGGCCCCTCTTGTGTCTCGTACGCCCGGCCGCGTCAGGCCGCGGTCACCACCTGGTCGGTGCCCAGTGCCCGGTGCGGGGCGATGATCTGTCCGTCCGGCAGCAGCTCACCGGTGTCCTCGAAGCAGAGGACGCCATTGCACAGAAGACTCCATCCCTGTTCCGGGAAGGCGGCCACGAGGTGGGCGGCCTCCCGGTCGGCGGAGTCGGCTGACGGGCACGTGGGCTGGTGCGGGCACATGGAAGTGATCTTTCGCTCTGATGTGGTGGCTGTCCTGCGGCTCGATGCGTCGCTCATGCCGCCCCCCGTTGTCATCGTCGGTCGGTCACCAGTCTTGCCCTACGGGCCTCGTTCCGCAGGGATTTCCCGGGGACGCTCCTCACAGGGTGAGGACGCGTCACCCGGGCGGGCGGTTGCTCCCAACTGGACGGTCCCTTCGGGGGGTTCGGGGTGGCCGTATCGGACTAGCCCGAAAGGGTGAGGGGTGGGGGCGGCGGTGCGCCCCGCGACTCCCCTGGCGCGGGGAGTCGCGGGGCGCGGTGGCTCCGGGAGCCGGTGGGCCGGCCCGGCCGTCCGGTCAGGCGGTCGCCCGCAGCCGGTGCGGGGACGGCAGCCGGGGCGTCAGCGCGGGCAGCAGATCGGCGGCCCGGTGCGGCCGGTGGGCCGCGATGCCGGGCGGTGCCGGGGCGAGGGGGACGAGCAGGTCGCCCGGGGCGAACAGCTCGGAGGCGGCGTCGGCCGTGATGTCCGCGTGCAGCCAGAGGGTGAGCATGTAGAGCTCGGGCACCGACAGCAGCCGTGGCTGGTACGGGGTGGTCAGGGCCTCGGTCTGACGCAGGGCCAGCTCCGTGGAGGCCACGTACGGGCCCTCGCAGAAGTGGGAGAACGCCCAGCCGTCGGCCGTGAGCACGGCCTCGCCGGCCGCCACGGCCCGTTCCCCCTCCTTGATCTGGAACCGCCAGCCGGTCAGCCGGGTGCGCGGCGCCCCGCCGAGCGTCCCCGCCCGCTCCAGGAGGTGGACGGGCAGCGGGAGTTCGGGGCTGAGCGGGGTCCGGGCGGAGCGCAGCGAGGGGGTACGGGCCTCACGGACGGCGGTGGGGGAACCGAGGGCCGTCAGGACCGTGCGGAGGGCAGGCGCGGGGGCAGGGGGGACATGCAGCGGCATGGTGGGTCGCCTCTCGCTTAAGGAAAGACACGGGGGTGCGGGGCGGGTGCGGACGACGCTGTCGGCGTGCGGGGTCAGAGGGGGGCCGGGACCGACTCCGGGGCGCCTGCTCTCTGCCTCATTCCGGAGTTTATACGACACATGTTCACATGATGTTTCGGCTAGCTGTCGCAGGTATTTCCGGCAAGAGCAATTCAGGTCCCGATTCCGGGGGGATTTCGGTGTTTTTGCGGCGGCCGCGCGTCCATGACCTCGGCTTCGTCACCGTATACGGTGGGCCGGATCCGATCGGTGTTTATCACCAGCGCATTGCGCCCCGCCCGGCGGCTTGTGCCATGCCGACGGAATGTGCCGGAGTACACCGGTGGGAGCCTATCGTCTCCGCGTGCGCCGCGGGGCGTTATGGATCGTCCCGCCTGGGCATCATCGACCGTGACAAGGCGGCCGGCGCGGCGGGCGACCCGTCCGGGAGGGAGGCTTCGCATGGGGGAGAAGGTCGCGGCCCTGGGGTTCGACCTCGCCGACCGGCAGCGTCACCGGGAGAAGCTCCGGCGGTGTCTGGACGGGCTGGCGAGGCTGCTGGAGGAGAAGCGGTTCGACCGTCCCCGCAATCTCATGGGGCTGGAGATCGAGCTGAATCTCGCGGGCCCCGACGGTATGCCGAGCATGGTGAATGCCGAGGTGCTGGAGCGTATCGCCAGCCGGGATTTCCAGACCGAACTCGGGCGTTTCAACCTGGAAGTGAACATCGTCCCGCACCGGCTCTCGGGAAGGGTTCTCGACCAGCTCGCCGAGGAACTTCGCACGGGTCTGTCCTACGCGGACCGCAGGGCCATGGAAGTGGGTTCCGGGATCGTCATGATCGGGATACTGCCCACGCTCACCGACCGGGACCTGGTCCATGCGAACCTCTCCGCCGCCGACCGGTACTTCCTCCTCAACGACCAGGTCGTGGCCGCCCGGGGCGAGGAGTTCGCCATCGACATCGCGGGTGTGGAGCGGCTGACCTGCACCGCGCGTTCCATCGCCCCGGAGGCCGCCTGCACCTCGGTCCAGCTCCATCTCCAGGTCACCCCGGGCCGGTTCGCCGCCGTGTGGAACGCCGCCCAGGCCGTCGCGGCCGTGCAGATCGCCGTCGGCGCCAACTCACCCTTCCTCTTCGGCCGGGAGCTGTGGCGCGAGTCCCGGCCGCCGCTGTTCGTACAGTCCACCGACACCCGCCCGCCCGAGCTGCGCGCCCAGGGGGTCAGGCCGCGCACCTGGTTCGGGGAGCGCTGGATCTCCTCGGCGTACGAGCTCTTCGAGGAGAACCTCCGCTTCTTCCCCCCGCTGCTGCCCATCTCCGGGGACGAGGACCCGCTGGGCGTCCTGGACGCGGGCGGCGTCCCGGAGCTCGCCGAACTGACCCTGCACAACGGCACGGTCTACCGCTGGAACCGGCCCGTCTACGGCATCGTCGACGGCGTCCCCCACCTCCGGGTGGAGAACCGCGTCCTGCCGGCCGGGCCCACCGTCACCGACGTCATCGCCAACGTGGCCTTCTACTACGGGCTGGTCCGCACCCTCGCGGAGGAGCCCCGGCCGGTGTGGTCCCGGATGCCGTTCGGCGTCGCCGCCGACAACTTCGACACCGCCTGCCGCGACGGCATCGACGCCGTCCTGCGCTGGCCCCGGGCGGGCCGGGCCGGCGTCCTCGCACGGGTCCCGGCCGTCCGGCTCGTGCTGGAGGAGCTGCTGCCGATGGCCTCGGCGGGGCTGGACGCGTGGGGGGTGGAGCCCGCCGACCGCGATCACTACCTCGGCGTCGTCGAGGAGCGCTGTCTGCGCCGGGTCAACGGGGCCTCCTGGCAGGCCGCCACCTACCACCGCGCGCTGGAGCACGGCCTGGACCGCGAGCGCGCCCTCGCCGTCACGACCCGCCGCTACCGCGAGCTGATGCACACCGGCGACCCCGTCCACACCTGGCCCACGGACGCGCCCGCCCTGTGACCTCTCCTTCCCGGGCGTCGCGTCCGGGGCGTCGTGGCACCCCTGTGTGCGGGGGCACGGGAGCTTCGGGCAAGCTGTGACCGTCGTGAGGACGGGCAGCTGGGAGGCGACGGTGCGGCACAACGCTCGGGACGGCGGCGCGGGCATCCGGCCGGAGGCGCCCTCGGGGCCGGCGTCCGGCGACGGGCCCGCCCGGCGCACGCTGCGCTCGGAGACGCTGATCGTCCTGGCGCTCTCCCTGGGGGCCAGCGCGGTCTCGGCGCTGATCAGCTTCGTCGGCTCGGCCACCCGGCCGGGCGGGCTCAAGAACCAGGCGGCCACCCTCAACGCCTCGCACGCGCCCGGCCGCCCCTGGCTCGACCTCGCCTGGCAGCTCTTCGGCATCGCGACGGCGCTCGTGCCCGTCCTGCTGGTGGCGCACCTGCTCACCCGCGAGGGCGCGGGGCTGCGGAGCATCGGCTTCGACCGGACCCGGCCCGGTGCCGACCTGGCCCGGGGCGCGGCGGTCGCGGCCGCCATCGGCGGCAGCGGGCTGCTGTTCTACCTCGTCGTACGGGCGGCGGGCTTCAACCTGACTGTCGTACCGGAGAACCTGCCCCACGTCTGGTGGCGGATCCCGGTGCTGATCGCCTCCGCCGCGCAGAACGCGGTGCTGGAGGAGGTCGTGGTCGTCGGCTATCTGCTGCGCAGGCTGGGGCAGCTGGGGTGGACCCCGGCCGCCGCCCTCGTGGCGAGCGCGGCGCTGCGCGGCTCGTACCACCTCTACCAGGGCATCGGCGGCCTGGTCGGCAACGCGGTGATGGGCGTGGTCTTCGTCCTGCTCTACCGGCGGTGGGGGCGCGTCGGGCCGCTGGTCGCCGCGCACGCGCTGATCGACATCGTGGCGTTCGTCGGCTACGCGCTGCTCGCGGGCAAGGTGGGCTGGCTGCCCACGGCCTGACCCGGGGGCGGCTGCGCACGGTCTGCCCCCGGGGGCGGCTGCCCACGGTCTGACCCGGGAGCGGCTGCCCACGGTCTGACCCGCCGCCCCCGCTCCGGGGGTGGTCAGACGAGCAGCTCGCCGTCGATGACCGTCACGGCGGAACCGGTCAGCAGGGTCCGGTCGCCGCGCGGCGCGGTGCGCACGAGGCCGCCGCGGGCGGACGCCTGGAAGCCGGTGAGCTCGTCGCGGCCCAGCCGGGCGGACCAGAACGGGGCGAGCGCGGTGTGCGCGCTGCCGGTGACGGAGTCCTCGTCGACGCCGACGTTGGGGAAGAAGCAGCGCGAGACGTAGTCGTAGCCGCGCGTCGGGTCCTCGGCCGGCGCGGTGGCGATGACGCCCCGGCGGGAGTGCCGGCCCAGCGCCGCGATGTCCGGGGTAAGGCCCCGTACGGTCGCCTCGTCGGCCAGCTCCAGCAGCAGATCGCCGATGTGCGGTCCGGTGTCGTGGGCCGAGCGGGGCGTGGCGCCCAGGGCCCGGTCCACCCCGTCGGGGACGGCCGTGGGGGTGAGCGGCGCGGTCGGGAAGTCCAGGGTGATCGTGCCGTCCTCGTGGGCGGTGGTGACGAGGACGCCGCAGCGGGCGGTGAAGCGCACGGTCCCGGTGGCAGTGCCCGTGGTGTGCAGGACGTGGGCGGTGGCGAGCGTGGCGTGGCCGCACATGTCGACCTCGGTGGTCGGGGTGAGCCAGCGCAGCGCCCAGTCGGCGTCCGAGCCGGGCGGCAGGGGGTGGGCGAAGGCGGTCTCGGGGTGGTTGACCTCGGTGGCCACGCCCCGCAGCCAGGCGTCCTCGGGGAAGCCATCGGAGTCCAGGAGCACCACTCCCGCCGGGTTGCCGGCGAAGGGGCGGTCGGTGAAGGCGTCGACGATTCGAATCCGCATGGTCGTGAACGTAGAGGCCCGGCGGGGGCCGTGGACACGGCCAATCCCCGGAAGGTGGACCGGGGCCGCGCGGCGCCCATGGCCCGTCACCCGTGGCCCCTCACCCGTGAGCCCCTCAGTCGAGGCAGAACTCGTTGCCCTCGATGTCCTGCATCGAGATGCACGACTCGTTGACGCCGTCGGCACGCAGTACTTGCACGACCACCGCGCCGAGCGCGACCAGCCGTGCGCTCTCGGCCTCGAGCGTGGCGAGGCGTTCTTCGCCCACGAGCCCGGTGCCGACCCGCACATCAAGGTGCACCCGGTTCTTGACGACCTTGCCTTCGGGAACGCGCTGGAAGAACAGCCGCGGGCCCACACCCGAGGGATCGACGCAGGCGAACGCCGAACCCTGATGCTCGGACGGCAGCGAGCGATCGAAATCGTCCCAGGTGGCGAACCCCTCCGGCGGCGGCGGTACGACGTACCCCAGCACCTCGCACCAGAAGCGAGCGACGCGCTCAGGATCCGCGCAGTCGAAGGTGACTTGGAACTGCTTGATCGATGACATCGGCCCACCATAGTGGCGCGTGCTGTGCACCGGAACCCTGATTTTCCATGGCCGCGCCGGCCGAGGAAGGGCATTGCCATCCGATCGGTTCCGATATATCGTTGAGGCATCGCGAACGATCGACGATGGAAGGAGCGACATCATGCGCTTCCAAGGACACGGTCATGAGCACTACGGCCACGGCCACGGCCCCGGCTCCGGTCGCGGCCGGGGGGCCGGGCCCGGTGAGTCCGGGCCGGGCGGCTTCGGCGGGCGCCGGGCCTTCGGGCCCTTCGGGCCCCCGTTCGGCGCCCCGCCCTTCGGCGGGCGCGGGCGGGGCGGCCCGGGCGGCAGGGCGCGGCGCGGCGATGTGCGCGCCTCGATCCTGGCGCTGCTCAAGGACCGCCCGATGCACGGCTACGAGATGATCCAGGAGATCGCCGAGCGCAGTGGCGGCGCCTGGAAGCCGAGCCCCGGCTCGGTCTACCCCACCCTCCAGCTGCTGGAGGACGAGGGCCTGATCAGCAGCGCGAGCGAGGGCGGCAAGAAGCTGTTCACGCTCACCGAGGACGGCCGTGCCGAGGCCGAGTCCGGCCCGGGCACCCCCTGGGAGGACGCGGGGCGCGGTATCGACTGGGCGGCGATGCAGGAGATCCGTCAGGCCGGCTTCGGGCTGATGGAGGCCTTCGGGCAGGTCTGGAAGACCGGCAGCGCCGAGCAGAAGGAGAAGGCGCTCGCGGTCGTCAACGACGCCCGTAAGAAGCTGTACCTCATCCTGGCCGACGAGGGCTGAGGCCGGGGGTCGAGGCCGGAGTCGAGGCCGAGGGCGGGGCGGCCCGGGGGATCCCCCTGGGCCGCCCCGTCGCGCTTTCTTGACGGTGAGTCGGGGAATGGGAGACTCCGGCCATGCCCCCGCTGTCGCGACGCCGGCACCCCGTCCCCGTTCTCGTACCCGTTCTCGCTTTCGCGGCCGTCGCCGTGGGCCTGGCGGCGGCCCTCTCCGGAGCCCCGGCCGGGGCCGAGGGCGGGGTGGCGGCCGGGGTGGCGGCCGGCGGGCCGCGCTATCGCGACGCCCGTGCCCCCGTGGACGAACGGGTGGCCGACCTGCTGCGCCGGATGACGCTCGACGAGAAGATCGGGCAGATGACCCAGATCTCCGTGGGCAAGCTCCAGGGCGACTGCGCGGAGAACGGCGGCGGGGAGAGCGGCGGCGGCGAGCTGAACGAGCGCTGCCTGGCGGCCGTGCTCCGCGACCGCGCGGTGGGCTCGGTGCTCTCCGGCGGTGGCGGCGGCCCGCCCGTGAACACGCCGCGCGACTGGGCCCGCATGGTCGACGCGGTGCAGAAGTACGCGGTCGGGCACAGCAGGCTGGGCGTTCCCGTCCTCTACGGCGTCGACGCCGTCCACGGCCACAACAACGTCCTCGGCGCCACCGTCCTCCCGCACCAGATCGGCCTCGCCGCGACCTGGGACCCGGAGCTCGTCCGGGCCTGCGCCGAGGCGACCGCCCGGGCCGTCGCCGCCACCGGCGTCGACTGGACCTTCGCCCCCGTCGCCGACCTCGCCCGCGACCGGCGCTGGGGCCGCTACTACGAGACCTTCGGCGAGGACCCGCTGCTCGCCGGCGCCCTGGCCGCCGCGGCCGTGCGCGGCACCGAGAACGCCGGCGGCGCCAAGAACGTCGCCGCGACCGTCAAGCACTTCGCCGGCTACTCCGAGCCGTCCAACGGCCACGACCGTGTGCCCGCCGACGTCTCCCCCCGCTACCTCCAGGACACCCTCCTCGCCCCCTACAAGACGGCCGTCGAGGCCGGGGCGAAGACCGTCATGGTCAACTCCGGCGCGCTCAACGGCATCCCCGTCACCGCCTCCCGCCGTCTGCTCACCACGGTCCTGCGGGAACGGTGGGGCTTCACCGGAGTCACGATCAGCGACTGGCAGGACATCCGGGCCCTGTGGACGACGTACAAGGTGGCCGCCGACTATCCGCACGCCGCCGCCCTCGCCGTCGACGCGGGCGTCGACATGGCCATGGAGCCCTACGAGGCGGGGGAGTTCGCCGACGCGCTCCGCACGGCCGTACGGACCGGGCTGGTGCCCGGCAGCCGGATCGACGAGGCCGCCGGGCGCGTCCTGCGGCTCAAATTCACCCTGGGGCTCTTCGAGCGACCGTATGTCGACGCCGAGCGCGCGAACACGGAAGTCCTGGGTGCGGGGCGGGAGCTCGCCCGGCGTGCCGCGGCCGCCTCACAGGTGCTGCTGCGCAACGACAAGGGCGTCCTGCCGTTCGGGCCGTCCGTGCGGAAGATCGTCGTCACCGGCGCCCACGCGGACGATCTCGCCGCCCAGGCCGGCGGCTGGACCGTCGGCTGGCAGGGGCTCCCCGACGGGGTGCGGATCCCGGGCACGACCGTGCTCGAGGGCATCCGGCGGGCGGCCCCCACCGGCACCCGCGTCGTCCACGCCCCGGCCCCGGCAGACGCCGTGGCACAGGCCCGTGACGCCGACGCGACGGTCGTGGTGGTGGGGGAGCGGCCGGGTGCCGAGGGCGGGGCCGACAGCCCCCGGCCCGAACTCCCGGCGGACCAGCGGGCGCTGGTGCGGTCGTTGAAGAAGACCGGCCGCCCGGTCGTGGTGGTCGTCCTCGCCGGGCGCCCGCTGGTGCTGGGCGACGCGGACGGCACGGAAGGGCTGCTGATGTCCTGGCTGCCGGGCGGAGAGGGCGGGCACGCGGTCGCGGACGTCCTGTTCGGGGCGGTCGGCCCGAGCGGCCGGCTGCCCGTCTCATGGCCCCGGCGGGCCGGCAACGAGCCCCTGTACTACCAGCAGTTGCCGGGCACCAACGCGGGCGCCGAGTCCGGGCACGACGTGGCGTACGACTTCGGGGACGGCCTGTCGTACACCGCCTACCGCGTCGAGTCGCTCGCGCTCGACGCACCCGCCGTCCCGGCCGGCGCGGACGTCGCGATGACGGTGCGGGTGCGCGACACCGGGCCCCGCGACGGCGAAATGATCATCCCCGTCTATGTTTCACGGCCGGTCGGCGACGTACTGTCGCCGCCGCGCAGGCTCGTGGCCTTCACCAAGGTGCGCCTGAAGGCCGGGGAGACGCGATCCGTGCGGCTGACCGTGCCGTCGAAGGTGCTCGCGGTCACCCCCGGCGACGTCGACGGGGCCGGTCCGCCGCGCGTCGAGCCCGGGCCGTACGTCTTCGGCGCCGGGGCGCGGACAGCCACGCTGGAGATCACCGGGAGCCCGGGAGAGGGTGCGCGCTCCCAAGGGAAGTCCGTGCGCCCCTGAGACGGATCCGGCCACCCTCCTCCTGAAGGATGACGCCTCGGCAGGCCGTGCCCAACTCGCGTCGGATGCGCGAATGCAACCTTCCGGGGATGTTCTCATCACTCGGGACTGATGGGGTGGGAAGGGTGCGAAGCCGTACACCTGACACCGGACGGGCCGGGGCCCCGGGCGAGGATCCGCTCAGCGCGGAACTGGCCACGGCGGTCCTGGGCGCCCGCAGGAGGGCCGCGCGCGACGGCGACCGGCAGGTCGACACCGCCCACCTCCTCCACACCCTGCTGGAGGCCGACCCCGCCGCCCGCCAGGCCTTCGAGGGCGGCCCGGCCCAGGTGGCCCGGCTGCTGGGCTATCTCGTCCAGCGCACCATCGGCTACGGCCTGCGCTGGAGCGGCACGGTGGAGGACTCCGGCGCCCTCCCCTCGCTCGCCGGGAGCCCCGTGCCCGGCTGGTCGCCCGCGGCCGCCGGTGCCATGCGGGAGGCCCATGCCCGGGCCCGCGCCCGGGGCGCCGCACACGTGGCGGGGACCGATCTGCTCGCCGCCCTGGTGCGCGACTCCCGCTGCCGGGCGGTCGAGGTGCTGCGCCGGGCGGGCGTCGACCCGGCGGCGCTGGGCGCGCGACTGGACGGAGCCGCCCACTGCGAGCGCGGCTGAATCCTTTCCGCACCCTTTTCGCGCCCTTTCCGCCGAGAGCTCCCTTGAGGGGGTTCGGGGAGGGGCTCCCGCGAAGGTTCGAAGAGGGCTCCCGCGAAGGTTTTCGGGGAGGGCTCCCGCGATGCGAAGGGCCCCGGCGAGGCCCCCGCCGAGGGGGTTGCCCCGCGGCCGCCCGTCCGCCTAGGGTGCCGATCATGCCGACGACCGCTGTTCTTCCGCCTCCCGCCGCCTAGCGCGGGCGGCCGCTTCCCGGAGGACCCGGGCCCTGAGGGGTCACGGGCCGATCGCCGCTGCCCGCAGACGGAGCGAGCGATCACCGAAGTCTTCCGCGGGAGAACAGAACAGTCATGCGCAACTCCTCTCTTCCGGCCTGCCCCGTTCCGGGCGGGCCGTCCGACGGCGTGCCCTCGCACACCGGCCCCGGACTCTCCGTCAACCAGGGGCTGGCCTGCGTCGTCGTCGCGGGCGTCGCCTGGGGCACGGCGGGCGCCACCGCCGCGCTCGCCTCGGCCAGCAGCGGCCTGGGACCCGTCGCCCTCACCTTCTGGCGCACGGTCGGCGGCCTCGTCCTGCTGCTGGCCGTGCGGGCCCTGCGGCCCCGGCCCGTCCGTCCCCTGCGTGCGCCCGAGACCAAGCGGCGCCGGGCGACCCGCCTCCTGGTCACCGGTGGTGGTCTCGCCGTCTTCCAGGCCGCCTACTTCGCGGCGGTCGACGGGACCGGTCTGGCGGTCGGCACGGTCGTCACCCAGGGAGCCGCGCCGGTGCTGGTGGCGCTGGCCGGCAGGCTCTTCATGGGCGAGCGGCTCGGCACGGGAGGCCGGGTCGCGGTGGCCGGGGCGCTGACCGGGCTGGTGGTGCTGGTGCTCGGCCGCGACGGCGCGGGCACCGTGCGGCCGGCCGGAGTGGCCTGGGGGCTGGTGTCGGCCGCGGCCTACGCGCTGCTCACCCTCTACACCCGGCGCCTCGGCCGCGAGGGCCGGGCCACGGATCCGTTCACCACGACGCTGACCTCCTTCGCCGTGGGCGCGGTCTGTCTCCTGCCGCTCGCCGCGGCCGAGGGGCTGTGGCCCCGGGCGCAGGAACTGGGGCGCACGCTGTGGCTGCTGGGGTATCTGGTGACGGTGCCGACGGCGCTGGCGTACGGGCTGTTCTTCGCGGGTCTCGTGGCCGTGCGGGCCACGACGGTCTCGGTGATCACCCTGCTGGAGCCGGTCACGGCGGCGGCGATCGCCGTGACCCTGCTCGGTGAGCGCCTGACCGCCGCGACCGCGCTGGGCACGTGCGTGCTGCTGGGCGCGGTCGCGGCGCTCGCCCTCGCCGAGGCCGGCGGGGGCGGGCGGCGGCCGGGGCCGACGGTGACGGGCGACGGGGCCGCGGCGGAGGCCGGGGCCGCTCGGTCGCGGCCGGTCAGCGGCCGGTGAGGTAGTCCGGCACGGGGATGCCGGGGGCGAGGTCGTCCGCCGGGACGGGGGTGCCGTAGGCCGTGGTCACGGGGACGACCCCGCTCCAGTGGGGGAGGGCCGTGTCCTCCTCGTCGTCGGCCGGGCCAGCGTGGCGGACCTTCGCCGAGACCTCGGTGAGGTCGACGCGCAGCACGGCCGTGGCGGCGAGCTCCTTGGCCGACGCGGGCCGGGAGTCCGCCGCCCGTCCCGGCACGACCTGGTTCACCAGGGCGTCGAGGGCATCGCGCAGCTCGGCGGGGTCGGTGACCCGCCGGGCCGTGCCGTGCACCACGACCGAGCGGTAGTTGAGCGAGTGGTGGAAGGCGGAACGGGCCAGGACGAGCCCGTCGACATGCGTGACCGTCACACAGACGGGCATGCCCGGATCCCGCGCCTCGCCCGCCGAGCGCAGGGGCCGGGAGCCGGTGGAGCCGTGCACGTAGAGGCGGTCGCCCACGCGCCCGTAGAGGGTGGGCAGGACGACGGGGGCGCCGTCGCGGACGAAGCCGAGATGGCAGACGTAGCCCGCGTCGAGTATCCCGTGCACCAGGTCGCGGTCGTAGGACGCGCGGTCGCGGTAGCGGGTGGGGGTCGTGCGCTCGGTCCGCTCGTACTGCCCGGCCCCGGGGACCGGCGCGGCGACCGTGGAAGAAGGCATTGCGTTCTCCATTGCACTAGTGCATAGTTGGCTTTGTGCTAGGAGAGTATCGGATCGAAGGCCGTCGTGCGGTGGACATCTCCGCGAGCGTGGAGCGCGCCGTGGGCTCGGGAAAGCTCGCCCCCGGCGAACTCCTGCCGCCGATGCGGGAGTTGGCGGTGGAGCTGGGGGTCAATCCCAATACCGTCGCCGCCGCCTACCGCACGCTGCGCGACCGCGGAGTGATCGAGACGGCGGGCCGGCGCGGCAGCCGGGTGCGCGAGCGCCCGGCCAGCACCCACCGCGAGCTCATCCGGGTGGAGGCGTCGGAAGGCGTGCGCGATGTCTCCGCCGGCAATCCCGACCCGGCGCTGCTGCCCCCGCTCGGCGAGGCCCTCGCCGCGGCCGCCGTGCGCTCCCGCCGCAGACCGGTGCTCTACGGCGACCCTGCCGTCGACACCGACCTGGAGCGCATGGCCCGCGCCGCCTTCACGGCCGAGGGCGTCCCGGAGGGTCCGGTGGCCGTCACCTCGGGCTCGCTCGACGCCATCGAGCGGGTGCTGAGCGCGCATCTGCGGCCGGGCGACACCGTCGCCGTAGAGGACCCGGGCTGGGGGAGCCTGCTCGATCTCATCCCCGCGCTCGGCCTGCGCGCCGCGCCCGTCGCCGTCGACGACGACGGCCCGCTGCCGGAGGAGGCCGACCGGGCGCTGCGCCGGGGCGCCCGGGCCATGGTCGTCACCGACCGCGCGCAGAATCCGACGGGCGCCGCGATCGGCGAGGCGCGCGCCCGGGAGCTGCGGGCCGTGCTCGCCCGCCACCCCGGGGTGCTGCTCATCGAGGACGATCACGGCCACGGCATCGTCGATCTGCCGCTGTGCCCCCTCGCCGGGGTCACCGACCACTGGGCGCTGGTCCGTTCCGTCGCCAAGGCCTACGGGCCGGATCTGCGCCTCGCCGTGCTCACCGGGGACGCCGTCACCGTCGACCGGGTGCGCGGCCGGCAGCGGCTCGGGCCCGGGTGGGTGAGCCATGTGCTCCAGGACGCGGTGGTGCATCTGTGGCGCGCCGGCGCCGTGGACGCGGCGGAGGTCGCCGCCTCGTACGGCCGGCGGCGCGAGGCGCTCGTCGCGGCGCTGCGGGAGCGGGGCGTCGAGGCGCATGGACGCAGCGGGATGAATGTGTGGCTGCCCGTGCCGGACGAGACAGGGGCCGTGGCCCGGCTGCTCCAGGCGGGCTGGGCCGTGGCGCCGGGGGCGCGGTTCCGGCTCGCGTCGCCGCCCGGGGTGCGGCTGACCGTGTCCGCACTGGAGATGCACGAGATAGGGCCGGTCGCGGACGCGCTGGCGTCCGCGACCGGCCCGGTGCCGGCGGGGCGCTACGACTGAGTGGCCGCGTCCCTCTGCGTGGCGTCCCCCTCCGCCACGGTCCGGCCGGTCCGGGAGGAGCGGCGGCTCCTGCTCTGGGTGAGCGCCGCTCCGGCCAGCACGATCAGCGCGCCGACGGGGGTGTTCCAGGTGAGCTTCTCGCCGAGCAGGGTGACGCCCGCCGCGGTCGCCACGACCGGGATGAGATACGTCGTCATGGTCGCGGTCGTCGGGCCGACCTCGGCGACCAGCCCGTACTGGAGGAGGAAGGCGAGCCCCGTGCCGAGCGCGCCCAGGGCGAAGATCGCGAGCAGGGGCACGGCGGGCAGGGCGGACGGCAGGGGGCTGAGCAGCGGTGCGGCGATGCCGAGCTGGAGCGCGCCGATGAGCAGCTGGCCGCCGGACAGTGCCAGGTGCCCGTCGCCGGTGCCCGACAGCGTGCGCCGGACGTAGATCCAGCCCAGGGCGTAGCTCACCGAGGCCACCAGGGCCATGGCGGTGCCCTTCGGGTCCTGCCCCGAGAAGCCCTGCCAGGCCCCGAGCACCACGAGCACCCCGATGAAGCCGAGGCCGAGCCCCGCGAAGCGGCGGCGCGTCGGCCGGTCCTCGGAGAGCGCCACGAGCGAGAGCACCATGCCCCACAGCGGAGTCGTGGCGTTGCAGACCCCGGCGAGGGTGGTGGGGATCGTCAGCTCGGCGTAGGCGAAGAGCGTGAACGGAAAGGCGTTGCAGAAGAAGGCCGCGACGGCCAGATGACCCCAGGTGCGCGGGGAGCGCGGCAGCCGCTGCCGCTTGATCACCAGGGCCGCGACGAGCACGGCCGCGCCGAAGAACATCCTGCCGAAGGAGACATAGGGCGGCGCGAAGCCATCGGTGCCGAGCTTGATGAAGACAAAGCTGAATCCCCAGACGACCGAGAGCACGGCGAAGTTGATCCGCCAGTCGAGGCCCCGGCGTTTCGGTTCGGTGACCGGCGTGACGGTGGTGGAGAGGGCGGGGGAGGGGGATTGCTTCGGCGTCGCGACGGTGCTCATGACGACTACCATGCAGGGACCATAAGTCTTAGAACAAGCAAATAATTCTATGGACCATCGCGTAGCATCGCTTACATGTTGAACCTGGAGCGCCTGCGCACCCTTCACGCCGTCGCCCGCCACGGCTCCGTCAGCGGTGCGGCGGAAGGGCTGCACGTGACGACCTCGGCGGTCTCACAGCAGCTGTCCAAGCTGGAGCGGGAGGCCGGGCAGCGGCTGCTGGCCAAGTGCGGCCGCGGCGTGCGCCTGACCGACGCCGGGCGGCTGCTCGCCGAGCACGCCGGGCGCATCCTCTCCCAGGTGGAGCTGGCCCAGTCCGACCTGGAGGCCCAGCGCGGCCGAGCCGTCGGCGAGCTGCGGCTCGGCGCCTTCCCCACGGCCGCCCGCGGCCTGTTCCCGGCCGCGCTCACCGCGCTGCGCGCGGACCATCCGCAGCTGCGCGCCCGGCTGGTGGAGATGGAGCAGGAGGAGGCCGTCGAGGGGACGGTGCGCGGCGACATCGACCTCGCCGTGGTCCTCGACTGGTACAACAAACCGCTGCCGGTACCGGCCGAGCTGGTCAGGGCCCCGGTCCTGGACGACCCCGTGGACGTCGCGGTCCCCGCCGGGCATCCGCTCGCCGACCGGGCGGACGTCTCCCTCGCGGACTTCGCGGAGGACGAGTGGATCGCCTGGCCCAAGGGCGAGTTCTGCCACGACTGGCTGCTGTCCACGCTGCGCGGCCAGGGCATCGAGCCCCGGATCGCGCACATGGCCGAGGAGCACGCCACCCAGCTCGCCCTGGTCGCCGCGGGCCTGGGCATCGCGGTCGCCCCCCGGCTCGGCCGTGGCCCCCTGCCGGAGGGGGTGCGCGCGGTGCCCGTACGGAAGACGATGTGCCGCCACGTCTTCGCCATCTGGCGCGCGGACGCGGACCGCAGACCCTCGATCCGCGCGATGGCCGACGCGCTGCGGGCGGCGGCCGGGGGCGTGCAGGGGTGACGGACGGGGGCGTACGGGGGCGTACGGGCAGGGGCGACGGACTACGGGGCTGACGGACGGGGCGTACGGGCCGGGCGGCGCGCCCACCCGTACCGGGTCACCCCTTCCCCAGCTTGCGGAAGTCCCAGGAGACGACGGCGTCCGGCGTCAGCCGGAGCCAGGCGTGCCGGCCGTCGTGGGGCATCGCCGTCGAGCCGAAATACTTCTCCGCGAACAGCCGCTCGGGGGCCACGAGCTCCGGGCAGGCCACGCCCCGGCGCGGGGCCTCGCCCACCACGGTCACCGTGCCCGCCAGCTCCGCGCCGCGCAGCTCCTCGTACTCCTCGCCGTCGTCGACCACCACCGCCACCCGGGGGTCGCGGCGCAAATCGGCCCAGCGCCGGCTGCGGACCAGGGAGTACAGCCACAGCGCCCGCCCGTCCCAGACGTACCACAGCGGGCCGACGTGCGGCCGCCCGTCCCGCCCGGCCGTCGCCACCCGGCAGGTGCGCCGCCCGGCGAGGAAGGCGTCGAGCTCGGCCCGCGTCATCATGATCCGGCGGCCCCGCCGCTGTGTGACGGTCATCCCCGCGCCACCCGCCTTCCGGATCCGACGTACGCGACCACACGGACTGACCTGACCGCTCGCCAGAAGGATGGGGCCTCTTCCCCGGCACCGCAATGCCCACTAGCCTCACGCGCGCCCCCCGACGAGGCCCGGTTACCAGTACGGACCGTCGCCGGGGAAACAGGGAGCGGGGGAACACCATGGCCACTCAGGACCCGTTCGCCGAGGAGACCGACCCGGCGAGCACCGTGCTGCTGACCGTCGAATGCCAGCGCGGGGTCGTCGGCCCCGACAGCGCGCTTCCCGAACTCGCGGCCGTCGCCCGCGCCTCCGGGGCCCTGGTCAATGTCGCCCGCCTCGTCGCCGGAGCGCACGAGGCGGGCGTCCAGGTCGTGCACGCCGTCGCCGAACGCCGCCCGGACGGCCGCGGCGCCAGCCGCAACGCCCACCTCTTCCGCGTCGCCGAACGACTGCCCGTGCAACAGCTGACCGGCACCCACGCCGTCCGGGTGGCCGAACCCGTACCCGTCGGCGAGGGGGACCTGATCGTCCGCCGGCTGCACGGGCTCTCGCCGCTGGCCGGGACGGGCGTGGACGCCCTGCTGCGCAACATCGGCTGCCGCACCCTGATCGTCACCGGCGTGTCGGCCAACGTCGGGATCCCCAACGCCGTCTTCGACGCCGTCAACCTCGGCTACACGGCCGTCGTCCCCTCCGACGCCATCGCCGGGGTGCCCGCCGACTACACGGCGGCGATGGTGCGCCACACCCTCGCGCTGGTCGCCACCGTGACCACGACCGATGCCGTCCTGCGCGGCTGGCGCCGGCGGGGCCGTCCCCGCCGGGCGCCCGGCCCCGATGGGCTCGGCCCGGGGTTCAGCCCAGGGGTCAGCCCAGGATGATGGAGTCGCCGTTCACCGAGATCCGCTCCTCGGGCAGCGGCTTCTGCGCCGGGCCACCCCGTACGGCCCCGTCGGCGACCGAGAACCTGCTGCCGTGACAGGGGCAGTTGATGGTGCCGTCCGCGACGTCCTTCACCACGCACCCCTGGTGGGTGCAGACCGCCGAGAACGCCTTGAACCGCCCCTTCGCCGGCTGGGTGACCACGACCTTCCGGTCGGGGAAGACCTTGCCGCCGCCCTCGGGGATCTCCGACGCCCGGGCCAGGGCCGCACCCGCACCCGCCCCGGACGTGGCTCCCGTCCCGGGCGTGCCCTTGTCGCCGGCCGCCTGCCCCGGCGTCCCCTTCGACGCGCCCGACGTGTCCGGCGCATCGCCCGAGTAGCCCGATCCCGCGTCGTCGGAGCCGCCGCACGCGGCGAGGACGGCGGCGAGACCGGCGGCTCCGGTCGCCGCGACGACGGCACGGCGGGTGGCGCGGGACGGGCCGGCCGGGGCAGCGGGATCGGCGGGATCGGACGGGGCGGATGGCGCGGGTGACGAATGCGTCATGATCGTTCCTTTGCTGTCGCTTCGCATCAGCTGGTTCGAGGACTCATACGGCCGCGCCGCGCCCGGCGTTCAGACGGTCACCCCCGGGCGATTAATCTGGGGCGATGCTCCCCGAAGTCACGGCCACCCGCTATGTCACGCCCTTGCGTGAGGGCGGCTCGCTCCCCGGCATCGTCGAGGCCGACGATCTCGGCACGTACGTCATGAAATTCACCGGCGCCGGCCAGGGCCGCAAGACGCTGGTCGCCGAGGTCATCTGCGGGCAGCTGGGCCGCCGCCTCGGCCTGCGCGTCCCGGAGCTGGCCCGCATCCAGCTGGACCCGGTCATCGGCCGCGCCGAGCCGGACCAGGAGGTCCAAGCGCTGCTCAAGGCCAGCGGCGGGCTCAACCTCGGCATGGACTTCCTGCCCGGGGCGCTCGGCTTCGACCCGCTCGCCTTCGAGACCGACGCCGCCGAAGCCGGCCGTGTGATCTGGTTCGACGCGCTCATCAACAACGTCGACCGCTCCTGGCGCAACCCCAACCTGCTGGTGTGGCACGGCCGCCTCTGGCTGATCGACCACGGCGCCACCATGATCTGGCACCACAACTGGCCCGGCGCCGCGACCGCCGCCGGCAAGCCGTACAACGCCTCCGACCACGTCCTCGCCACCTTCTCCCCGGACATCGCCGGGGCGGCGGCCGAACTGGCCCCCCGGGTCACCGAGGAACTGCTGGCCGAGGCGGCCGCCGACGTCCCCGACGAATGGCTCGCCGACGAGCCCGGTTTCGACAGCCCGGACGCCCTGCGCCGGGCGTACGTCGAGGTGCTGCTCGAACGCGCGGCGACCATCGGCGAGAGGATCACCATGGGCGAACGCACCGCGGACAAACCGTCGCAGGCGCCGGAATGGGTACGTGTCAGGCTGGACGGAAAGGGCGCCGCGAAGTGACGGGCCACAAGGACCACAAGGGCCGTGACGGCGCGAAGCGCGACGTCTTCGAGTACGCGCTGCTGCGCGTCGTCCCCCGCGTCGAGCGCGGGGAGCAGATCAACGCCGGAGTGGTCGTCTACTGCCAGGCGCAGTCGTATGTGACGGCGCGCGTCCACCTGGACGAGAACCGGCTGCTGGCCCTCGACCCGGCGGCGGACGTGGCCGGCGTCCGGGCCGCGCTGCACGCCGTCGAGGGGGTCTGCGCCGGGGGCGACCGGGCCGGGCAGGCGGCCTGCGACGACGCCGGCCGCCGGTTCCGCTGGCTGATCGCGCCGCGCAGCACGGTGGTACAGCCGGGACCGGTGCACACCGGGCTGACAGCCGACGCGGAGCGCGAGTCGGAACGCCTGCTCGATCTGCTGGTGCGGTAGCGCCCCGAAGGGGCGCGGGACAGCGTCGATGTGCGGCTACCGCCGTGTGGGCGCGACCGGCCACGACGCACCCGCAGATGGCGTACCGGACTTCCGGCGGAGCGCTCAGCGCTGGTGGGACGGCGCCGGCGCGGTGGCGGGGACGCCCGGGACGAGGGGCGTGCGGTGAGGCGTTGACAGCGCGTGGCGGGACTTCTAGCGTCTGATCGACCGAGCTACTGAGCGGTTGCTCACCCCGCCGCCGCTCCCCTGGCCGGAGCGCGCCGCCGGGGCGAGCCGCCTTCGAGGTGAGGAGAACCCGCATGTCCACCACCGAACCCCGCGTCGCCCTCGTCACGGGCGCGGCCCGCGGCATCGGCGCCGCCACCGCGGTGCGCCTGGCCGCCGAGGGCCGCGCGGTCGCCGTCCTCGACCTCGAGGAGGCGGCCTGCGCGGACACCGTGGAGAAGATCACGGCGGCGGGCGGCAGGGCACTCGCCGTGGGCTGCGACGTCTCCGACGCCGCCCAGGTGGACGCCGCGGTGGCCCGCGTCGCCGCCGAGCTGGGCGCGCCGGTCGTCCTGGTCAACAACGCGGGTGTGCTCCGGGACAACCTGCTGTTCAAGATGAGCGAGAGCGACTGGGACACCGTCATGAACGTGCACCTGCGGGGCGCGTTCCTGATGTCGCGCGCCTGCCAGAAGCACATGGTGGACGCGGGCTTCGGCCGGATCGTCAACCTCTCCAGCAGCTCGGCCCTCGGCAACCGCGGCCAGGCCAACTACGCGGCCGCCAAGGCCGGCCTCCAGGGCTTCACCAAGACCCTCGCCAAGGAGCTCGGCAAGTTCGGCATCACCGCCAACGCCGTCGCCCCCGGCTTCATCGCCACCGACATGACGGCGGCCACCGCCGCCCGCGTCGGCATGAGCTTCGAGGACCTCCAGGCCGCCGCGGCCACACAGATCCCCGTGCAGCGCGTCGGCGAGCCCGAGGACATCGCCAACGCGATCGCCTTCTTCACCGGCGACCAGGCCGGTTTCGTCTCCGGCCAGGTGCTGTACGTGGCCGGCGGCCCGCTCGACTGACCCGGCCGGCCGCCCGAGGAGAAACCAAGGAGAACGGACAGCATGCCCGCCACACCCTCCACACCCGCCACGCCCCCCGTGCCCGCTCGGGAAAGCGAACCCTCCGGCAAGGTCGCCCTCGTCACGGGTGCCAGCCGCGGCATCGGCCACGGCATCGCCCGGGCCCTGGTGGCCCGCGGCGACCGCGTCGTCATCACCGGCCGCAACGAGGACGCCCTCAAGCAGGCCGTCGAGTCCCTCGGCCCCGACCGGGCCATCGGCGTCCCGGGCAAGGCCCACGACGAGGCCCACCAGGCCCTCGCCGTCGAACGCGCCATGGAGACCTTCGGCCGTGTGGACTACCTCGTCAACAACGCGGGCACCAACCCCGTCTTCGGCCCCATCGCCGACCTCGACCTCGCCGTGGCCCGCAAGGTCTTCGAGACCAACGTCGTCTCCGCGCTCGGCTTCGCCCAGCGGACGTGGCACGCCTGGCAGAAGGACAACGGCGGCGCGATCGTCAACATCGCCTCCGTCGCCGGGGTCGCCGCCTCGCCCTTCGTCGGCGCGTACGGCATGAGCAAGGCCGCCATGGTCAACCTCACCCTGCAACTCGCGCACGAATTCGCCCCGGGCGTCCGCGTCAACGCGATCGCCCCGGCCGTCGTGAAGACCAAGTTCGCCGCCGCCCTCTACGAGGGACGCGAGGAGGAGGCCGTGGCCTCCTACCCGCTCGGCCGGCTGGGCGTACCGGAGGACATCGGCGGCGCGGCCGCCTTCCTCCTGTCGGACGCCGCGGGCTGGATCACGGGCCAGACCCTCGTCGTGGACGGCGGGCTCTTCCTCAACGCGGGGGTCTGAGGGCCTCGCTCTCCCCTGCGGCAGCCGTTGTCAGTGGTCGGCGGTAAGTTCTCCGGCGAGAACGGAACGAACCCCGGAGGTTGTCGACGTGACCGTCACCGACGTGCTGCCCGAGTCCTGGCACGGTGTCCTCGGCGAAGAGCTGGAGAAGCCCTACTTCAAGGAGCTGACCGAGTTCGTGGAGGAGGAGCGGGTGAAGGCCCCGGTGTATCCGCCGCGCGGGGAGGTCTTCGCCGCCCTGGAGGCCACCCCGTACGAGCGGGTGAAGGTCCTCATCCTCGGCCAGGACCCGTACCACGGCCCGGGCCAGGGCCACGGCCTGTCCTTCTCGGTGCGGCCGGGCGTCAGGACCCCGCCGTCGCTGCGCAACATCTACAAGGAGATGCGCGAGGAGCTCGGCTACGACATCCCGGACAACGGCTACCTGCTGCCGTGGGCCGAGCAGGGCGTCCTGCTGCTCAACGCCGTGCTGACCGTCCGGGGCGGCGAGCCCAACTCCCACAAGGGCAAGGGCTGGGAGAAGTTCACCGACGCGGTCATCCGCGCCGTCGCCTCCCGCCCCGACCCGGCCGTCTTCGTCCTCTGGGGCAACTACGCGCAGAAGAAGCTGCCCCTGATCGACGAGGAGCGGCACGTCGTCGTCAAGGGTGCCCACCCCTCGCCGCTGTCGGCGAAGAAGTTCTTCGGCAGCCGCCCCTTCACCCAGATCAACGAGGCGGTGGCGGCCCAGGGCCACGAGCCGATCGACTGGCGGATCCCGGGCCTCGCGGTCTGACGGGCGAGCCTTTCCGCCTGCCCGGCGTGGATCAACGCCCGTACACCTGGTGGCAGATCCGCGACGCGTCGCCGCCCTTCTCCCACTTCCCATAGGTGTCGCCGAGGGCGCACAGGCCCTTGCCCTGCTGCCCCCGTGACGCCGGGGCCGGTGCGGGGGCAGGGGCCGGGGCCGCGTGGCGCTCCTCCGGTTCGGGCGCCGGCCGGGGGGCCGGGCGTTCGGGCTCGGGCGGCGCCGGGGCGGGTTCCTGACGCTCGGCCCGCCGCTCCGGGGAGGGGGCTCGCCAGGCGCCGCCCGGATCGGTGGCGGGCGGGGGAGCGACGAGCGACGGCGCGTCCGGGGAGCGCCGCGCCCCCTGGTCGCCACCGGCCGGCCGTGAGGGCACCGGAGGGTCCCAGGGCATGGTCGGATCGGCCGGGTCCTTGGGGCCCGCCGGGCTCTTCGGGTCGTACGGGGCGTACTGGTTGTACGGGTCGTTCGGGCCCTTCCGGAAGGGGTCCGCCGTCCGGCCCGGTGTCCCGTCCGCCCCCGGCGCCGGCCTCCCGTCCGGTGAGGGTGACCGGGAGGCGCCCGGGCCCGTGACGGTCAGCGACTCACGGGCCGGGCCCTGAACGGCCCGGGACCCGCCGGGCGAGCCGGGCGCGAGGGGGTGGGGAGAGACGGAGACACAGCCGACCGCGGCCGACATGGCCACCGCCACCAGGACGGCGGCTGAGGGCACTCGATGCATTCGGCCAACCCTGCTGCCCGCCAAGGGACATGGGGAATTCCCCGCAGGGGTGACATGGGTTCACGGCCCCGGCCGCGCTCCGCTCAGGCCCCGGTCGCGCCGTCGACGCGCTCGCGGATGAGGTCGGCGTGACCGTTGTGCCGCGCGTACTCCTCGATCATGTGAATGAGGATCCAGCGGAGGCTGAAGGGCCGGCCCGGGTGGAACCCGACACCGGTGCCGGTGTCGTCCAGCGCCCGCGCGGCGGCGAGCTCCCGCGCCTTGGCGACCTCGGCCTGCCAGGTGGCGAGGGCCTCCTCGCCGGTGTCCTTCTCCGTGACCTTGAAGTCCTTGTCGCGGTCGGTCTCGTCGTAGTAGATCGGCGGCGCGTCCTCCGCGGACAGCACCCGCCGGAACCAGTGGCGCTCCACCTCGGCCATGTGCCGCACGAGCCCCATGAGGGACATGATGGACGGCGGCGCGGACGCCGTCCGCAGCTGCTCGTCGTCCAGGCCGGCGCACTTGATGGCCAGCGTGGTCCGGTGGAAGTCCAGCCAGCTTTCCAGCATTTCGCGTTCGCCCGCGGTGGTCGAGGGCATGGGGCGCTCATTGATCGTCATGCTGTCATCATCGCTGCGCGGTTCGAATCGACGCCAGGGGGTTATCGCCCCAGCGCTCCCCGCAGCAGCTCCCTGAACCCCTGCCGCAGTTCGGCGCGGCCGGGCGTCTCGGCGTGGTAGGAGCCCGCCGCGCACGAGAACATCAGCCCCTCGCACCACGCGATGAGCGACAGCGCGTGCCGCTCCGGTTCGGGGGAGCCCGCGGCCGTCAGCAGCGCGATCACCGGAGCGCGGAAACGGCCCCGGCCCGTCGCGTCGTAGATCTCCCTCAGCTCGGGCCGGCGCGCCGCCTCCAGCGCCAGTTCGTAGCGGGCGAGGAGCAGCTCGCGCTGCCCGGTCAGCGAGCGGTGGAGCGCGAGCGCGAGGGCGTCGGCGAGCGCGTCGAGCCCGTCCGCCCCCGCCGGGTCCGGCATCTCACGGGGCGTCAGCACCGCCTCCTCGCGCTCGGCCAGCCGCCGTACGGCCGCCTCCAGCAGCGCGGCACGGGTACGGGCGTGGTTCGACGTCGAGCCGGGCGGCAGCCCGGCGGCCTCGTCCACGGCGCGATGGGTCAGGCCCCGCATGCCGCGCTCGGCGAGCAGGGTGAGCGCGGTGTCCGCGATCAGCTGGGCGCGGGGACGGGCGGGGGCGGGGGCGGTCTTCTCGGGGCGCACGACGCCAATCTACCGCCCGCACTACAGCTGTAGTAGCCTGGCTGTCACTACACCTGTAGTTCCCTGTTTCCTGTTCCTGCTTCCCGGTCGGGAGGATCCATGGCACAGCCCCGCGCCGTCGTCATCGGCGGCGGCATAGGCGGCCTCACCGCGGCCTGCGCCCTGCACCACGACGGCTGGACCGTCACCGTCCTCGAACGCGCCGCCGCCCTCGAACCCGTCGGCGCCGGTATCGCGCTGGCCCCCAACGCCCAGCGCGCCCTCGACAGCTTCGGCGCCGGCGACGCCGTACGCGCCCTGTCCGGCTGGCAGGCCGACGGCGGCCTGCGGCTGCCCGACGGCCGCTGGCTCTCCCGTACGAGCAACGAGGCCGCCGCCCGGCGCTTCGGCGGCCCGGTCGTCGTCGCCCACCGCGCCGACGTCGTCGGCCTGCTCGCCGCCCGCCTCCCCCAAGGGTCCGTACGCACCGGCAGCCCCGCCACCCTCGCCGACCCCGGCGCACCGGACCGCCCCGCCCGCGTCACCACCCCCGACGGCGACCTGGAGGCGGAGCTCGTCGTCGCGGCCGACGGCATCCACTCCGCCGTCCGCGCCGCCCTCTTCCCAGGCCACCCCGCCCCCCGCTACACCGGCGCCACCGTCTGGCGCCTGGTCGTCCCCCGCCCCGCCACGCCCTTCCCGGCGCACGAGACCTGGGGACCCGGCCGGCTGTGGGGCACCGTCCCGCTGCACGACGGCCGCGTCTACGCCTACGCTCAGGCCGTGGCCCCCGCCCGGGCCGTCTCACCGGGCGGCGAACTCGCCCAGCTCCGCCGCCTCTTCGGCGACTGGCACCACCCCGTGCCCGACATCCTCGACGCCGCCGACCCCGCCGCGATCCTGCGCAACGACGTCCACACCACGACCCGCCCCCTGCCCGCCTTCCATCAGGGCCGGGTCGCCCTACTCGGCGACGCCGCCCACGCCATGGCCCCCAGCCTCGGCCAAGGCGGCTGTCAGGCCATCGAGGATGCCGTCGTCCTCGCCCACGCCTTGAGCGCCGCCGACCCCTGCGAGGCCCTGGCCGAGTACACCCGGCAGCGCCTGTCGCGCACCACGGCCGTCGTCCGCCGCTCGGCCCGCGTCGCCCGCCTGACCCGCCTCTCCTCACCCCTCGCGTGCGCCCTGCGCACCGGCGTCCTCGCCACCGTCAACCGCCTCGGCCCCCGCGTCGCCCTGCGCAGTCTGGACGGCGTGGCCGACTGGCGACCGCCCGCGCGGCCCGGACGTCAGGCGGCGGACCTCAAGCCGAGCCATACGAGCAGCTCCACGACCCCGTAGAGGGCCAGGACCGTCAACGAGCCGTAGACGGCCCAGTCGCCGGCCCGGACGTACGGGCTGGTGCCGCGCGCCAGGGGCACGTCGTAGACGGCCGCGGCGCTCCGCTCCGTGCCCAGCCGCTCGCCGACGATCCGTCCCCGCGGGTCCGCCACCGTGCTCACGCCCGTCAGCGTCGCGTGCACCATGGGCCGCCAGGTCTCGGCGGCCCGCAGCGCCGCGAGCGAGGCGTGCTGGGCGGGCGCCCAGCTGCTCTGGAAGGTGGACGTGGCCGACTGCGCGACGAGCAGCTGGGCCCCGTCCCCGGACAGCTGCCGGCTCATGTCCGGGAAGGCCGACTCGAAGCACACCAGCGGCCCGACGAGCAGCCCCCGGCCCCGGGTGTCCGGCAGCCGCATCACCACCTGCCGGTCCCCGCGCCGCCGGTCCTCACCGGCGGCCTTGCCCACGGACGTCGCCCAGCCGAGCAGCGAACGGGCCGGAACGTACTCGCCGAAGGGCACCAGCCGCATCTTGTCGTAACGGTCCCCGGTGGGCCCGTCGGGCCCCACCAGCACCGAACTCTTGAAGATCCCCGGCCGGTCCGACCGCCGCGCGTCCACGTTCACCAGCAGGTCCGCGCCGACGGTCCGGGAGAGCGCGGCCAGCCGGTCGCGCAGGTCGGGCCGGCTCCCCAGATCCTGCCCCACGCTGCTCTCGCCCCACACGACGAGATCCACCCGCTGCCCGGCGAGCTCGCGGGTGAGCTTCTCCTCCCGATCGAAACGCCGCTGCACGCTCCCCACCCCGTCGACGACGCCGGGCTGCACGACCGCGACCCGCACCGTCCCCGCGAGCTCCGGCACCGGCGCCCACCCCCACACCCCGGCGACGGCCGCCGCGCAGACGAGCAGCCCCGCGACGGCCACCGCGCGAGCGCGGGGCGCCGAAACGAGCGCGGCGATAGCGGTGTTGACGCCCACGATCAGAAACCCGACCAGCCAGACGCCCCCCACGGACGCCATCCGCAGCGCCGGGGCGACCTGCCACTGACTGGCCCCGAGCAGCCCCCAGGGCCCGCCCAAGTACTCCCAGGACCGCACGAGTTCGACGCCGATCCACCCGGAAGGCACGACGAGGAGGGCCGCCGCCACCCGCCCGGCCCCCGGCCCGGCCCCCAGCAACCGGCGCACGAGCAGCCCCCAGGGCGCCCACAACAAACCCAGCAGCGCGGCCAGCACCAGGATGAACACATGCAGGCTGGGCAGCAGCCAGTGATGCACGGCCAGCAGAAACCCGGCCCCGCCCAGCCACCCCTCCACCGCCGCCCGCCGCGCCGTGGGCGCCCCCCGTACGAGCAGCATCCACGGCACGAGCGCCACCCAGGCGAGCCACCACAGGGAGGGGGCGGGGAAGGCCAGGGCGGGCAGGGCGCCGGTGGGGACCGCCAGACCGGCCCGCCACCACGGCGAGGTGAGAAGCCGTCTCAGCCGCTCTGTTGACGACAGCATCGTCATCACATACCTCCCTCAAGCGTGCTGATCATCAGTGTGGGACATGCCCGGTCGTTTGCCTGAGTCACCACGCATGCGCAGATCCTGTCCGCGTCGGGAATCCTGTTTACCAATGAGGCCAGATGGTTGGGTGACTTCGCCAGTGGTCTTGATCTGGACGCGCAGTGCCGACTCCACCGGTGTCAAGGAGGTATTCGGTCGTGTCCTGACCGAGATCGGGACATCCTCATGGCCTGTGTTCCAGGCATGAGAGCAAAGTGCCCCACAGAGGGGTAAGCGTATTTGCAGATAATGCGAGGCATCATGCAAATCTCCGCGTCTCCCCGAAGGGTCTTCACTCCATGGGCGGCTTCCTCTCGGCAGGCAGGACTCATCGCGCATGGATGTCAGCTCAAACAGGCGGCGAGAAGCACTGCCAGGGGCAGACGGTGTCGATGAACGGCGCTCCAGCAGTCAATACTTCGCCTCACCTGTCGGAGTAGTCAGCCTTGTTCTCTGCTCTTTCACTCCGCCTATCGGACACCTGAGGTGCCTGGAGAGTATGGGCTGCACTTTCCGTACTCATGGTGGGGGGTCTCATGAGCACCAGATCGCCCGGGCTTCTCGGTCGTGCAGCTCTTGAATCCCGCCTGGCGGCAGGCATATTCCTCCTGGATGAAACGCTCGGGCCCAAGAGGGGTGGATCGCCGGGCCTCTGCGTGATCCCGAACCGGGTGTAGTGGTCTGCCGAGAAACCGCATCCTATATCTCTCCCGCAGTCGGTGTGCGGTCTTCGCGCCTCCTGCCGTTGCGGTGAGTGGGAGCTGTCAGAAGTCCGCGAGTGCCAGGAAACGGAAGGAGTCCCGATGCTTCCCGGCCGACACCCCCTCAAATACGGTGGGTGCCGGGAATCATGACAGTCGGTAGCCGAAATCAGGATGGAAGCCCGGTAGGAGGGGCCCCGTGACACGACAGACCATCGAGCTCCCGCAGCTGCGGATGCCGTATCCCGCGCACGTGAATTCCCACTTCCCGGCTCTACGCGAGGAGAATGAGACGTGGGCCCGTCGCATGGGCATGCTCGACTGTGGTGCCATCTGGGATACGTCCCAGTTTCACGCCATGGCCGTTGACCGACTGACGGCGTGGACCGTGCCCGACGCCTCACTGGCCGACCTTCGACTCGTTCACAGGCTCATGCTCTGGACGCTGGCCTGGGACGACCACTTTGCTTTCAAGTTCAAACGAACGGGCGACTTGTCGGGGGCGCGGGCCTTCACTGCCCGCCTGCACTCCTTCCTGTCGCCGGTTCCTGGTGCGGCGGTGCCCGATCCGGTCAACTCCGTAGAAAAAGGGCTGGTCGACCTCCAGTACGACCTGCTCCGCTCCACACCAGTGCACATGCGGCAGGAGCTGAACCGAGCCCTGCGGAGGTATGTCGACGCGGGCGTGCAGGAGCTGGTCAACAACCTCGCGGGTCGTGTCCCCGACCTCATTGAGTATGCCCTGTTCCGGCGTGAAAGCTTCGCGGCTTACACCGCCCCGTGTTTTGTCGAGCTCTCCACCGGAGCGGCGATCCCCGAGAGCATCAAGCACACGCGGACCGTATCCGCCCTGTTCGATGCTTTTATGGACCACATGGGACTCGCGAACGACATAGTCTCCTACCAGCGGGAAGTCGATGACGAACACGACGTCAACAACCTCGTGGTCGTCCTCAAAGCCTCCCTGGGTGTCTCGGTGCAGGAGGCGTTGTACGCCGCGGCCGATCTGGTCGATGCCAGGCTCCGCTATTTCGAGCATCTCGCGCAGACCGAACTGCCCCCGGTCATCCGGCAAGCCGGGCTGGACCCGGGCGAGCGCGCCGACCTGGAGGCATGGCTGAAGGGAGCCCTCGGTTTCCTGGCAGGCCTCTACGCTTGGTACACCAGCGCACGCCGCTACGTTCCGGAAGGCGGGCCGCTCGCAGAGCGGCACCCGACCGCCGAGGCTGTGCCGGTCGGCTGACCGCTCAGGCGTTTGGACGGATACGGCGCTTGACAGCCGACCACCAGATGCCCCCCCGTACGGATCCGGTGTGCAGGGAGGCATCTGGAAGGCGTTCCGGTGTCGCGATCAAGCTCAGTGGCGGCGGCGCAGCCACCGCCACTGAGTGATCGACCGCCACCACGAGGAACGTGCCGGCGCCGAATCCTCAGAAGTCCCTGTCGGAGCGGTCGCTCCGTTCCCCAGGGCATCCGGCCGGGCGGACGGGATCTCATAGTCGGCGAGATCCGGGAGCTGCGGCTGATGCGGCGTGAACTTCACCGGCAGCTCGGTCAGGCGGCGACTCATCATGGCTGAGAGGTAGGTGAGTTCGGACTCCTCACAGGCGAGCGTGAGGTCGGGAAGTCGCCACAGCAGGGCGTCGATGCCCGTGCCCGCGATGGCTCGTCCCACATCCTGGCCGGGGCATTCGTGTGCTCCGCCGCTGAAGGCGAGGTGGGCGCGGTTGCCGTGGATGGGCGCGTCGAGGTCGGGTCGGACCACCTTGTCCATGTTCGCGGCAGCCAACCCCATGACCAGCGCGTCGCCCGACTTGATGTGCTGCCCACCGAGCTCCGTGTCCTGAGTCGCCCAGCGGCCCAGGATGGTGATGAACGGCGGTTCGTCCCAGAGTACTTGCTCTACGGCATCGGGCAGCGTCATATGCCCGCCCGCCAGGGAGGCCCGGAAGCGGATGTCGGTGAGCACCATCTTCAGGGTGTTCGCGATGACATTCACAGTGGATTCGTAGGCGGCGATCATGACGAGCCGCAGATGCTGCTGTACCTCGTCGTCCGAAAGGCCAGAGGGATGTTCCAGCAGCCAGGAGGTGAAGTCGGCGCCGGGCTGGGAGTGCTTCCGTGCGACAAGCTTGCGCAGCGTGTCCTGAAGAAACTCATTGCTCGCGACCGCCGTCTCGGTGCCCCTGAGCATGTCGAGGGCGGCCTTGGCCAGCCGGGGGCTGTCCTCCTCGGGCATGCCGAGCAGCTGGGTCATCGCCATCATCGGCAGATATTCCGCGAACTGACTCACGAGATCCGCGCGGCCGTCGGCACAGAAGCGGTCGACCAGCTGGTTGACGCACTGCGTCACATGGCGGCGGATACCCCTCTTGTCAAAACGCGCGATGCTGTCGTTCACGGCACCGCGCCATCGCTCGTGCTGCTCACCGTCGGCGAAGACGCAGATCGGTTGCCAGGCGGTGACGGGCGCCAACGGGTGATCGGGAGGGACCCTTCCCTCCCGGAACTCTCGCCAGTGCCGGGAATCCCGCGAGAACCGGGAGGGCGTACGTGCCACGTCCAGATTCTCCCGGTACCCCAGCACCAGCCAGGCCGGCAGATCTCCGGAGAGCAGCACCGGCGCCACCGGACCGTGTTTGGCGCGCAGCCGCTCGTACAGCCCGTACGGGTCCGATTCGGCCTCCGGGCCGTACAGCCGGGACGCGCCCGCGTGGGACGCGCCGAGGTGTGCCGGGCATCCCGGCGGCGGGGCCATGAGGGAGTCGGTGTGGGTGGGTTCGGGGGAGTTGGTCACTGTGGCTCCGTGGAGACGGTCGTGAGGGTGTACAGATAGCGCATCAGCGCCATCAGGATGTCGCGGCAGGAGGCGCGGTCGCGGGCGTCGCAGTCGATCATGGGGACGGAGTCGTCCAGGTCCATCGCCGCCCGGAGCTCCGGCACGGGGTACCTGGGGGCACCGGGGAAGGCGTTGACCCCGACGACGAAGGGGACGCCGCGTTCCTCCAGGCGGCCGATCACGTCATAGCTGACCTCCATCCGGCGGGTGTCGAGGAGGACGACCGCGCCGAGGGCGCCCTCGAAGAGGCCGTTCCACAGGAACCAGAACCGCTCCTGGCCGGGCGTGCCGAACAGGTACAGCACCAGCTGGTCGTTGATGCTGATGCGGCCGAAGTCCATGGCCACCGTGGTCTCGGTCTTCTGCTCGATGCCGGCGAGGTCGTCCACGCCGACCCCCGCCTGGGTCATCGTCTCCTCGGTGGTCAGCGGTCGGATCTCGCTGACCGAGCCCACCAGGGTCGTCTTGCCGACCCCGAAGCCCCCGACGATGACGACCTTGACGGCCGCGGTGGCGGTGGCGGGAAGGATGTCCTCGCTGCGCGGCCCGGCGTAGTTCTCAGAGCTTCTGTAGTCCATGCATCACCGCCTCAAGGATTCGGACGTCGGGCAGCGCGGCCGCGGGCACCGGCGGCCGGGCCTCGACCTTTCCGTTTGCGAGCAGTTCGGTGAGGAGTGGGGTCAGGGTGCTCACCGGCAGCTCCAGATAGGCGGATATCTCCGCGACCGAGAGGGGGAAGTCGCACATCCGCACGACGGCGGCGTGCTCGGGCTGGAGACCGGGGTCGGGCTCCGCGCGGGAGACGATCAGGGTGACCAGGTCGAGGTGGGTCGAGGTCCTGGCCCGGGTCTCCGCCGTGCTGAGGATGTACAGCCGGTCCGGGTTGCCGGGCGGCTCCGCTCCGGGCTCGTCATCGGGTCGGGAACCGTTCACGTGGCCGCCCCGCCGACCCGGGGCGGGCTGGTGAGATGGGAGCCGATGCGGGCCACCAGGTCCCGCATCTTCATGCCCATCAGCCCGGCGTCCACGTCGTCGTCGGCCAGCACGGCCAGATACGCCCCGGCCCCGGCGGCCATGAGGTAGAAGAAGCCGCCGTCGACCTCGATCACGACCAGGCGCATCTCCCCGTCCCCGTGCGGGAACTCCTGGGCGATGGCCGCCGAGAGGCTCTGCAGTCCGGCGCAGGCTGCGGCGAGACGGTCGGCGACCTCCGGTTCCGTGTCGTACTGGGCCATCCGCAGGCCGTCCGAGGACAGCACGATCACGTGGCGGGTCTTGGGGACGCTGGTGGCCAGGTCCTTGAGCATCCAGTCCATGTTGAACCGCGGCTGCTGCGTCACTTGGCTACTCTTCCTTGTCTGACGGGTTGTCGGTGATGGGCCGCCCGTTCCGCTCGTGCTGCTCGTGCAGCTCGCCGTTGATGCCGCTGGTGAACGCGGCCAGCCACAGTCCGGGCTGCGGCGGCTCCTCGGGCGTGGACGGGACGGGCTTGCGCCGCTCGGTCGCCGCGTTCCGGGCCCGCTCGGCGGCCGCGCCCCGGCCGAAGGGGAGCGGGGCCGGCCCGCGCCGCCGGCGGCGTTGGGGCAGACCGGTGTCGCCCATCGGTGGCGGGACGGGACTGTCCATCATCGGCGTCGAGGACGGCTGGGCGGGGATGGAACCGGGGCGCCGCTTCTTCTTGGCGGGCGGAAGCTTGGGGGCACGGGCGATATCGCCTCCGGGGAACCTGCTCGCGGTGATCAGGTTCGGCGGGATGACCAGCACCGCGCGGACACCGCCGTAGGCCGAGGGCCGCAGGGACACGATGAAGTCATAGGTGTTGGCCAGCCGGCTGACCACCGCCAGCCCCAGCCGCGGGGACTCGCCGAGGTCGTCCAGGTCCAGGCCGCCCTCCTTGGACAGCACCCGGTCGGTGCGGCGGCGGGCCTCGTCGGTGAGGCCGACCCCGGCGTCCTCGATCTCGACCGCGATCCCGGACTGGATGTCGACGGCGGTCAGATGGACCCGGGTCTGCGGCGGCGAGTAGCGGGTGGCGTTGTCCAGCAGCTCGGCCAGCGCGTGGATGACCGGCTCGACGGCGGGACCCACCACGGCGACGTCGGCCACGGAGTGGAGGTCCACGCGGCGGTACTCGAGGATGCGGGACATCGCGCCGCGCAGCACGTTGTAGAGCGGGATCTCGGAGCGCCACTGACGGCCCGGGCGCGAGCCGCCCAGGACCGCGATGCTGTCCGCGAGACGGCCGGTCAGGGCGTTGCCGTGGTCGAGGTGCAGCAGATCGCCGAAGACATCGGGGTTGTTGCCGTGCTTGTGCTCCATCTCCCGGATGTCGTAGGCCTGCTGGTGCACGATCGCCTGCATACGGCGGGCGATGTTGACGAACGCGCGGTGGGCCGCGTCACGCAGCGCCTCCTCCTGCTGCACCGCCTCGATGACGGACCGCACCACGGCCCGGTGCGCGGCGGCGAAACCGGGCTCCAGCTCATGGGCCGGGACGGTCACCCGTACGACCTGGTCGGTGGGGGCGCCGCGGCGCATCAGCTTGAGCGCCTCGGGGAGGACGTCCCGGGCGAAGCGCCAGGTCTCGGCGTCATGCTGATCCAGCCGGCGCTGGAGCAGCGCCTCCCGCTCGGCCAGGCGCCGGCGCAGCCCCGCGATCACCCTGCCGCGCCGCGCCGCCTCGGTGGAGGCCAGCCCCACCGCGACGGTGGCCGCCGCTCCGCACCAGGCCACGGGCGCCCGCGCCGCCGGGGCCACGGAGAGGACCGCCGTGACCGCGCACACGGCCAGCACCAGTGGGGAGATCAGCCATATGAGCGCGGAGGCGGGCCGCCTGGTTGCCGACGAGCCTGTACCAACCATCGAGATCCTCGGAACTCTTGAGACAAAGGAGTGGGGGCCGGAGCGCGGCATTTTCCTCGCTTCTTGGGCGGGAAAGGCGGCGGCAGCACAGCACTTGATCGCGGCGGGCCGTACTCACGGCGGTCCGCTGCGCGACATGGAGCGTAGCCGGTCGCCGGACGCTCCCGGCGCGAACTTGTCATATTCGCGGAATGAGATGACGAGCGAATTCGAAAGGCTTCATAATGGCCCACGCCCCAGTGGGCGAATGTATTTCCGAATGACAGGGGGCGCGTTCGGCCCGGAGCGAAGGTCACGCTCACGGGTGGTCCGTCCACCGAACCCTGCCCCTTGGCCGGTGGACGGGGCTAGGCTCGCTCCACCACATCCTCCGGGGAGACACCGTCATGTCGGGGCAACAGCGTGAACGCGTCCTATCTGCCGCCCTGTTCGAGCGAGAGCGCGAGCTATCCGTCGTCGAGCGGGCGGGGTACGGCCTCTGCGGCCGTGAGACCCAGAAGGAGAGCACTGAGAACGAAGAGGCCGAAGGGGCTGAGGAGGTCCTCGAGGCCGAAGCCGGTCGTGTCGGTGAGGCCGGCGGGACCAAGGCTGTAAGGGAAGGCGGTCTGCTTCTCGTCAGCGGTGAAGCAGGCGTGGGCAAGACGTCGTTGCTCACGCATGTGCGCCGGATCGCGGGCCAGCGCGACGACTGCACCGTGCTCTTCGGGCGCGGCAGCAAGTCCGCGGAGAGAGTGCCCTTCACCGTCGTCCGGCAGCTCCTCCAGCCCGAGCTCGCCGCGATGACCCAGGAGGCCCGGCGGGCGCTGCTCGGCGACTGGCACGACATCGCCGGCCCGGCGCTCGGCATCACCCCGCCCGTCGGCCCGCAGGCCGACCCCCAGGGCGTGCGCGACGGACTCGACTGGGTGATCACCCAACTCGCCCTCAACCACAAGCCTTTGATCGTCATCGTCGACGACGCCCACTGGGTCGACCCCGAGTCCCTGGCCTGGATCACCTCCTTCGCCGTACGGCTGCGGGAGATGCCGCTCCTCATCGTGCTGGCCTACCGGCCGGAGGAACTGCCCGACCACACCCCGGGCTTCAAGGATCTGGTCGCCGGGCGGGCGGCCCGCCCCGTCGAGCTGCGTGCCCTGACCCCCGAGGCGGTGGCCGGGCTGGTGCGCGAAGCCCTCGGCCCCGGCGCGGACGATCCGTTCTGCCGGGAGGTCTGGGCGGTCACCGGCGGAAATCCCTATGAGGCCGTCGAGCTGATAGCCAAGGCACGGGACCGCGACATGGATCCGGTCGAGGAGTCGGCCGCGCTGCTGCGCGCCCTCGGCGCCGCCGCCCGGGGCCCGGGCCTGGTCGCCCGGCTCGAGCAGCTGGGTTCGGCTGTCACGCGGTTCGCCTACGCGGCGGCCGTCCTCGGCACGGAGATCGAGCCGAGGCTCGCCGCCAACCTGGCGGGCATGGGCCCCGCCGAGGCCGAACAGCGCGCCGACCAGTTGCGGGAGGCCCGGATCCTCACCGGCACCACCACGCTGGAGTTCGTCCACCCGCTCATCGCCACCGCCGTCTACCGGGCGATCCCGACGGGCACCCGCACCGCCATGCACGGGCAGGCCGCCTGGCTCTGCGGCGATGCGGGCAAAGGGGTCGCCGTGGTGGCCCGGCACCTGCTGGAAGTGCACCCCGACTCCGACACCGAGGTGGTCGGCCAGCTGCGCGCGGCGGCCAGGGAACACCTTGCCGTTGGCGCCCCCGACGCGGCTCGTCGCTGTCTGGAGCGGGCACTGATGGAGCCCCCGCCCGAGGAGGAGCGGGCCATGCTGCTCTACGAGCTGGGCTGCGCGGCTCTGCTGACCTCGCCGCAGACCACGGTCAACCACCTCCGTGCCGCCCTGCACCTGCCGGATCTCAGCGAAGAGCTGCGCATCGACGCTACTTTCCGGCTCTCCCAGGCCTACGCGCACAACAACCAGCTCAGCGAGGCAGCCAAGGTGGTCGCCGACCAGGCGAGCCGGACTCCGCCGGGTCCGGGCAAGATGCGGCTGCAGGCGGCCCATTACATGTACAAAGGCATCCAGGTCGAGGAGGAGGACGCCCTCGCCCACTCCCGCCGTATCGCAGAACTGGCCGGCGATCTCGAAGGCCGGGACAACGCCGAGCGCGCCCTGTTGGTCCTTCGCGCGTTCGACGGCCTGATCCGCAGTGAGAACTCCTTGGAGGTCACCGAGTTCATCGACCGCGTCCTGGTGGACGGCAAGCTGCCCGATGGTCTGGGCTGGACGAATGCGGAGTGGGGCTTCGAGATCCCCAGCCTCATCGGAGTCGTCTGTGCCTACGCCGACCAGCTCGACGAGGCCGGGGACCTCTTCGACGAGGCCGTGCGCGCCTTCGAGATCGCCGGTTGGAGCGGTGCCCACCTCGCTTTCGCCCATGACTTCCGGGGGCTGGTCTTCCGGCGTCGCGGCGATCTGGTGGAGGCCGAGAAGGCCCTGCGCAAGGGGCTGGGTCTGGCCCACCGGCTGGGTCCGGGGCTTCCCATCCAGTGGGACGGCACGTGCATGCTGATCGACACGCTGCTCGCCCGCGGCAAGGTCGACGAGGCCCAGGAGGTAGCGGAGGCCAACTCCTTCCTCCCGCCGTACTCACCGGCGATCGTCCTTCCGGAGGCCGCCTGTCTGGCGGGCAGGCTGCTGCTTGCCCGGGGCCAGACCAAGGAGGCCATCGCCGAGCTGGAGGCGGCCGGGCGCCGACTCGAGGAGCGTGGACGGCGCAACACCCTCTGGGCACCCTGGGCATTCGACCTCGCCGTCGCCATCAAGGACGAAGAGCCGGAGCGCGCCCGGACCCTGGTCGGCCAGGCGCTCCAGCACGCGATGCGGTTCGGCACCGACACGGCCATCGGCGAGGCGCTGCGCATGGCGGCGAAGGTGGACGCGCCGCAGGAGCGGTTGGCCCGGCTGAGCAAGGCCGTCGCCCATCTGCGGATGTCGCCCTGCCGCTATGAGCTCGCGGCGGCTCTGGTCGACCATGGAGTCGCGCTGCGCGAGTCCGGCGACAAGGCGGAGGCGGTGGCGCGGCTGCGGGAGGGCCTGGAGCTCTCGGAGCGCTGCGGGGCGGACGGGCTCGTCCGTATCGCACGGGCAGGGCTCGTGGAACTGGGCGCCGAGGAGGAGGCCGAGCCCACGGAGTGAGTTCCTGTGTTGACGCAGTGGGTTGACGTCCGGGTGTGACGTCACCGTGTGAAGAGGGGCCGTCGGCCCGGGGCGACAGGCTCAGGAGACGCGGCGGCCCGTCTTCTTCGCGGCGGTCTTTTTCGCCGTCTTCGCCGTCGCCGTCTTCGCAGTGCCGCTCTTCGCGGTGGTGCTCCGGGCCGTGGTCTTTTTGGCCACGGCCTTTTTGCTCGCACCTCTGCTCGATTCGGCGGCCTTTTTCGCACGCCCGGACGGCGTGGCTGACGGCGTGGATTTCGCCGCCGCCTTCGCGGGGGCGCCTTTCCCGCTCGCCGAATCGATGGAGGCCTGGAGGGCCGCCATCAGATCGATGACATTGTCGGGCGCGGTCGTGGTCTTCTTCCGGGGCGCCGGCCGGTGATCCAGATGAGCGCTGATGAGCTCGCCGAGGGCGATCTCGTACTCGTCCTCCAGTGCGCCGAGGTCGAAGTCCTCCGACAGCGTGTCCATCAGGCTCGTGGCCATCTTGAGCTCCTGCGGCCGCACGGTGACCGAGGAGGACGGGGCGAGGCCCTGGCTGTCGCGGATCTCGTCCGGCCAGTACATGGTGTGGAGGACCAGCAGGTCCTCGTGGACCCTCAGCAGGGCCAGCGACTCCCGGGTCCGTAGCGCGATCTTGGTGACGGCGACCCGCTCGGTCCGCTTCAGCGTCTCCCGCAGCAGGACGTAGGGCTTGTCGGCGGCCGCGCTCTCCGGGGCGAGGTAGTAGGCGCCGGAGAGCCGCAGCGGGTCGATGCGGTCGGCGTCGACGAACGCCAGGACGTCGATGAGCTTCTTGCTCGGCAGGGGCAGGCCCGCCAGCTCGTTCCTGGTGACGACGGCCGTGTTGCCCTCGTCGTCCTCGTAGCCCTTGGCGACGTGCTCGTAGTCGATCTCCTCGCCGCACGCGTCGCAGACGCGCTTGAGGTGGATGCGGCCGCCGTCCTCGTCATGGACCTGATGCAGTCTGAGCCCGTGCTCCTGGACGGCGGCGTAGAGCCGTACGGGCACGGAGACCAGGCCGAAGCCGATGGCACCCTTCCACATGGTCCGCATGGATCCGTCCCTCCACGGGGAATTCCTACCTTATGCCCGACTCATCGGACCGGCAGGTGGTGGAGGTCGAGGGCCACCGGCTGGCCCTGTCCCACCTGGACCGGGTGCTCTTCCCCGGGTCGGGGCACACCAAGGCGCAGGTGCTGCGGTACTACGCCCGGATCGCCCCGGCGCTGCTGCCGCACGCCCGCGGCCGTCCCGCCTCGTTCGTCCGCGCGCCCGAGGGCCCGGCGGGGCAGAGCTGGGTCGCCAAGAACCCGCCGGGCGGTTCCCCCCACTGGGTGCCCCGGGTGCCGGTGGAACACCGGGAGGGGGTCACCGAGCAGATCGTGCTGGACTCCACGGCCGCGCTGGTCGCCATGGTGAACCTGGGCGCGTACGAGGTGCACGTGCCCCAGTGGACGGCCGGGGCGGGCCCGGACGGGCACGACCGCCTCGTCCTGGACCTGGACCCCGGCCCCGGCACCGACCTCGTCATCTGCTGCCGGGTGGCCCAGCGGCTGCGCCAGCTCCTCGACGCCGACGGGCTCACCGCGTACCCGGTGGTCTCCGGGTCCAAGGGGTTGCACCTCTACGCGCCCATCCGGCCCGCGTCGGGCCGGGCCGCCTCCCGGTACGCCAAGGAACTGGCGGGGCGGATGATGAGCGAGCATCCCGGGCTGGTGGTGGTCTCCATGGCGCGGGCCGAGCGCCGGGGCAAGGTCCTCATCGACTGGTCGCAGAACGCGAGCGCCAAGACGACGGTGGCGCCGTACTCCGTGCGTCTGACACCGGACCGTCCGGGTGTCGCCGCCCCGGTCGGCTGGGACGAGGTCGCCGGCTGTACGGATCCGGCCGGGCTGACCTTCGGCCCGGAGGAGGTCCTCGACCGCGTCGCCGACCACGGCGACCCGCTGGCGGGACTGGGGGGAGGACGCGGGCGCGCCCCGCTGCCGTGAGCCGGCGGCGCCCCGGGGCCCGCGCGCCGGGGCCCGGAGGGCCCGTCGGCCCGTCGGGCCGGGAGACCGGGGCCGGGATAACGGGGTGCCGGGATGCCGCTCACGGCGGCACCGCTTACGCCAGGTCCGTCAGATCCGGCCGGAGCCGGTGCCATGTGGGGTGGCGGAGCTTTCCTGCCGCCGTCCAGCCGCTGAAGACGACCTCGGCGACCAGCCGGGGCTCGGCCCAGTGCGCGGCCGGTACGTCGACCGGGCCCGTGAACGGCGAGTCGGGGCGCTGAACCACCGTCAGATAGCGGGCCAGGTCGGCGCGTTCGCGCTCGGCGAGGCCCGAGCCCACGGAGCCGATGTAGCGCAGGCCCTCGGGCTCGCGCAGCCCGGCCAGGACCGCGCCGGGCAGGCCCGTCAGCCGGCCCTGGCCCTCGGTCCAGCCGCCGATGAGGACGTCGATCGTGATCACATGCTTGGTCTTGCGCCAGTCGGGTGACCGGAGGCCCGGCGCGTACCGCGAGATCAGCCGTTTCGCGATCACGCCCTCGAAGCCGCTGCTCAGGGTGGCGTCCCAGGCCCGTCTGCCCTGGCCTTCGAGGTAGGCGGGCACCGACCAGTTCGGGCCGCCGATGCCCAGCCCCGAGAGCACGGCCCGGCGCTCGCGGTAGGCGAGGTCGGTGAGGAGGACGCCGTCGAGGTACATGATGTCGAAGACCATCAGGTGCACCGGGTACTCCATCGCCAGGTGCGCCGCGCGGCGCGGGTTGCCGATGCCCACCCGGCGCTGGAGCAGCCCGAAGTCGGGGCGTCCCTCCGCGTCCAGGACCACGATCTCGCCGTCGAGCACCACGGGCCGGCCGTGCAGTTGTTCGCCGAGCGCCTGGAGCTCGGGGTAGGTGCGGGTCGCGTCGTTGCCCGTGCGGGTGACCAGGCGCAGGGTGCCGTCGCCGGGCGTGTCGGCGACGCAGCGGACACCGTCCCATTTGACCTCGAAGGCCCAGTGGACGTCCTCGCCCTCGACGGGCAGCGGCCCGGGGGTGGCCAGCATCGGCCGGATCGAGGGGCGCTCGGGCAGCGGGGCGTTCACTTCGAACCGGCCCAGTCCAGCAGGCGGTCCACCGGCCAGGTGGTGATGACCCGGTCGGCGGGCACGCCGCACTCCTCGGCGCGGGCGCAGCCGTGGATCTGCCAGTCGAGCTGGCCGGGCGCGTGGGCGTCGCTGTCGATGGCGAACAGCACGCCCGCGTCCAGGGCCCGGCGCAGCAGCCGGCGCGGCGGGTCCAGCCGCTCGGGGCGGGAGTTGATCTCCACGGCGGTGCCGAAGCGGGCGCAGGCGGCGAAGATCATGTCCGCGTCGAACTCCGACTCCGGCCGCTCCCGCCCGCCGTGCAGCCGTCCGGTGCAGTGCCCCAGGACGTCCACGAGGGGGCTGGCGACGGCGGCCACCAGCCGCCGGGTCATGGCCGGCGCCGCCATCCGCAGCTTGGAGTGGACGGAGGCGACCACCACGTCCAGCCGGGCCAGGAGCTCCTCCTCCTGGTCGAGTGCGCCGTCGTCGAGGATGTCGCACTCGATGCCCGACAGCAGCCGGAAGCCGTCGTCGTCCAGCCGGTCGTCATCCAGCCGTGCGTTCACTTCGGCGACGACGTCGAGCTGTCGCCGCAGCCGCTCCGCGGACAGCCCATGGGCGATCGTGAGCCGGGGGGAGTGGTCGGTGAGCACGGCCCATTCGTGGCCGAGCGCGCGGGCGGCGCGGGCCATCTCCTCGATGCCGCTGCCGCCGTCCGACCAGTCGGAGTGGAGATGGCAGTCGCCGCGCAGGGCCTTCCGCAGGGCCAGCCCGCCCTCGGTGAGCGGGCCGCCCGTCTCCTCCTCCAGCCGTGCCAGATAGCCGGGCGTCCGGCCCGTGAGGGCCTCGGTGACCACGCCGGCGGTGCTGGGGCCGATGCCGCCCAGCGCCGTCAGGGAGCCGTCGGCCGCGCGCCGCCGCAGTTCCCCGTCCGGCAGCTCGCGGATCACGGCGGCGGCCGTCCGGAACGCCTTCACGCGGTACGTCGGCGCCTGTGAGCGCTCCAGCAGGAACGCGACGCGCTCCAGCGCCTCCACGGGCTCCATGGCACCACCTCCACACCACCACCGTGCGCTACGGGGGAGCGGCGCGCATGTGTTCCGGGCGCGCGCGGTATGGGCAGAGCATGCGGTGTGGGCAGAGCATGCGGTGTGGGCAGAGCATGCGGTGCACGCGTTGTCCCCACCGTGACGAGGAGGAGCGGGCATGAGCGATGCGCACAGTGACGGCGGCGTCGTTCCCGGGCGCCGGGCCGTGGTGCTGGGCGGCGGGATGGCGGGGATGCTGGCCGCCTCGGTGCTGGCGGAGCACGCCGACGAGGTGGTGGTCGTCGAGCGGGACCGGCTGCCGTCCGGGGCCCTGCCCCGCAAGGGGCTGCCCCAGGCCCGGCACGCGCATCTGATGCTCGCGGGCGGGGCGCGGGCGGTGGAGTCGCTGCTGCCCGGGATCACCGACCGGTGGCTGGCCGCGGGCGCCCGGCGGGTGGCGCTGCCGACGGCGCTGGTGTCGCTGTCGTCGCAGGGCTGGCTCCCCCGGACGCCCGAAATGCAGTTCCTGATCGCGTGCAGCCGGGACCTGCTGGACGCGGTGGTGCGGGAGCGGGTGCTGGAGCGTCCCCGGATCACGCTCCGGGACGGCTTCGAGGTCCATGGGCTCCTGGGCGACGCCCGGCGGGTGACGGGCGTGCGGATCGGCGAGGTGGGCGCGCGCGAGGCGCGGCCGCTCCCGGCCGCGCTGGTCGTCGACGCGACCGGGCGGGGTTCACAGGCGGCGCGGTGGCTGACGGAGCTGGGGCTCCCCGCCGTCCGGGAGGAGACCGTCGACTCGGGCCTCGTCTACGCGACGCGCCTCTTCCGGGCGCCCCCGGGCGCGGAGGACTTCCCCGTCGTGAGCGTCACCCCCCGCCCGGACTCGTTGCTGCCGGGCCAGGGCGCGACGATGCATCCGGTGGAGGGCGGGCGGTGGCTGGTGACGGTGTCCGGTACGAGGGGCGGTGAACCCTCGCGGGAGGCGGGGGAGTTCGAGCCGTTCGCGCGCCGGCTGAGGCATCCGCTGGTGGCCGACCTCATCGCCCGCGCGGAGCCGCTGACCGAGGTGCGGCTCAACCGCTCCACGGTGAACCGCCGCCGCTACTTCGAGCGGATGGCGTCCTGGCCGGGCGGTTTCGTCGTCACGGGGGACGCGGTGGCGGCGTACAACCCCATCTACGGTCACGGGATGTCGGTCGCCGCGCACGGCGCGGTCGCGCTGGGCGAGGTCCTGGACGGGCAGGTGCTCGGCGACCCCCGGCTGGCCCGGCGGGCGCAGCGGGCGGTGGCCCGTACGGTGGACGGGCCCTGGGCGATGGCCGTGGGCGAGGACATCCACTACCCGGGTGCGATCGGGGAGCGGCCGCCGGCCGTGGCGCGGCTGCTGCGGGGCTATGTCCAGCGGATGATGCTCACCGCGACCGTGGACCCGGGCCTGACCCGGGCCATGGTGGATGTGATGACCCTGTCGGCGCCCATGTCGGCGCTGTTCACGCCGGGTGTGGTGGCACGGGTGGCGCGTGGTCCCCGGCGGCTGCCGCCGCCGGGGCCGCCGATCACGGCGGCGGAGCTGGCCCGGGCGGGTGTGGCGCCCGCGTGACGCGTGGCCGGTGGCGGCCTTCCGGCCCGGCGTCCGCCCCCGGCTTCCGCGGGCGGCTTCCGCGGGCGGGTCGGCACCGCCGGGCCGCGCTCATGTGGCTGGTCGCCGTCGCGGCGGGAGACAGGCCCTTGACCCGCCCCTTCCCGTTTCCCGGGGGGCAAGCCCCCGGACCCCCGGGCCCCGGCCTGGTGGCCTCGGCCCCCGGACCCCCCGCGCGGCGGCGCCCATACGCCTCACGGCCGTGCCAGCCGTGCCGGCGGCAGGTATTCGCGTACCAGTGTCCGGTGCCACCAGCAGCCCGTTTCCCTGAGCTCGCGCCAGGTCGTGAAGCGGTAGAGGAACAGGCGGGCGCGGACGTGGGTGGGGGGCCGGGCGGGGAAGGGGTTGTGGCGCAGCAGGCGCAGGGTCGCCGGGTCGCCCGTCAGGAGGCGTTCGACGAAGGGGCCGAACCATTCGCGGGCGTAGCCGGGGGAGATCCCGGCGAACCACATCAGCCAGTCGAGCCGCAGGTGGTACGGCGCGAACTGGCGGGGGAGCCGGCGGGGGTCGCCGGGCTTGCCCCTGAAGCCGTACTCCTTCCACACCGTGTCCTCGGTGAGCCCTTCCTCATCCGTTCCCTCGACGACGACCTCGTAGCGGCTGCGATTGATGCTGCCGAAAGCGCCGTAGGTGTTGACCAGGTGGAAGGCGTTGAAGGACATGTTCATCCGCTGCCGCGCGGAGAGCAGATTCCGCACCGGCCACCAGCTCAGCACGGCCACCAGCACCGCCGCGGCGAGCACCGGCACCTCGAACCAGACCGGGGCGGGTGGCGCCGGGGCGTGCCGGGGGAGGCCCAGCAGCTCCGCCAGGGCCGTGCCGTCGACGGCGGAGAGGGCGAGGACGATCGTCAGCCAGTTGAGCCAGGAGAAGTTGCCGGAGGCGACGAGCCAGAGCTGGGTGCAGATGATCACCCCGGCGGCGACGCTCGCCACCGGCTGCGGGGTGAAGAGCCCGAACGGCACGACCAGCTGGGCGACGTGGTTGGCGGCCGTCTCCACCCGGTGGAGGGGCCTGGGCATCCGGTGGAAGAACCAGCTCAGCGGGCCCGGCATGGGCTGGGTCTCGTGGTGGTAGTACAGGCAGGTCAGATCCCGCCAGCAGGGGTCGCCGCGCAGTTTGATCAGCCCGGCGCCGAATTCGACGCGGAAGAGCAGCCAGCGCATCAGCCACAGCGTGAGCACGGGCGGGTCCGTCCGGGCGTTGCCCAGGAAGACGGCCAGGAAGCCGGCCTCCAGCAGCAGGGACTCCCAGCCGAAGCTGTACCAGGTCTGGCCCACGTTGACGATCGACAGATAGAGCACCCACAGCGCGGCCCACATCGCCATCGCCGCGCCGAGCGGCACGGCGTCGGCCGCGCCCGCCACGACCGCGGCCGACAGCAGCGCCCCCGTCCAGGCCCAGGCGGCGAAGAAACGGTCGGAGTAGTGGAACTGGAAGACGCTGGGTGCCCGGCGCGACGGAACGTACGCGACGTACTGGGGGACGGGCAGCATGCCCCGCTCCCCGATGAGCGCGCGGAACTGGAGGGCCGCCGAGACGAAGCCGACCAGGTAGATCGCGGCGAGCGCCCGCGTCAGGAACAGCCGGCTCAGCCAGTACCCGGATGCCGTGAACCACTCCATGGCGCCCTCCGTACCGCTCACGCCCCTCGGGACCACGCAGTCCTCCGGACCATGCAATCCTCCGGACCATGCAGTCACATCGAAGAAACAGACAAAAGATGGCAGAGTGACTCTATGGTTGATCGGGGAGCGACGCCTGCCGCCGTACCGCCGCCGGACGACTGGCCCGCCCGCCCGGAGACGGTGCTCGCCCTCAATCGCATGGGCGGCTTCGACTGGGACCTGATCAGTGGACGGCTGCACCTGGACCCGCAGGCGCTGGAGCTCCTCGAGGTGCCGCCGGAGCGGTTCCACGGCCGGATCACCGATCTGTCGTACCGCGTGTCGCGCCCCGACGCCGCCCGGCTCGACAGCATGGTGGCCCGGGCGCTGAAGGACGGCAGCGAGAGCTACGGCGGCTACTACCTGGTCCGCTCCGACGATGGCTCCCAGCGCTGGACGTACACCCAGGGGCGCATCCGGCGCGACGCCGACGGGCGGCCCTGCCGGATCATCGGTATCGTCCGTGACGCCACCGAGGAGCTGGGCCGCACCGGGCCCCGCGAGACCGACGAGGAGCGCCGCCACCAGACGACGGTCGTGGAGACCACGACGGCCGCCCTCGCGCACGCCCGGACCGTCCAGGACGTCATCGACTTCTTCCGGGACACCCGGGCCGTCGATCATCTGGGCTCCGATCTGCTCGTCCTCGGCCTGCTGGAGTCCGGCCGCATCCACCTCGTCGCGGAGGGGCCCTCGGAGCACTTCATCCCCGGGACCCGCTATACGCGCATCGACGACAACTTCCCGATGAGCGAGGTGATCCGCACCCTCTCGCCCCGGTTCATCGAGTCGCCGGAGGAGTTCTCCACCCACTACCCCTGGCTGTGGGAGCGCATCAAGGACATCGGCATCAGCTCCGCCGCCTATCTGCCGCTGATCGCCCAGGCCCGGCCCATCGGCGCGCTGGGGCTGCTCTACCGCGAGGCGCGCGGCTTCACCCAGCAGGAGCGCAACCTCTACATCGCGCTGAGCAGCAGCCTGGCGCAGGCCATAGCCCGGGCGATGCTCTTCGACCAGGAGCACGACCTCGCCGAGGGCCTCCAGCAGTCCATGCTGCCGCGCCGCATCCCCGACGTCCCCGGCGCGCAGATCGCGGTGCGCTACCGGTCGGCCCGGATGGGCCGGGACATCGGCGGCGACTGGTACGACGCCATCCCGCTGCCCGGCGGCCGGGTCGGGGCGGTCATCGGCGACGTCCAGGGCCATGACACCCACGCCGCCGCCGTGATGGGCCAGTTGCGGATCGTCCTGCGGGCGTACGCCACCGAGGGGCACTCGCCCGCCACCGTCATGGCCCGCGCCTCGTCCTTCCTCCACGAGCTGGACACCGACCGCTTCGCCACCTGCACCTACGCGGAGGCCGACCTCGCCACCGGGCTCGTCCAGCTGGTCCGCGCCGGCCATGTGGACCCCATGCTGCGGCACGCCGACGGCACCTGCCGCCGGCTGCCCGTCTCGGGCGGGCTGCCGCTCGGCCTGTCCGCCGAGTTCGGGCGGCTGGACTACCCGGTGACGACCGTCGAACTGGACCCGGGGGAGACCCTGCTGATGTTCACCGACGGCCTGGTCGAGCAGCCCGGCTCCGATCTCGACGAGGGCATGCGCCGGCTCGGGGCCCTGGTCCGCGAGGGCCCCTACGACCTCCACAAGCTGGCCGACCTGCTGTGCGGCGTGGTCGGCGAACGGATGGGCGAGGACGATCTGGCCGTCCTGCTGCTGCGCCGCCAGGGACCGGCCACCCGCGGCGGCGGTCGGCTCCAGCAGCACATCGCCCCCGCGGACCCCGAGGCCCTCTCGGCCGGCCGGCACATGATCCGCGCGGCGGTACGGGCATGGGGCGCGCGGGAGCGCTCGGACGAGATCGAGCTGGTCGCCGACGAGCTGGTGACCAACGCCCTGCTGCACACCGACGGCGCGGCCGTCGTGACCATCCGGATGCTGACCGGGCCCGAACGGCGGGTGCGGGTCGAGGTGGAGGACAGGTCCAGCGCCCTGCCGCGCCGCCGCGAACCCGGCGAGGCGGGGGTGTCCGGGCGCGGGCTGCTGCTGGTGGACCGGCTGGCCGACGTCTGGGGCGTGGAGCCGCGCGGGACCGGCAAGTCCGTCTGGTGCGAGTTCGTGGTGCCCGACCGGCACACGGCCCCGGACGCCGGCGACTGAGCCGGTTGTCCGGGAGTTCATGCCCTATACACCCTCCGGTGTAAAGGAATTGCAAATTCCGGTCTTTTTGGATCAACTGTTGGCGCAGTCCTAACTGACGGATCGTCGAAAAGGCCGAAATCGATGGGAACCCCCCGCCGCCACACCCTCCGCCGCAGAGCCGTCCAGCTCCTCGGCGTCGCCTCCCTCGCCCCCGCCGTGCTGCTCACCGCCCAGGCCGGTCCCGCCCGGGCCTTCGGCACCGTCAGCACGTTCGGGCAGCACGCCGAACACGAGGCGATCACCCGCGCCGCCCTGGCCTGCGCCCCCGGCGCCCGGTCCGACGGCAGCTGCTTCGAGCCCCGCTCCCTGGACCAGCTCGCCGGCGGCAAGGGCACCTTCGGCGCGGTCGGCGCCCCCGACACCGACGAGATCGTCGTCTCCGCCGCCCACTGCGACAACGCCGACTTCCTCGCCGCCCCCGGCTACCCGCGCGACCGCGTCGACGCCACCCGGCAGCTGCTGACCTGCATAGCCAAGCTCCAGACGCGCTTCACCGAAGGAGTCACCGCCGCCGCGGGCACCATCGGGGCGGACGGCAAGGTCGCCCCGGGCGAGACCGACCTCACCAAGAGCTGCACCTTCACCCTCGGCGTCCCCGGACGCAACAAGTGCGAGGCCATCGAGGGCCTGGGCCGCGCCCTCCACGGCGTCCAGGACTTCTACTCGCACAGCAACTGGACCGACAAGGCCGCCGCCGGCCCCCTCGGCAAGGACAACCCGCCCGGCCTCGACCGCCCCGCGCCCGCGCCCCTCCTCGCCCTCGGCACCGGCCGCCCGCCCGCCGCCTCGGCCGTCCCCGCCGACCTGACCACCGGCTGCTTCTCCCTCCTCCCCCTCGGCTGCGCCCGCCACGTCCAGCACGCGGGCCTCAACAAGGACACCGGCGTCATCGACCCGGCCACCGGAGCCACCAGCGGCCCCACCACACCCCGCGGCAAGGTCGCCGGGAACTTCGACCGCGCCGTCCACGCGGCCATCGCCGACACCCGCCGCCAGTGGGCCGACTTCCGCGCCGCCCTGACGGCCGCGTACGGCAAGGACCGCGCGGAGACCATCGGTTGCGCCCTCACCCACGACACCCCCGCCCGCGACTGCGCGCCCAAGAGCTGAATCCCGCGTTCCACCGGGAAGAGGCCAAGGTCACAACGGTTGCCCCTGCTACCGAGCGCGACCGCTCACTAGCCTTCCCCCCATGACGGTCCTGCCCGACGACGGCTTCCACCTGGCTGCCGAGTTCCCGGACGCGACCCGTGAGCAGTGGCAGCGCCTTGTCACAGGCGTGCTGAGCAAAACGGGCACCGCGGCCGAGGGGCCGGCGGCCGAGGACGCACTGGCCACCGCGCTCCAGGACGGGCTCGCCACCCGTCCCCTGTACACCGCCGACGACGGCGGCGCGGTGCCCGGCCCGCCCGGCTTCCCCCCGTTCGTCCGCGGCGGGCGGCCGGAGGGCACCGCGCTCACCGGCTGGGACGTACGCCAGCACCACGGCGGCGGCCCCGACCCCCGGCGGACCAACGAGGCCGTCCTCGCCGACCTCGAGAACGGCGTCACCTCCCTGTGGCTCACCGTCGGCGGCGCCGGACTGCCCGTCGAGGCCCTCCCCACCGTCCTGGACGGCGTCTACCTCGACCTCGCCCCCGTCGTCCTCGACGCGGGCGAGGAGTTCGAGCCCGCCGCGCGGAAGCTCCTCGGCCTGTACGCCGAGCGCGGTCTGCCGCGCGACGCGGCCGCCGGCAACCTCGGCGCCGACCCCCTGGGCACCCTGGCCCGCACCGGCACCGAAGCCGACCCCGCCGGGGCCCTGGACGCCGCCGCCCGCCTCGCCGCCCTGTGCGTCCGCGACCACCCGCGCCTGCGCGCCCTCACCGTCGACGCGCTGCCCCACCACGAGGCCGGCGGCTCACCCGCCCAGGAACTGGGCGCCTCCCTGGCCACCGGCGTCGCTTACCTCCGCGTACTCACCGCCGCCGGGCTCACCGTCGACGAGGCCTGCTCCCAGCTGGAGTTCCGCTACTCCGCCACCGCCGACCAGTTCCTCACCATCGCCAAACTCCGCGCAGCCCGCCGGCTGTGGGCCCGCGTCGCCGAGGTCAGCGGCGCCACGCCCGCCGCCCGCGCCCAGCGCCAGCACGCCGTCACCTCCTCGGTGATGATGACCCGGCGCGACCCCTGGGTGAACATGCTGCGCACCACCATCGCCTGCCTCGGCGCCGGCGTCGGCGGTGCTGACGCCGTCACCGTCCTGCCCTTCGACACGGCCCTCGGCCTGCCCGACGCCTTCGCCCGCAGGATCGCCCGCAACACCTCCTCGATCCTGCTGGAGGAATCCCACCTGGCCCGCGTCGTCGACCCCGCCGGCGGCTCCTGGTACGTGGAAAAGCTCACCGACGAACTCGCCCACGCCGCCTGGGCCTTCTTCCAGGACCTCGAACGCGCCGGGGGCCAGGCCGCCGCCCTGCGCTCCGGACTCCTCGCCGAACGCCTCGCCGACACCTGGCGCAGCCGCTCCGCCGACCTCGCCACCCGCCGCGAACCCATCACCGGCGTCAGCGAGTTCCCCCACCTCGGCGAGGCGCCCGTCCACCGCGAACCCGCCCCGCCCGCGCCCTCCGGCGGACTGCCGAAGGTCCGCCGCGACGAGGCGTACGAGGCGCTGCGCGCCCGTTCGGACGCCCACCTCGCCGCCACCGGCGCCCGGCCCCGCGTCCTGCTCGCGGCTCTCGGCCCCGCCGCCGTCCACACCGGCCGGGTCACCTTCGCCGCCAACCTCTTCCAGGCGGGCGGCATCGAGCCCGTCACCCGCCAGGTCACGGCCGAGGACGCCGCCGACGCCCTCACGGCCGAGGGCGCCACGACCGTCTGCCTGTGCTCCAGCGACGCGCTCTACGCCGAGCAGGCCACGGCCGTCGCCGCGGCGCTCAAGGGCGCCGGCGCCACCACCGTCTTCCTCGCCGGAAAGCCCAAGGGCGAACTGAGGGAAGACTGTCAGCGGGCGGGAGTCGACGCGTTCGTCTTCGCCGGCGGCGACGCCGTCGCCGTCCTCTCCTCCGTCCTCGACCGCATGGGAGTGGCGTGATGCGGATCCCCGACTTCTCCGGCATCGACCTCGGCCCCGCCGCCGGCGGCCCCGCCGACCCCGGAGCCTGGCGCGCCGCGCTGAAGGAGAGCACCGGCAAGAGCGCCGAGGACCTCCTCTGGGAGACCCCCGAGGGCATCGGCGTCAAACCCCTCTACACCGCCGAGGACCTCGACGGGCTGGACTTCCTCGCCACCTACCCCGGCATCGCGCCCTATCTGCGCGGCCCGTACCCGACGATGTACGTCAACCAGCCCTGGACCATCCGGCAGTACGCCGGCTTCTCCACGGCCGAGGAGTCCAACGCCTTCTACCGCCGCAATCTGGCGGCCGGTCAGAAGGGCCTGTCCGTCGCCTTCGACCTGCCCACCCACCGCGGCTACGACAGCGACCACCCGCGTGTCACCGGCGACGTCGGCATGGCGGGCGTCGCCATCGACTCGATCTACGACATGCGGCAGCTCTTCGACGGCATCCCGCTCGACAAGATGACCGTCTCCATGACCATGAACGGCGCGGTGCTGCCCGTCCTCGCGCTCTACATCGTGGCCGCCGAGGAACAGGGCGTACCGCCCGAGAAGCTGGCCGGGACCATCCAGAACGACATCCTCAAGGAGTTCATGGTCCGCAACACCTACATCTATCCGCCCCGGCCCTCGATGCGGATCATCTCCGACATCTTCGCGTACACCTCGCGGAAGATGCCGCGCTACAACTCCATCTCCATCTCCGGCTACCACATCCAGGAAGCCGGGGCCACGGCCGACCTGGAGCTCGCCTACACCCTCGCCGACGGCGTCGAGTACCTCCGCGCCGGCCAGGGCGCCGGGCTCGACGTGGACGCCTTCGCGCCCCGCCTGTCCTTCTTCTGGGCGATCGGCATGAACTTCTTCATGGAGATCGCCAAACTCCGGGCCGCCCGGCTGCTGTGGGCCAGACTCGTCAAACAGTTCGACCCCAAGAACAGTAAATCGCTGTCGCTGCGCACCCATTCACAGACCTCCGGCTGGTCGCTGACCGCCCAGGACGTCTTCAACAACGTGGCGCGCACCTGCGTCGAGGCCATGGCCGCCACCCAGGGCCACAGCCAGTCCCTCCACACCAACGCCCTCGACGAGGCGCTGGCCCTGCCCACCGACTTCTCCGCCCGCATCGCCCGCAACACCCAGCTGCTCATCCAGCAGGAGTCCGGGACCTGCCGGGTCATCGACCCCTGGGGCGGCAGCGCCTACGTCGAACGGCTCACCCACGACCTCGCCCGGCGCGCCTGGCAGCACATCCAGGAGGTCGAGGCCGCCGGCGGCATGGCACAGGCCATCGACGCCGGCATCCCCAAGATGCGTGTCGAGGAGGCCGCGGCCCGCACCCAGGCCCGTATCGACTCCGGACGCCAGCCGGTCATCGGCGTCAACAAGTACCGGGTCGACAGCGACGAGCAGATCGAGGTCCTCAAGGTCGACAACTCCTCGGTGCGTGCCCAGCAGATCGAGAAGCTGCGCCGGCTGCGCGCCGAGCGCGACGAGAGCGTCTGCCAGGACGCCCTGAACGCCCTCACCCGCGCCGCCGAGGCCGGCCCCGGCCCCGGCCTGGAGGGCAACCTCCTGGCCCTCGCCGTGAACGCCGCCCGCGCCAAGGCCACCGTCGGGGAGATCTCCGACGCCCTGGAGAAGGTCTACGGACGCCACGCCGGGCAGATCCGTACGATCTCCGGCGTCTACCGGGAGGAGGCCGGCATGTCGTCCGGCGTGGAGCGCACCCGCGCGCTGGTCGAGGCGTTCGAGCGGGAGGACGGCCGCCGCCCGCGCATCCTGGTCGCCAAGATGGGCCAGGACGGCCACGACCGCGGCCAGAAGGTCATCGCCACCGCCTTCGCCGACCTCGGCTTCGACGTGGACGTCGGCCCGCTCTTCCAGACGCCCGCCGAGGTCGCCCGGCAGGCGGTCGAGGCGGACGTCCACATCGTCGGCGTCTCCTCGCTGGCGGCCGGTCACCTCACGCTCGTCCCGGCGCTCCGCGAGGAACTCGCCGAACAGGGCCGCGAGGACATCATGATCGTCGTCGGTGGGGTCATCCCGCCGCAGGACGTGCCCACACTCCGTCAGATGGGCGCCGCCGCGGTCTTCCCGCCCGGCACGGTCATCCCGGACGCCGCCCACGACCTGCTGAAGACCCTCGCCGGGGTCCTCGGCCACGAGCTGTGAGCCCATGGTCCGCGCGATAGACCTGGATGCCTACGTCAAGGGCGTGCTGGACGGCAAACGGGCGGCCATCGCCCGAGCCATCACGCTCGTGGAGTCCCGGCGCGCCGACCACCGGGAGCTCGCCCAGCGGATGCTGACCGAGCTGCTGCCGCACTCGGGCGGGGCGCGCCGGATCGGTGTCACCGGCGTGCCCGGCGTCGGCAAGTCCACCTTCATCGACGCCTTCGGCACCATGCTCACCGGCCTCGGCCACCGGGTCGCGGTGCTCGCCGTCGACCCCTCCTCCAGCCGCACCGGCGGCAGCATCCTGGGCGACAAGACCCGCATGGAGCGGCTCGCCGTCGACCCGGCGGCCTTCGTACGCCCCTCGCCGACCGCCGGCACGCTCGGCGGGGTCGCCAAGGCCACCCGCGAGACCATGGTGGTGATGGAGGCCGCCGGCTACGACGTCGTCCTGGTGGAGACCGTCGGCGTCGGCCAGTCGGAGACCGCCGTCGCCGACATGGTCGACACGTTCCTGCTGCTCACCCTCGCCCGCACCGGCGATCAGCTCCAGGGCATCAAGAAGGGCGTCCTGGAGCTCGCCGACGTCATCGCCGTGAACAAAGCGGACGGACCGCACGAACGCGACGCCAAGGCCGCCGCCCGTGAACTGTCCGGGGCGCTGCGCCTGATGCACTCCCACGACGCCGCCTGGAACCCGCCCGTCCTCACGTGCAGCGCCCGCGAGAGCACCGGCCTGGACACCCTGTGGGAGCGGGTGGAGGCCCACCGGGGCGTCCTGGAGGCCACCGGCGGCCTGGCCGCCCGCCGCCGTGAGCAGCAGGTCGACTGGGTCTGGAGCATGGTCCGCGACCGGCTCCTGGCCGAGCTGCGCGACCACCCCGACGTCCGCGCGCTCGCCCCCGGCCTGGAACAACACGTGCGCGAGGGCACCCTGACGGCGGCCCTGGCCGCCGAGCGGCTGCTGGAGGCGTTCCGTCCGCCACACTGAGCGGTTCGGTAGAGCCCCGAAGGGGCGCGGGCCGTGTCGACATGCGGCTACCGCCGCGTGGGCGCGACCAGCTACGGCGGCACCGCAGCCGACCGACGACCCGTCGTGGCACTTCCAGCGGGACGCCCGGCGCCGGGGCCGCCCGGTGCGGAACGCTCCCGCGCCCATGACATCCTGAGCCGTCACGCCCCGCCGGGGCGGGAACGGCGGACGTCGGGGATTTCGAGGATGATGCAGCACATGAGACTCTGCTTCCTGGTGGAGGAGCAGTACCGGCACGACGGCATGCCGGTGGACGTGATCCGCCAACTGACCGCCTGGGGACACCGCGTGGACGTGCTGCGGCCGGGCGGTTCGCTGATCCGGCTCTCCGAGACCGTGCGCTCCGGGCACCACGACGCCTGGGTGCTCAAGACGGTCTCCGGCGGCCCGGGGCTCACCCTCCTGGAGGGCGCCGCCGCCATGGGGCTCACCACGGTCAACGACGCCCGGGCGATCCGGGGCGTACGGGACAAGGCGCTCGCGGCCGTGATCGCCGAGGCCCGGGGACTGCCGGTCCCCGTGACCTACGCCGCCGCCCGCGCCGAGGAGTTCACGGAGCTGCCCGCCGACGCCTTCCCGCTGGTGGTCAAGCCCGCCGACGGCAGCTCGGGACGGGCCGTGCGGCTCGTCCCGGACGCCGGACACCTCACCGTCCCCGGAGCCGGACCCGCCGGGGACGGTCTGCTGATCGCCCAGCCGTACGTGCCCAACTCGGGCGTCGACCTCAAGGTGTACTGCCTCGACGGCGAGCTGTACGCCACCGAGCGCCGCAGCCCCCTCCACCCGGACCGGCCGCCCACGGAGCGCCAGGTCCCTCTCGCGCCCGAGGTCGCGGCCATCGCCACCGAGGTGGGCGCCGTCTTCGGCCTCGACCTGTACGGGGTCGACATCGTCCTCGGCCCCGACGGCCCCGTCGTCGTCGACGTCAACGACTTCCCCAGCTTCCGCCAGGTGCCCGACGCCGTCGCCCGGGTGGCCCGGGCCGTCCTGCGGCTGGCCGAGGCGGGCGGCACCGCCCACGTCGTACCGATGCCCCGCCCGGCGATGACCGCGCCCGCGCGCGCGATCGGCGGCGGCGCATGAGGATCTGCCTGCTCACGCCCGACCCGCACCACCCGCTGCTGGCCGCCACCACCGCCCTGCTGACGCCCCGCCACCGGGTGGAATGGCTGGATCCGCAGGGGTTCGAGGGCTTTCCCGACCCTTCGTCCCTCGCCGACGTCTACCTCCTGAAGACCCGCACCCCCCGCGCCCTGGCCCTCGCCCGCCACCTGGAGGAGCACGGCGCGCCCGTGCTGAACTCCGCCTCGGCCACCGAGCTCTGCCAGGACCGCACCGCCATGGCCGACGTTGCCCGCCGCGCCGGACTGCCGTTCGTGGCCACCCGCACCGAGCCCTCGCTCGCCCCCCTGGTGGCGGCCGGGGAACCGGCGGCGCCCGTCGTGGTCAAGAGCCGCCACAGCCGCCGCCACGACCTGGTCGCCCGGGTCGACGACGCCGCGCGGCTGCGGGAGCTCGCCGGGCGCTGGCCGGACGAGCCCGTGGTCGTCCAGCCCTTCACCCCCAACGACGGCTGGGACCACAAGCTGTGGGTCGTCGCCGACCAGGTCTTCGCCGCGCTGCGCCGCTCCGAGCTGGCCGACTCCGTCCCGGGCGGGCGCACCCGCCCCCTCGGGCCCGGCGAGCTGCCGGCCGGATGGGCGGACCTGGCCCGGCGGGTGGGCGAGGTCTTCGCGCTGGACGTCTACGGAGTGGACCTGCTGGACGCCGGGGGAGCACCGGTGATCGTCGACATCAACGCCTTCCCGGGCATCCGGGGACAGAGCGGAGCCCCCGAGGCCCTGGCCGCGCTGGCGCTGCGCACCGCCGCGGGCAGCCGCCGGCCGCGCGTTCCGGCGGCCCCATAGGCCCGTACCGGCCTGTATCCGCCCGTATCCGGAACTTCCTTCGAACTTTCCGGCCCGTGACTCTCGCTGTCGCGACGGTCCGGGCCGATACTGCGGACGCTCCGTCGTCCGCGGTACCCGGAGGAGAGCGCCATGCTTCACGGCATCGATGTCAGCAGCCACAACAGCGTGAACTACGCGGTCCAGGGACTGGACTTCGTCTTCGTCAAGGTGACCGAGGGCACCTCGTACACCAACCCCAAGTGGGTGACCCAGCGCAACCGGGCCCGGAACGCCGGGCTCGTCGTCGGCTACTACCACTACGTCACACCCGGCTCGATGTCCGCCCAGGCCGGCTACTTCCTCGACAAGATCGCCTTACGCGCGGGCGACGTGCTCGCCCTCGACTGGGAACACCCCGACGTCTGGTGCCTGGACAAGGACCGCTGGCTGGAGGACGTCAAGGACGCGGCGCCCGCGCACCGCGTCGTCCTCTACTGCAACCGCGACTACTGGTTCAACCGCGACACCACCGACAACGCCGGCGACGGCCTGTGGATAGCCGACCCGGACCACACCCCCGGCCGCCCGGCGGTCCAGCACCCGTGGACCTTCCACCAGTACAGCTGGGCCGGCGGCCTGGACCGAAACGTCGCCCGCTTCGAGACCCGCGAGGCGTTGCGGGAGTGGGCGGGCGCGTAGCCGCGGGCCGCGCGGTGACGACGGGCCCCGGCCCGCCCCCGGCGGCCGGGGCCGGCAGGTGTTACGCGGTGGGCGGTCGGTGGTACCCGTTCTTCTGCCGGGCCGCCGGACCGCGAGGAGGACACCGATGCCGGACGAGGGCCGTGCGTGAGGCCGGGCCGTCCGTGTACGACGGCCTGTACCGGACCGCCGTCAGGGACGGCCTGCGCTGTGAGCTCCGCCTGGACGGCGCCCGCGCGTTCCACCGGATCCAGGACCGGGCGGGCACGGGCGCGGACCGCCGCACCCGGGGAGAGTACGCCGTCGACGGCACCGACGTCCGTGTATGGCTGGAACCCGTCCCTCCGCCCGTGCCCGCCGGGACCGTCGCCTTCGGCCTGCACCGGTTCGGGCGCACGCCGGTGATCGAGATGAGGCTGACCGCGGTCCTCGACGGCGCCGGCCGTCAGGTGTGCCGGCTGACGACCGGGGACGGCACGGTGTACTCGCGGGTCACCGAGGCGCGATACGGAAGACGGGAACGGGGCAGCCGCCGGTGCTGACGTTGATCAGCGAGGCGGTGGACACCCGCGAGATGCAGCCCGTGGCGTCGGCGCCGAAGAGGAACGGGTCGGTGCTCTCCCAGGACCGCTCGACGCGCAGGCGGCCGCCCTGGAGGACGGGGTAGGGAGCGGTCGGGATCGGCACGCGCTCCTGAACGACGTGCGGGGTCGCCAGGGCCCGGCCGAGGGCGCCGCGCCAGGCCGCGTCCGTGGTGAGCCAGCCGCACACGACGCCGTTGCCGCCGTAGTCGTCGTTGGGCTTGAGCACCAGATGCTCGCGCCGGGCGCGGGCGAAGTCCAGGAGGTCCACCACACGCCCGTCGGGACAGGCCGTGGGCCCCGGGCGCACGAGCCTCGTCCACGGCACGAGGGCGCCGGCGGCGACCGCCTCCGGCGCCGGCAGGAGACACCGGGTGCGCGGGTCGGTGAGCAGCCCCAGAGCCGACTTCTTGTTCGCCAGGTTGCTGGTGTACGGGTTGACCATGACGCACGCCCCGCTCGCCCAGGCACGTGTCATCGGATGCTCGGTGAAGGCGTGACCGTAGCGGGAGAGCAGGTCGGTGAGGACGGCGCGCCGGTGGACCACCGTCACCGGCCGTGGCCGCCCGTCCGCGTCACGCGTGAACAGGCCCCGCCCGGAGTCGTAGTGCAGATCGTCCGGCGTGCACACCACCGTCGGCACCCCGCGGCGCCGCAGCTGCGCCTGGAGCGCGTCGAACTCCCAGCGGAGCTTGGGCTTCCAGTCGACGATGGCCGCCCGGGGCGCCCCGCCCGGGGAGCCTCCGGCGGCCCAGGCGCGCACCAGGGTGTCGGCCATGCGCCACAGGCCCGGCACGGGCCGCACGGTGTACTCGCGGGCGAACGCCTCCATCACCGGGGTGTCCATGAAGGCGTCGGCCAGCAGGTCCTGCGAGATGATCCCGGCGGGGCTGTGGGAGTTGTACTCGACGAAGAGCGTCCGCCCGGCGGCCCGGAACCCGTCGAGCCGGGAGTGCGAGCCGGGATCGCCGGCCGTGGGGGCCATCGCGACCAGCGCCTTCTCCACGTCGGTCAGGGCCAGTTGACGCCGTACGAGGTCGCCCGCCTCTCCGGGCCGCAGGGCGTACGCGGCCAGCCGGTGGATCGCCCGCGCGAGCAGGGCGCCGTCCGCGCACCCCTGGGCGTGTTCCGTCTCGCTCATGAAGCGTGGCCGCAGCATGTGGGTCAGCGGTCGCCCGTCGGGCGTCATGTTCGCGTCGTGCTGATGCTTCAGCAGCCGGTGGTGGGTGACCTGGGCGTCGCGGTCGCGGCCGAGGAGCTCGTGGAACCGGCCGACGGCGGCCTCCACGACGCCGGTTGCGGCGCGGAGGTCATCGTGTCGCGGGCCCATGGCCGCCGTCCGTGCCCGGCCCGGTGTCCAGCTCCTCGTCCGGGCCGGCGCTGATGATGTCGTGCGCCCCTTGCACCACTTGCTGCGGTGTGAAGTGCCGCCCTCCCGGGGCGGCCGTACGGGCCTGCTGGACGGCCTCCTTGACGGACATGCCGAAGTCGAGGCAGTCCACGGCCTCCTTCGCCACCGCGTACAGCGCGCCGAGCTCCTCGGCGGCGAGGTGCCTCTCGTGCCCGTTCGACCCCGTCTTGTCGCCTGTGGCGGGGCCGGTGCCGGGTCGGTCGTTCACCACCCTCACAGGGGACCACGACGGGCGGCCGGGCGCGCGCGGCGCCGTGACCCTCCCGCCGCGGGCGCGCCGTGCGGCCGCCCGCTCCGGCTCGGACGACAGGGAGCCACGAGAGGAGCCACGAGAAGGGAAAGCGCGCTGGGCCGAATGGGTGAAGGCGGGAGACGCCGCGTCGCGACCGGTCCCGTCACGTGGCAGGCTTGCCCGGCTGATCGTGGGTCGAGCAGTGGATCCCGCCGCCGCCCGAGGCGATGGCGTCGATCTTCACCTGCACGATGTCCCGCTTGGGGAAGTGGTCCCGCAGGATGCCCTTCGTGTTCCGCGTCCGCAGCGCCGACGTCCGGGACATCGTGATCGCGAGGCTGGTCGAAGCCGTTCCCGGAGGCGGGGCGGGTGACCGTCTCCCCCAGTCAGTACCGCGACGACGGCTGATCCGCCCGGGCCCTCCGCCGTGCGAGGCCGGGCTCTGGTCGTCCCAATGAGAGCTCACTGCGGCTACGTTGTCGCCATGAGCGACCTCGACCTCCATCCCGCCCCGTCCCTCTGCGGCGGACGCGCCGACACCCCCGGCGGACCCGTGCACGAGCTGCTCGAACCCAAACGAGTGCCGCTCGGCGAATCCACGTACGTCCGCCGGCTGCTCCCGAACCTGGGACGGCGCATGATCGGCGGATGGGCCTTCGTCGACCACTACGGCCCGGACGACATCGCCGACGAGCCGGGGATGCAGGTTCCGCCGCATCCGCACATGGGGCTGCAGACCGTCAGCTGGCTGCACGAGGGAGAAGTGCTCCACCGGGACAGCGTCGGCAGCCTGCAGACCGTTCGCCCCCGGGAACTCGGTCTGATGACATCCGGCCGTGGCATCGCGCACTCGGAGGAGAGCCCCCGGCCGCATTCCCGCTATCTGCACGGCGCGCAGCTCTGGGTCGCCCTCCCCGACGCCCACCGGCACGTGGCACCGCACTTCGAGCACCATCCCGACCTGCCGACCGTCGGCGCGCCGGGCGTGACCGCGACGGTGATTCTGGGCGAGCTCGACGGCGCTGCCTCGCCCGGCACCACCTACAGCCCTCTTGTCGGTGCCGACATCGCCCTCGCCGGTGGGACGCGGACGAGCCTGCCGGTGGAACCCGACTTCGAGTACGCGGTACTCGGCATGTCCGGCGAAGCGCGGGTGGACGGCGTCCCCGTTCTGCCGGGTTCCATGCTCTATCTCGGATGCGGGCGCACCGAACTGCCGGTTCACGCCGAGTCGGACGCCGGGCTGATGCTCCTGGGAGGTGAACCCTTCGAGGAGGAGATCGTCATGTTCTGGAATTTCGTCGGTCGTTCTCACGAGGATATCGCGCAGGCCCGTTCCGACTGGATGACCGGCTCCCGCTTCGGCGAGGTGCACGGCTACGCGGGGGACCGGCTGCCCGCTCCCGGACTGCCCCCGGTGGCGCTCAAACCACGAGGAAGGGCACGCTGAACGACAGCGGCCCAGGGAGACGGCGTGACCGAGGACGGAACGGCGATCGCCGGGAAGGCGCCGGCGGAACAGGCGCCGGTGGAACAGGCCCCCGGGAAACAGGAATCGGCGGAACAGGCCCCGGCCGGGCTGGAGGCCTCGGCGCTGCGGCCGCTGAACGTGCTGGCGATCGCGGTTTCGGCGATCTCGCCGACGACCTCGGTCTTCCTCGTCTACGGCACCGGGCTCGCCTCGGCCGGCACCGGCGTCGTCCACGCCTTCCTCATCGGCGCGGTGATCGTGCTGGCCATGGCGGTGTGCTACGCCGAGACCGGCTCGCTCTTCCCGTCCGCGGGCGGTGCGTACACCATCGTGCACCGGGCGCTGGGGCCGGTGTGGGGCGGGCTGGCGACCGTGCTGTTCCTGCTGCTCGGGCTGGTGACCACGGCTTCGGTGTGCACCGCCGCCGCGACCTATCTGTCCGGGCTGGTGCCCGGTGGGCCGCCGGCCGGCTGGACCGCCCTGGCGATGCTGGCCGCGATCACCGCGCTGTCGATGGGCCGGATCGCACCGGCGAGCTGGGTCGCGACCGCCATGCTGCTCCTGGAACTCGTGGTGATCCTCGCCTTCACCGTCTGCGCCCTGACCCACGTCGCCCCGGACAGCCATCCGTTCACCCATCCGGTGGTGCCCGGCGCGTCGGGGCTGATCGCCGCGGTGGTGCCGGCGCTGTTCGCGTTCAACGGCTATGACTGGCCGCTGTACTTCGCCGAGGAGGCCCGCGGGTCGCGGCGCGCGCTGCCGCGGGCGGTGGTGTGGGCGGCGGGGGTGGCGGTGGTGGTGGAAGTGTTCGCGGTGGCGGCGGCCACCTTCGCCGTACGGGACGTCGGCCGGACCGCGGCCGACGGCTCGCCGTTGTCACTGATCGCCCATCAGGTGATGGGGTCGACGGGAGCGACCGTCCTGCTGGCCGGGGTCGTGGTGGCGATGTTCGACACCGGGCTGTCGGCCAACCTCGGCTACGCCCGCGTCTACTACGCGGCGGCGCGCGACGGCATGCTGCCCGGGCCGCTGGGGCGGTTCTTCGGGTACACCTCGCCGCGCTCCCGGGTCCCGGTGTACGGCTTCGCGTTCCTCTTCGTGGGCAACGGCGTCCTGTGCGTCTTCAGTTCGCTCAACGACCTGATCACCTTCACCGGTGTCGTGGTCGTCACCGTGTGCCTGCTGGTCGCGGTGGCGGCGCTGGTGTGCCGGGTCCGTGCGCGCCGGGCCGCCCCCGGTGACCGGCCGCCGTTCCGCATGCCGCTGTGGCCGGTGCCGCCGCTGGTCGTGGTCGCGGGCGTGGCCGTGGCGCTGACCCAGCAGGCCGCCCGTGATCTGCTCATCGTGGGCGTCGTCTGCGTGATCGCCGTCGCCGGTTACGCCGTCGCACGCCGGCCGGGCGGTGCGGGAGGCGGCCGCCGTCGGTAGACGTCATGTCGCGGACCCGCCCGGCGCACCCGCGAGTCGCGCGTAGGCGTCCTTGGCCTGGGGCGTCTGGCCGTGGACCAGGTGGAACGACGCCTCCGCCATCAAGCGTGCCGCGGTGGTGTCCGAGGACATGGCGCGGGCACCCGTCGCGGCGACGCAGGCGGCGGCGGTGCGCAGCGCCAGGTCGACGGCGGCCGCCCGGGTCGCGAGCCGTTCGTCGATCGCTTCGCCGGGCGGCCGGGTGTCGATCAAGCCGTAAGCGCGGGAACGCAGTTGCCCGGCCCGCAGCTTCGCGCTGTCGGAGCATGCCTTGAACGCCTCGTGCTGGGCGAGGAACCGGCTGGTCGCCCGCAGGGATCCGAAGACGGCCGGGTGGGTGTCGGCATTGTGGTTCAGGTAGGCGCGCAGCCAGTCCGCGCGCCGGGGCATGCTCACGACCTGGTCGCGTCCGACGGGTACGTCGGTCAGGTCGATGGCGACGGCGCGGGTGGCGTGCATGCTCCACAGGCTGTGCCGGTGTACGGCCGTCCGGGGCGAGTCGAGGTCTTCGGCCGGGAGCAGGGCGAACAGGACGCGGTCGTCGGGCGCGAGCGCGCCGACCAGGACGACGTCGGCCAGCCCCCAACCGGTGAGCCAGGCGATGCGGCCGTTCAACGCCCAGCCGCCTCCGGTGCCGGGTGCGGCGGTGACGGCGGGCGGTCCGGGGCGGGCGAGATGGGAGATGGCGTGGCCGCTGAGGGCGCGTCCGGTGAGCAGGGGGGTGAGCCACCGCTCCCGCAGGGCCTGGTTGTCGCTGGCGGCGACCGCCCGTACGGGCTGATGGTGCTGGGCGTAGACGAACCAGGTGGCGCCGTCGGCCGCCGAGATGATCTCCGTCGCCTGGCGGAGCAGGGCCGGGGCGCGGGTCGCCAGTCCGAGGGCGCCGGCCGCGGCGAGCGCGTCCAGATGGCCGCGCGGCACGCCCTCGCGTGCGGTCCCGTCGGCGAGGGGGCGCAGCAGTTCGTCGGCGACGCGGGTCGTCGCGGTGAGCACCTCGGTGTCGTCGAGGCTCGGGGCGGTGGGTCCGGCCATCAGGCGTTCGTGGCGGTGGCCAGGGCGGTGAACTTCTCCCCGAGTGGCCTGATGATATTGCGTTCGACCTCGTAGTAGCTGGTCAGCGCGGCCATGGGGGCGCGGCGCAGGTGCCAGCGGCCGGTGAGGTTGCAGCCGATGTCGCGGCCGGCGAAGGTGCCGGTGGCCCAGCCGTCCTTCTCGTCGTCCAGGGTGCGCTCGACGCGGAAGTAGTTGAACAGGCTGGTGGCCGTGGCGCGGACCGTCTCCTGCGGGTCGTCCGGGCGCGGGTCGGCCACGCCGAACCAGCACTCGGGTCCGTCGGCGTCCTTGACGTAGGCGTCGTTGAAGCCCAGCCAGGGCCAGACGAAGGCGATGAGACCGGCCTTGTCGGTGGGACAGTCGTCCGCCGAACAGTCCGGGGGGATGCGCTCGGGGTCGATGTAGAAGCGGCCGAGCCAGGTGGGCAGCCAGAGGTAGAAGGGGTAGGAACTGTTGTCGGACAGCAGGTAGCTGTTGGCGTTGGAGTGCAGTTCGTTTCCGGCCACGGGGGTGAGGCGGACGCCGTATTCGGGGATGGCGAAGCGGACGCTGATCACTTCGTAGAAGGCGCGGATGTCCCGGAAGTATTCGGACAACGCATCGTAGGCGGAGGGTGCTTGGGCGAGAACGTCGGTCCTGAAGATCACGTGGTCTCCTGTTGTCACGACGGCCGCTTGGCTGTTCACCCGATGTTCCAGCTCCTGTGCAGAGCGGTAAAGAGTGACAAGTCGGATTGGCTCGAACCGGGTGGGGTGACGCGTGGGCGGTGTGGTCGTGATCGGCGCGGGGGTGGGCGGCTGTTATGCCGCCTTCCGGCTGGTGACGGGCTCGCGGAACGTGACGCTGTACGAGAGCGGATATCGGGCCGGGGGTAGGATCCGGTCCGTGCCGGTGCGCGGCGGAGGCTGGGCGGAACTGGGTGCCATGCGACTGAACAGGGAAGCCGCGCCGGTGATGGCGCTGCTGAACCATCTGGGCCTGGCCGATTCACTGACGCCCTTCCCTTTCGGCAGGCCGGAGAATTTCGTCGAGGCCCGGGGAAAACTGCTCCGTCAACGGGATTTCGCCAACACGGTTCGCATTCCTTACGCGGTGAGAAGGCGAAGCCGCGAGACGAATGCGGACGGGCTGACCCTTGAGGCGGTGGAGTCGGCCGTGCCGGGATTCGAACGGCTCCGGGAGACATATCACCGGGCGGTGCGGGAGCGGCGCCCCGCCGAGGCCGCGTCGGCGCGGGCCCGGTACCGGTCGGCACGCGGAACGGCGCTCGTGCGGGGCGAGCCGCTGGAGAAGGTCTCCTGGCCACGGGTCCTCGCGGCGGCGCTGGACCGGGAGGCGTTACGGCTCGTCGCGGACACCGGTGGGTACGACGTCCACGCGGGCGGCGCGGCCGAATGGATCGACGTCCTCTTCCACACCCCGCCGCGGGCCGAGTACGTCACGCTCGCCGGCGGGATGGAGTCGTTGCCCAGGGCCTTGCACAGCGCGTTCGAGGCGGCCGGCGGCCGGACGCGCTGGGGCCGTCGGCTGTGCCGCATCGCCTTCGCCGACCGGGTCGGCGGCCCGTACGAGCTGACGTTCGCCCTCGAGGACCGTACGGGCCGGGACACCGGACGCCGGGAGCGCGTACGGGCCGGGACGGTGATCCTGGCGCTGCCCCAGGACGCCCTGCGCCGTATCCGGACCGAACCGGGGATCTTCGGCCCCTGCTGGCACGACGATCTGGAAGCGGTCGAGCCGGTGCGTGCCGCGAAGCTGTTCCTCGCCTACGACGAGCCGTGGTGGCGTGGGTGCGGCGTGGAGACCGGGCGCAGCACCACCGATCTTCCCCTGCGGCAACTGTGGTACGCGCCCGGAGGGGCTTCCCGGCTCCTGCTGGCCGCCTATCCCAGCGGCCCGTCCGCCGCGTTCTGGGATCGCTTCGGCGCGGGCCCGTCGTATCACGTGCCCGGCGGCGCGGACACGTTCGGCGGAGGTCCGCCGGCCCCGGCCGCCGCCGTGGCGCACGCCCACCGGCTGCTGTGTCACATGCACCGGGTCCGGGCGCGCCCACCGGTGGCGGCCTGCCGGCAGGACTGGGGGCGCCCGCCGCACCCGGCGGCCTGGCACATATGGCGGACCGGCCGGGCCACGGAGGAGGTCGCGGCCCGTATGCGCGCCCCCGCGCCAGGAGGGGCCCTGTACGTCGTCAGCGACTGCTGGACCGCGGACCCCGGTTCGATACCCGGCACCCTCGGCTGCGCCGAACAGGTCCTGCGGGAGCACCTCGCGCTGCCCCGGCCGCCCTGGCCTTCGTGAGTCCCGCGCCTCGCCCACCGCCCACAGCGCCGCTCAGGTCCTCACCTCAGGAGGAAGCATGACCGCGTCCGTCTCCGTCGTCGAACCCGACATGGCGAAGCTGCTCGACCACCTCGCCCGGCAGCCCGCACTCGCGCGCCGGCTGGGCGGAGCCCGGGACCAGTGGTCCGCCCGGGAGATCGGCGACGGCAACGTCAACCTCGTCTTCGCCGTCCACGGCCCGGCCGGAGCCGTGTGCGTCAAGCAGGCCCCGCCGTACGTGCGGGCGGCCGGCCCGAGCTGGCCCCTGACGCCCCGGCGGGTCCTGTTCGAACACCGTGCCCTGGTCGAGCACCGGCGGCACGCCGGCCCGTACGTTCCGGAGCCCCTGCACGTGGATCCGGAGGAGCATCTGCTCACCGTGGAGTACCTCGAAGGGCACACGGTCATGCGCGGCGGCCTCACGGCCGGCGCGCGCTACCCGCACTTCGCCGGACAGATCGCCCGCTATCTCGCGCGCACCCTCTTCTTCACCTCGGACCTCGCGCTGCCCGCGGGGCGCAAACGGGAACTGGCGTCACTTTTCGAGACCAACACGGCCATGTGCCAGATCATGGAGGACATGGTCTTCACCGAGGTTTTCCTGCCCCACCCGCGCAACCGGTGGACCAGCCCGGAACTCGACGAGGACGTACGGCGTCTCCAGCGGGACACCGAGCTGAAACTCGCCGTGTCCCGGCTGAAGCAGCGCTATCTCACCTCCCGCGACGCGCTCCTGCACGGAGACCTCCACACCGGCTCGATCATGGTCTCCGAGGAATCCCTCGGCGTGATCGACCAGGAATTCGCCTGCTACGGCCCCATGGGCTTCGACCTGGGAACCCTCCTGGCCCACCTGCTCATCGCCTACTTCGCCGCCGGCGCGCGCGGACCGGACCGGGCCGCCCAGCAGGAGTGGCTGCTGTCCACCGTCGAACAGCTCTGGGACGGCTTCCGGACGCACTTCACCGAGCTGTGGCGAGACCACGCCGACGGCGACGGCTACCCGCCCGCCCTCTTCACGGGGTCCGCCGCGCCCGCGTTGGAGGCCGAACGGCGGTGCTACCTCGACGAGTTGTTCACCGAGACCCTCGGATTCTGTGGCGCCGAGATCATCCGCCGGGTCGTCGGCTTCGCCCGACCCGCCGATTTCACCACCATCACCGACTCCGCCCACCGCGCCGCGGCCGAGCGGCGGGCACTCGCGCTGGCCCGGGCCCTGACGACGGCGCCGACCGCCCACCGCTCCGCCGCCGACCTCACCGCGGCCGCGCGAGACAGCTGACGCGTCGTCGGCAAGCGCACTCTCACCCGCCGAGCGCGCTCAGCCCCGGTACGAACGTCACCAGCACGGGGACGACCGGCACCAGCGCCGCCATCGCCGTGAGGCGGAGCCGCTGGAGGGCCGTCAGCCGGGGCGCGGGGGCCAGCAGGCGGTCGACCCGGTCCGGGAGCCGTGAGACCCCGGCCGGGCAGGGGCCGAACACGCCCCGGTCCTCGTTGAGTTCGACCAGCGCGAGCGCGGTCGTCAGCCGGCCGAAGCGCCGGGAGGCCGAGTCGTCGGCCGCCAGCTCGACCAGGTGGTGCATCTGGTCGCGGAAGGCCGCGAACACCGGCACCCGGGGAAAGCCCTTGGCCAGCGCGGAGGAGACGTGCAGCAGCCAGTCGTGCCGGGCCCGGGCGTGCCCCTGTTCGTGCGCGAGGACCGCGTCCAGCTGGGAGCCCTTCAGCCGCCGCAGCGCCGCCGTCGTGATGACCAGCCGGGGCGCGGCGCCGCCCCGCAGCAGCCACGCCTCGGCCCGCTCGCCCTCCAGCACCACGAGCCGCTCACCGCCGCGCTCCTCCCCGGGCAGCAGGGGCGCGCGGACGAGGAGGTCCGCGCGACGCCGTCGGCGCCGGGCCCGGGCGGTGCGGATCTCGTGGGTGAGCATCGCCGCCGTCCGGACCGCCCCGCAGGCGAGGACGACGGCCAGGGGAGCGGCCCAGGTGCCGTACCCGGTCAGGGCGTACGCCTCCATCACCCCGCGCGGAGCGGGCGCGAACACATGACCGCGCACCGCCTCCCACGCGGCGGCCGCGCTCAGCGCCATGGCCAGCGCGCAGCACAACAGCACGGCGGCCACGACGCATTGCCACACGAGCAACGCGAGCACGGGTTCCCGGGTGGGCCAGTCGGCACGTGTCAGCACACGCGGCGCCAGCGCCGCGACCAGGCCGCCGAGGACCAGCAGCGCGAGCGGGACCATCATGGTGTCAGCCTATGAGGGCCGTGCCGTGCCCGGATACGGGCAGTGTGCCGAAGTGACACAGGACACGCGGCCCGCGGTCAGCCCGTCGGACCGCGCATCGGGCCGCCTGTCACATCGTCAGGAGCATGACCAGCATCCCTATGGCCATCGACAGCCGGCACGCCGTGGCCACCCCGGCCCCGACGGGCGGTTCCGGGCGCGCCGCGCCGCCCCGTACCACCGGCGCCCCGGCCGGGACGGGGACGACACCCGCCACCGTACGGACCACGTACACCGCGAAGTACACCAGCAACAGCCCGGTGAGCAGCGGTGTCCCGGCGGGCGGGTGGTCCGCGCCGGTATGGCCCGCGTGGGCGCCGGCCGGGACGGCCGCCATGGCGAGGGCCATGTAGACCATCGCGAACGCGCCCACCGCGTGGTGCAGATGATGGGGGCCGGGAGCCGCGCGGGCGGCGGTCAGGGCGTGCAGCCCCATCGCCCCGAACAGCGCGGCGAGGAGCGCGTGACCCCAGGGCGGGGTGTCCAGGACGGCCGTGGGCACGGCCATGGCCGCCATGCCCAGGGCCATGACGGCGTCGCCCCCCGCGACCGCGGCCCGGCGCTCCCCCGCCGCGCCGGGCCGCGCCCGCAGAAGGCAGTACACGCCCGCGGCGGCGCACAGCGCGACCAGCGACCAGCCGACCAGCGGCGGTCCGTGCACGGCACACCTCCCGACGCGGTCTCTCCCTCCGGAGGATGCCCGGGCCGGACGCCGCACACGGGAGCGCACAGGCGCACGGCCGTAGCACGGAGAGGGCCGTACGCGCGCCCGCGCAGCGCCGGTGCGCGACCGCGGTGCGCCGGGCGGGGGAGTCGCGGGGAGAGCGGGAGGGGTCGCTCAGCGGGAGGGGGCGCTCGGAGGACGTTCAGACGGTCGGCCGGTAGCGGATCGGGTGCCCCTCCGGTACCTCCACCACCGCGATGCGCACGCCGTCCGGGTCCGCGATCCACATCTCGATCAGCCCCCACGGCTTCTTCTCCGGCGGCTCCAGCACCACCACGCCCCGCTCCAGGAACTCCGCGTACGCCGCCGCCGCGTCCGCCACCTGGAACCAGAGCTCGAGCCCGGGCGCGGGAGGCGTCCGCGACCGGCCCGACACCTCCAGGAAGCCGCCGCCCAGGAAGTAGACGACACCGCGCTCCGCTCCCGTGCCGAACTCCCGGTAGACCGCGAGCCCCAGGGTCTCGCCGTAGAACCGCCGCGACCGCTCGGGATCGGTCGGTCTCAGTAACAACCTGCTGCTCAGTACATGCACCATGCCCGCGACTGTACGCACACCCCCTCCGTTAGGGTCGTTCATACGCCCGAAACCCACCAGGACGCGCGTATCAGGGCGCGCGCACCGGACGGTCGGGGAACCGCAGGAGAGGATCAGGGAGCCCATGGAGACCGCCAGCCGCCCCACCACCGAGCCGGCCTTCCGGATCGCGACCGCCGATGACGTACCGGCGCTCGTCCGGCTGGTCGAGTCGGCCTACCGGGGCGACGAGAGCCGGGCCGGCTGGACGACCGAGGCGGATCTGCTCGACGGCCAGCGGACCGACCCCGAGGGCGTGCTCGCCGTGATCACCGACGGGAACAGCCGGCTGATGATCGCGGAGCGCGACGGCGAGCTGCTCGCCTGCTGCCAGCTGGAGCACCGGGGCGACCACGTCTACTTCGGCATGTTCGCGGTCCGGCCCACCGCCCAGGGCGGCGGACTGGGCAAGCTCGTCATGGCGGAGGCCGAGCGCGTCGCCCGCGCCGAGTGGGGCGCCCTCGCCATGCACATGACCGTGATCAGGCAGCGTGACGAGCTGATCGCCTGGTACGAGCGCCGCGGCTACCGGCGCACCGGCGAGATGAGCCCGTTCCCCTACGGCGACGAGCGCTTCGGCGTCCCGCAGCGCGACGACCTGGAGTTCGAGCTGCTGATCAAGGAACTCGCCGCCTGAGTGCCGCGGCCCCGGCGCACGGCCCCTGGCGATCACCGGGGGCCGCACCCGAAGATGGCCGGAACACGCCTAGAACGGCCCCGGTGGCGGCAGAGGCCGGAGAGACGGATGATCGGAGCTGATGCCCCGGACGGAGGAGGCCGACAGGAAAAACAGCGGCGTCACCGGGGGGTCGGCAGGATAATTTATGGCTGCACCTCTTGAGCCGGAGAACCTCGCATGGATACGGTGTCTTAACGCCAGGTTCTCCAGAGGAGGGTTAGTCGTGACGGAAATCTTTGCGTCGACGGCAACGCAAGCCGACATTTTGTCTGTGGATCGTGTTGTCGAGCATCCCGCGTGGGCTGCCCTCAAGAGCGCCGTGGAGACAATCCGGCCCTGGCAGTCCGCCGACGGCTCCATCGACCTCGCCGCGGAGGGCGCACCACCGGGCGAGACGGTCCGCGCCGAGGTCGAGGTGGTCATAGCCGCCGTGGAGCAGCTCTCGCCGCTCCTGCCGCACGACGCGGAGTACCACGCCGCGCTCGTCGCCGACCTGCGCCGCTGGGCCGACGACGGCTTCGGCGTCCCGGACTTCCTTCAGGCGCTGCTGGCCTTCCAGCCCGCCGCCCAGCGCGCCGACGGCCTCCAGCACCTCGTCGTCTTCCCCATGTACACGCAGAACGGCAACCCCGACCGCAACTTCGAAGCGGTCGTGCTGCGCGTGGTCTGGCCGGAGTGGCTCGCCGAGCTCGAGCGCACCCGCTACGACAACCCGCTGTTCCTCGGCATCACCTTCGAGGACTTCACCTCGGGCTACGACACCAACTCCGCCGTCCTCTTCCCGGAGACCATCGCCGTGCGCGAGGCCCCCGAGCGCTTCACCTGGGGCGGCATCTTCTGCGACCGCGAGGCCGCCCGCTTCCGCCGGGTCACCGAGGCCGCCGTGGAGACCCTCAAGCTGGAGCTCCCCGACGACATCGCCGCCATGCTGCACGACCAGCAGCGCTGCCAGGAGGCCTTCGTCCTGTGGGACATGGTCCACGACCGCACCCACAGCCACGGCGACCTGCCCTTCGACCCCTTCATGATCAAGCAGCGGCAGCCGTTCTGGATGTACGGCCTGGAGGAGCTGCGCTGTGACCTCACCGCCTTCAAGGAGGCCGTGAAGCTGGAGGGCGACGGCTACGCCCAGGGCCGTGACGTGCAGTACGCCGTCCTCTTCGACCGGATGTTCCGCTTCCCGCTCACCGGCGACCGCGTCCGCAACTACGACGGCCTCGGCGGCCAGCTGCTCTTCGCGTACCTCCACAAGCACGACGTCGTACGCTGGACGGACAACACCCTGCACATCGACTGGGACCGTGCCCCGCAGGTCACCAACCAGCTGTGCGGCGAGATCGAGAAGCTCTACCGCGACGGCATCGACCGCCCCAAGCTCGTCCACTGGTTCGCCGCCTACGAGCTCGTCTCGACCTACCTCGCGCCGCACCCCGGCTCCGTGTGGGCCAAGGGCCCCGACGCCCTCGACCTCACCCTCCCCCCGCGCAAGCTGGTGGACGAGGTGCTCTCGGACGAATTCCCGCTCAGCATGTTCTTCGAGGCCCTTGCCAAGAAGCTGCGCGGCGTGATCGCCTCGACCAAGGGGATCACCGCGGCCGGCGCTGAGCAGGTGGCGGCGTGAGTGAGCGCGAGAAGGAGGCGACGGGCATGAGCACTGCGACGAACGGGAACGGCGGACCGCTGGACGGTGCCGTCGTGGCGGTGGCCGGAGCGGCCGGCCCGGCGGGCCGGGCGACCCTGCTGCGGCTCGCCGAGGCCGGAGCGATCGTCGTCGCCGCCGACGCGGACGCCGCGCGCCTCGCCGAGGCCGTGGACGCCGCCCGCTACGCCCACGGCGGCGCCACCGTCACCGGCGACACCGTGGACCTGCTCGACCTCGGCGCCTCCCGGGCCTGGGCGGACCGCACCGAGAAGGAGTTCGGGCGGATCGACGGCCTGGTCCACCTGGTCGGCGGCTGGCGCGGCTCGGCGACCTTCGCCGAGACCGACCTCGCCGACTGGGAGGTGCTGGAGAAGCTGCTCGTCAAGACCGTCCAGCACACCTCGCTGGCCTTCGAGGCCCCCCTGGCCCGCAGCGGCAACGGCCGCTACGTGCTGATCAGCGCCGCGGGCGCCAGCAAGCCCACCGCCGGGAACGCCGCCTACTCCGCCGCCAAGGCCGCCGCCGAGGCCTGGACCCTGGCCCTCGCCGACTCCTTCCGCAAGGCGGGCGGCGAGGACGCCCCGCCGGCCGCCGCCACGGTCCTGGTGGTCAAGGCGCTGGTGCACGACGCGATGCGCGCCGAACGACCCACCGCGAAATTCGCGGGCTTCACCGACGTCAAGGACCTGGCCCAGGCCATCGCCGGCGTCTGGGACAAGCCCGCCCAGGAAGTGAACGGAACCCGTCAGTGGCTGACCCCGCAACCGTGACCCCGCCCGTGACCGACGCGATACGCCGGCACGACCCCGAGGTGCGCGGCTTCGCCAGCGACAACTACGCGGGCGCGCACCCCGAGATCCTCGCGGCGCTCGCCCTCGCCAACGGCGGCCACCAGGTCGCCTACGGCGAGGACGACTACACCGCCCATCTCCAGGACGTGATGCGGGCCCACTTCGGGCCCACGGCCCAGGCCTTCCCCGTCTTCAACGGCACCGGTGCCAACGTCGTCGCCCTCCAGGCCGCGACCGAGCGGTGGGGCGCGGTCGTCTGCGCCTCCTCCGCGCACATCAACGTCGACGAGTGCGGGGCGCCCGAGCGCGTCGGCGGGCTGAAGCTGCTCCACGTGCCCACCGAGCACGGCAAGCTCACCCCGGAGCTGATCGACCGTGAGGCGTTCGGCTGGGAGGACGAGCACCGGGCCCAGCCGCAGATCGTCTCGATCACCCAGACCACCGAGCTCGGGACCTGCTACACCCCCGAGGAGATCCGGGAGATCTGCGACCACGCCCACGAGCGGGGCATGAAGGTCCACCTGGACGGCTCCCGGATCGCCAACGCGGCGGCCTCCCTGGGCCTGCCCCTGCGCGCGTTCACCACGGACGCCGGGGTCGACCTGCTCTCCTTCGGCGGCACCAAGAACGGCATGGTCTTCGGCGAGTGCGTCGTCGTCCTCAACCCGGACGCGGTGCGGGCGATGAAGCACCTGCGCAAGATGTCGATGCAGCTCGCGTCGAAGATGCGCTTCGTCTCCGTGCAGTTCGAGGCGCTGCTCTCCGGCGACCTGTGGCTGCGCAGCGCCGGGCACGCCAACGCCATGGCGGCGCGGCTGGCCGAGGGCGTCCGCGGCATCGAGGGCGTCGAGGTGCTCCACCCGGTGCAGTCCAACGCCGTCTTCGCCCGGCTGCCGCACGACGTGAGCGAGCGCCTCCAGAAGCGCTACCGCTTCTACTTCTGGAACGAGGCCGCCGGGGACGTCCGCTGGATGTGCTCCTTCGACACCACAGAGGCCGACATCGACGCCTTCACCGCCGCGATCGCGGAGGAAATGGCCAAGCGGTAGCGGTCGGCGCCATCGGTACCTACGGGTGCGGGGTACGTACGGTGACGTACGTACCCCGCACCCATTCGCGTAGGTCTTCCGGTCAGCGCCGTCCGTCCGCCGCGGCGACCGCCGGGGCGGGGGCCGTGCCGCCGAGGTGGGCGGGGATCCACCAGCTGTCGCCGGGGCCCTCCGCACGCACCGGATAGGCGCGCTGGGCGGCCTCCAGGAGGTCCTGGACCCGGGCGCGGACGCGCGCGGTGACCTGCTCGGCGGGCTCGGCCGGATCCGCGGTCACCGGCTCGCCCACCCGGATGGTCACCGGGATGTGGTTGCGGCGCAGATCGCGCTTGTGGCCCTTGGTCCACAGCCGCTGGGTGCCCCACAGCGCCACCGGCACCAGCGGCACCCCGGCCTCCTGGGCCAGCCGGGCCGCGCCGGACTTGAAGTTCTTCAGCGTGAAGGAGGTGGAGATCGTCGCCTCGGGGAAGACGCCGACGATCTCGCCCGACCGCAGGGCGGTGAGCGCGTGCTTGTAGGCGTCGAGGCCGGCCGAGCGGTCGACGGGTATGTGCTTCATCGCCCGCATCAGCGGCCCGGAGACCTTGTGGCGGAAGACGGACTCCTTGGCCATGAAGCGCACCAGCCGCTTGGCGGGCCGGGCGGCCAGCCCGGCGAAGACGAAGTCGAGGTAGCCGATGTGGTTGCTCACCAGGACCGCCCCGCCACGTGACGGGACGTGCTCGCTGCCCTGGATGTCGAAGCGCAGGTCGAGCGCCTTGAACATGGTGCGTGCCATACCGATCACCGGGGGGTAGACGAGCTCTGCCATATCGGGAAGATCCTTCCGGCCTGGGGAGGGTGCTCCCGGCTGAAACGCTGATGTGCTGAAGCGCCTAAGTTACGCGTACGTAGGGTTGGCTTTCGCCAGATCGTGCCTGAATGCCCGCCGAGGAGCCAGCCGGGTGCCCCCGGGGTCCACGAGATCCTCGTCACGTCGGGAAATTTCCCGGTGGGCGATGATGCTGCAAGCAGCGACCGGAGGTGGACACCGGTTATGGACGAGGGAGGGTGAGCGTGCCCGCAGGGGACGAACGGCAAGGCGCGCCGGAGCGGCTGAGCGCCGCCGAGATCGGAGTGGCGGAGCTGGGGGAGCGGGCCACGCTCGTCCAGTTCTCCAGCGCCTTCTGTCAGCCGTGTCGTGCGACCCGGCGCGTCCTCGCGGACGTCGCGGCCATGGTCGACGGCGTGGCGCACGTCGAGGTCGACGCGGAGGCCCGGCTGGAGCTCGTCCGCGCCCTGGGCGTCACGGCCACCCCCACCACGCTCGTCCTGGACGGCGCGGGACGCGTCGTACGGCGTGCCGCCGGGCAGCCGCGGCGGGCCGATGTCATCGCGGCACTGGGCGCGGCGGTCTGAACACGCCGTGCTCCGCTCCATCCACTCCGTCCGCTCCATCCACTCCGCCCGCTTCGGCAGAAGGGCAACCCCATGACGGTCTCTCCCGGACTCGACGCCGCGGATCCCGCCGGTCCCGAGCTGCTGCGCTCGGTCTTCCGCAGGCACGCGGCCGGTGTGGCGGTGATCACCGCGCAGGGCGCCCGCCCGGTCGGCTTCACCGCCACCTCCCTGACCTCGGTGGCGGCGACGCCCCCGCTCGTCTCCTTCGGCGTGGGCACCGGCTCCTCCAGCTGGCCCGTGCTGGCGGAGGCCGAGCACGTCGGCGTCCACATACTCGGCGAGCACCAGCGGGAGCTGGCCGCCACCTTCGCGCGCAGCGGCGCCGACCGGTTCGGCGCGGCCACGGGCTGGCGGACCGGCCCGCACGGAGTGCCGCTGCTGGAGGGTGTCCTGGCCTGGATGGTCTGCCGCGTCGTGGCCCGGGTGCCGGCCGGGGACCACCGCCTGGTGCTCGCCGAGGCGGTCGCCGGAGACCCCACGGGTACGGGCCGGCCACTGCTGTACCACCAGGGTCGCTTCAACGGTTTGCGCGACTGAGGAATCCCTTCTCCCCGCGTTGGGCAGATCACAGTCGACCGGCCTTGCGTTCGGTGAACAGCCTCGATGTACTGACGAGTAACATTCCGGTCGAGGGCGGGAGCCGTACCGATCGGGGTCCGCCCCACCAGGCGCCTATGCTGCCTGCGAAGGCAGCTTTGATAGAGACGATGCAGTAGGAGAGCCGGCGTGAGCTTGAGGATCGTTGTCACTGTGAAGTACGTGCCTGACGCCACGGGCGACCGGCACTTCGCCGAAGACCTGACCGTCGACCGCGACGACGTGGACGGTCTGCTCTCGGAGCTCGACGAGTACGCGGTCGAGCAGGCCCTCCAGATCAAGGAAGCGGCCGACGACGACGCGGAGATCACCGTTCTGACCGTCGGCCCCGAGGACGCCAAGGACGCCCTTCGCAAGGCGCTGTCCATGGGTGCGGACAAGGCCGTCCACGTCGAGGACGACGACCTCCACGGCACCGACGCGCTGGGCACCTCGCTGGTGCTGGCCAAGGCTCTGGAGCACGTCGGCTACGACCTGGTGATCTCGGGCATGGCCTCCACCGACGGCGGCATGGGTGTCGTCCCGGCGATGCTCGCCGAGCGCCTGGGCGTGCCGCAGGTGACCCTGCTCTCCGAGGTGGCCGTCGAGGGCGGCAAGGTGACGGGCCGTCGTGACGGCGACGCCGCGAGCGAGCAGCTGGAGGCGTCCCTCCCGGCCGTCGTGTCCGTCACGGACCAGTCCGGCGAGGCCCGCTACCCGTCCTTCAAGGGCATCATGGCCGCCAAGAAGAAGCCGGTGGAGTCCCTGGACCTCTCCGACCTGGGCATCGAGGCCGACGAGGTCGGTCTGGACGGCGCCTGGACCACGGTCGACGAGGCCACGGAGCGCCCGGCCCGTACCGCCGGCACGATCGTCAAGGACGAGGGCGAGGGCGGCAAGCAGCTCGCCGAGTTCCTCGCGGGCCAGAAGTTCGTCTGACGGCTGGGGGTCCGGGGGTCACCCCCGGGCCGGCACAGCGTCTGAGCCCGAACGCCCACCGTTCCTTCCTTCGTACTTGCAGGAGAGCAACACCATGGCTGAAGTTCTCGTCTACGTCGACCACGTGGACGGCGCCGTCCGCAAGCCCACCCTCGAGCTGCTGACCCTCGCCCGCCGCATCGGCGAGCCCGTGGCCGTGCACCTCGGCGCCGGCGCGGACACCGCCGCCGCGACGCTCGCCGAGTACGGCGCGGTCAAGGTCCTCACCGCCGACGCCCCCGAGTTCGCCGACTACCTCGTCGTACCGAAGGTGGACGCGCTCGAGGCCGCGTACAAGGCCGTCTCCCCGGCCGCCGTGCTCGTCCCGTCCTCCGCCGAGGGCAAGGAGATCGCGGCCCGCCTGGCCGTCCGCATCGGCTCCGGCATCATCACCGACGCCGTCGACCTGGAGGCCGGCGACGAGGGCCCGGTGGCCACGCAGTCCGTCTTCGCGGCCTCGTACTCCACCAAGTCCCGTGTCACCAAGGGCACCCCGGTCATCACCGTCAAGCCCAACTCCGCCGCCCCGGAGGCCGCCCCGGCCGCCGGCGCCGTCGAGCAGCTGGCCGTCTCCTTCGGCAGCGCGTCCACCGGCACCAAGGTCGTCTCCCGTACCCCGCGCGAGTCCACCGGCCGCCCCGAGCTGACCGAGGCCGCGATCGTGGTCTCCGGCGGCCGCGGCGTCAACGGCGCCGAGAACTTCACCATCGTCGAGGCCCTCGCCGACTCCCTCGGCGCGGCGGTCGGCGCCTCCCGCGCCGCGGTCGACGCCGGCTGGTACCCCCACACCAACCAGGTCGGCCAGACCGGCAAGTCCGTCTCGCCGCAGCTCTACATCGCGGCGGGCATCTCCGGTGCCATCCAGCACCGCGCCGGCATGCAGACCTCGAAGACGATCGTCGCCATCAACAAGGACGCCGAGGCCCCGATCTTCGAGCTCGTCGACTACGGCGTCGTGGGCGACCTCTTCGAGGTCGTCCCGCAGCTGACGGAGGAGATCAAGGCCCGCAAGGGCTGATCCCACCTGCTCCTGACAGGGCCCTCGCCCCGGCCGCGCGCCGGGACGAGGGCCCTGCGCCGTTACCGGCGAGGCGGGTTGGGCCGTCCCGCCTTCTCCCACCTGTGGAAGGTGTGGGTCCGTGCGTGGACGAACGCCTTGACCGGGTCGGCGGAGTACGTCCAGGGCACGCCGCCGACGTACCCGCCGACGGCGCGGAACTGCTCGACCGCCTCCGCGTATCGGCGCGTCATGAACAAGCACTGCGCCAAGAGGTGTCTGACCATCGGAATCCGGTGATGCCCGGGCGGCGCCTGATCGAGCGCGCGCAGGGTGGCGTCCACGGCGGCCGTGGTGTACGGCTTCAGATAGATCCGGAAGCTGTTGTCCGCGAGCTCCTGCTCGACCACCGCGTACAACCGCAGCGCGGGGAGCAGGCTGCCCCAAGGGGCCGAGGCGGCGGCCTGATCGACGAAGCCGAACATCGCCTCCCGGGAGCCCCGCCACTTGGCGCACCAGTACTGAAGCGCGGACATATGCGCTCCGAAATGGTGGGGATCGCGGGCGGTGATCTGCGCCCACAGAGCGTGGAAGCCCTGGTGTGACCAACCCAGTCCCTGGGCGATGGTGATCTGTACGACCCAGGGGCTGGGGTCGTCCGGCGCCAGCCGTGCCGCCTCCCGGCAGGCGGGCAGCGCCTCCTCCAGAAGCCGGTGGAAGCCCGCGAACTGCCGGGCGCTCGTGTGCCGTGCCCGCGCGGCGCCACGGGCCTGCCCGGCCAGCACGACGAGCATGTCGGCGTACACCAGAGCGGCCGCCGGATCGCCCGGGCACTCGGCGTACCAGGCCCGCAGCCAGCGGTCGTCCTCGGCGGCTGCGTACGCGAGGACCCCCAGCCGGTACCACCGCAGATCCCAGTCGTCCCGCCCGGTCTGGGCGAACCACCCGGCGGCGGTCCGCCAATCCCCCGCGAGGACGGCCTCCCTGACCGCGTCCGCCTCCGGATCGGGCCCCGCGTACCGGGCGTCGAGCTGCCCGGCCGGCACCAGGCCGTACTTGGCCGGGTCGATGGCCCTGCGCGCGCTGAGGACGGCGTCGGAGGTTTTCTCTCCGTGCAGGTGGCGGTTCTTGACGGCCATGACGGGGACGGTGATCAGCGATGAGGCGAGTACGCCGCCGCCTATGAGGGTGAGGGGTTCCATATGTTCCTCGGGTGATGCGGGCCCGGCTTGTGTGCGGACCTGGTGCGGGTGTGCGGATGAAGTTCGGGTCCTGGTCCGCAGGACCCAGGAAGCCCCGCCGAGTGCTCTCGGCGGGGCTTCGAAGTTCCCATTGATGTCGGGGTGCTATGCGAGTGCAGTCACAAGCGCTTCCACGTAAAGGGATCCAACGCTCTTGGCGTCTGCCATCACTTCGTGCAGAGTCGGGCCATCAGGCCCGGTGAGCTGTTGCTGCCGAAGCGCCAGCTGGGCCTCCCGACTTCTGAAGTGCTGCGGCCCCCCGGCAGTGACGCCGCTCTTGTCGAGCTGCCAGTCGACATGGTCGGCGAAGCGACGTACCCATTCGTCGAGCCCGACCGGCGCGTCGTCCGGAAGATCCCCGGTCACCATGCGGCAGTGCAGCTCGATGAGTTCCGCAGCCTTGAACGGGTAGTAGTCGGGCCCCATGGGCTCCTCATCGAAGAGGTCGAGGAGACTGGACACACTGTCAAGCAGACGTGTGATTTCTCCTGCATCCATCGGTTTGGTCTCATCGACGGCCGTCGGCACCAGTTCGTTCCAGGCCAGCCACCCCGGTTCGCCTGACACAGTGTCGATCCATCCGTCCGACAGATCAGAATTCACAATCGGGCCGAATCGGGCAATCGCGAGGCGTGCGCGCTGGATCCGTTGCGAGAGTTCTGGGGAACCGGTCATTCGCCCCCACCTCCTCCAAATGTGAATGAACGTTGTCCCCACCGGAACTGGAACCGGTTTTTCTCGTCGAGAGTGTAGTTGACTCTGCCCTTCCAGGCGGATGGACCGGTCAATTCTCCGCCTTCGCTCCGAATCGAATTCTCGCAGTAGGGGCAGACGTTTCTGCTCGCACCGCCGTTCCAAAGAGTCCAGTTGTTGTTGCTGATGTGCTGCATCGCGTTGGTTTCCGCGTGCAGTGAGGGGTCATTCACGGCGGCTTCTTCACCGGACTTCAGGGCCCCGAGCTGGGCACTGGTCAGGCCGTCGCCACTGGCAGCAACCACATCTACCGGTGTTCCGTCACCCTTGTCGGCGCGAATGACGGCAACCGTCTGATTCTTGTACGGTCGGCCACCGCCCTTGGACCCGTCATGGATGACATTCCTGATGTCCTGGGCTCGATCACTGAGTTCACAGTTGTGTACGAGCACCGGGGTGGTGTCGGCCAGCACGTAGTACGTGTGCAGCCCGTCGACCGTGAGGTCGTACGTGACGGCGTCCGCGTGGTACAGCCGGACCGTCTTGACCTCGACGCTGCCGTTCTCGGTCTCCAGAAGGTCGCCCTCGTGGAGATCCTTGGCCTCGACGAAGGCGGACCTTGTCTGGTCGTAGAAGGGGTGGTGGTAGGTGGTGGTGATGGTCGACGCCGAAGGCGTCGACGCGGTGGCCGTGGTCGGGGCCAGGACCGCCGCGGCCGCGGCCGCGGCGGTCAGGCCTGCGGCGGCCTTCTTCAGGGCACGGGCACCCAGGCCACCGGTCTTGGTGGTCGGGGCGACCGTGACGTCCACGAAGTCGCGGTCGGTGCGGGTGACGATGACCTTGTCGACCTTGTGGGTCTCCGTGGCGCCGGGCTTGCCCGGTACCGCGTTCCTGATCTCGTCGCCGGCCTTGACCTCGTCGATGCGCTTGGACGAACCATTAGCCATGGCCACGCGGGTCTCGCCCGTGAAGCTGTGCGCCTGGTCCCCGCAGGTCGAATGACGCATGGCGCCCGCGACGGCGCCCATGGCCGCACCGTCGACCGCGCCTTCCCGCACGCCCTCGGCAGCCGCCCTGCCCGCACCGGACCAGGAACAGCCTGCTCCGCTGCGGGAGCAGGCGATGCCGTAGCCCGCGGCGCCGACGGCCCCGCCGGTCATGCCGCCTATGGCGGCGCCCTCCAGCGCGCCGGTGACCACCTTCGGCAGGGCCTTCCCCAGGGCCGACTCGGCGAGCTTGCCGCCGAGCGCGCCGCCCAGCGCACCACCGATCGCGCCGCCGACGGCACCGATGCCCACCGCGCCGGCGAATGCGCCGACCGAGCAGCCACCGGACTGGCCGGACATGCACTTCGCGCCCTGGTTGATCGCGCCGCCGACCGCGCCGGCCAGCGCGCCACAGCCCGCCGCGCCGACGACCGCGCCGACGCCTCCGGTAGCGGCACCGAGTGCGGCCTCGCAGCCGGCGAAGACAGCGGCCGAAGCCACGAAGGAAGCGATCGCCCCCGCGTGCTTCTTGACGTACGCCGCAGCCGTGTTCACCGCCTTGGCCGTCGCGTGGTACGCGGTCTTCACCGCTTGGACGGTGTGGTGGTACGCGTGGCTCACCACATGTTTCGTCGCGTGGTAGGCGTGGCCGGCGGCGCGTCTGATGTGCCGGTAGCCGTCATGGATCGCCCGGCTGGCCCGGGAGACCGCCCTGTGCACGTAGTGCGACACCACGTGGGACGCGCGCTTCACGTACGACGTCGTGGCGTGGTACGCGCTGGAGCTCCAGCTGGAGACGGTGTCGTAGGCGCTGGACGCCCACGACGAGACGGTGTCGTACGCGCTGGACGTCCACGACGAGAACGAGTCGTAGGCGCTCGACGCGTATGACGTCACGCTGTGCAGGCCGCTGGAGAAAGACCTCTTGAGGTTGCCCCAGAAGCCGTGGCCCGACGGGTCCGTGCCCTTCAGCGGGTTGTCGTCCACGTACGCGAACGGGTTGGCCGTGACCGAGTTCGGGACCGGGTCGAAGGCCATCGTGTCGCGGTTCATGAACTGGCCGGCGGCCGGGTTGTACCAGCGGGCGGCCATGTTGACCTTGCCCGTGGTGTTGTCCGTCCAGCCCGACTGGTAGCCGAGGTGACCGAGTGGGGCGCCGGTCGTGCCGGTGGGGTTGCCCAGGGGGTCGTAGGCGGTGGAGCCACTCAGATCCGTGCCCGCGGCCGTGAAGTTGCCGATGACGTCGTCGTGCTGGTCGGTCAGGGCGAGCGCGCCGGGGACGGAGCCGCCGGGGGTGCCGATGCCGATCAGGCCGCCGTCAGGGGTCCAGGTGTAGGTGTTGCCGCCGTCCGAGGCCAGGGTGTTGCCCGTGCCGGTGTAGGCGAAGGAGAGCTTGGCTCCGCCCGCTCCATTCGCGGTGACGACCCGGCCCAGGGCGTCGGTGACGTACGTCTGGGTGCCCTGCGTGAGTTGCTGGTCGAAGGCGTCGGAGGCGAACACGGTCGGCGTGCCGGTGGCCGTCGACTGCTGGGTCAGGGTGCCTCGGGCGCTGTACCGGTAGGTGTTGACTCCGTCGCTGGTCAGCTGGTCGCGGGCGTCGTACGCGTAGACGTTGGAGCCGACCCGGACGCGGTTGCCCGAGTCGTCGTAGCCGTACGCGGTCGTGGTGTTGCCGTCGTTCCAGGAGGTGAGGCGGTCGGCCCAGTCGTAGGTGTAGGTGTGGTTCGACGGGCCGGCCAGGCCGGTGGTGGTTCTGCTCGTCTGGTTGCCGTTGGTGTCGTAGCCGTAGCCGATGGAGGCGACGGTGTTGCCCGCGGCGGTCTTGAGGGTGTCGTTGGTCAGCCGGTGCAGCTTGTCGTAGCCGAAGCTCCGGACATTGCCGTCCTTGCCGCCCTGCGTGTACTGGATACGGGTCGGCTTGGAGAGGTTGTTGTAGGTGTAGGTGAGCTGCGTGCCGGTGGCCGGGTCGGTCAGGGTGGACAGACGGCCGGCGTTGTCGTAGCCGTAGCCGGTGGTGCCGGCGGCGTCGGTGCGGGTTGTGACGAGGCCGTCGCCGTTGTAGGCGAAGGAGCTGGAGCCGGACGTTCCGGCAGCGGTCAGCAGCAGGCCCCGGTCGTTGTAGGTGAAGGTGTTCGATGTCGCGGGGACGGGCGTCCCGGATATCGCGCTGGTCGCGGCGGAGGTCATGCGGCCTTCGGCGTCGTAGCCGAAGCTACGGGTCGCCGTGCCGATCTCGGCCCCGCTGCCGGACTGCGTGGTCAGGCTGCCCAGCGCGTCGTAGTCGGAGGTGACCTTCACCCCGCCGGGCGCGGTGTGCGTCACCGCGCGGCCCGCCGCGTCGTAGGACGTGGTGAACGTCGAGTCCGCCGCGCTCGTGTACGAGTACGCGGTCGTCGACACCGGCGGCTCGATGACCGACTCCGGGAGGTTCCAGGAGTTGAAGGTGTAGTAGCGGGCGTTGCCGCGACCGTCGGTGAAACGGGTGCGGTGGCCGGCCTGGTCGTAGCCGAAGCCGGTCGTGATCGAGTGCGTCGCGTCGACCGGCTGCACCTCACCGGTGACCTGGCCGAGCGCGTCGCGCGTGAAGGTGGTGGTGTGCTGGTTGGCGTCCGTGGAGGACAGCAGCTGACCGGCGGCGCTGTACGTCGCCGAGCGCGTGGAGAGCACCGTCTGCTTGTCGGTGTCCAGCGACTGCGTCCGGACGGGGTTGCCCAGCTGGTCGTAGGTGACGGTGTTCCAGGTGCCGTCGGGCAGGCCGACGGCCGTCTTCTGTCCCTTCAGGTCGTAGGTGTTCTGGGTGGTGTTGCCCGCCGCGTCGGTGACCTGCGTGATCTCGCCGACCCGGTTGTAGCCGTAGCTGGTGGTCACACCGTTCTGGGTCGTGGTCGACGCCAGGAAAGCACCGCCCGGGTTCGCCGCCGAGGCCGCGTACGAGTGGGTCGTGGTCGACGTGACCGGGCTGGGGAAGCGCTCCAGGGTCGTCGTGGTGAGCTTGCGGCCCATGAAGTCGTACGTCGCCTGCGTCTGCGCGCCCGACGGTGACGTCACCGACAGGGCGTCGCCGTTGGCGTCGAAGACGGTGCGCGTGACGCCCTTGTTGGCGTCCGTCACCTGCACGACGTCGCTGAGCTGGTCGTAGACGTAGCCGGTGGTGTGCCGCAGCGGGTCGGTGACCAGCGTGACGTTGCCGAGCGCGTCGTACGTCCAGTTGGTCGTGGCGCCGGCGATGGGGGTGCCGCCACCGGGCGGTGTGTAGTCGGGCAGGGTCTGGGCCGTCTTGCGGCCCTCGGCGTCATAGGCCGTGGTGACCGTGTTGCCGTTCGGGTCCTGCGCCTCCGACTGGTCGCCGAAGGTGTTGTAGCCGACCGTGGTGGTCGGGTGCACCAGGGCCGGCGCCCCGCCGTTGATCTCCGCGTTGACCGCCGGAGCGACGGTGACGGTCTGGTGACCGGCCTCGTCGTGGGCGTAGCCGGTGACGTTGCCGTCGGCGTCGGTCATGCTGACCGGCAGACCCCGCTTGTCCAGCTTCCAGCTGGTGGTCGCCTGGCCGCTGGAAGCGGTGGTGCCGCCGGAGCGGTCGGCGCCGTAGAGGCGGGCGACCTCGTCGCCGGAGAGGGCACGCGGGTAGGTCTGGACGTTGTCGAGGGCGCCGCTGAACTGGTTGTACAGGCCGCCGCTGGTCGTGTGGACCGCGCCGAAGGTCGTCTGACCGGGGGCGTTCCACGGGCTGGAGTTCGTCGCCGTGCCGGCCGGCTGGCCGTTCACGTAGAGCTTCATCGCACCCGTGCCCGAGTCGAACGTCGCGACCAGATGCGTCCAGGTTCCGGCGGCCGCGCTGCCCGCCGGCGAGAACGCGACCGGGTAGTCGGCGGTGGAGCCGTCGTTGGTGCTGGTGACGAAGGCCCAGGCCTTGGTGCTCGCCCTGTAGTTGAGGTAGAAGGACTGGTGGTCGGCACCGCCCTGACCGATGAGGGTCTGGCTGTCGGCCGTCTGGCTGTTCAGCTTGACCCAGGTGGAGACGGAGTACGACGACGCCGTGTCGAGCACGGGACCGTTGGCGCCGATCACGCTGGTGGTCCCGTTGAACGAGGCCGCTCCGTCGTTCCAGGTGACGTCCTTGGCGACGGCGGTGTTGCCGGTGCCGGAGGCGTCGGTGACGGTGGTGCCGGACGTCTGGTTCAGCGGCCACCAGCCGGTCGGACGGCCGACGCCGTCCTGCCGTACGGAGCGGCTGGTCAGGTTGCCCATCGCGTCATAGGCCGAGCTGGTGGTGTGCGTGGTGCCGCTGCCGTCGCTCAGGGTGCTGGTGGCGACCCTGTCGTCCGGCGTGTACGACACGGTGGTCGTGCGGTTGACACCCGTCGGGTCGATGGTCGTCGCGACCACGCGGTCGGCCGCGTCGACGGTGGACTTCGTGACCGTGGCGCCGTTGTTGGTCGCCTGTTCGATCAGGTTGCCGGCGGCGTCATAGGTGTTGGCCTGCTGGACGAAGGTGTTCTTCCCCGACGGGTCGGACTTGGTGATCGTCGCCGTGAGGTCGTTGTCCGTGTAGGTGTACGACGTGGTGTTGCCCATCGCGTCGGTGATGGACTGGAGCCGCCCGGCCGGGTCGTAGGCCCGGGAGGACTGGACCAGGTCCTTAGCCGGCGAGGGGTTGGCCGGGTCGCCCGTGTAGTCCTTGAGGGTCTGGGTGAGCAGGTGACCCTCGGCGTCATAGGCGAAGGCGAGGGTGGTGCCGAGCGCGTCGCGCTCGGTGGCCTTGTTGCCGTACGCGTCGTAGGTGAAGGACGTCGTCGACTTCGTCGCGTCGGTGTTCGTCTCCAGCTGGTTGTACTGGTTATACGTGGAGGAGACGGTGCGCGACGCGTCACCGCCGGAGAGATCGGCGACGGTCTGGGACGTGACCAGTCCGTCCGCGTCGTAGACCGTACTGGTCCTCGCCTGGTGGACGGCACCGGTGACGCGGTTGGTCACCGCCGGATCGGTCTGCTCCACGACCTGTGACTCGGCGTCGTACTTGTACTGCGTGACGAGGCCGCCAGGGAAGGTGTCCGAGACGACCTTCTTGCTGACCGGCCGGCCGAGGTTGTCGTAGGTGAGGCCGGTGACCTGACCGTTCGGGTCGGTGGTGGAGGCGACGTCACCGTTCTTGAAGTAGGTGATCGTCGTCGTGGCGCCGCCCGGGGAGACCGTCTTGTACGGCAGGCCCTTGGGGGCGAAACCGCCGTCGGCCGCCGCGATCGACGTGCCGTCGGTGTACGCGATCGTGGTCGTGCGACCGTTCGGGGAACCCGGCACGGCCGGGGTCGTCACACCGGTCTGGTTTCCGGCCGCGTCGTAGGAGAATGACGTCAGATACGTGTTGTCCGTCGCGGAGGACGAGCGCCCGTCGCGCACGGTGGCCGGCAGGTCGTTCTGCGGGTTCGGCGTCAGCTGAGTGCTGGTGTCGTCGGGCAGATAGGTCGTGTACGTGGTCGAGCAGGCCTGCGCCGCCTGGTTCTGACACGTGGTCCTGGCGACCTCGTTGCCCCGCACGTCGTGGCCGGTGGTGACGACGTTGCCGTTGGGGTCGGTGACCGTGTGCTGGAAACCGGCCGTGTCGTAACCGTAGGTGGTCTTGTACCCACGGCCGTCGATCTGCGCGACGGCGCGGTTGCCGTTCCACAGGTCGTACTGGTAGGTGACCGTCCTGGTACCGGGGTCGGTGACCTTGACGACCTTCAGCGGGGACAGCCCGTTGGAGCTGCGCCCGGCGGACCAGTGGGCCGCCGCGTCGCCGCCGCTGAGCTCGGACCGGTAGAAGGCGGCTTCCGCGATCGAACCGGAGAAATAGCCGAGCGCGTTGGTGGGACGGGCGGGCCAGCCGTTGGACTCACCCGCGCCGATGTAGTTGTAGCCGGCGGCCGAGCCCTTGAGCGCGGCGGTGGTGGAGCCGGCCTGCACGCCGTCGACGTACAGGTGCTGGCCCTTGGCGGATCCGGTCAGCAGGGTGTGGTGCCACTTGCCGTCGTTCACGAGCGCGGACGAGACCATGCCGCCCGCGACGCCGTTGGTGTCCCAGAACTTGCCGTGGACCTTGCCGTCGGTGCCGACGTAGAGCGCGGGCGTCCAGTCGTTGGCGGTGGGGTTCGGCCCGTTCACGGCCGCGCCGGACTGGCTGAAGAGCACACCGCCGGCGGTGCTGCCGGCCGGGGTCCGGAACCACATCTCGACGGAGTTGGGCCCGGTCTGCACCTGCTGGCTCGCGGGGAGCTGGACGAACGAGGACGAGCCGTTGAAGGCCGCCCCGGTCGTGTCGGTGAAGGGTCCCTCGGAGCCGAGGGTGGCGTTGGCGTACGTCGCCGCGCCGGAGTTCACCTCGTTGACCGCCTGGCCCGCGCCCGCCGGGTCACCGAGCCGGTAGTAGGCGGCCGGGGCGGTGCCGAGCACCGACGCGCGGTAGACCTCGCTGGAGCCCTGCACCGTGGGAGCGCCCATGGTCCAGGTGCCGCCGTTGGAGTCGGTCAGCCGGGTGACGTCGGCGGTGACCGGGTCGTACGAGACCGAGGCGAAGGTCTTGCCGGAGGGGCGCGTGACCGAGCTCAGCAGGCCGGCGGGCTTGGTGCCGGCGCGGTAGAGGTCGGTGACGTTGGCCTGGGTCAGCGGCTTCTCGAAGTAGGAGGCGCTGGAGATGGAGCCCTTGAAGTAGGTGCCGTAGAGGGTCTGCGAACCGTAGTGGGGCTGGTCGGGGAAGTTGGCCCCGAGATAGCCGGCACCCAGGTACACATTGCGGTACAGCCAGGGCATGGTTCCCTCGGGACCGACCGTCCCGGAGCCCGGCGCGGTACCGACCTTGTTGCCGTCCAGCCACATGGTCTGCGCGGACCAGGAACCGGCGAGCACCACGTGGTGCCACTTGCCGTCGGTCACCGCCCCGGACGTGGTGATCGGCACGGGATTCTCGGGGCCGTACCAGTACAGGCCCATGAGCTTGCCGTCGCTGCCGATGTACAGCGACGGCATGAAGTCGCCCTTGGTAGCCGTGTCCTTGACCGGCATGTCGGAGTACGAGAACAGGACGCCGGCCGCGGTGGTCGACGTCTTGAACCACAGCGAGACCGACTGGGCCGTGCTGGACCCGATGCCCAGGTTCGGCAGCTTGACGGACGAGGACGTGCCGTTGAAGTCGGCGGCGGTCATGCCGCTGCCCGCCAGCGGGCCCGGCTGTCCGAGGGTGACGTTGCTGTAGGTGGCGTTGTCCGCGCCGGCGCGGGCGAGCACGGAACTGGCGGCCGTGGTGCCGGAGCTCTCGGCGAGCGGCCAGTACGAGCTGGGGCCCTGGTCGAGCACCTGGTTGTGGTACTGGGAGCCCGAAGCGTAGCCGTAGCGGGCGCAGCCGCTGGTGTCGACCGGGGAGCACACCTGGTTCAGCTGGTCGCCGGTGTAGGAGTACGTCCAGGTCGACGCGGTCGACGCCTGTCCGGCGGTCGCGGGGTCGGTGGCGACGGTCGCGACGTGCGCGGCCGTGGCGCCCGAGGGCGTGGACCAGGTCAGGTACAGGGACCGGCCGGAGACCGCCGAGGTCATCGTGGTGACGCGCCCCGAGGACCACACGAGCTTCGTGGTGCGGCCGTTGGCGTCCGTGATCGACGTCAGACCGTACGCGCCCGAGCCCAGGGCCTGGGTGAAGGCGTAGACCGTGGCGCTCTTGTCGGTGAGGGTGTAGCCGCCGCCGGAGACGGGCGCGAAGGTGGCGAAACGTCCCTGCGGTGGGGCGAACGAGCCGTCCGGGTTCTTGCCGTAGCCGACGGCGGATCCGTCGGGGTAGGTCACCTGGACACTGGTCACGGCGCCGGTGGCGTCGTACTGCTCGGCGGCCTTGGCGTCGAAGACGCTGGACCAGCCCGCTCCGAAGGCGCCGGTGACCCGGGGGTCACGGGAGTTGTAGTCCCGGGTGACCGTCAGGGACGGGCCGGGGGTCGAGACGTTCGCGTCGACGGCCGAGGTGGTGTAGTTGCCGATGGCCGGGCTGTAGCCGTGGCCGTCCGTGTTCTGGGAGAGGCTCGACGTGACGGCGGGCTGTGGCACCTGTGTGGTCATCAGCTGCCAGTTCGGGCCGGCCGAGTAGTTGGTGCCGTCGTACGACTGCACCTCCCAGTAGTACGACTTGCCCCACTTCAGTTTGCCGGCGGGCACGTTGAAGTAGTCGGTGGTCGTGAGGCCGGAGTCCGCGAGCTTGTTGCCGTCGGTGTCGTAGACCTGGAAGTCGTACTTCAGACGCGTACCGAGATGGGTGTCGAGGGACCCGACCGCCGTCAGTTGCGGGGTCAGGGTGTTCACCGGCGCGTTGTTCGCCGGGGACGTCGAGAGCACCTGCGGCAGCAGCGCTCCGGTGTAGGTGAGGAACAGGTTCGGCATCGCGTCCGGGTTGTTGACCGACCCGAACTGCTTCCAGTGCAGGTTGTCCGACGTGGACGCCGAGACGGCCAGACCGTAGTCGTCAGTGGCTCCGGTGGCGGAAGCCCACTTGTTGAACACCGCCGTCGACAGGGGCACCTTCAGGTAGTCGCCCTTGGACAGGTCCCCGGCCTTGTTGTTGCAGCTGACGGGCACGTTCGGCGTCAGGTTGCCGATCGACGAGCCGTAGGACGGCCCCGGCCAGCTGGTGACCTGCTGGGGCGTCCACGCCTTGGTGACCGGCGCGACGTCGAAGCGCTGCGGGGTGCACGTGGACGACCAGACGGCGTAGAGGTCGAGCTCCGCCGCCGTCACCGTGACCTGGGAGTTGTCCAGGCCGAGGGTGGGGAACTGGAAGTAGGAGACCGCGGAGTGCGGGCCGGAGTCCCAGGAGCCGACCTTCGTGGTCAGCTCCATCGAGTGGTCGCCCGGCTCACCGGACTCCGCGTACGTGCTGCCGGGCTGCACGTTGTGGTACGACGGGTCCACGACCACGGGGAAGACGCGCTCCTTGGCGTGCAGCCAGGACGCGTCCAACGTCATCCGGAGCGTCGTCTTCCCGCCGGATTCCACCAGCCTGTAGCTGACCGCGTGAGTGGTGGCGTGGTCACCTGAGGCACGGTCCACGCCGGCGTCGTACGCGTAGGCGGGCGGGATCACCACCGAGGCCTTGCCCGAGCCGTCCAGCAGCTGGACGGAGCCGTCCTTGGCCAGGACGGGCCGCAGGCCCTGGGTGTCCAGGGGGAACGTCCACTCGTTGCCGGCCTTCGCCGAGTGGAGGACGACCGACTCCTTCAGGCCGGACCGCACCGAGTGGAGTTCGAGGTCGGTCTCCGGGAGGACACCGCGGTACTGCGCCGTGGAGCCGGAGACCTCCGGCTCCACGGCGGCCGCCCCCTGGAGGCCGTACGCGACCGCGTGCTTGCCGTCCGGGGCCACACGCGCCAGCGCGGAGTCGGCCGCGCGGGGTGCGAAGTCGACCGCGAAGGAGTTCGCTTCCTGGTGGAGGCGCCCGTCGGAGCCCTTGTGGATCGTGGTGTCGATGCGCTGCCAGTCACCCCCGCCGTCGCGGAAATTGACGGGGACGGGCGACAGGCTCTTCGTGTAGGACCCGTCCTCGTTCTGGTAGTAGTCCGAGGTGGCCGTGGACTTCGAGGCGACGCGCTTGCTGGTCCTGGCGTTGAAGCCCAGCCCGCCCGCGCTCGGTCCCTTGGTGGCCTTGCGCGCGTAGGGCTCGTAGGCGGGCAGCTCGCCCTTGCCCGGAGCGGGTCGCTGCCCGGCTCCGTGCCCCGCCCGGGTCGAGCCCGTCGAGGCGTTGTGGCCGCGGTCGGCGGCGCTGCCCGTGGCCTGGTGCGGCAGGCGGCCCCAGTCGGGTGCCTTGTGGCCGGTGAGCCAGGAGGCCAGGGAGCCGAGGGAGGGGAGCGGAACGGGCGTCAGGGTCGCGCCGGTCGCGGCGGCCTGACCACAGGTCAGGGCCATGGCCAGGGTCGCCAGCGCGACCACGGCCAGGCCGCGGGTGAGGCTGTCGTACAGACGTCTCCACCGTGTGGAACGGCGGTAGGGACGGGAAAGCATGGGTCTCCATCGAAGATCAACTAAAAAACAAGCCGAACTTTCCTCGATGGAGGTTGTTTCAAGCCAGAGTCATGAACATGATCTTAAGCTTTCTTTATCTCTCCAAAACCTGGGGTGACCTGCGAAAACAGGATCTTTCAGACGTGGTCTACACCAATCGGTCACTCCTCCGGCTTGTCCTTCACCGCGTCCTTCACCACCCGCGCGACGGCGGCCCGGGTGCCCTCCGTCCGCGGAATCACCGTCACATTGCCCTTGGCGTCGCCCTCCCCGACGACCGCGAACCGCGTCTTCGGCGTCCGCCCGGCGACGTCACGCGTCGCCGCCACCTGCGTCCCGCCGACCGCGATCACGACATCGCAGCGCCGCTGGACGAGGGTGTTCACATAGGGCACGGCGTTCGCCACGGTGTCCGGGCCGGACACCGGCAGATTCATCACCTTCGCCTTGGTGGCGAGGGAGGCGTCCTCCATGCCCGCCCAGACCGGGGCCGCCTCGCTTCCCGCCACCCCGTGCTCGTCGGTCAGCAGACAGGCGCTGTGGGCGCTGTACTGACGGGCTCTCGGCGCGGGGGCCTCGTCATCGTCCCCGCTCAGCACGACGGCCGCGATCACCCCTCCCACCAGCAGCACCGCTCCGGCCCCGGTGGCCAGCCATGATGTGCGACGCATCGCGCGCTTCCTCTCGCGTGGGACCGGGCCCGCTGCCCGGTCATGGATCCGCGCGAGCATAGACACAAAGGGAATCCGCTGCTCCGGCCGGGGGAGCCGTCAGGTCGTCAGGCGGTCAGGTCGTCATGTGCAGGCCGTACCGCCACCGTCAGGTGCAGGCCGTGCCGCCCGGGCCGCCGTGGAAGAAGTACTCGTTCCATGGCGGAGCGGCGTGGCGCACCTCGCAGGTGAAGCAGTTCGCGGAGGGCTGGGACGCCGTCAGGGAGGCCTGCACCGCGCCGCCCGCGGTGGGGTAGTAGACGACGTCGCGGTGGTACGCGGCGTACTGCCAGCCCGCCGAGGCGAACAGGCCGCTGCCCATCGGGGGCCAGGCCGTGCTGTCCACGACCTCGCCGCCGTAGTCCACGTCGGAGGCCGCGCCGGAGGCGAGCGGGCCACTGCCGAACAGCGAGCCCGGGTAGTAGCCCACGGCGTTGCCCGCCGTGGTGCCCCCGAGGTAGAGCCACCAGTTGCCGCCGTTGAAGTACCAGGTGACCTCCAGCTCGTACTGCGCGCCGCCCAGCACGCTCACCGGGCCCAGCGTGCCGCCGAAGGCCCAGTTGGGGTTCGTCTGGACGAAGGCGGAGCAGTCGTGGTTGTAGCAGCCGGTGCGCTGATAGCCGTCGGCCGTCCAGTAGATGAAGAGGCACGGCTGGGTGGTGCCGTACTTCCCCGGGAAGACCTGCCAGCCGCACTCGACCGTCTGCACCGGCGAACCCGCGGCGTACCACTGCTGGGAGAGCGAGAAGACCTGCGAGCCGACATTCGGGTCCCAGACATTGATGAAGCTGTGGCCACCGAGATTGCCGGCCACCTGATAGGCATGGGCGTACTTGTGGACACCCGCCTGCACGGCGGGCGGACTGAGCCGGGGGTGGCGGCCGGTGCCCAGGGGGCTCTTCCGGAAGAAGTCCCCGAGGGTGCCCCTCCGGGCCAGCTCGTCGAGGGTGATCCGGCGCAGCGCGACCGTGCCCGGCGGGCACGCCATCGCGTGCCCGAACTTGTCGATGCGGTCCGATCGCAGCTGTGGCGGCAGCGGAAGGCTCTGCGGGGTGACGCCGGGGCCGGGGGCGGGTGGGGCGTCGACCGGGGCGGCCGGGGGCTCGGTGACGCCCCGGAGGGCGGGCTGGCTCTCGACGGGGACGCAGTCGAAGATCTGGCCGTTGTCGTCCACGAAGGTATGGGGGACGTCCTCGATGCCGGCGTACAGCGACTGGATGTGCGCCCTCATCGCGTCGAATTCCTCGGCGCCCACGGGTGTGGTGGGGCGGGCGGCGCTGAACAGCGTGTGATCCATGGCGCGCACGCCGCCGATGAAGGTGGAGAAGTCGGGGAAATGCGGCTCGTTGCGAGGAGACATGACCGGGCTCTCCGTTCCGATCTGTTTCGATGCGTTCTGATTCGTTCCGATGCGTTCCGATGCGTTCCGATCCGTTTTGATCTGTGCGGGCGCGCAGCGCGCGGCCTCTGCTGAGGCGATCCCCCTGGAATCACCCGTTCAGTGGAAAGTTCACCCGAACGGTCCAGTCCGCTCCGGGTCCGTGCCGTCGTCGGGGCCGCTCCGTCGCCGGGTCCGCCGCCGTTCGGGTGATGTGGGCGGAGGCCGGGGTGTCCGCCGTGACCGGGCGTTGGAAGAGATACGGCATGCAGACTGACAGCCTGACGCGGTTCCTCCATGCCCTGAGCCCCGCGAGCCGAGAAGACGTCGAACAGCTCCCGCGCGAGCAGCAGGAGAAGATGGCCGAGGAGTGGGAGCGATACCTGCGCGACGACACCGATCTGCTGTCGCTGAGCGAACTGGACCCGGCCACGGCGGAGAACAGGGCCGCCGAGCACGTGGTCCGGGACTACTTCTGAGCGACGGACCGCCCCGGTGCGCAGGGGTGTTGACCCGCCGGCGTTCCGCTGGCTAACTTCGCGACACGGATGGTCGATTCCGCGCAGCGGAAGTCGCGGTGGCGGGTCGCGGTGGCGGGTCACGGTGGTCGGGGAGGGCATCCATGGGGCAGCGGACGACGGTCGCGACGACCTTCACCAGCGCGGTGCGGGAGAGCGTAGGCGACTCCCTCGCGGCGGTCGACGCCGAGCTCGCCCGGCGCTATCCGGGCGACGCCGGCACCCGCCAGCCCGTGCACACCGTCTACGTCCCGGCCGACACCTTCACCGCCGGTACCGTCCGCGAATGGGGCGACCGGGCGCTCGCCGCCCTCGACGAGCACGCCCCCGACGCGGAGGCGTTCGCCGGCGTGCTCGGGCTGCCCGGCGAACTCGCCGGGCCCGTGTACGAGCGGGTGCGGGCCAAGCTGGAGCGCGAGCCCGTCGAGGACCTGCGGATCGACTTCGAGGACGGGTACGGGCCGCGCCCCGACGCCGAGGAGGACGCGGCCGCCGCCCGCGCGGCCCGGCTGGTGGCGCAGGCGTACGCCGACGGTACGGCGGCCCCCTTCACGGGTGTGCGCGTCAAGTGCATGGAGGCCGCCGTCCGCGAACGGGGCATCCGCACCCTCGACATCTTCCTCACAGGGCTGATGGAGGCCGGCGGACTGCCCGACGGGCTGATGCTCACCCTGCCCAAGGTCACCTATCCCGAACAGGTCGTCGCGATGGCGCGGCTGGCCGAGGAGTTCGAGACGGCGCACGGGCTGCCGGAGGGGCGGATCCGTTTCGAGATACAGATCGAGACCACCCAGGCCGTCCTCGGGGCCGACGGCCGGGCCACCGTCGCCCGGCTGATAGACGCCGGCGGCGGACGCGTCACCGCGCTCCACTACGGCACCTTCGACTACAGCGCGGCTTGTGGTGTCGGCGCCGCCCACCAGGCCCCCGATCACCCGGTGGCCGATCACGCCAAGGCCGTCATGCAGGTCGCGGCCGCCGGCACGGGCGTCCGCCTCTCGGACGGTTCGACGAACGTGCTGCCCGTCGGCACGACCGCGCGCGTCCACGAGGCGTGGCGGCTGCACCACGGGCTCGTCCGCCGGTCGCTGGCCCGCGCGTACTACCAGGGCTGGGACATGCACCCCGGACACCTGCCGACCCGCTACGCCGCCGTGTACTCCTACTACCGCGAGGGGCTGGAGCGGGCGGCCGCCCGCCTCGTGGCGTACACGACGGAACGGGCCGGGGGCGACGTGCTCGACGAGCCCGCCACCGCCCGGGCGCTCAGCGGCCATCTGCTGCGCGGCCTGGACTGCGGGGCCGTGGACACCGCGGAGGTGACCGGGCTCACCGGGCTGGACCGGGCCGCGCTGGAGCGGCTGACGGGGCGGGCTGTCTGACAGGGCGGGCCGTCTGACGGGGATGACGGAGAGCTTTGTCTTTCGGCCCCGCTTCCGTTTCCGCGGTCCCGATTCCGCGGTCCCGGCGGATCAGCGCTCGACCGGCGGGAGTTCGCCCGAGCCCCGGACGATCAGACGGGTCGGCAGTTCGACGTGGCGGGGCGTGTCCTCCGCGCCGTCCAGCCGGCGGAACAGCAGCTCCGCCGCCGTGCGGCCGAGGCGGGCCGCGTCCTGTGCGACGACCGTGACACCGGGGGAGAGCAGGTCGGCCAGTTCGAGGTCGTCGAAGCCGACGAGCCCCACGGGGTGGGCCAGCTGCGCGACGACACGCAGGATCGTGACCGTCACCCGGTTGTTTCCTGTGAAGAACGCTGTCACCGGATGCTCGCCCGAGAGCATGCGCTCCGCCTCGGCCCGTACGCGCTCGGGGGTGGTCGGGCCGAGGGACACCCAGGCATCGGAGACGGGCAGCCCGGCGTCGGCCATCGCGGCGTGATACCCCCGCAGTCGCTCCCCGGCCGTGTGGATGTGCGGCCGGTCGCCGATGAAGCCGATACGGCGGTGGCCGTGGGCGATCAGGTGGGCGACTCCGGCGCGGGCGCCGCCGTGGTTGTCGGAGAGCACCGCGTCGGCGGCTATCCGCCCGGCCGGGCGGTCGACGAAGACCGTGGCGACGCCGGCGGCGATCTCGGGTTCGAGATAGCGGTGGTCGTGGCCCGCCGGGATGACGATCAGGCCGTCGACACGGCGGGCGCAGAACGCCAGGGCGAGCTCCCGTTCCCGCTCGGGGTCCTCGGCGCTGGAGCCGTTGATGAGCAGGGCGCCGTGGGCGCGGGCGACCTCCTCGACGGCACGGTTCAGCGGCGCGTAGAAGGGGTCGGCGAGGTCCTCGAGGACGAGGCCCACCGACGAGGTGCGGCCCTTGCGCAGGACACGGGCGCTGTCGTTGCGCCGGAAGCCGAGCGCCGTGATCGCCTCCTGGACGCGCCGCTCGGTTTCCTGGGTGACGCCCGGCTCGCCGTTCACCACGCGGGAGACGGTCTTCAGGCCCACCCCGGCGCGGGCCGCGACGTCCTTCATGGTGGGCCGGGTGCCGTAGCGGGGGAGCCGGCCGGTGGCGGCGTCGTTCACAATCGCTGGTCCTTTGCGCGGAGGGGCGGCTGAGCCATGCGTCCGATGTGCGGAGTGACGTCGAGCATAGGGCCTGGACAACGTTGTCAACGCTGGAGAGACTGACGTCCCGAAAACCCTGCGGCGGCCTTGCGGCGAGCTTGTGGCGGTCGCGTCGACCCGGTCGCGATTGCGGCAGCCTTGCGGTGAACCCCTTCATTCCTCGTGTGTCAGGACTCGTGTGGGTGAGGGTCGTTACAGGATCCGTGGAACAGGAGAGAGACCGGCACCGTGCACACCGACTCCGGCGACCTCGTCGCCGCTCTCGACATCGGCGGCACCAAGATCGCCGGGGCGCTGGTCGACGGTGCGGGGCGGCTGCGTGTCCGTGCCCGTCGGCCCACCCCGGCGCGGGAGGACGGCGGAACGGTCATGGCCGCCGTGGCGGCCGTCCTCGACGAACTGGCCGGATCCGCCGAGTGGCCGCTGGTCCGGGCGGTGGGCATCGGCAGCGCGGGCCCGGTCGACGCCTCCGCGGGGACCGTCAGCCCCGTCAACGTGCCCGGGTGGCGCGGGTTTCCGCTGGTCGCCGAGGTAACCCGGCGGGTGGGCGGACTGCCGGTGACGCTGGTGGGCGACGGGGTCGCGATGGCCGCCGCCGAGCACTGGCAGGGCGCCGCCCGGGGACGGGCCGACGCGCTCTGCATGGTGGTCTCCACGGGGGTCGGCGGGGGACTGGTGCTCGGCGGGCGGCTGCGGTCCGGGCCCACCGGTAACGCCGGCCATATCGGGCATATCAGTGTTGAGTTGGACGGGGATGCCTGTCCGTGCGGGTCGCGGGGGTGCGTGGAGCGCATCGCCAGTGGTCCGAACATCGCCCGCCGCGCCCTCGAGGCCGGCTGGCGGCCCGGATCCGGCGGGGATCCGAGCGCTGCCGGCGTCGCGGCGGCCGCCCGCGCGGGCGACCCCGTCGCGCTGGCCTCCTTCGACCGCGCGGCGCGGGCGCTCGCGGCGGGCATCGCCGCCACCGCGACGCTCGTGGAGATCGAGGTGGCGGTCATAGGCGGCGGTGTCGCCGGCGCCGGCGACGTCCTTTTCGCGCCGCTCCGTGCGCACCTGCGTGACTACGCGGCGTTGTCCTTCGCCTCGGGCGTCGAGGTGCTCCCGGCCCGGCTCGGCTCCGACGCGGGCGTGGTGGGCGCGGCCGCCGCGGCCGCCGCGGCGGCGGGGCTGTGGGGGCCGGCCGGGGGAACGGGGGGAACGGGCCCGGGAACCGCCAGCGGCATGTGACGGCTGCTCAGGCCCCGGTCCGGTGGCTCGCCGTGGGGGCCGCCGGTGGTCCCCCGGCACCCCGCCGGCAGCCCGTGGCCGGGACCGCGCCCCATGCCGCTCGTACACGTTTCCGTGGCAAGGTGGTGCGGGCACTGTGTTCCCGAGCCCGTCACAGGGGGCTACGGGGCCGGGGCCGTCACCGGGGGCTACGGAGGAGGGGGAACCGTGATCGTCTGGCTGAACGGCGCGTTCAGTGGGGGCAAGACCAGCACGGCGAAGGAACTGACCCGGCTCATCCCGGGCAGCACCCTCTACGACCCCGAAGTGACCGGCGGGGCGCTGCGGTATCTGCTGCCGCCGAAGAGACTGAGCGAGGTCTGCGACTACCAGGACCTGCCGATCTGGCGGCGGATGGTCGTGGACACCGCGTCGGCGCTGCTGGCCGAGGTGGGCGGGGTGCTCATCGTGCCCATGACGCTGCTGCGGCAGGAGTACCGGGACGAGATCTTCGGGGCGCTGGCCTCGCGGGCGATCCGGGTGCGGCATGTGGTGCTGACGTCTGAGGAAACGATCCTTCGGGCGCGGATCGAAAGCCGTGTCGAGTTTCCGGACGACGCCGTGCGGAGTGAGTCCGTGCGGCAGTGGGCGCGCGACCATGTTGTTCCGTACCGGGAAGCGCTGGCGTGGCTGCGGGGGGACGCGCTCGTCGTCGACAACGGGGGGCTGACCCCGCTCGAGACGGCCGAGCGCATCGCCGAGGCCGTGCGCGACGGCTCCGCCGGGTACTGCCCGATCGTCCAGACGCCCGAGCCGAAGGCGGCGACGCTCGCGGCGGGGGTGCTGCTCTTCGACGAGGAGGACCGGGTGCTGCTCGTCGACCCCACGTACAAGCCGGGGTGGGAGTTTCCCGGTGGCGTCGTCGAGCAGGGGGAGGCGCCCGCGCGGGCCGGGATGCGGGAGGTGGCGGAGGAGATCGGGATCGAGCTCAGCGCCGTGCCGCGGTTGTTGGTCGTCGACTGGGAGCCGCCGAAGCCGCCCGGTTTTGGGGGGCTGCGGTTTCTGTTCGACGGGGGGCGGCTGAATTCGGCCGACGCGCGGCGGTTGTTGCTGCCGGGGGCGGAGTTGCGGGGGTGGCGGTTCGTTACGGAGGACGAGGCGTCGACGATGTTGCCGCCGGTGCGGTTGCGGCGGCTCAGGTGGGCGTTGCGGGCGCGGGAGACGGGGCGGGTGATGAATTTGGAGGCGGGGGTGCCGGTGGGGTGACGGCCTGACCGGTTGGTTCGGTGGGTGGGCGAAATCCCGCGCCGTCAGGCGCGGGCACCCCCACCGGCGGGCAACCGGAAAGCCGGCGCCCCCCGGAGGGCAGGGCTACGCCCTGCTCTCCGCGTACTTCGTCAGGAAGACCGCCTCCGCGAGGGAAAGCCGCTCGAGCTCCTGCGGAGAGACACTCTCGTTCACCGCGTGGATCTGCGCCTCCGGCTCGCTCAGGCCGATGAGGAGGATCTCCGCCTCCGGGTACAGCGTGGCGAGCGTGTTGCACAGGGGGATCGAGCCGCCCATGCCCGCCGCCTGCATCTCCTCACCGGGGTACGCGATGCGCATGGCCTCGGCCATCGACGTGTACGCCGGGCTGTCCGTGTCGGCCTGGAAGGGCTGGCCCTGGCCGACCTGTTCCGTGGTCACCCGGGCGTTCCACGGCGTCGCCCGCTCCAGGTGCGCCCGCAGCAGCTTCGTCGCCTCGGCGGCGTCCACGCCCGGCGGGACGCGCAGGCTGAGCAGGGCGCGGGCGCTCGCGTGGACGGACGGGGTGGCGCCGACGACCGGCGGGCAGTCGATGCCGAGGACGGTGACGGCCGGGCGGGCCCACAGGCGGTCGGCCACCGTGCCGTCGCCGATGAGACCGACGCCGTCGAGGACCTTCGCGTCCTGGCGGAAGTCCTCCTCCGGGTACTGGAGGCCCTCCCAGGTGCCCTGTGCCTCCAGGCCGGCGACGGTCGTGGAGCCGTCCTCCGCGCGCAGCGAGTCCAGGACGCGGATCAGCGCGGCGAGCGCGTCCGGGGCGGCGCCGCCGAACATGCCGGAGTGGAGGTTGCCCTCAAGGGTGTCGATCCGGACCTGGACGAGCGTCATGCCGCGCAGGGTCGCCGTCACGGTGGGCAGCCCGAGGCGGAAGTTGCCCGCGTCGCCGATGACGATGGTGTCGGCGGTCAGCAGCTCCGGGTGGGCCTCGGCGTAGCGCTCCAGGCCGCCGGTGCCCTGCTCCTCCGAGCCCTCGACGATGACCTTGACGTTGACCGGGATGCCGCCGTGCTCCTTGAGGGCGCGCAGGGCGGTGAGGTGCATGATCAGGCCGCCCTTGCAGTCGGCGGCGCCGCGCCCGTACCAGCGGCCGTCGCGCTCGGTGAGCTCGAACGGCGGAGAGATCCAGGCGGCCTCGTCCAGCGGCGGCTGCACGTCGTAGTGCGCGTAGAGGAGCACCGTCGGGGCGCCGGCCGGGCCGGGGAGGTAGCCGTAGACGGACTGGGTGCCGTCGGGGGTGTCGAGGGTGGCGACGTCCTGGAAGCCCTCCGCGGTCAGCGCGTCGGCCACCCAGCGGGCGGCGGCCTCGCACTCGCTCTTGGGGAACTGCGCCTCGTCCGCGACCGACTTGAAGGCGACCAGCTCGGCCAGCTCGGTCCGGGCGCGGGCCTGCAGGCCGGCGACGGTCGCCGCGAGCGCGGCCGGGTCCGGCTGGCGGGTCGGGGACGTGTCCATGGAACGCTCCTTGGGGGCGCGGCGTTGAGTCCGTACGTACGGGCGATATCGTCCCCGATCCTCCCATGGCGGTCGGCCGGGTCCGGCCGGTGGGCCGCCCGATGGCGGGCCTTAGGATGCGGGCGACAGCCTTAGCCGGTGTTCGAGGGGAGCAGAAGCACAGGTGAGCAGCGACAACGCAGCCCGGGAAGCCATGGGGGACAGCGGGCCGGTGTGGGACGTCGTGGTGGTCGGAGCGGGGCCCGCCGGAGCCTCGGCCGCGCGGGCCGCAGCCTCCGAGGGACGCCGGGTGCTGCTCCTGGAGAAGGCCGAGCTGCCGCGTTACAAGACCTGCGGAGGCGGCATCATCGGCCCCTCGCGCGACGCGCTGCCGCCCGGTTTCGAGCTGCCGCTGCGCGATCGCGTGCACGCCGTCACGTTCTCGCTGAACGGGCGGATGACGCGGACGCGGCGGTCCAGGCACATGCTGTTCGGGCTGATCAGCCGGCCCGAGTTCGACGCCGCCCTGGTCGAGACCGCCAAGGCCGCCGGGGCCGAGGTGCGCACGGGCGTGACCGTCTCCCGGGTGGAGCAGCACGGCCCGGCCGTGCCCGACCGGCGCACCGTGGCCGTCGTGCTCGGTGACGGGAGCACCGTGCTGGCCCGCGCGGTGGTGGGCGCCGACGGCAGCGCGGGGCGCATAGGGGCACACGTGGGGGTGAAGCTCCAGCAGGTGGACCTGGGCCTGGAGGCCGAGATCCCGGTGCCCGCGACGGTCGCCGAGGACTGGGCCGGGCGCGTCCAGATCGACTGGGGCCCGATTCCCGGCAGTTACGGGTGGGTCTTCCCCAAGGGGGACACCCTCACGGTCGGGGTGATCTCGGCGCGTGGCGAGGGCGCGGCCACCAAGCGGTATCTGGAGGACTTCATCGCCCGGCTGGGGCTGGCCGGCTTCGAGCCCAGCATCTCGTCCGGGCACCTGACGCGCTGCCGGGCCGACGACTCGCCGCTGTCCCGGGGCCGGGTGCTCGTCTGCGGCGACGCGGCGGGGCTGCTGGAGCCGTGGACGCGCGAGGGCATCTCCTTCGCCCTGCGCTCCGGGCGGCTGGCGGGGGAGTGGGCCGTGCGGATCGCCGAGGCGCAGGACGCAGTGGACGCCCGCCGCCAGGCCCTCAACTACGCCTTCGCCATCAAGGCGGGGCTGGGCGTGGAGATGGGTGTGGGACGCCGGATGCTCGCGGTCTTCGAGCGCCGCCCCGGTCTCATCCACGCCGCCGTCACCGGATTCCGCCCGGCCTGGCAGGCGTTCGCCAGGATCACCCGCGGCTCGACCACCCTCGCCGAGATCGTACGGACGCACCCCGTGGCCCGGCGGGTGCTGAGTGCCGTCGACCGGGGCTGACCCGGTGAGCGCCGTCGATCGGGGCTGATCCGGTTTCCCGGCGGGGAGGTAGGCGCCGGGGATGGCTCTTCGGAGGTGTCCCCGGCTTCGGAGGTGTCCCCGGCCCTTGGAGCGGTCGTGGAGCGGGGCGTCAGAACAGGGCTCCCTGCGGGCCCGCCGTCCCCGGCCGGGCCGTCGCCGTCGTCGGGGCGGACGGATCCGCGGCGGTGAGGGGCCAGCCCGCCAGCCGGCGGGTGTCCAGCAGCAGGGAGCGCCCGTCCGTCGCCTCCAGGTAGACGTCCGGGCCGGCGACCGCCGCCACCCGGCCCGCGACCGTGCGGCCGGGGGCGAGCTCGACGACCGCCTGGCCCGGGCGTATCCGGTCGAGGTGGTACGTCGTGTCGTGGTGCGCCGGGGAGAACGGGCGGGGTGTCAGGGACTCCGGCAGCAGGGCCGAGGCCCGGCCGTGCAGCCGGGCCAGCTCCGCCGTGCGCGACTCCTGGGGCGGCACGGGATGGCGTGCCGCTCGTTTCGCCGCGTACGGGAAGCGGTCCGGGACCGCGAGCGCCGCGCCCAGCACCGCCTCCGCCCGGCGCGCCGCCATCAGCGGGCCGCGGGCGAGCAGCGCGGAGGACAGCGCCGCCTGCTCCAGGAGGCGGACCCCCTGCCGTTCGGCGGCGGTGATGCCGACCTTGATCAGGCCGGGGGCGAACCAGGCGAGATAGAGGTCGTACGGGCGGGGGTCGTCGGCGATCGTGTCCGCCGCCACCGAGTGGGCGCGGTCCAGCCGGGCGCATTCCTGGCATTGCGCCGAGACCGCCGATTCGGAGATCGCGGCGCCGGTCGGGCAGGGGGTGTGCAGGCCGCCTCTGCGCACGCCGACGCAGCGTCTTTCGTCGCCGGTGGTGAAGGCCAGCGGCCGGTCCGGCGGCAGGGGGGAGAGCCGCTCCCCGTGTCGTGGATGCCGCCAGACCAGCGCCGGGCCCGAGGCGCTCCACCGCGGGCCGGCGCAGAGCCAGCCCTCGTCCCGGCCGCTCATCGCGCCCACCCCCTTCGGTCGCCGAGTGTCGTCCTCCATGGTGTCAGCCGGCACTGACAGTGGTGCCCGTCCGGCGGGTGACGTGGGCGACGAGCGCCGAGACGCCCGCGAGCGCGGCGACCGTGGTGAGCGCCAGGGGCAGCGAGAAGCGGTCGGCGAGGATCCCGATGGCCGGTGGTCCCAGCAGCATGCCGCCGTAGCCGAAGGTGGAGGCGGCGGCGACACCGCCCGGACCGGCCAGTTCCCCGGCCCTGCCGACCGCGACCGGGAAGATGTTGGCCAGGCCCAGCCCGGTGATCGCGAATCCGGCGAGGGCCGCCCAGAGCGACGGGGCCAGCGAGCCCAGCAGCATGCCCAGCGCGGCGGTCGTACCGCCGGCCACCAGCAGCCTCGTCTGCCCCAGCCGTTCCAGGAGGGCGGTGCCGCTCAGCCTGCCGAGCGTCATGGCGAGCGCGAAGACGGAGTAGCCGAGGGCGGCGAGCCCGGCCGGGGCGGCGAGGTCCTGCCGCAGATGGAGCGCGCCCCAGTCCGCGAGCGCGCCCTCGCCGTAGGCGGTGCAGAGGGCGATCAGGCCGAAGACGGTCACGAGGCGCCGTTCGCGCGGTTTCCCGCGTCGCCCGGAGTCGGTCTGTGTGACGACGGGTGCGGGCCGTCGGCGGCTGGTCGCGCAGTTCCCCGCGCCCCTTTCGGGGCGGCCTGTGTTCCGGCGCGGTTCCTCGGGCCCCCTGAGGGGCGGCAGCGTGTGGGCGAGCAGGGTGCGGCCGGCCGCGGCGGCCACGACCAGGCCGGTCGCGGTGAGCAGCAGCAGGTGGGCGGTCACGGACAGCCGGCCGGCGAGCAGGGCGCCGAGCCCGGCGCCGAGCATGCCGCCGACGCTGAACGCGGCGTGGAAGCTGGGCATCACGGGTCTGCGCAGTGCCGCGACGAGATCGACGGCCGCGCTGTTCATCGCGACGTTGAGACCGCCGTAGGCGGCGCCGAAGACCAGCAGCACCAGGCCGAGGGCGAGCGTGGAGCGCGTCAGCGGGGGCAGGGCGATGCCGAGGGACATCAGCAGGGCGGCGGCGACGGTCACCGGGTGGCTGCCGAAGCGCCGGCACAGCCGTCCGGTCAGTGTCATCGTGGCGACCGCTCCGGCCGACACGCCGAGCAGAGCGAGGCCCAGAGCGCCTTCGGAGGCGCCCGTCTGCTGCTTGATGGCGGGAATGCGGACCACCCAGCCGGCGAAGAGGAAGCCGTCCAGGGCGAAGAAAAGGGTCAGGGAGGAACGAAGGGGACGGAGGGCGTCGGTGCCGGAGGTTACTCGCGGTCCTCCGAGGATGGCCGTCCGTATTTTGTTTAGCGTCGGCACAAAGTCAGAATAGAGGCGTGACGCAGACTCGGACAACACGTTTGGAGCGGGGACGGGGCGCCCTCGGCCCCGCCCTGGAGCTCGTACACACCGGTCGCGCTCCCACGCGCGCGGTGCTCACCACCGAACTCGGGGTGACCCGGGCGACCGCCGGTGCCGTGGCCGCGGAGCTGGAGGCGCTCGGCCTGATCCAGGTCGACCCGCGTCCGGTGGCCGCCGGCTCCCAGGGGCGGCCCTCCCACCGGCTGTCCATCGCGCCGAACGGGCCCGTGGTGCTCGCCGCGCAGATCCACGCCGACGGCTACCGCGCGGCGCTGGTCGGCCTGGGCGGCCGGATGGTCGCCACGGCGCCCGGCTGCATGGACGTGCCCGCCGATCCCTCGCACATCATCGACGCCGTGGTCGAGGCCGGGGCCGGGCTGCTCAAGGAGTCCGGGCGGCGCTGTCTGGGCGCCGGGCTCGCCGTGCCGTCGGCCGTCGCGGAGCCCGAGGGCACGGCCCTCAACCCGCTGCATCTGTCCTGGCCCGTCGGCGCCCCCGTGCGCGAGCTGTTCACCGAGGCCCTCGCCAAGTCCGGGGTACTGGGCCCGGACGCCTCACCCGTCCCGGGCGTCACGGGCAACGACGTCAATCTCGCGGCCCTCGCCGAGCACCGCCATGGCGCGGGCCGGGGCGCCCGCCATCTGCTGACCGTGGCCACCGGCCACCGGGGCGTGGGCGGCGCGCTCGTCCTCGACGGCCGTCTGCACAGCGGCAGTTCGGGACTGGCCCTGGAGGTGGGGCACCTCACCGTCAACCCCGCGGGTCTGCCCTGTCACTGCGGCAGCCGCGGCTGCCTCGACGTCGAGACCGATCCGCTGGCCTTCCTCAGCGCCGCCGGGCGCACCCCGGGTCCCACCGTCTCGCTGCTCCAGCAGGCCCGTGACCTGCTGCGCTCGGAGTACGACGACCCGTCCGTGCGGGCCGCCGCCGAGCTGATCGTCGACCGGCTGGGCCTGGGCCTGGCCGGGCTGGTGAACATCCTCAACCCCGACCGCATCCTCCTCGGCGGACTCCACCGCGAGCTGCTGGAGGCCGACCCCGAGCGGCTGCGCGCGGTCGTCGCGGACCGCAGCCTGTGGGGTCGCAGCGGTGGCGTCCCCATCCTCCCCTGCACCCTGGACTTCAACAGCCTCATCGGCGCGGCCGAAGCGGCCTGGCAGCCCGTCCTCGACGACCCGCTGGCCCTGCTCGGCTGACGGCCCGTCCGGCCGGCCGTCCCGCGCCTCAGCCCGGGACGGCGGACCGTACGGGGGAGTGCTCGCGCAGCGCCGCGCGGCGCTGCCCGGCCGCCGTCCCCGTGAACGCGGGGTCCTCCAGCTCGTCCAGATCCTCCAGGACGGGCCCGCCCCGGACCGGCCGCGCGTGCCCGGGCCGTGCGAAGGGGGTGACGGTGCCCGCGCTCCGCGCGGAGCGCGGCGCCGCCGCCGGGGCGGCGGCCGGAACGGCGAGGGTGAACCAGACGACCTTCCCGCCGTCCTGCCGCTGCTGCACCCCCCAGCTGGAGCTGAGCGCCGCGACGAGCGCCAGCCCCCGGCCATGGGTGCTGCCGGCGTCGGCATCGCCGAGGGAGGGCAGCCGGGGATCGTGGTCCCGTACGGAGACGGTCAGCCGGGACGGTACGAGGTCGATCTCCACGGTGCAGCGTTTGTCCGGTTCGGCATGCTGGTGAACATTGGTCAGAAGCTCGGTGACGCCGAGCGCGGCAAGGTCGATGAGGGCGTCGAGATGCCAGTACCGCAACTGCGCAGATACGATTCTGCGCACTTGCCCGATGCGCGGTGGGAGGGCCTGGAGCTCAACGGTGCAGTGCTTGTTCACTCGGCTGATCACGGCTGCGACTCCCTGAAGAAGTAGGGCTAGCCTGATTCCGATGGACGGTGCGACACACGCCCGACGCGGTCCGGTGGCGCCTCCGGCAGGCCCGCCCGGCGGCCCGGACCGCTTGGGTGACCGCCGATGGACCCTCGGTGATGCCAATATGAGTCAAGGGTCGACTCTCGCGGCCGTGTTCGCAACTCCTGCACCCGTCAGTGCTTCACCGTGCTTCCGTGCGCCGACCGCACCACCTCGAGGAAGCGGTTGACCTCCGCCTCGCCCGTGGTAGAGCCCGGCTCCCCGGCGTCCTCGGGGCCGCCCAGGGTGAGTACGTAGCGATTGCCGTTGACGGTCGCGCGGGCCCGGTCCCGGGCGGCGAACCACGGCTTGCCGGCCCGCACCGAGTCCACCGGCGCGCTGTCGATCTCCCGGCCGTAGCTGGTCAGCAGCCGTAGCCGGCCGTCCTGGATCCTCACCTGGCCGGCCCGGGTCAGATTGCGGTGCGCGCGCTCTATCCGCACCCCTGTCGCGCTGAACTCCGGTTCCGTCACGGTGCACCGCCTCTCGGCCGAAATCGCTGTCCCGTGCGCAGTCTGCCCGTGAGCAGGCCCGCGCACCAGTGCCCCTTTATGATCGAAACGCCCGGGTGATCCGTGTGAGTCCCCATCCGGAACCATGAGGAGCGGCGTGTGACCGGCACCGTGCGCACCATCGACGTGGACCGCGGCGACGCGTCCTACCGCCTTTGGCTGAAGGAGGCGGTCCGCAAGGTCCAGGCGGACGCCAACCGTTCCGCCGACACCCATCTGCTGCGATTCCCGCTGCCCGGGGAGTGGGGCGTCGACCTCTATCTGAAGGACGAGAGCACGCACCCCACCGGCAGCCTCAAGCACCGCCTCGCCCGCTCCCTCTTCCTCTACGGGCTCTGCAACGGCTGGATCCGCCCCGAGGTCTCGGTGATCGAGGCGTCCAGCGGCTCCACCGCCGTCTCCGAGGCCTATTTCGCCCAGCTGATCGGCGTCCCCTTCGTCGCCGTCATGCCGCGCACGACGAGCCGGGAGAAGTGCCGGCTGATCGAATTCCAGGGCGGCCGGTGCCATTTCGTGGACGACCCCCGGACGATGTACGCGGAGGCCGCGGCCCTCGCGGAGCGGACCGGCGGACATTACATCGACCAGTTCACCTACGCCGAACGGGCCACGGACTGGCGCGGCAACAACAACATCGCCGAGTCGATCTACAGCCAGCTGCGGCTGGAGCGCCACCCCGAGCCCGCCTGGATCGTCGCCACCGCGGGCACCGGCGGCACCTCCGCGACCATCGCCCGCTACACGCGCTATATGCAGTACGACACCAGGGTGTGCGTCGCCGACCCGGAGAACTCCTGCTTCTTCGAGGGCTGGCGGGACCACGACCCCGACGCGACCAGCGAGCGCGGCTCCCGCATCGAGGGCATCGGCCGGCCCCGCATGGAACCCAGCTTCCTGGTCGCCGCGATCGACCGGATGATGAAGGTCCCGGACGCCGCCACCGTCGCGGCCGTACGCGCCCTGGAGACGGCCCTCGGCCGCAAGGCCGGCGGCTCCACCGGCACCGGCCTGTGGGGCGCGCTGAAGATCGTCGCGGAGATGGTCGCCGAGGGCCGCGCGGGCAGCGTCGTCACCCTCATCTGCGACCCCGGCGACCGCTACCTCGACAAGTACTACTCCGACGCCTGGCTCGCGGCGGAGGGGCTGGACATCCAGCCCTACGCGATGGCCATCGACGCCTTCCTGGCGACCGGCCGCTGGCCCGACTGAGCACGGGCCGGGCCCGTACGACGCCCCGTACCGCTCAGACGTCCGCGCCGTTGCCCCGGGCGCCGGCCACCACCAGCTCCGGCAGCCGCTCGGCGATCTCCGCGCGGGCGCGCGGCGGCAGGCCCGCGTCGGTCACCAGCACATCGACCTCGTCCAGCGCGGCGAACGAGCTGAGCCCCACCGTGCCCCACTTGGTGTGGTCGGCCAGCACCACGACGCGCCGGGCGGAGCGTACGAAGTGGCGGTTGGTCTCCGCCTCCGCGAGGTTCGGCGTCGACAGCCCCGCCTCCACGGATATGCCGTGCACCCCGATGAACAGCACGTCGAAGTGGAGCGACCGGATCGCCGCGTCCGCGACCGGCCCCACCAGCGTGTCCGAGGGGGTGCGCACCCCGCCCGTCAGGACGACCGTGGCCGCGCCCGGGCGGGCCTGCGGCCCGGACGCCGACATCGTGCGCTGGGAGGTGTGGAACACCTCCGCCACCCGTACCGAGTTGGTGACGACCGTCAGATCCGGGATGTCCACCAGATGCTGGGCCAGGGCGAAGGCCGTCGTCCCGCCCGCGAGCGCGATGGCCGCGCCGCGCGCGGCCATCCGGGCCGCCGCCCGGGCGATGTCCTCCTTGGCGCTGAGCTCCAGCGCCGACTTCGCCTCGAAGCCGGGCTCGTGCGTGGTCGCCTCCGCGACCGGCACCGCGCCGCCGTGCACCTTCTCCACGACGCCCTGCCGGGCCAGCGCGTCCAGATCGCGGCGGACCGTCATGTCCGAGACGTTGAGACGCCGCGTCAGCTCATTGACCCGTACCCCACCGCGCCGCCTGACCTCGTCGAGGATCAGGGCACGCCGCTGCTCCGCCAGGAGATTCTGCTGGTCACTCACGCGGCCCCTCCTTTCCGGTCGACCGCCGCCCTTGATGCGCACACATACTCCCACGCGCGAACGACAGCGATCGGTTTCGCTCAAGCCCCTTCCGTCTTCCCCTTTTTCGCCCATCACCCCTCGGTGCCACCCTGCTTGCCCCGGCGCCCCGGCTCACGGCAATTCGGGCAGATCCTCCGCGTACAGCAGGGTGAGGTCGTCCGTGCTGGGCGCGGTCAGCTGCGCCACCCGGCCCGCGTGCCGCTCGACCATCGCCTCGAAGGTCCGCCGGGCGGTACGGCCGTTGCCGAAGGCCGGCCCCTTGGGGATGTCGGTGAAGTACCGCAGCAGCGCCCCGGCCGCCTCCTCGCCGATCCGGTACTCGTGCTCGTCGGCCTGCTGCCGCACGATGCGCAGCAGCTCCTCCGGCTCGTAGTCGCCGAAGGTGATGGTGCGTGAGAACCGGGACGCCACACCGGGGTTGACGGTCAGGAAGCGGTCCATCTCGGCCGTGTAGCCGGCGACGATGACCACGACCTCGTCCCGGTGGTCCTCCATCAGCTTCACCAGCGTGTCGATCGCCTCACGGCCGAAGTCCCGCCCGGAGTCCTCGGGGCACAGCGCGTACGCCTCGTCGATGAACAGCACCCCGCCCCGCGCCCGGTCGAAGGCCTCCTGGGTGCGCAGGGCCGTGGAGCCGATGTGCTCGCCCACCAGGTCCACCCGGGCCACCTCCACCAGATGGCCGCGCTCCAGCACCCCGAGGGAGGCGAGGATCTCCCCGTAGAGCCGGGCCACGGTGGTCTTCCCCGTGCCCGGAGAGCCGGTGAAGACCAGATGCCGGCGGGGCGAGGCGGCCTTCAGCCCGGCCAGCCGGCGCCGCCGCCCGACCTCCAGCATGTCCGTCAGGGCCCGCACCTCGCGCTTGACGCTCTCCAGGCCCACCAGCGCGTCCAGTTCGGCCAGCGCCGCCGAAGCCGTGCGCGAGGCCCCGGCGGGCGGCGGGTCGGCGACGGCGGGGGAACGCTGCGCCGGCACTCCCGGCACCGCCCGCTCCGGCGGCCGCGCCGCCTTCTCCACGGCGGGCACCGCGGCCCGGTGCCGCACGGCGTCCTCGTCGCTGGTGCAGCCCTGGCTGACCGGGCCGTCCTCGGCGAACTCGTAGCCGCCGCGCGCGCACCGCTCCGTGCGACAGGCCGTCAGCGTCGACCGGCAGCCGTCGATGACGTGGAAGCCGTAGCCGGCGCTGCCCGTCACCCGGCAGCCGTCGAAGGTGCCGCGCCCCTCTGCGGAGACGTAGAAGCCCGCCTCCCGGGGCGAGGTCACCGTGCAGCGCTCGACGACCGGGTCCGCGCCCTTGGTGACGATGACGCCGGTCGACGTCGCGTCGACGGCGCAGCCGCTCAGGGTGCCCCCGCTGCCGTGGCCCCGGAACCAGACGCCCGTGGTCGCCTCCCGGATCCGGCAGTCGGCCAGCCGCGCGGTCGCCCCGCCGCTCACCGAGACCGCCGTACCGCGCACCCGCGCCAGATCACTGTCGGTGACATCCGCGCTGGACCCCCGGTCCAGGACGAACAAAGCGTCCGGCACGTCGTGCACCCGGCAGGAGACCAGCTCGGCGCCCGCGCCGTCGCTCACCCACACCGCCGGGTAGTCGCCGGTGCTGTCGTGGATCTCGCAACTCCCGGCCTCCACCCGCGTGCCCGGATCCCACACCGACAGGCCGTTGCGGCCGAAGCGGCGCACCGCCGAGCGCGTCATCGTCAGCACCGAGCGGGAGCGCAGGTCGATCGCGTTCTCCGGGACGTCATGGATGTCGCAGTCCGTCAGGGACAGCACGGCGTCGGTGTCCAGGGTCACGCCGTCGGCGGACGTGCGGTGCACCCGGCAGTCCGTCAGCAGCCCGGTGGCGCGCGAGGTCAGCTGGACGCCCGTCCCCTGGATCTCGTACACCTCGCAGCCGACGGCCTCCAGGGTGCTGCCCTCGCCCGTCAGCGACAGACCCGCCCCCCGGGTGTGGTGCACCCGGCAGCGCTCCAGCCGCGGCGCGGCGCCGCCGCGCACCGTGACCCCCGACTGGCCCGCCGCCACCACCTCGCAGTCCTCGAAGAGCCCGGCCGCGCCGTCCAGCACACTGATGCCGACGCCCCCGGGATTGTCGACCGAACAGCGGCGCACCGTCGGCCGGGCCCCGTCGCGCACCTCGATGCCCGCCGCCGAGCGCGTCACCACCCGCAGGTCCGCGAGCTCCGGCGCCCCGTCCTCGACGAGCAGCGCCGGCGCGGACGCGTCATGGCCCTCGATCAGCAGATCCCGCAGCGTCGCCGAGGCGCGCACGGTCACCGCGACGCCCTCGGTCGGGGCGATCCGCACCGCGCCGCGCCCGCCCTCGCCGCCCCGCAGGGTGACGGACCGGGAGACGATGAGATTCTCCCGGTATGTCCCCGGGGCGACGGACAGCACATCGCCGTCGGCCGCCGCCTCCAGGGCGGAGGCCAGCGAGTCGTACTCGCCCGTACGCCGCCGCCAGCGCGATGTGCCCGTGTGCGTCACCTGGACCGATCCCGTGCTCGAACCCTGTGCCATGGTGCTGCTGTGCCCCCACGTTCGCGTGTGTGTGCATCCGGGACGGAGGAGTACCGGCCGCACCACCGTAGCGCGCGTGGGGCACGGGAGTTGGCTGTCCGGGACCCTCGTCAGCTTCCCGCGTCGGCCCGTCCCCAGGTGTGCCCGGCGCGTTCCCAGGCCCGGTCCCACTCCGCGTACCGGCGGCGCGCGAGCCGCCAGACGACCAGCCTGCGGGCCCCCTCGACCAGGCCGGCGGCGGCGCCCGCCGCCCCCAGGCCCGCGAGCACCGCGTGGACGGCGGCGGCCGCGCCGTCCATGGGACGGCTCGCGGCGGCGCCTCGGTCGTCGGTCCACAGCGGGAACGGCTCGCCGGGGCGCGCGTACTGACGGACGGCCACCAGGCCCGTGCGCTCCAGGCCGTCCGGGCCCCGCCAGCGGGCGAGGACCCGCCGGTAGCCGTCGCGCCCGGCACCACCGTCGCGCCCCGCACCGGCCTCCCGCCCGGCCCCGGCCTCGTGGCCGTCGCCTTCGGCGCTCCCGGAGGCCGGGGCCAGGGCGGTGGCCGTCACCAGATGGCGGTGCAGGTGCTGGTCCCGGACGGTCTCCCGGAGCGCCTCGTGGGCGAGGGAGCCCGCCGTCCAGCCGAGGGCCGGACCCACGAGCAGCATCAGCACCACGGCGGCCACCCCCGCCCAGGCCTCGAGGACATCGCTCCGGCGCCGCAGCGGACTGCGCCGCCGGCGCCACAGGGACAACCAGAAGGAAAGCGTCGCACGTATGGTGTTCACCCCCTTACGCGTCCGTAAATACCTCACACCGGGCGCCGCATGCGGAAGAAGGCGGCGGAGAGCGGAAAATCACCCCCCGCGGCTGCTGTGCGCGGCGGCACGTTGACGGAAGACGGGACGACGAAGGACGAGCCGGACGGGACGGGCGAGCCGGACAGGCCGGGACGGGAAGGGCTTTTCAGTCGAGGATCTCGACCGGATCGCCGACCCGGAGGGTCCCGGTGTGCTCGGGTATCAGGTTCTTGCCGAACACGGCCTTGCCGCCGATGCGGTGGTGCCGGGCCAGGCTGCGCAGGGGCTCCTTGCCGCGCTCGGCCGTCCCCTGGTCGGTGGTGGTCACGATGCAGCGGGCACAGGGCTTGACCGCGCGGAAGGTCACCTCGCCGATGCGCACCCGGCGCCATTCGTCCTCGGCCCAGGGCGCGGTGCCGTCGACGACCAGGTTGGGGCGGAAGCGGTTCATGGGGAGCGGCCCCTCGGCGGCGCGGTCGCCCCGGGCGATGAGGGAGTTGAGCTCGCGCAGCGAGGCGGTCGTGGTGACCAGCAGCGGATAGCCGTCGGCGAAGCTGACCGTCTCACCCGGGCGCGAGTAGTCCGGGTCGATCGGGCGGCGCCGGGCCGGGTCGTCCATGTGCAGGAGCCGGGCGCCGGTGCCCAGGAACGCCGTCAGCCAGGCCTCGGCGGCCCCGCCCGCGGGCACCGCCTCCACCTTGTCGCGGAAGATCTCCGCGACGACCGTGCCGCCCGGCCCGTCGGCCGGGGCGGGCACGGCCACCTCCAATGGCCCGGCGCCGGGGGCGGTCAGCCGCACCCCGCCGCCCGGCAGCGGCTCGGCCGCGGCCAACGCGAGCCGCGGCTCCTGACGTTGGGTGATCATCCGGTGATCCGGATCCACCACGAGCCATCTGCGGTCCCCGGCGAGCCCCCAAGGCTCCACGGCCGCCTCGCCGGGAGCACACCCCGCCATCGACTTCACCGGGTAGAAATGGACCGAGGACAGCACGGAAGTGGACATGCGTCCATCTTGCCAGCCGGATATGACAGTTGGCCGCCCCGGTGGACCGGCGCCCGGGGCGCGGGTCGAGCGCGGGTCAGTAGCCGCGCTGCTCCGGGTACGGGCGGCCGCCGCCGTACGGGTCCTCGTACTGCGCCTGCGCCGGGCGGGGCGCCACGGGACGCATCGCGTCGAACCCGGCCGGGCTCATGGACGCGGCACCCGGGCGCTGCTGCGCCGGCTGCGGCGCCTGCCCCGCGTAGCCGGCGCGCGGCGTGGCGGCCTGCTGCGGAATGTACGGCGCGGGCGTCTGCTGGAGACCGGGGCCGGGGCCCTGAGCGGGTGCGGGCGCGGGCTGGCTCATGCCCATGGGCTGGCCGCCGTACTGCGGGGCGGGCGCGGGCGCGGCGTAGCCGGCGGGCGGGGCCTGGTGGGAGGAGGGGCCGGAGGGCAGGGCCGGCAGCGCGGGCAGGTTGCTCTGGACCGGGGCGGGCGCGCCACCGAAGTCGTACGGGGAGGACACCCGGATCGGCGCGATCTGCGGGGTGCCCCGCTCGGCGACGAGGCTGTCGTAGATGGGGGTGTCCGGGAACGACGACGAGGCGTAGTAGCCACCGCCGTAGGTGCTGCGGGGGGAGGTCATAGCCCATAAGTTAAGCCCATGCTGTGCCGGTTGGGGAGACGGGTACGGGGGTTGTTCGCGATGCCCGGAGGGGTGGCGCTTTGCCAATCCCATCGAACCTGGGGAAATCGGTCGTCAAGGTACGTTGGGATCGTGTAAAGAGCCGGGTCATTTCGGAGGGGTTGAGGATGGAAATGCTCAAAGGTGCCAATGTCCGGATACCTTCGCAGGTGGTACGGATCGAGCTGTGCTGGCGTACGGGCCCGGGAGTGCCCGACGTCGACGCGTCGGCGCTGCTGCTCTCGGCGGGCCGGGTCCGGTCGGACGCGGACTTCGTCTTCTACAACCAGCCGGTCCATCCCTCGGGCGCCGTGCGGCACGACGGCAAGCGCACGGCGGACGGGTCGGTGAGCGACACCCTCACCGTCGATCTGGCCGCCCTGGAGCCCGCCGTCGAGTCGGTCGTGCTCGCGGCCTCCGCCGACGGCGGTGCCTTCGGGCGGGTGCCGGGGCTGGGCATCCGCGTCCTGGACGCGACGGCCGGTACGGAGCTGGCGCGCTTCGAGAGCCGCGACGCGACCGTCGAGACCGCCTTCGTACTGGGCGAGCTCTACCGGCGGCAGGGGGAGTGGAAGTTCCGCGCGGTGGGGCAGGGCTACAGCAGCGGTCTGGAGGGCCTGGCGACGGACTACGGCATCACCGTCGACCGGCCGGCCGCCCCGGTGCCCCCGGCCCCGGCCCCGGTTCAAGCCCCGGCCCAGGCCCAGGCTCCTGCACCCGCGCCGGCCCCCGTGACCGCGCCGGCGCCCGAGCGGCCCGTGCGGCTGACCAAGGTCACGCTCACCAAGGAGGCCCCGAGGGTCTCCCTCGCCAAGCAGGGCGGCACGTCCGGCGCGCTGCGGGTCAATCTCAACTGGACGACGCGACAGCAGACCAGGACCTGGGGACGGCGGCTGGGCATGGCGTTCCAGCCCGGGATCGACCTCGACCTGGGCGCCCTCTTCGAGCTCACCGACGGCACCAAGGGCGTGGTGCAGGCCCTCGGCAACTCCTTCGGCTCGCTGCACCGGCCCCCGTACATCCACCTCGACGGCGACGACCGGACCGGGGCGGTGGAATCGGGGGAGAACCTGACCGTCAACCTCGACAAGGCGGCCGCCTTCCGGCGCATCCTCGTCTTCGTCACGATCTACGAGGGCGCCACGAGCTTCGCCGGCCTGCACGCCACCGTCACCCTCCAGCCGCAGCACGGCGCACCGGTCGACTTCTCGCTCGACGAGTGCGTCGTCGCCTCCAACGTCTGCGCCCTCGCCCTGATCACCAACAGCGGCGGCGAGCTCGTCGTCCAGCGCGAGGCCCGCTATCTCGTGCCCGACCGTGGCGTCAGCCCCCAGCGCACCCTGGACCGCGCCTACGACTGGGGCCTGAACTGGACCCCGGGCCGCAAATGACCTCGGGCCGCCCGAGCCGGCACCCGGGCTGTCCGAGCCGGCACCCGGGTCGTCCAAGCCGATATCCGGGCCGTCCGCCGGCGCCGTCCGGTCAGGGCGCGGCCTCCGGGCGGGCGTACGTCCGTCCCTTCCAGGCCGCGCCCCGGCCCCGGTGGTGCTGGACCGCCGAGTCCACGGTCATCAGCAGGTACAGCAGCCCCGTGACCGGCAGCAGCGGGGCGAGCCACAGCGGCTGCCGGTAGTAGCGCAGCATCGGCGCGTACGTCCCCGCCATCACCGCCCACGCCAGGCCCCCGCACACCAGCGGTACGACGGCGCCGGTCAGCGCGCCCGCCACGACGGCCACCGGCGGCGCGAGGTACACCACCCCCAGCCCGGCGACCGTGGCCGCCAGCAGCGGCGGGCTGTAGAGCAGCTGGGCGTAGGCGCTGCGCGAGACCATCCGCCACAGCGGCCCCAGCCCCGGATACGGCCGGACGCTGTCGACCCGGTCCGCCAGCCCCAGCCAGATCCGGCCGCCCGAGCGCCGCACCGCCCGCGCCAGGGACACGTCGTCGATCACCGCCTGCCGGATGCTCTCCGGCACCCCGGCCCGCAGCGCGGCCTCGCGGCGCAGCAGCACACACCCGCCCGCCGCCGCGGCCGTCCGCCCGCCGGGGCGGTTGACCCGGCGGAAGGGGTACAGCTGGGCGAAGAAGTACACGAAGGCCGGGACGACCATCCGCTCCCAGAACGTGGTGACCCGCAACCGGGCCATCTGCGAGACCAGGTCCAGCCCCCGGGAGCGGGCCGCCGCCACCAGTTCCCGCAGGCTGTCCGGGCCGTGGGCGATGTCCGCGTCCGTGAGCAGCAGGTACTCGGCGTCGGTGCGGTCCAGGGCGAGCGCCATGCCGTGCCGCACGGCCCACAGCTTCCCGGTCCAGCCGGGGGCGGGATCCCCGGGCGAGGCCACGGTCAGCGGCGGCCCGCCGTGCTCCTCGGCGAGGGCCCGGGCCAGATCGCCCGTGCCGTCGGTGCTCCCGTCGTCGACGACGAAGACCTCCAGCGGGCCCGGATAGTCCTGTGCGAGCAGGGACGGCAGGCTCATCGGCAGCACCTCCGCCTCGTCCCGGGCGGGCACGACGACCGCGACGGCGGGCCAGTCCGCGGGCGGGGTGCGGGGCGGCAGCCGGACGTCCGTACGCCAGAAGAAACCCTGCCCCAGCAGCAGCCAGCCCCACGCGGCCAGGGAACCCGTCGCGATCCACGTCAGCGCGCTCACCCGCCGCAGTCTGCCGCAGCGGGGCCGGGCCCGCCGGGCACATCGATTAAAGTGACCGGGTGAAGATCGCGCTCATCGACTCCGGAAACGGCCTGCTGGCAGCGGCCGCCGCCGTGCGCCGGCTGCGTCCCGACGCCGATCTGGTCCTCTCCTCCGACCCCGCCAGCATGCCGTGGGGCCCCCGGACCCCCGAGGACCTCACCCGGCTCGCCCTGGCCTGCGCCCGCGCGGCCGCCGCGCACCGGCCCGACGCGCTGATCGTCGCCTGCAACACCGCCTCGGTCCACGCGCTGGAAGCCATACGCGCCGAGCTGGAGCCCGGCCTCCCCGTCATCGGGACCGTCCCCGCGATCAAGCCCGCCGCGGCCGACGGCGGCCCCGTCGCCATCTGGGCCACCCCCGCCACCACCGGCAGCCCCTACCAGCGCGGTCTGATCCGTGACTTCGCCTCCGGGGTCGAGGTCACCGAGGTGCCCTGCCCCGGCCTCGCCGACGCCGTGGAGCACGCCGACGCCGACGCCATCGCCGCCGCGGTGCGCGCCGCCGCCGCCAACACACCCGCCGACGTGCGCGGCCTCGTCCTGGGCTGCACCCACTACGAGCTGGTCGCCGAGCGCATCCGCGCCGCCGTCGCCGAGATCCAGGGCCCCGGTGCCCGGCCGGTGGAGCTGTACGGCTCCGCCATGGCCGTCGCCGCCCAGGCGCTGCGCCGCGCCGGCACCGCGCCCGACCCCGACGCCGCGCCCACGGGCGGCCTGACCGTGCTGCTCACCGGCCGCGAGGGGGAGCTGGGGGCGGCCTCGCTGAGCTACGCCGAGGGCCGCTCGCTCGGCCCCGTGAGCGCCGCGCGCTCCTGACTCGCCCTTTTACGTCCCGTTCGCGTCGAGTCCGCGCGCACCCCTGCCGCCGTGGCGGAACGTGAGTAGGCTGCCCGGTATGAGGGACCACTGCGAGGACCCGCGGGAGCCGGCGGGCGCGTCGAGCCCCGGTGGCGACGAGCGGCCGGAAGCGCCCGGGCAGCCCGGTCCCGCGACGCCCGCCGTCTGGACGGGGCGCGCGACCAATCGCGTCCAGTGGCTGCTGGCCGCCGCCGGCGCCGCGTGCGTGGCGCTCGGCGTCGACCTCGCCGTCGACAGCGCGTGGACGTCCGGGCTCGCCCCCCTGGTGATGGCCGTCGTCGGCTGTGTGGCGGCGGGCCTGCTGATGCTGTACGGCACCATCGCCTTCGTGCATGTGGCCGTGCGCGTCGACAAGGACACCCTGGAGATCCGCTGTGGTCACATCGGCGTACCGCGCACCCGCATTCCGCTGACCCATGTGGTCGGCGCGGACTTCGATCCCCGTGTCACACCGCGCCAGTGGGGCGGCTGGGGTTATCGCTGGCGTCCGGAGAAGGGCACGGGTGTGGTCGTCCGGCGGGGCGAGGGCTTTGTGGTCCGGCTCGGGGACGGTCGTATGTACACGGTCACCGTGGACGACGCCGAGGCCGCCGTGCGTGTGATCCGCGACCGGCTCCGGATGCTGGGCGGCCGCTCCGCGCACGCGTGAGCCGGCCCGGCTCAGGCGTGACCCGGCCCGGCTCACGCGTGACTCGGGTCGGCTGACGCTGACCCGGCCCGGCTGACGCCGACCCGGCCCGGCGCGCGGACGGTCCCGGGCGCCCCCTGTGCGCGCCCCCATGGGTGCGTTCGCGGGGTGGACGCGTCCCGTCCCGGTCCCGTTGGTTAGCCTCGGCGCATGGCGATCCCCGACTTCATCCGCGAGCTCCGGACCCTCATCGGCGACAGGCTGCTGTGGATGCCCGGAACGAGCGCCGTCGTCCTCGACGAGGAGGGCCGGGTGCTGCTCGGGCTGCGTTCCGACACCGGGGAGTGGTCGATCATCGGGGGCATTCCCGAGCCGGGGGAGCAGCCCGCCGCGGCGATCGTGCGCGAGGTGTTCGAGGAGACCTCGGTCCGGTGTGTGCCGGAGCGGGTGCTCCTGGTCGAGGCCCTGCAACGGGTCGTCTATCCCAATGGGGACGTCTGCCAGTTCATGGACATCTGTTTCCTGGCCCGCGCGGTGGGCGGGGAGGCGCGCGTCAACGACGACGAGTCGCTGGAGGTCGGCTGGTTCGCGGTGGACGCGCTGCCGCCGATGGAGCCGTTCGCGGTGGCGCGGATCAAGCAGGCCGCGATGGACGAGCCGACGTGGTTCGCGGGGTGCGGCGGGGAGTTGGGCGATGGCTGACGGCTCGTCATTCACTGCCCCTGATGCCTTGTCAGGCACCTGACGTCCTGTCAGGCAGTCCGCCCCCCGGCGTGCGCTCCGGGGCGCGGCCCGGTGTGATCGTAGGTCAGTTCGTCAGCACCCTCGTTCCAGCGCTCGAAGAAAAAGCCGGGGTGGTGAATTCGCTCCAGATCCTTTGATCCAGGCGTTCGTCCAGGCTGTACGCGCGCACTGTTGGGAAAGAGGCTGCTTTGCTAAAGTGTCCCCTGCTCATTCTTCCGAGAGCAGTCGGGGGTCAGTGAGGATGCATCGCAAAAGCATATGATCGACCGCCCTCTCACCGTCAGCGAGTGCGACCGTTCCCATGGACGGGAAAGCGAGCCGACGATCTGGACGCCGGGGCGCTCTGGCCCTTGATCAGGCTTCTGATCAGGAAGAAGTCCAAGGGTAGCCCCCTGGCCGCCGTCCCTGCCGCTTGACGCACAGTCAAACCCCCGGAGCGTGGCGCACCTTGGTTCAGGGTGCTTCAGCCTGCCCGGGCTGGATTCAGGAACGCGCATGAGAAACATTCGGGCGACGCGCGAGTTTCCACTCGCATTGCGATTGCTATTGCTCAATCAGTTTGGGATCGACATTGGCTTCTACCTCCTGATGCCGTTTCTCGCGGCATATCTGGAGCAGGGCCTGGGAATGTCGGCCGCGCTCATCGGGCTGGTGCTCGGGGCGCGGAATCTCAGCCAGCAGGGCCTGTTCATCCTCGGTGGCTCCGCCACCGACCGGCTGGGGCCACGCGTGGTGATCATCACCGGCTGTGCCCTGCGCACCGTGGGCTTCTCCCTCTTCGCCTTCGGCAACTCGCTGCCTCTGCTGCTCGGCGCCTCCGTGCTCACCGGGCTGGCGGCGGCGCTCTTCTACCCGGCCGTACGCACCTACGTCGCCTTCGAATCGGGCGACCGCAAGGCCGAGTCGTTCGCGCTCCTCAACGTCTACGCCACCATCGGCTCGCTGATGGGGCTGCTGCTGGGGAGCGTGCTGTTCCTGACGGACTTCCGGCTGTGCGCCGTGGTGGCCGCGGCCGCCTTCGGGGCACTGACGGTCGCCCAGGCGCTGGTCCTGCCCACAAAGGGGGAGCCGCCCCGCGGACCCTCCGCCACCGTCCTCGGCGACTGGCGCGAAGCCTTCTGCAACCGCCGGTTCCTGCTGTTCTCGTTCTCCACGATCGGCATGTTCACGATGGAGAACCAGCTCTACCTCCTCCTGCCCGAAGGAGCCCTCAGCGCCTCGGGCTGGAAGGGCTCGGCCGGGGTGCTGCTGGCCGCCGGCGCCCTCGCCAACATGCTGTTCCAGCTGCGGATCACCAGAGCGCTCCAGCGCAACGGGGGCGGCACCCGGTGGATCAGCTCCGGCCTGGTCGTGATGGGCCTCAGCTTCCTGCCCCCGCTGCTCGTCTGCGGTGGCGAGGCCCCGGCCGGTACGAGCGAGGCGGTGGCACGGATGACCGTGATGGTGGTCGGCTCGGTGCTGCTCTTCTTCGGCATCATGGTCGCCCACCCGACCGTGCTGGAGATGGTGCCGCTGTTCGGGCGGGAGAGCCTGACCGGTACGTACTTCGGGCTCTTCTACGTCTTCTCGGGTCTCGCGGCCACCGCGGGCAACGCCGTGGTCGGCCGGGCCATGGACTTCGGCGGGCGCACCGGTCTGTGGTGGGTGCCCTGGCTGGTCTGCCTCGCCTTCGGGCTGTCCTCGGCGGCCTCGGTGGCCCTGCTCCAGCGCGGCGGCATGCTGCCGGGACTGCAGGTGCCGTCCGGAGCGCCGGTGGTGGAAGGGCCGGTGGTGGCCAAGGGTTCCGGTGGTGCCGTCATCAAGCGCGCGGCGGCACCCGTGGTCCCCGTGGCCCCCTCCGGCTCGCAGGCCGCCGGCACCCCCGTACCCGGCCGGGAGGCCGCGGCCCCGGCGAACGACGCCCTCCGGCCGCACGACCCGGCCCGGCTGCCGGGCCCGTCCAGAGCCACCGACGAGGCCTCCGACCAGCCGCCGAGATAGCGGGGCCGAGATAGCGGGAGAGAAGCCTGAGGGTGGTGTGGGGGGACGGTGCGCCCCCCCCCCCCCCCGGGGGGGGGCCCCCCCGGGCCCCCCCCCGCCCCCCCACCCACAGGGGGGCGCGGGCCCCCCCGGGCCGGGTAGCCCAGGGGCGGCGCCGGCGGG
>NZ_JBIAUP010000018.1:0-148446 GCF_042892945.1 Streptomyces sp. NPDC001678 | reverse complement strand
GCGGGAAAACCCGCTGGCAAAGGTGTGACCTACTACCCCACACCCCGGACAACGAGGTCCAGACCACAACCCAAATGCCCGAAATGCACCCACGGACGGACCGCCACCCCACTACCCCACCTCGTAAGTGACCCACCTCTCATGGCCGGGCTCACACCCCGCCCCCGATTCACCCACCCGACGTGATCGCACCCTCACGCAAAGGGGTACGTAGAGCCGCGACTCCCTGGAGAGAGGACGGGATGTGCCGAGCGACGGTCCGGGGCGCGGTCTGCGGGTGCGGCCGACGTCGTCCTGGTTCACGACCGGCTTCAGCGTGGGGCTGGGGCTGACGCTGGCCTATACGACCCTCCAGACCGTCCTGCGCATCAGCGGCATCCTCACCCTTCTCCTCCTCTCCCTCTTCTCGGCGATCAGCCTGGAACCCGTGGTGGCCTGGATGACCAGACGGCGGATCCGCCGGGGCTGGGCGGTCGCTCTCGCGGTCGCCGGGCTGCTGGGGCTGCTGGCGGGGTTCCTCGCGCTGGTGATCCCGCCCGTGTCCGACGAGGTCTCGGCGCTCGTCGGCATGGTGCCGAAGTGGCTGGATCAGCTCCACGACCGCAGCTCCTTCCTCGGGCGCCTGGAGGCGCGCTACCACCTGCTGGACCGGGCCCGCCGGGAATTCGGGCCGCACGCCGGCACGACGGTGGTGGGCGGACTGCTGGGCGCCGGGCACATCGTCGTCAGCGCGGTGACGGGGGCGGGGCTGGTCGTCGTCCTGACCGTCTACTTCATGGTGGGGATGGAGCAGCTGAAGCGGTTCGGCTACCGGTTCGTCCCGCTCAGCCGCAGGGCGGCCGTGGTGGAGCTGACCGAGGAGATCCTGCTGCGGGTCGGCCGGTACATGCTCGGCAACGTCGTCACGTCCGTCATCGCGGGCCTCGCCACCTTCGCCTGGTGCGTCGGGCTGGACGTGCCCTACCCGGCCGCGCTCGGTTTCTTCGTCGCCCTGATGGACATGATCCCGATCGTGGGGTCGACCATCGGCGGGGTGGTCGTCAGCCTCGTCGCCCTGGCGGTGTCCCTTCCCGTCGCCCTCGGTACCGCGGGCTTCTATGTCGCCTTCCGGCTGGCCGAGGACTACTTGATCATGCCCAAGGCGATGAGCTTCGCCGTCAATGTGCACCCCATCGTCACGGTCGTCGCCGTCGTGGTCGGCGGGGCACTGCTGGGCATCGTCGGGGCGCTCATCGCCATCCCCGTCGCCGTGGGCATCGGCATCGTGCTCGACGACTCGGTCTTCCCCCGCATCGACCGCTCCTGACCCGGGCCCGGTCCGCGCCCGATCCGCGCCCGGTCCGGACCCGACCGCTTGGTCGCCCGTTCGCCAGCCGTTCCGCCGGTGGCGGGCATGGCGGCGGGGGCGGTGATCCCGGGTGGTGTAAGCAGGAGCCATGCACCTTCGGCGACCACCCGGGACGCCCCGATCGCCGGGGCGGCCGAGCCGGGCGCTGGTGGCCGTACCGCTGATCGTCATCGTGGCCGTCACCGTCGTCGACGTCCTCGCCCCGCCCCAGGTGCACCTCGGCCCCTTCCTCGTCGCCGCTCCCGCCATCACGGCGTCCTTCGCCGGCCCCCGGCTGACCGGGGCCGTCGGGGTGATCGCCGTCGTGGCCCAGTCGGTTGTCGCCGTCATCCGCACCAGCCTCACCGACCTCAACCACACCCTCCAGATCAGCGCCCTGATCGTGATCTCGGCGATCGTCACCCTCTTCGCCCACCGCCGCGAGCGGCACGAGAAGGAGATGTCCCAGCTCAGATCGGTCGCGGAGGCGACCCAGGGCGTGGTGATGCGGCCGCTGCCCCGGCGGGTCGGCCCGCTGCGCATCGGTTCCGTGTATCTCGCGGCCGAGGCGGAGGCCCGGATCGGCGGCGATCTGTACGCCGTGGCCCGTACGGCCCGCGGCACCCGGCTCGTCATCGGGGACGTGCGCGGCAAGGGCCTGGAGGCCATCGGCGACGCCGCGCTCGTGCTCGGCGCCTTCCGGGCCGCCGCGCACCGGCAGGCCGAGCTGCCGGTGCTGGTCGCCGACCTCGAAGGAGCCCTCTCCTCCGGGCTGAGCGACCCGGGCGCGGCGCGGGAGGAGCGGCCGCACCGGGAGGAGGCGTTCGTCACCGCGGCCGTGCTGGACGTGCCCGACACCGAGCCGGCCCTGCGCATGGTCAGCTGCGGGCATCCCCCTCCCTTGCTGCTGCGCGACGGCCGGGTCACCGCGCTGGAAGTGGAGCAGCCGGGGCTGCCGCTGGGACTGACCGAGTTCTCCCTCACCGGCTTCCCCGTGGAGTCCTTCGCCTTCGGGCCCGGCGATCTCGTCCTGCTGTACACGGACGGCGTGGTCGAGGCGCGCGACGCCGCCGGGCGGTTCTATCCGCTGGCCGAGCGGATGGCGTCCTGGCCGGGCGGCAAGCCCGAGACGCTCCTGCGGTATCTGTGCGAGGACCTGCTCGCCCACTCCGGGGGTTCCCTCGGCGACGACGCCGCCATGGTCGCCGTCCAGCGCCTGCAACCCTCCCCCTCCTGACAGCCCCCCCCCCCCCCGCACTCCGCCACCCAGGAGGCACTGGAAGCCCAGGTCCGGGCCGGGAACCCGGGGGTGCTGGGGCAGGTACGGGACGCCGACGGGACGTGGAACGGCTCCGCCGGCGTCAAGGCCGAATTCCGCGCGAAGGTACGACCGGCACAGCGCTGATCACCCCGAGCGGGGGGGGGGGGGGGGGGGCGCCCCCCCGCCCCCCCCCCCCGCCGCTCCTCCTCCTACGGTGGCAGCGAACCGGAAACCCGAACGAGCGGAGGGCCGAGCGGCCGATGAGCAGCCATCCCCTTCGGACGGTCTCCCGCCAGGAGTTCGACACGCTCTTCGACGCGGTCCGCGCGTGGGGGCGCTGGGAAGCGGCGCCCGACCGGGGGGCCTGGAACCGGGTGACGGACGACCATGTGCGGCGGGCCGTGTCCTCGGTGCGGTCCGGGACCGTGGTGCCGATGGGGCGGCCGTGGGACACGGCGTCCGGGCCGGACAACACCAGGCCCGCGCTGCACTACATGTCCGACCTCGGCGACGTCGAGGCCCCCGAGCCCGCCACCCACAAGGACTTCCTCGGCGCCGACTACCACGGCAAGGGCGTGAGCCATCTGGACGCGCTGTCCCACATCGCCTACCGGGGGCGGCTCTACGACGGCGGTGTCGCCCGGGAGCTCGTCGGCGCGGCGGGCGCCCGCTTCGGTGGTGTCTCGGCGCTCGGCCCCCTGGTGACCAGGGGCGTCCTGCTGGACCTGCCCGCCGTCCGGGGGCGCGCCTGGCTGGAGCCCGGGGAGGCCGTGGGCGCGGCGGAGCTCGCCGCCGCCGAGACGGCGCTCGGCGCGCGGATCGGCGAGGGCGACGCGGTGCTGGTGCGCGTCGGCCGGTACCGCCGCCGCGCGGAGCTGGGCCCCTGGGACGCCGACGCGGCCTGCGCGGGCCTGCACGTGGACGCCGTGCCCCTGCTGGCCGAGCGGGGCATCGCGCTGCTCGGCGGTGACGGCGACAGCGACGTACGGCCGTCGCCGGTGGAGGGCGTGCACTCCCCCGTGCACGCCCTCGCCATCGCCGCGATGGGGGTGCCGCTGCTGGACAACCTCGATCTGGAGGAGCTCGCGGCGGCCTGCGCGGCGGCGGGGCGGTATACGTTCCTGCTGGTCGTGGCGCCGCTGAACATCCCCGGGGGAACGGGCTCGCCCGTCAACCCGGTCGCGGTGCTCTGACCTCCCACCCCACGGCCCCGGCTACGGAACGTGGCGACCACCCACCCCTCCGTACCCGGATCCCCTACCTGGACAAAGTTCTAAAATGGAACATCGGTGTACCGATGAGGGCGGTGATCCGGATGGGGCTCGTGGCGGACGACATCGGCCCTGTGCTCGCCCGGGACCAGTTCCTCCGCGGCGAGTCGGTCGAGGCGGCCGTGCGCGGCCCGATCCTCAACTCCTGGCAGCGTTCCGTCTCCCTGGGACTCTCCCCGGACGGCTGCGAGCTCCCCTTCGTCCAGGACCTCGACCTCGACGGTCGGCTCGCCCGCGCGGCCGGGCCCGTCATGGACCGGCTGCGGGAGCGGTTCGCGGGACGGAGCGTGAACGTGTCCCTCGCCGACGGGCGCGGGGCCGTGCTGCAACGCCGCTTCGGCGAGGCCTCGATGGTCGGCCGGTTGCCCGCGTTCCAGACCGTGCCGGGCTTCGTGTTCAACGAGAAGTTCGCGGGGACCAACGGCATCGGCCTGGCGCTGGCCGAGCGGCGGCTGATCCACGTCTACGGCGCCGAGCACTTCGCCGAACGCTCCCAGGCCAACGCGTGCTCCGCGATGCCCGTCCGGGACCCGCTCAGCGGGCGCATCGAGGGGGTGCTGTGCCTGGGCTATCCGCACACCGACGTGGACATGGCCCTGGACATCGTCATGAGCAAGGCGGCGGGGGCCATCGAGCAGCGGCTGCTGGATCAGAGCTCGGCGCGCGAACGCGCCCTGCTCCGGACGTACCTCGACATCCGGCGCCGGCTGCCGTCCGCCGACGGCCGGCCGGACCGGCCGGTCATGAGCGAGCTGGACTGGCGCGACCGGATGATCCTGGAGGAGCGGGCCACCGAGCTGATCTCCGCCGCCCAGCGGGCCGCCGTCGAGGTGGCCCTGCCCAGCGGCCGGCGGATCACCCTGGTGAGCCGCCCGGTGACGAGCGCCTCCGGCGTGGAGGGCGTCGTCGTCGAGGCGGTCGTGCCCACATCGGACATGCGCCTCGCCGTCCCCACCGAGATCACCGCGTCCACCGAAGTCGCCACCCCCGCCGAGCTCACCACCCCTACCGGGATCGCCACCTCCGACGAGATCACCGCCCCCGTACCGGCCTCCGACGCCGGGCAGCTCGCCCGTGCCGTCGCCACGGCGTACCGGCCGGGCGCCACGGCGCGGGAGCCCGGCGGCGCGCCCGGCGACGACGCGGGAGCCGGCGGCCTCGTGCTCGTGGGCGAGCCCGGGGTGGGCAAGTACGCCGTGGCGGCCCGGCGCCGCCTGGAGCTGCTGTCCGAGGCCAGCACCCGTATCGGCACCACCCTGGACGTCGACCGCACCGCCCGGGAGCTCGCCGAGATGGCCGTACCACGCCTGGCCGACTTCGTCACCATCGACCTCCCCGAGGCCGTGCTGCGCGGGGACGAGCCCGCCGACCCCACCCGGGACCTCCACCGGACCGTGGTGCACGGCATCCGCGACGACTGCCCGTTCTACCCCGCCGGCGAGCGGGTCCACCTCCAGCCGACCACGCCCCAGCTGCGCTGTCTGACCACCGGGCGGACCGTCCTGGAGCCCGATCTCAGGTCCGCCACGGGCTGGATATCCCAGAACCGGGCGAACGCGCAGCGCATCCTCGCCCACAACGTCCACTCCCTCATCGCCGTTCCGCTCCTGGCCCGCGGCATCGCTCTGGGCATCGCGAGCTTCTACCGCGCGCGCGACCCCGCCCCCTTCGGGGACGACGACCGTGCGCTCGCGCAGGAGCTCGCCACCCGCGCCGCCATCTGCATCGACAACGCGCGCCGCTACACCCGCGAGCACGCCATGGTGCTGGCCCTCCAGCACAGCCTGCTGCCACAGGGCTTCCCCGAGCAGAACGCCGTCGAGGTCGCGCACCGCTACATGCCCGCCGAATCCGGCGTCGGCGGCGACTGGTTCGACGTCATCCCCCTCTCCAGCACCCGTGTCGCCCTCGTCGTCGGGGACGTCGTCGGCCACGGGCTGCACGCCGCCGCGACCATGGGACGGCTGCGCACCGCCGCGCGGAACTTCGCCGAGCTGGACCTGCCCCCGGACGAGGTCCTCATCCACCTCGACAACCTCGTGGGCCGCCTCGACCGGGAGGAGTGCGGTGACGACCCCTTCTCCGGTATCACCGGCATCATCGGCGCGACCTGTCTCTACGTCATCTACGACCCCGCCTCCCAGCGGTGCACCATGGCCCGGGCCGGCCACTGCCCGCCCGCGCTGGTGCGCCCCGACGGCATCGTCACCTTCCCCGACCTGCCCGCCGGACCGCCGCTGGGGCTGGGCGGCCTCCCCTTCGAGACCGCCGAGTTCCACCTGCCCGAGGGCAGCCAGCTCGTCCTCTACACCGACGGGCTCATCGAGGACCGCGACCGCGACTTCGACACCGCCCTGGAACAGCTGCGCCGGGCCCTGGCCCACCCGAACCGGCCGCCCGAGGAGACCTGTCAGGCGGTCGTGGAGGCCGTCGTCCCCGAGCACCCCGCCGACGACATCGCCCTGCTCGTCGCCCGCACCCACACCCTCGACCCGCACCGCGTCGCCACCTGGGACCTGCCCGCCGACCCGGCGCTCGTCTCCACCGTGCGCGCCGCGGTCGCCCGGCAGCTGGCCGCGTGGGGGCTGGACGAGATCTCCTTCGACATCGAACTGCTGCTCAGCGAGCTGGTCACCAACGCCGTCCGGTACGGCAGCGGCCCCATCCAGGTGCGCCTGCTCTACGACCGCACCCTGACCTGCGAGGTCTCCGACACCAGCAGCACCGCCCCGCATCTGCGCCACGCCGCGACCACCGACGAGGGCGGCCGCGGCCTGTTCCTCGTGGCGCGGCTCTCCCAGGCCTGGGGCACCCGCTACACCGCCGAGGGCAAGGTCATCTGGGCCGAGTGCGCGCTGGAGGTGCCCGCGGGGACGGCCGGTGAATCCCCCGGGCCCGCCCTGGACTCCTTCGGGTCCCTCGGCTCGTTCGACGACATCCCCGCGATCTGACGGCCCATCCGGCGCCGGGGCCGACAAGAGACGTAGCATGTCGGACATGCGGTATCTCGTCCGCATCCGCGGTCTCAGCAAGCGGTTCGGCGGCACCATCGCCCTGGACGCGGTCGACCTCGACATCCCGGCCGGCGGCGTCCTGGCACTGCTGGGCCCCAACGGCGCCGGGAAGTCCACCCTCATCAAGGTGCTCGCGGGCGTCCACCACCCGGACGCGGGCGAAGTGACCGTCGCCGGGCATCCGCTGGGCACCGAGGCGGCCCGCCGCGCCATGTCCTTCATCCACCAGGACCTGGGACTGGTCGAATGGATGACGGTCGCCGAGAACATCGCCCTGGGCACCGGCTATCCGCGCCGCGCCGGGCTGGTCTCCTGGCGGCGCGTCCGCCGGCGGGGCGCCGAGGCCCTCGGCGTCGTCGCCGCCCACCTCGACCCCGACGCCGCCGTCGCCAGTCTCACCCGGGCCGAACGCTCCCTGGTGGCCATCGCCCGGGCCCTGTGCGTCCGGGCCGCGCTGATCGTCCTGGACGAGCCGACCGCCAGCCTCCCGGCGGCGGACTGCGCACGGCTCTTCGCCGTCCTGCGCACCCTGCGCGACCGCGGTCACGCCGTCGTCTTCGTCACCCACCGGCTGGACGAGGTGCGGGAGGTCGCCGACACCTTCGCCGTCCTGCGCGACGGCCGGGTCGTCAGCCACGGCCCGGTCGCCGGCTACCCCACCACCCGGCTGGTGCGCGACATCGTGGGCCACGACCCCGGCCGCCACCACGTCCCCGCACCCGCCACCGGGCCGGTCGTCCTCGACCTCGACGGCGTCCGGACCGAGCACACCGCGCCCGTGACCCTGCGGCTGCGCGCAGGCGAGGCCCTCGGCCTCGTGGGACTCACCGGCGCCGGGCACACGACCCTGGGCCGTGCGCTCGCCGGGGCGCGGCCGGTCCTCGGCGGCCGGATCCGGCTGGCGGGCCGACCCTACCGCCCGGACACCGTCGCCCACGCCGTCGCCGCCGGCGTCGGTTTCGTCAGCAGCGACCGGCAGGGGGAGGGCTGCGCCCCCGACCTGACCGTACGGGAGAACTTCCTGGCCAACCCCCGGGCGGGCGGGACGCCCGGCACCCACTGGATCAGCCCCGGGCCGGAACGTGCCGAGGCCGCCGCGCTGATCGAACGCTTCTCGGTACGGCCCCACGACAGCGAGCGGCCGATCGCCACCCTGTCCGGCGGGAACCAGCAGAAGGTCATGCTCGGCCGGTGGCTGCGGCTGCCCCGGACCCTGCTGATCCTGGAGGAGCCGACGGCCGGGGTGGACGTCGGCGCCAAGGCGGCGGTCCACCGGCTGCTCCGGGACGCGCTGGCCGGCGGACTGGCCGTGCTGCTCGTCTCCAGCGACTTCGAGGAGGTCGCCGACGTGTGCCACCGGGCGCTCGTCCTCGTCCGCGGCGCCGTGACGGCGGAGCTGGGCGGGGCGGCCCTGACCGCCGCCGCGCTCACCCACGCCGCCTCGGCCATGACACCGCTCACGGGGGACGGTCCCGGCGAGGACAGCGGTGGGAACCACGCCGCCGGGGCGCCGGGATGACCCCACCGGGCCCGGGCCGGCGACTCCTGGCCGGCCGCCTGGGTCACCTCGGGCACCTCGGCCACCTCCTCGGTGCCTACGGCCTCCTGACCCTCACCGTCCTGCTGTTCACCGTCTTCTCCCTCGCCCTGCCGGACACCTTCCCCACGCTCGACAACATCTCCGCCGTCCTGTCCAACCACTCCATTCCCGCCGCCCTCGCGCTCGGCGCGACGATCCCCATCGCCGCCGGCCGGTTCGACCTGTCCATCGGCTACGGTCTCGGCCTCGCGCACGTCATGACGATGCGGCTCATCGTCACGCAGGGGTGGCCCTGGCCGCTCGCCTGCCTCGTGGTGGCCCTCGGCGGCGCGGCCGTCGGCGCCGTCAACGGCGTCGTCGTCGAATACGCCCGGATCGACTCGTTCATCGCGACCCTCGGTACCGGCAGCATCATGTACGCCGTCACCGGCTGGATCACCGACGGCGCCCGGGTCGTCCCCGGCCCGCACGGCCTTCCGGCCGCCTTCACCGACCTCTACGACTCCCGGTTCCTGGGCCTGCCCGTCCCCGCCTTCTACGTCCTCGCGCTCACCGCCGTCCTGTGGCTGTTCCTGGAACGGCTCCCCCTGGGCCGGTACCTGTACGTCATCGGTTCCAACCCCCGCGCGGCCGAGCTCGTGGGCATCCCCTCCCGGCGCTTCGTCATCCACGCCTTCACCGTCTCGGGCCTGGTCGTCGGCGTCGCCGGCGTCCTCCTGGCCGCGCAGCAGCAGATCGGCAACCCCAGCGTCGGCATGGACTACCTGCTGCCCGCCTTCGTCGGCGCGCTGCTCGGCTCCACCGCCATCAGGCCCGGCCGGGCCAACGCCCTGGGCACCCTCGTCGCCGTCACCGTCCTCGCCGTCGGCCTCGCGGGCATCGGCCAGCTCGGCGCCCGCTTCTGGGTCACCCCGCTGTTCAACGGCGGCACCCTGCTCGTCGCCGTCGGCCTGGCCGGCTACGCCGCGCGTCGGCAACTGCGCCGCCGCCGGGCCGAGCCCTCCGGGGTCACTCCGTGAGAGGCGCCCCCGGTGGGATGCCCATGGTGCTCGGAGTGCTGCTCGCCGCGCCCGTCGCACTCACCGGCTGCGAACGGGGCTCCTCCAGCCGGCCCGCGCCCCCGCCGCCCCCGAGGACGGCGACCGTCGGCTGCCCCGTCGCCCTGGGCCGGGCCGGCGCGGCCGTCCGGCGGGCCGAGTCGGCCGCTTCCGTCTGGGACGGCCCGACCACCGGCCCCCGGGCGGTCCCCGGCAAGACCCTTGTCTACGTCGCGCAGTCCATGACCAACCCCGGCGTCGCCGGCACCGTCGCGGGCGTAAGGGAGGCCGCGCGCGCCATCGGCTGGAACGTGCGGGTGATCGACGGCCAGGGCACCCCGTCCGGCATCCAGGCCGCGTTCAGCCAGGCCGTCACCCTGCGCCCCTCGGGCATCGTCGTCGGCGGCTTCGACCCCCGGCTGACCTCCCGCCAGGTGGCCCGGGCCGCCGCCGCGCGCATCCCGCTCGTCGGCTGGCACGCGGTCGCCACGCCCGGCCCCAGCGAACGCCCCCGGCTCTTCACCAACATCACCACCAAGGTCGAGGACGTCGCCGGGATCAGCGCGGACTGGGTCATCGACCACTCGGGAGGCGACGCCGGGGTCGTCGTGTTCACGGACGCCTCGATCCCGTTCGCCCGGCACAAGTCCGACATCGTCGAGGGGCGGCTCGCCACCTGCCCAGGTGTCCGGCTGCTGGCGAAGGAGAACATCCCCCTGCCGGACACGAGCAGCCGCACCCCCCAGGAGGTCTCCTCGCTCCTCGCCCGCTTCGGCGACGGATGGACCCACTCCGTCGCCATCAACGACGTCTACTTCGCCGACGCCGCCCCGGCCCTCCGCGCGGCCCGCAGGAAGGGCTCCGGCGCCCCGTACAACATCGGCGCGGGCGACGGCGACCCTTCCGCCTTCCAGCGCGTCGAGAGCCGGCAGTTCCAGGCGGCCACCGTCCCCGAGCCGCTCTCCCAGCAGGGCTGGCAGGCCGTCGACGAGTTCAACCGCGCCTTCTCCGGCGCCCCTGCCAGCGGCTATGTCGCGCCCGTCCACATCGCCACGGCCGCGAACAGCGACAGCGCCACCTCCTGGGACCCACCGGGATACCGGGAGGCGTACCGGAGGATCTGGGGCCGCTGACGCCACCGAATCGAAGGGAAATCGGCGGTGAAGAGTGGCACATCTCCTAGTGGACACCCCTTGAAGGATCGAAAGAGCGTCGGGTTAGCATGTGAGCGCCTCCTAGCTCGAAAGAGAAGCCTGTGACTGTCAACGACGACTCGTTCACAAACTGGAAGAACCGCGAGGAGATCGCGGAGTCGATGATCCCGATCATCGGAAAGCTGCACCGCGAGCGGGACGTCACCGTTCTGGTGCACAGCCGTTCCCTGGTGAACAAGTCGGTGGTCAGCATCCTCAAGACCCACCGATTCGCCCGGCAGATCGCCGGTGAGGAGCTCTCGGTCACCGAGACGCTGCCCTTCCTCCAGGCTCTCACCACGCTCGATCTCGGCCCCTCGCAGATCGACATCGGCATGCTGGCCGCGACGTACAAGACCGACGACCGCGGTCTGTCGGTGGAGGCGTTCACCGCCGAGGCCGTCGCCGGTGCCACGGGCGCCAACAAGATCGAGTGCCGCGAGGGGCGCGACGTCGTCCTCTACGGCTTCGGCCGCATCGGCCGCCTCGTCGCCCGGCTGCTCATCGAGAAGGCGGGCTCCGGCAACGGTCTGCGCCTGCGCGCCATCGTGGTCCGCGGCGGCGGCGACCAGGATCTCGTCAAGCGCGCCTCGCTGCTGCGGCGCGACTCGATCCACGGCCAGTTCCAGGGCACGATCACCGTCGACGAGGCGAACAGCACGATCGTCGCCAACGGCAACGCGATCAAGGTGATCTACGCCAACGACCCGTCCGAGGTCGACTACACGGCGTACGGCATCAACAACGCCATCCTCATCGACAACACCGGCAAGTGGCGCGACCGCGAGGGCCTGTCGAAGCACCTGCGCCCGGGCGTCGACAAGGTCGTCCTCACCGCGCCGGGCAAGGGCGACGTCCCCAACATCGTCCACGGTGTCAACCACGACACGATCAAGCCCGACGAGCAGATCCTGTCCTGCGCGTCCTGCACCACCAACGCGATCGTCCCGCCGCTGAAGGCGATGGACGACGAGTACGGTGTGCTGCGCGGCCACGTGGAGACCGTCCACTCGTTCACCAACGACCAGAACCTGCTGGACAACTACCACAAGGCCGACCGTCGCGGCCGCTCGGCGCCGCTCAACATGGTCATCACGGAGACCGGCGCCGCCTCCGCCGTCGCCAAGGCCCTGCCCGACCTCAAGGCGCCGATCACCGGCAGCTCGATCCGCGTCCCGGTGCCGGACGTCTCGATCGCGATCCTCAGCCTGCGCCTGGGCCGTGAGACCACCCGTGAGGAGGTCCTCGAGTACCTCCGCGACGTCTCGCTGAACTCGCCCCTGAAGCGCCAGATCGACTTCACCACCGCCCCCGACGCCGTCTCCATGGACTTCGTGGGCTCGCGCCACGCGTCGATCGTCGACGCCGGTGCCACCAAGGTCGACGGCGACAACGCGATCCTCTACCTCTGGTACGACAACGAGTTCGGCTACTCGTGCCAGGTCATCCGTGTCGTCCAGCACGTCTCCGGGGTGGAGTACCCCACCTACCCGGCCCCGCTGGCCTGATCCGTACGACCGTGGCCCCCGCCCCCGTACATACGGGGGCGGGGGCCACGGCGTCTCATGGGTGCGGTCAGGGTGCCGGTTCGAGGCCCCAGGCGACGGCCCGGCCCGCGGCGGCCACCCGGTTGGGGACGTCGAGTTTGGCGAGGATGTGCTCGATGTGGGTGGCGACGGTGCGTGGGCCGACGTACAGGCGGTCGGCGATCTCCCGGTTGGTGCGTCCCTGGGTGAGTTCCGCCAGTACTTCCAGCTCGCGCGGGGAGAGCGCGGCGGGGCGGGCGACCGTGCGGCACACGACGACCGTGCGGTCTCCCTGGCGGGTCAGGTGCAGTTCGAGCATCCGCTGCCGGTAGGGCACCAGCACCGTGGCCGGCAGGGTGCGGCGGGCGGCCGCCCGCCGCAACAGGGTCACGAGCGGGGAGCCGGGCTCGGTGAGGCCGGGCAGCGGCTCCCCGCTCAACGGCACCGGAGCCGCTTTCTCCGCGCCTTCGGCGCCTCCCGCACCTTCGGCGTCCGGCAGGAGCACGGCACAGGTGTGGCCGGTGCCGCCGGGACCCTGGGAGCGGTGCCCGGCGAGCGGGTCGGCGACGGCCGCGAGGCACTCGCCGAGCAGGGTCAGCACGGCCCGGACGGCCGGCTGGTCGCACCGTGCCCGCGTGGTGCTGACGTTGAGGATGCCCACGTACCGGCCGTCCGAGGAGAACAGGCACTGGGCCACGCCGTCCTGGACGCCCAGGGGTTCGAGGACCTCCTGGAACCCGGTGGAGGCCCCTCGCACCGGCGCGGGCACGTCGTGCCACCAGCTCGTCGTGCCCGGAGTGTGCCGGATGAGCGCGAAGGCCGGATCGTCGTGGAGGCGGGTCTCGATATAGCGGGTGGTGCGCGCCGGGTAGCTGCCGGCCAGCGTCACATGGCGGCGGAGCAAGGGGTCCCACCGGGACAGCGACGCGTGGTCGTGGTCGATCAGCGCGGACAGCGCCGTCAGGACGGCGTCGGCACCACCCTTCCCCCGTACGGCGTGGCGCGCGGCCTCGCGTACGCCCAGGGCGGCGCCGAGGATGTCCGGCATGCTCGGCTGTGCGGTCATCCGGCCAGAATGATCAACAGGGGTCCGGACGTCAAACGGTGAGCTCGTCGTGGACCACTTCGCCGCCGACGACGGTGAGCACCACGGGTACGGCCGGGATGTCGTGGGGGTCGGTGGCCAGCAGATCGTCCGCGAGCACGCACAGGTCGGCGACCTTGCCCACTTCCAGGGTGCCCTTCCAGTCCTCGGCGAAGTCCTGCCAGGCCGCGTCGGAGGTGTAGGTGCGCAGGGCCTCGGCGAGCCGGATGCGCTGGTCGGGGCCGCTGACGCGGCCGCTGGCCCGGGACTCGCGCAGCATCATCGTGGAGACGCCCTGCCGCCAGTCGGGGAGGGTGACGGGGGCGTCGGATCCGCTGGTGACGGTCACGCCGGCGTCGATCGCGTCCCGGTAGGGCCATTCGTACCCCGCCCGCCGCGCGCCGACGAACTCCTCCTCGAGGTCGGCGACGGTCCATTTGATGGTGGGGTTCATATTGACGCCGAAGCCGTGGCGGGCCAGCGTCCGCATGCTGCGGGCGGTGAGGAAGTCGCCGTGGATGACGTAGTGCCGGGCGTCGGGCCGGGGCCGCTCGGCGGCGGCCGCGGCGAAGGCGTCGACGACGGTGTCGATGGCCCGGTCGCCGGTGACGTGGACACCGGCCTGGTATCCGGCGGCGTGGGTGTACCGGATCATCTCCGTGATCTGCGCGACGCGCTCCTCGTCGGTGTCCCCGCCGACGCACAGCGAGCCGCAGCCGCCGCCGATGTACGGCTCGTGCATCCAGGCCGTCTTGTTGACCGGGATGCCGTCGGCGAACAGCTTGACGCCGAGGACGGCGAGACGGCGGGGGTCGGCGGACGGCGGTTCGTCCATGTCCGACAGAGTCCTGATGAAATCCTCGGCCGTACTGGTCATCCCGGTCGGCAGGAGCAACACGCCGACGCGCGCGGTCAGTTCGCCGGCGGCGAGCAGGCGCCGGTAGACGTCGAGGGTGCTGTGGGCGAGGGCGCCGCGCATCAGGGCGTCGCCGCCCGGGCCGAGGCCGGGCTCGGTGTAGCTGGTGATGCCGAGCCGGGCCAGGGTGCGCAACGTGGCGCGGATCGCGTCGGCGCGGACGTCCGGGGAGAGGACGGGCAGCGCCTGGTGGACGAGGTCCTGGGCGCCCTCCTGGAGGAGGCCGGTGGGCTCGCCCGCCGCGTCGGTGACGACGACCCCGCCGGGCGGGACGGGGGTGTCGCGGTCCACTCCGGCCCGGGCGAGCGCCGCGGAGTTGACCCAGGTGGCGTGGCCGGTGGCGGAGTACAACAGGACGGGGTGGTGCGGGCTGACGGCGTCCAGGTCGTGCCGGCCGGGCAGCCGGGAGGGGTCGGCGACGCACTCGGCGAGGTAGCCCGCGTCCCACCCGTGCCCGGTGATCCACTCCCCCGCGGGGGTCGTCCCGGCGGCCTTCCGCACGGCCTCGGCCACATCGGTCAGCGACCGTACGGCGGGGTGGGAGACGTCGACGGACAGCGGGGGCCTGGTGAGCCCGAAGGCGCAGCCATGGAGGTGGGTGTCATTAATACCGGGCAGGAGGGTCCCGCCGCCGAGGTCGACGATCCGGGTGGCGGGGCCGGCGTGAGCCATGACCTCGGCCCGGTCGCCGACCGCGCTGATATGGCCGCCGGTGACGGCGAGGGCGGAGGCCACGGTGAAGCGGGAGTCGACGGTGAGGACCGAGCCGTTGACGAAGACGAGATCTGCCGGAGCGGCGGGCACGGTGATGTCCTATCTGAGAGGGGCGCTGAGGAGGCTCCCGCCCGGTCGGCCGGGAGCTGTCAGCACTGTGCATCCGGTCCGCGTGCGCGCACATCGGTCATCCAACCGATGTCCGGCCGTCCGGACCGTCGGCGCGGCGAGGGCCCGGGAGAAGCCCCGGAGGAGGCCCCGCTCTCGCCCGGATGGGTCACGCGACGTGCGCGGGAGGCCCGACGACCTCCATACGCATCTGGGCTTCGGGCACGGGATGCACCGGTGTCCGGCGCCGCCCTGGCTCGCAGCCAGGCCCTGATCGCGACCCGGGCCCTGCTCGCGGCCCTGCCCGGCCCGGCCTGGCCTGGCCTGGCCCTGGAGGACGCCGGCACCGTCTGGCGGACCGCTCACCAGCGCGGCCCCGCCCACCTGCCCGTCGACCTCGGCGCACGCACTGAGGGTCGTGGCCGGCCGGGCGGCTGACCGGCGCGGCGGGTGTCGGCTCGTCGCTCAGGGCGTCGCTCAGGTCGCGGGGACGAGCCGGTAGCCCTCGCCGTCGGCGGTGACGTGTCCGGCGGTCGGGGGTGGGAAGTGGGTGCCCAGCAGGAGGGTGTCCGTGCCGGCGAGCTCGGCGAGGAGTTCTCGGCGTGTGCGGACGGCCTGTTCGGGGTCGATGTCGACGCAGCTGGTGATCGCGGGGTGCGCCAGCTGTACGGGGTGGTGGACGCAGTCGCCGGTGACGACCGCCGTCCGTCCGGCGCTGTGGAGTTCCACGGCGACCTGGCCGGGTGTGTGCCCGGGGGTGGGAAGCAACCGGACGCCGGGGGCGATGTCGGTGGGGCCGTCGGAGACGTCGGCCAGGTCGATGAGCCCGGCGTTCCGGACCGGGTCGACGGAGTCGCGGAACATCTGGCGGCGGTTCTCGTCCATGGTGTCGGCCTGCCCCGCCCAGTGGTCCCATTCGGTGCGGGAGGTGACGTAGCGGGCGTTGGGGAAGGTGGGGATCCACGTTCCGTCGTCGGCGGTACGGGTGTTCCAGCCGACGTGGTCGGTGTGGAGGTGGGTGAGGACGACCAGGTCGACGCTCTCGGGCGGGAAGCCGGCGGCGGTCAGCCGCTGGAGGTAGTCGGTGTCCAGCTGGTTCCAGGCGGGATTGGCACGGGTCTTGCCGTTGCCGATGCCGGTGTCGACGACGACCTTCAGGCCGCCCGTCTCGAAGGCGAAGCTGTGGCTGGCCAGCCGGAGGGTGCCGTCGGGGGCGGCGAAACCGGGCCGGAGCCAGGGCTCTTCGGTCACGACGCCGGGGGTGGCGGCGGGCAGCAGCCAGGCGCCGGTCTCCGGCGGGAGGGCGATCTCGTCGACGCGGTGCACGACGATGTCGCCCACCGTCCAGGCCTGCCCGGCCTGCTCGGCCTGTTCGGTCCGCTCGGTCTGTTCGATCTGCTCGGTCCGGTCCATTGGCAAGCCCTCCATCAGGCAAAAGCTCATTCTTTGCGTTAGTCGACCGTAGCCCGTATGCTCCACTAACGCAAAGATTCCGCTTTTGCCGGGAGGCTGGACTCATCATGCTCACCTCAGACCTCGAACCACAAGATCAAACCCCCGAGGGAGCAGCCCTCGACACCGCGCACGACGCCGCCGTGGCCGCCACGGCACAGCACATCCGGAACGTGATCGGCACCCTGCGCGAGCTGGACCTCGGCACGACCGCGCCCGCCGCGGCATACCACCCGGGAGGGGTGCGGACCAATGGAACCGTATGAGCTGACCATCGCCGAAGCAGCCGGGGCGATCGCCGCCGGCGAGCTCTCGCCGACCGAGCTGACCGGCTCCGTCCTCGACCGCGCCGAGGCGGTGGAGCCGCACCTGAACGCCTATGTCGCGGTCTTCGCGGACGCCGCGCGGCGCGCCGCGGCGGCGGCGGAGCGGGAGATCGCCGCGGGGCGCCGCCGGGGCCCGTTGCACGGTGTCCCGATGGCCCTCAAGGACCTGATCGACGTGGCCGGGCTGCCGACCACGGCCAGCTCCCGGGTGCGGGAGCAGCACGTGGCGGAGCGGGACAGCACCGCCGCCGCCCGTCTCGCGGAGGCCGGCGCGGTCCTCCTGGGCAAGACCCACACCCACGAGTTCGCCTACGGCCTGACGACCCCTCAGACCCGGAACGCCCGGTCCGCCGACCGGGTGGCGGGCGGCTCCAGCGGGGGCTCGGCGGTGGCGGTCGCCGCCGGGACGGCCACGTTCGCCCTGGGCACGGACACCGGCGGCTCCATCCGGGTCCCGGCGGCGCTGAACGGAGTGGTGGGGCTGAAGCCGACGTACGGGCTCGTCCCCGTCGACGGGGTGGTCCCGCTCTCCTGGTCGCTGGACCACGTCGGCCCCCTCACCCGGACGGTGCACGACGCGGGGCTCGTGCTCGCCGCGCTGACCGGGCACGACACGCCCACGGCAAGTGGTGTGGCCGGGCTGCGCGTGGGCGTCCCGCGCAACCACTACTTCGAGCGGGTCGCGCCCGAGGTGGCGGAAGCCGTACGGGCGGCGACGGCCCGCCTGGCGGACCTCGGGGCGCGGCTGGTGGACGTGGACATCCCCATGGCCGACCACGTCCAGGGCACACAGTGGGGGCTGATGGTGCCCGAGGCGTCCGCCGTGCACGAGGAGACCCTGCGCACGTCCCCCGAGCTGTACACGCCGGACGTCCGCCTCCTACTGGAGGCCGGCGAACGCATCCTGGCCGGCGACTACTTGCGGGCCCAGCGCGTCCGCGCCCTCATGCAGCAGGCCTGGGCGCGGCTGTTCACCGAGGTGGACGTGGTCGCGGCACCGACCGTACCCATGGTCGCGGCCCGCACCGACCAGCCGGCCGTGGCATGGCCGGACGGCACCATCGAACCCGTGTCCGACGCCTATGTGCGGCTGTCCGCCCCGGCGAACATCACCGGCGCGCCCGCGCTGTCCCTGCCGGTCGGCCTCGACGACGCCGGGCTGCCCATCGGGATGCAGCTCATCGGGCGGCCGTTCGACGAAGCGACGCTCCTGCGCGTCGGGCACGCCGTCGACGAGGCCCGCGCGGGGCTCGTACGACCCGCCTCGCTCGCGGCCTGACCACTCTCCCGGTCGACCGGCCCCGGCTTTCGCAATGATTGTGCGTTAAGGTGTGGGGTATGACCCCCAGACCAGCAGCCCGCCCCGGAGGACGCAGCGCCCGCGTCCAGGAGTCGGTACACCGGGCCGTACGCGAGCTCCAGGCCGACGGTGCCACTCTCACCGTGCCGCTCGTGGCGGCACGGGCGGGAGTGACCCCGTCGACCGTCTACCGCCGCTGGGGCGATCTCCAGGAGCTGCTCTCGGACGTGGCGGTCGAGCGGCTGCGCCCCGAGGCTCCCCCGGCGGACCACGGGAACCTGCGCGCGGACCTGGAGCACTGGGCCGCGGCGTTCCTGGAGGAGATGTCGTCCCCGGCGGGCCGGTCCTACGTCCGGGACGCCCTCGCGGGCGACCCGGACGGACCCAACGCCGGCCGGTGCTCGGCGTACGCGCGCGAACAGGTCGAGGCGATCCTGTCCCGCGCCGTGCGACGCGGCGAACACGTGCCGGACGCCGAGACGGTGGTGGACCACGTCGTCGCCCCGATGATGTACCGCGTCCTCTTCCGCCCGGGACCGCTCGACCCGGCCTACGCCCGCGAGCTCGTCGCCACCGTCTTCTACCGGCTCATGCCTCTGCCGTGACCGGGGCGCCCCGCCCGCGCCGGTACGCCGCTGCCGCCTCCTTGTACCGCTGGTGCTCGGCCGCGTGGTCGGGGATGTGGGAGCCGGTGGTGTAGAACCGCTCCAGCCCCTGGTTGGCACCGACCGCGAGCGGGCCGGAGCGGGCGAACATCGCCTCCTCGTAGCGGGCGATCGCGGCGGCCGGCGTGGGCTCCTCGGCCACCGCCCGGGCGAGTTCGGCCGCGTCGAGCAGGGCGAGGTTGGCGCCGAAGCCGCCGAAGGGCGACATGAGGTGGGCCGCGTCGCCCACCAGCGTCACCCCGGGGGTGCGCTCCCAGGTGAGGGGGGCGGGCAGGGCGTACAGCGGCCGGTTGACGTAGCCGTGGTCGTGGTCGCCGCCGGCGTCGGCGTCGGTGAGGAAGGGCAGCAGCCGTGCGTCCCAGCCGCTGAACTCCGCGAGCAGGAAGTCCCGGACGGCGGCCGGGTCGTCGAGGTCGACGCCCGCGGCGGTGTACCAGTCGTGTGCGGTGCGCATACCGATGTAGCAGCGGATGTGGCCGTCGCTGTTGCGCTGGGCGGTGATCGCCTGGCCGTCGCCGTTGTTGGCGAACATATGGCCGTCACCGACGAGTTCGGCGATCCCCGGATGGCGGCGCTCGACGTCGTCGAAGCGGACCTCCAGCAGCGAGACGCCGCTGTAGCGCGGGACGGCGTCGCTGACGAGCGGCCGCACCCGGGACCAGGCGCCGTCGGCCCCGATCACCAGGTCGGCCTCGGCCCGGCCGCCACCTTCGAAGGCGAGGCGGTGCACGCCTCCGCCCAGCGGCTCGGCCGCGAGCAGCTTGTGCCCCCACCGGACGGTTCCGGGCGCGACGTGCGCGGCGAGCATCGCGCGCAGCTGGCCGCGGTCGATCTCGGGCGCCGCGTCGTCGTCCGGGCCGGGGACGAAGGAGGCGAGCACGGTGCCGTGCTGGTCGAGCCGGAGCTTGGCCTGCCCTTCGGGGCGGGCGAGCGCGGTGAACGCGTCCATCAGGCCGGCGTCCTGGAGCGCGATCTGCCCGGAGTCGGCGTGGAGGTCGAGGGTGCCACCGGCGTCACGGGCGTCGGCGGACGCGTCGGCGTCGTACACGGTGACGTCGATGCCGTGCCGCTGGAGGACACGGGCGCACATCAGCCCGGCGGGCCCGGCGCCGACGACGGCGATGCGTGGCGTGGTCTTCATCAAGGACTCTCCCCTACTCACTCAACTGATCAACTTACTGAACGGGCGGTCGGTAAGTTTTACGCTAGCTGAACGAGCGGTCGGTAAGCAATAGCTGAACGGGCGGTCGGTAAGGGGATGGGTAGGATGGCGCCGGTAAGAGGGAGTGAGGAGCAGGCATGACGTCCGCCAAGGGAAGCGACCGGCGCTCGGGCGCGGAGACGCGCGCGGAGATCCTCCGTGTCGCCCTGAGACTGTTCACGGAGAAGGGCTACGAGGCGACGTCGACGAGGGATCTCACGGAGGCGCTCGGGCTGACGAAGTCGTCGCTCTACTACCACTTCCGCAACAAGGAGGAGATCGTGTCGAGCCTCCTGACCGCGCGCCACCGCGACCTCGACGACCTCGTCGAGTGGATCGCCGCCCAGCCGAGGACGCCCGACCTGCCACGGCGGGCGGCGCGGCGCTGGCTCGACTCCACGACCCCGGAACACCTTCAGGCCATGCGCCTCGCCCACGCCAACCAGCCGCTCGTCCGGCGGCTGGCGGCCGACGGCAAGGACGTCCGCACGGGCTTCGACCGCGTCATCGACCTGCTCGCCGGCGAGGACGCGAGCCCCCAGGACCGCATCCTGCTGCGCATGTCCTTCGACACGGCCGGCGCCGCGCTCCTCGCGGCGCTGGGCACGGACGCCGACCCGGCCGACATCCTCACCGCCGCCCGCCGCGCCGGCCGCGCCCTCGCCCTCGCCCTCGCCTACGAGGGCGCGCACGACGGGCCGAGCGGCTCGGCCGATGCGGGTGATGGGATCGATCCGGGTGATGCGGGCGGCTCCGTGTAGCGCGTACGGGTGCGGCCCCGGCGTCTGTTGGGGCAGACGCCGGGGCCGAGGATGTACCGCTCACGCGGCTGCGGGGGTGGGGGTGGGGGTGGGGGTGGTACGGGGGTGACTACTCGTCACTGCCGGAGTCGCCACCGGAGTCGTGGTCGGAGTCGCTGTCGGAGTCGCCGCCGTTGTCCTCGTCGGAGGAGCGGGAGTCGCGGCCGTCCTGGCCGCCCTTGGACCGACCGCACAGGGCAAGTAGCGCCCTCCCCGGCAACCTCCCGGCCATGGCCTGCGGGGACGCTCTCCCCACAAGCCACGGCAGCCGCGCGAGGGCGTAAGCCCCCGTCACTCGGCGACGGTGACGGTCACGTTCTCGGAAACGCTCCACCGGCCGTCGGCGCGACCGACGATGTAGCTGATCCGGACCATGCCGGGCGCCGGCCAGGGGAGGTGGAAGACGGTGCTCGCCCCCACCGCGGAAGCGGCGACGAGCCGGGTGTCGATCAGTGAAGTGCGCAGGATCCCGGTGTCCCAGCGCAACCGCACCTCGTCCCCGGCCGACATGCCCGCGTACGGGCCGACGCGCACGACGAGCCGCGCCACGCCGTCGTGCGCGGTGATCGCACCATTGCTCGCCCCGTCCACCTCGGGCGGTGCGAGCGGCTTTTCGTCCATCCTTCAGGACCTCCTACGGACGCCGTCATCCGTCCGCCGGGCGGCGGCGGACCCGGCCCCGGGGCCATCGTCCCCTGCCCGGCCGATCCGTACACGTCCTGTTTGCCCCGAGTTCACACTCGCGTAAGCGGTGGCGGCGCGTCCGGCCAGGGCTCCGCGGCCATCACCTGTCGCCTATCGGGAGGTGAGCGCCTTCGACTCGCGCTCCAGCCGTCGCCGCTCCCTCTCCTTCGGGTGGCGGACGACGACGCCGCCCATGCCGCCCGTGCCGGTGATGCGGAGGAGCGGGGTGTCCGGGGCCCGGTCGGGGGTGGTCCTGTCCTTGACGCCGCCGAGTCCGGGCTCGATGCCGCTGGTCTCGGCGGCCCAGTCGTCGGGTATCACGACGACGACCCCCGCCATCTGGCCGTGGACTTCGAGGTCGACGGCTCGCGGCGGGCACTCGGCCCGGGTGAAGTCGAGGACGACGCCGCCCATGCCGCCGTGAGCGGTCACGCGCGACGGGACCTTCCAGCCGCCCTTGCGGGCGACACCGTGCATACCGCCCTTGAGAACCAGCGGGCGGTCCTCCACGAGCTCCCGCCCCGCGCCCGCCGTGCCCCAGGGACCCGCGCCCCGGAGCGCCGCGCCCTGGAGATCGGCCGTCAGTACGGCCAGTTCGCCGTGGGTCTTCGCGTTGAGCGCCTGCTCGAGCCGTTCGTCCAGCTCGTGGAAGTCGATGCGGCCCTCGACCGCGGCCTGCTGGAGGCGCTGGACGACCGTCTCGCGGTCGGTGTGGGACGCGCGCTGTTCGCCCCAGGGGGCGGTTTCCGGGAACCCTGCTGTCATGGATACGAGCCTAGGGACGGCACCTGCCCGGCTGCCCCGGGGAAGTCCCTGGGGAGACCCTGATCCCACCCCTACGGGACGCGTCCGCCGTAGAGTGAGTGCGGCGGCCGGAGGGGGAACGATGGCAAGGGTCCACAGCGAGTTGCTCCGCGCGCTGCCCCTCGCGCTGAAGGCGCACGCCGCGCGCCGAGGAGGGAACACCGCCTACGAGGACGCGCGGCGGAGCGTGACCTACCGGGAGCTGGAGCGGCGCACCGCCCGGCTGGCGGGCCACCTCCAGCGGCTGGGCGTACGGCGCGGCGACCGGGTGGCGCTCTGCCTGGGCAACCGGGTGGAACTGGTGGAGAGCTGCCTCGCCGTCGTACGCGCGGGAGTGGTGGGCGTGTTGCTGGACCCCGGCGCGACGGACGCCGAACTGGCCCACCAGCTCCGGGACTGCGACCCCGTACTGGCCGTCGCAGAGGCCGCGTCGCCCCTACTACTCAACGGGCACGCCGGCCAGACTCTCCGTGCGGTGACCGTGGGCGCCCCGGCGATCACGGGCGACGGGCCGGCCGCGCTCGCCTTCGAGGAGCTCGCGACGACCGACCCCGGGATCCCGCCCCGCGACGACCTCGGCCTCGACGAACCCGCGTGGATCCACTACACCTCGGGCACGACCGGGCGGTCCAAGGGCGTGGTGTCCAGCCAGCGTGCCGCGTTGTGGTCGGTGGCGGCGGGGTACGTTCCGCTGTGGGGGCTGGGGCCGCGGGACCGTCTGCTGTGGCCGTTGCCGATGACCCATGCCTACGCGCACTCGCTGTGCCTGACGGGTGTGGTCTCGGTGGGGGCGAGCGCGTACCTCCTCGACCGCGGCGTGAGCCCGGCGGATGCCCCGGCCGGGCGGCCGTTCACCCTCCTCGCCGGCGTTCCCGCCACATACCGGCTGCTGATGGACGCGACGCGCCGGGCGTCCCGGCCGCCGCTGCCCGGCCTGCGCCTGTGCGTGACCGGGGGCGCGCCCTGCCCCGAGGAGCTGCGCGTGGAGGTCGAGGAGCGCCTGGGCGCCCCGCTGCTCGACGGCTACGGCAGTACCGAGACGTGCGGAAAGATAGCGATCACCCCGCTCGCGACCGCCGCCCCGCCCGGCGCCCCGGCGCCACCGGTGCCGTCACCGCCAGTACCGCCGGTGCCGGTGCCGCTGCCCGGCGTCGACGTGCGGCTGACCGACCCCACGACCGGCGAGGACGTCACCGGCGAAGGCGAAGGGGAGATCCGCGTCTGCGGCCCGCTTCTGATGACGGGCTATCACAACCGCCCGGACGAGACCGCCCTGGCCCTCGGCGACGGCTGGTACCGCACGGGGGATCTCGGGCGCCGCACCCGGCACGGCGGTCTGCTCGTCACCGGCCGGGTGAAGGAACTGATCATCAGCGGCGGCGAGAACATCAACCCCTCCGAGGTCGAGAACGTACTGCTGCGCTGTCCCGGCGTCGTCGACGCGGCGGTCGTCGGCGGACCGCACGACGTACTGGGCCAGGTGCCCGTCGCGTTCGTGGTACCCGGCCCGCAAGGGGTGGACCACGACGCCGTCCGTCGCGCGTGCCGCGAACAGCTGTCGCCCTTCAAGGTTCCCGTCGAGATCCACGAGAGCGCCGCACTGCCCCGTACCGCCTCCGGAAAGACCGAACGACGGCTGCTGGCCCGGCGATTGGCCGAGCACGCGCCGGAGGCACGCGCGACCGCCACCGCGGCGCTCCTCGCGCGCCTGCGGCCGCTGCCCGCGCCCGCGCGATACGAAGTCCTTCTGCGGCTGGTCCTGGACGTCCTCGCCGGGACCGGCGGCATACCCGGACAAGTGGCGCCGGATCTACCCTTCGCCGCCCTCGCGCTCGACTCCCTCGGGGGCGTACGGCTGCGCGACCGGCTCGGCGCGGTGACCGGTCTGACGCTGCCCGCGACGCTGGTGTTCGACCATCCGACCCCCGCCGCCGTCGCCCGGAGCCTGTACACCGCCCTCCTCGGCGAGTCCGAGTCCGAGTCCGAGTCCGGACCCGAGCCCAAGCCCCAGCCCGCGTCCGCGTCCGCGATCGGCGCCGTGATGACGCGCCATCAGTCCGAACCGGTGGCCATCGTCGCGATGGCCTGCCGCTACCCGGGAGCCACGCGTGACGTCACCTCCCCGGAGGAGCTGTGGCGGCTGGTCGCGGACGGGACCGACGCGACGTCCGGCTTCCCGTCCGACCGCGGCTGGGACCTGGACGGGATCTTCGACCCCGACCCCGACCGGCTCGGTACGTCCGTCACCCGCCGGGGCGGATTCCTGCGCGGGGCGGCGGACTTCGACGCCGCCCTCTTCGGCATGTCCCCCAGGGAGGCCCTGGCCACCGACCCGCAGCAGCGGCTGTTGCTGGAGGTCTCGTGGGAGCTGCTGGAGCGGGCGGGCATCGCCCCGGCCACCGTGCGCGGCGGTGACACCGGCGTGTTCGTCGGCGTGATGCACGACGACTACGCGGGCCGTCTCCTGCACCGGACGCCGCACGAGCTGGAGGCGCATCTCGCGCTGGGGTCGGCGGGCAGCGTGGCGTCCGGGCGTATCGCCTACCAACTGGGGCTGCGCGGGCCCGCCGTGACCGTGGACACCGCCTGTTCGTCGTCGTTGGTGGCGCTGCACTGGGCGGCCCGGGCGCTGCGGTCGGGCGAGTGCTCGCTGGCCGTCGCCGGAGGAGCGACCGTGATGGCCACGCCGGTGCCGTTCGTGGCCTTCAGCAGGCTGCGCGGTCTGGCGCCGGACGGCCGGTGCAAGCCGTTCTCCGCGGCCGCCGACGGTACCGGCTGGTCCGAGGGGGTGGGCCTGGTCCTGCTGGAGCGGCTGTCCGACGCCCGGCGCAACGGCCACCCCGTGCTGGCCGTCCTTCGCGGTTCGGCCGTCGCGTCCGACGGCGCCTCCAACGGGCTCACCGCCCCCAGCGGCCCCGCCCAGCAGCAGGTCGTCCTCCGGGCGCTGGCCGACGCGGGTCTGTCACCGGCCGACATCGACACCGTCGAGACGCACGGGACGGGCACCGCGCTGGGCGACCCCGTGGAGGCCCGGGCGCTGCTGGCCGTCCACGGGCGGGAACGCCCCCGGGAGCGGCCGCTGTGGCTGGGCGCGCTCAAGTCCGTCATCGGGCACACGCAGGCCGCGGCGGGCGTCGGCGGAGTCATCAAGACCGTCATGGCCATGCGTCACGGGACGCTGCCGCGCATCCTGCACTGCGTACAGCGCTCCCCTCACGTGGACTGGTCCTCGGGGCGGGTGCTGCCGCTGACGGAGGACCGGCCCTGGCTGCCGGTGCCGGGCCGTCCCCGGCGTGCCGGGGTGTCCGCGTTCGGGATCGGCGGGACCAACGCCCACGTCATCCTGGAGGAGGCCGCCCCCGAAAAGACAGTCCCGGAGGAAGCCGTCCCAGGGGAAACCGTCCCGGTGGCAGCCGCCGCCTCCAGGCCCACGGCGCGGAAACCCGTACCCGCGCTGCTGCTGTCGGGAGCGGACGCCGACGCCGTCCGTGCCCAGAGCCGAAGGATCGCCGACCTCCTGCGACAGGACCCCGGGGCGTCCCCGCTGAACGTCGGCTTCTCCCTGGCCACCACCCGCGCCGCGCTCCCCCACCGCGCCGCCGTGCCGGCCGGCGACCGTACCGCGCTGCTCGACGCGCTGGACAGCCTGTCGGCGGGCGACGTCCGCGCGGGCGTCGTCCAGGCGACCGTCGCGCCCTCGGCCCGGCTCGCCGTGCTCTTTCCCGGCCAGGGGACACAGCACCCGGGCATGGGCCGCGCCTTGCACGACGCGTTCCCCGCCTTCGCCGCCTCCTTCGACTCGCTCTGCGAGCGTTTCGACGAGGCGTTCAAGTCGTTCAAGGCGTCCGAGGGGGGCGAGGCGTTCACAGCGGACCGGAAACCGCCGCGCCTCCGTGACGTGCTGTGGGCGAAGAAGGGCACCCCGGAAGCGCGGGCGGTCCTCGACCGGACGGACATCGCCCAAGTGGGCCTGTTCGCCTTCGAAACAGCCCTGTTCCGGCTGCTGGAGTCCTGGGGTGTACGCGCCGACGTCCTCGCCGGGCACTCCTTGGGGGAGCTGGTCGCGGCCCATGTGGCGGGCATCCTGACGGAGCACGACGCCGTGGCCCTCCTGGCCGCGCGCGGACAGCTCATGCAGCGGCTCCCCACGGGCGGGGCCATGGTGGCCCTGGAGGCCTCCGAGGACGAGATCCTGACAGAACTGGCCCAGGTGACGGACCGCGTGGCCCTCGCCGCGGTGAACGCCCCCCGCTCGGTCGTCGTCTCCGGCGCGGAGGCGGCGGTGCGCGCCGTCGCGGACCGTTTCACCGCCCGTGGGCGACGCGCCACCCGGCTGCGGGTCGCCCACGCCTTCCACTCCCCGCTGATGGAACCGGCGCTCACCGCCTTCGGACGGATCGCCTCGGGCCTCACCTACCACGAGCCCCGCGTCCCGGTGCTGTCGGCCCTCACCGGGCGCCCGGCCGAAGGGGACGACCTGCGCTCGGCCGCGTACTGGGTGCGTCACGCCCGCGAGACCGTACGCTTCGCCGACACGGTGCGCCGGATCACCCACGACGAACGCGTCGCCGTCCTCGCCGAGTTGGGCCCCGGCGCACCCCTCACCGCGGCGGCGACGGCCACATGGGCGGTGGACAGCGACCGTCCGCCCGCGAGGGAGCCGGTGTTCACAGCCACCACGCGCCCCGGGGCCCCGGAGCCCGTCACACTCCTGTCCGCCGTGGCGCGGCTCCACGTGGAGGGCGTCGCGGTCGACTGGCACCGGGTGTACGAAGGCAGCGGCGCCCGGCGCGTCGAGCTGCCCACCTACCCGTTCCGGCGCCGGCGCTACTGGCTGCCCGGCAATGCCGCCCCGACGGCGCCCCTTGGTGACGGTCCCGGCCATCCGTTGCTCACCGAGACCGTCACCCTGGCCGGGACGCGGCGTCTGCTGTGCACCGGCCGGCTCTCCGGCACGGCCCAGCCGTGGCTGCGCGACCACGCCGTCGCCGGACGCGTGCTCGTACCCGCGACGGTGTTCGCCGAAATGGCCCTCCACGCCGGTGACGCCTGCGGGCTCGGCGTACTGGAGGACTTCGTCCTGCTGGCGCCGCTGGACCTGCCCGGCGCGGACAGCCGGATCCGGCTCCAGGTCATGCTCGGCGAACCGGACCCGGACGGCCGCCGCGTGGCGGACGTCCACTCCCGCCCCCACGCGTCGGGCGCGCTCGGTGCCTGGACCCACCACGCGACGGGACGGCTCGGGCCCGTCACGGCGGCCCGGCAGGGCAACCCGGAGGACCGTGACGAGGCGTGGCCGCCGGTGGGTGCCACGCCCGTGGATCTCACCGGCGCCTACGAGCGACTGGCCGCCACGGGTCACGTCTACGGCACGGCTTTCCGGGGCGTGACGGCACTGTGGCGAAGGGACGCGGACGACGGGCAGCCAAGCAGCCCCGAGGCGTCGGAAGAGCTGTTCGCCGAGGTGCGGCTGCCCCGGGCGCTGCACCCCGAAGCGCGCCGCTACGGCATCCATCCCGTGCTCCTGGACGCGGCCCTGCACGCCCGTTTGCTCGCCACCACGCCGGAAAGCAGCCCCGGCCGTGTCGCCCGTGTCCCCTTCGCCTTGCGCGGCATGGCCATCCACGCCGTCGGGGCCACGGCGCTGCGCGTCCGCATTCGCGCCACGGGAGTGGACACGTTCACTGTGCGCCTCACCGATCCGCTGGGCGCACCGGTGGCCCAGGTGGAGTCCTTGACCACGCGCCCGCTGCCGTCATCCCCGCCCGATACCGTGGACGGCGCCGGTGAGGAGGAGGGAACGCTGTACCGCCCCCGCTGGGTCGCCCTTCCGGTCGCCGGGGGCGGGCGGGCGCCGGCCGTGGGGTCACCCGACGACCTGGGGCTGGGCGCCCTCTTCCCCGGCACCGGAGCCGCTGGGGGCGACACGGGCCCCGGGGCGACGGTCGTCTCGCTGACCGGGTCGTCGGCGGTCGCCCCGGGCGATCCGGTCGCGGTCACGCATGCCCTGACCGCGCGGGCCCTGCGGGTACTGCGCGAGCGCCTGTCCCGTCCGGCGGTGCGTGGTGAGCGACTGGTCGTCATCACGCGCGGGGCCTGTCACCCCGGTCCGCACCCCTCGGATCTGTCGGCGGCCGCGGTGTGGGGCCTGTTGCGTTCCGCGCAGTCGGAGTACCCGGACCGGCTGGTGGCCGTCGACCTGGACGAGCATCCCGCGTCCGCCGCCCTGCTGCCCGCCGCCATCGCCACCGGCGAACCGCAGCTGGCCCTCCACGACGGCACCGTCCGTGTCCCCCGCCTGGCACTCGCCACGCCTTCCCTCACTCTGGCGAAGCCACCCGGCGACGGCCCCATGGGCGGCGGCACCGTGCTGATCACGGGAGGCACCGGAGGGCTCGGCGCGCTCCTCGCCCGGCACTTGGCCGACCGCCACCGGGTCCGGCACCTCGTCCTCGTCAGCCGCCGTGGCCCACGGGCGGCAGGAGTGGCCGCGCTGCGGGCCGCGCTGGAGCGGAGCGGGGCCCGTGTGAACGTACTCGCCCGCGATGTCGCCGATCGCGCTCAGCTGACGGACGTCGTCGCTCGGTACGCCGCCACTCTCACGGCCGTCGTGCACGTGGCCGGTGTGCTGGACGACGGCATCCTGGAGTCCCTCACCCCGGAACGGCTGGAGACCGTGCTGCGGCCGAAGGCGGACGCGGCCTGGGCCCTCCACGAGGCCACCAGGGACCTGCCGTTGTCGCGTTTCGTCCTGTTCTCCTCCGCCGCGGGCCTGCTGGGAAACCCGGGGCAGGCCAACTACGCCGCCGCCAACGCCTTCCTCGACGCCCTCGCCCGCCACCGCGCCGCCCTCGGCCTGCCGGGGCTGTCCCTCGCCTGGGGGCCGTGGGGCGGGCAGGACGGAATGGCGGCCGCGCGGGCCGGCCGCCCCGGCGGGGCGGCGGCGGACGGATTGCCGCGACCGATGCCGCCCGCCCGCGCGCTGGCCCTGTTCGACGCCGCGCTGGCCTCGGACGAACCGGTGCTCGCGCCGCTCCTGATCGCCCCGCCGGGCGCCGACGCGCTCCCCGGCGGCATCCCGCCGCTCCTGCGGGAGCTGCGACGCCCGGCTCGCCCGACCGCGTACTCCGCGCCCGAAGGCGACGGCACCGACGAGACAGCCGCGACAGCCCTGACAGCCACGACACCCGTGACAGCGGTGGCAGCCGTGACTTGGCGGTCCCGGCTCGGCGCGCTGCCGGACGCCGAGCGGGAGCCGGCGCTGCTGGAGCTGGTCCGTGCGGAGATCGCCGAGGTGCTCGCCCATCCGGACGCGTCGGCCGTGGCACCCGACCGGCTCTTCCTGGAGCTGGGTTTCGACTCCCTCACGGGGGTCCTGCTGCGCAACCGTCTGAGCGCGTGCACGGGTCTGCCGCTGGCCGCGACCGTCATCTTCGACCGGCCCAGCGCTCAGGAGCTGGCGGGCCATCTGCACGAGGAGCTGCGCCGGGCCGGGGCCTTCTCGCTCCCGCCCTCGTGAGCAGTTCGTTCACGGAGCCGGTGAAGCGGGGGCCCTCGACGAGGCGGCAGCCGATGGTCCAGGCACCGGGGTCGTCCCCCAGGTGGTGGTCGGCCGACTCCGTGATGCCCCGGACCAGTCGCCTCGCCCCTTCCTGGTCCTGACGGGTGATCACACACTGCCCGAGGTACCGTCGCGCGGCACCGGGCAGCCCCGCGGCGTCACGCAGCACGAGATCCGCGGGGTGCGCCAGATCGAGGATGTCGTCGACGCCGACGCCGCCCTCGGCCACGTACGAGAGGGCCGCCGAGAGGGAGCGGTCCCGCCGCATCGGCAGGGTGCGCAGCAGGTCGAGGGCCGTGGGGCGGTCGGAGAGGAGCCGGGACCACACGAGCCGGTCCGTCCATCGGGCGGCCACCAGGGCCCGCAGTTCCGCCGGGCACCGCGGGTGGGCCACGAGCTCGGGTGCCTGCCGGCGCAGTTCCGGGCTGTCGGCGTCCACCGCCCGCCGGACGGCGTCCCAGTCGATCGCGATCCACCGCTGGTCGGGCTCGGGGTCGGGCTCCGCGGCGTACTCGCCGAAGAGGGGGTCGCGGCGCCGCCGGTCGTCCGCGAGGGCATCGCGCAGCGCCCGCGCGGTGCCCTCGCGCGCGGAGGTCCCGAAGGCCGGACGCACCTCGTCCAGGAGCGCGCGGCCGGCTGCCTCCACCACCTGTGCGAGCAGGTCGAAGCGGTCGCCGCGTGCCAGCAGCAGGCCGGCCGCCAGTTGTTCGCCGGCGTCCAGGTGGACGCGGTCGCGGGCGTAGCCGGGGTCGGGCCAGTCGGGCAGCAGGGCGCGCAGCCGCAGCAGCGGATGTCCGGCCAGGAGGAAGTCGCGTGGGAAGGGCTCGCCGGCGAAGGGCCAGGCGGCCTCGCCGTCCCGCCAGGCCGTCAGGAACGGCGGCAGGTCGGGGCGGGTGAAGAGCTCCGGGGATCCGGGGCTGACAAGCGTGGTCCTGCGGGCCCACTCCTGCCGGGGGTCCCACAGCAGGCCCTCGAACGAGTCACGTCGCCGGTCCGCGCTCTCGCTGTCCTCGGCCGCCGTCTTCGCGTCGCGGCGTATGGCGTGGTTCTTCTCCCACAGGCCCTCGGGCAGACGGTCGTCCGGCGTGGCGATCAGGCGCAGCCGTGCGGCGACCTCTTTCAGGAGTTGATGTGAGCCCACGTAGTACAGCAGTGAGGGAATCCGGGTGGCAGGCATGCGCCCACGGTAGCCGCGCGGTGCGGCGGCCCCGCCGTGCCCCGGACGGAGCAACCCGCCTGGCGCCGCGCCCCGGACGGGCATAGGTAGGGGAGGAGGCGGGTGAACGGCGTGCGTGCCAGAAGGACCAGAAGGACCAGGAGGAGCTGTCCGGGATGCAGGTCTTGGTCGATCTCAATCGGTGCCAGGGGTACGCCCAGTGCGTGTTCCTCGCTCCGCGGGTGTTCGAGCTGCACGGTGAGGAGGGTCTGCTCTACGTGCCCCGGGTGCCGGAGGGTCAGGACGAGCACGTGCGGCGGGCCGCGGCGGCCTGTCCGGTGCAGGCCATCGCGGTCGGTGAGCAGGCGGGTGGCGACGCCGGTGTCCGGTGAGCTGAAGGGCGGGCGGATCGTCGTCGTCGGGGCTTCGCTGGCCGGGCTGCGCGCGGCCGAGGCGCTGCGTGACGGGGGGTTCGAGGGCGAGCTGACCCTGGTCGGGGACGAGCCTCGGCTGCCCTACGACCGGCCGCCGCTGTCCAAGCAGGTGCTGCTCGGAAAGGCGGGTGCCCAGGAGTGCGGGCTGCCGGGCCGTCGTGAGCTGGACGCGCGGTGGAAGCTCGGCGTGGCCGCCACCGGGCTCGACCCCAACAGCAGAAGCGTGCTGCTCGCCGACGGGGAGCATCTGCCCTTCGACCGGCTGCTGATCGCCACCGGGACCCGCGCCCGGCCGTGGCCCGACCCGGACGAGGCCGCCCTGGAAGGGGTCTTCACGGTCCGTACCAGCGACGACTCGGAGCGCCTCGCCGCGGCGCTGGACGCCGGGCCCCGCCGGGTCCTGGTCATCGGCGCCGGGTTCACCGGCTCGGAGGTCGCCTCCGCCTGCCGGGAACGCGGTCTGGAGGTGACCGTCGCCGAGCGCGGCCGGGCGCCGCTGATCGGCGCGCTGGGCGGCACGGTCGGCGACTGGGCCACGAAGCTCCAGCGCTCGCACGGAGTGGATCTGCGCTGCGGTGTCACGGTCACCGCCCTCACCGGCGCGGGCGGGCGGCTCACCGGCGCCGAGTTCTCCGACGGCAGCCGGATCGAGGCCGACGTCGCGGTGGTCTGCCTGGGCGCGGTCCGCAATACCGAGTGGCTGGCCGAATCCGGCCTCGCGGCCGGCCCCCGCGGGGTGGCCTGCGACGCGGGCTGCCGCGTCTTCAACATGTACGGCATCGTCACGGACGACATCTTCGTCGCCGGCGACGTGGCGCGTTTCCCCCATCCGCTCTTCGAATACCAGTTGATCGCCCTGGAGCACTGGGGCAACGCCGTCGCCCAGGCCGAGGTGGCGGCCAACAACATGATCAACCCGGGGCCGCTGCGCCGCCCCCATCTGGCCGTGCCGACGTTCTGGTCCAGCCAGTTCGGCCTCAACATCAAGTCGGTGGGCGTGCCGACCTTCTCCGACCAGGTGGTCCTCGCCCAGGGCTCGCCGGACGAACGCCGTCTGGTCGCCGTCTACGGCTATCGCGGGCGCATCACCGCCGCCGTGACCGTCAACCGGGCCAAGTGGCTGGAGCACTACCAGCGGCTGATCGAGACCGCCGCGCCGTTCCCGCCCGGCCCCGGCGCCGCCGACCACGTCCTGGACAGCGAACCCGTCCCCTCCGACGTGCCCGACCCCCGGGTGCTCACCCACGGCCCGACCGTCGCCCTCACCGGGCACCTGCCGGACCGCCGTCTGACCCTGATCCGGCCCGCCGGCTGACACCAGGAGCCCGCCCATGCCCTCCGAGACCCTCTTCCGCCGGATCACCGACTACGCCAACCGCCCCGACCCCTACCCCCTCTACGCCGAGCTCCGCGAGCACAAGGTGGCCCGGCAGGAGGACGGCAAGTACCTGGTGGGCACGTACCACGAGATCGCCGCGCTGCTCCACGACCCGCGCGTCAGCTCCGACGTGCGCAACCGCACCGAGCCCGACCCGGACCTCCTGCCGCAGGAGGGGCTGCCGCCCGCCTTCATCGGCCGTGACGACCCCGAGCACGACCGCCTCCGCCGCCTGGCCATGCGGCCCTTCGGCCCGCCCCACACCCCCGGCCGGATCGACGCGCTGCGCGACGACATCGCCCGCATCGCCGGGGAACTGGCGGACAAACTCCGGGGCAAGGAGCGCTTCGACCTGGTCGAGGACTTCGCCTTCCCGCTGCCCGTCACCGTCATCTGCGACCTGCTCGGCGTGCCGTCCGAGGACATCCCGCAGGTGCACACCTGGGCCGACACGGTGGTCTCCGGGCTCGACTTCACCCCCGGAGAGGACCCGGGGCCGCGCCGGCGCGCCGCGCAGGAGGCGCGGACGGCGATGGGCCTGTACCTCGGCGGGCTCGCCGAGCAGCGCCGTGCGCGTCCCACCGACGACATGCTCTCCGCCCTGGCCAACGAGAGCGGCCCCGACGGGCTGCTCACGCAGGAAGAGCTGATGGTCACCACCGTCCTGCTGCTGATCGCCGGGCACGAGACCACCGTCAACCTCATCACCAACGGCATGCTCACCCTCCTGCGCAACCCCGAGGCCCTCAAGCGGCTGCGCGCCGAGCCCGAGCTGATGCCCCGCGCCGTGGAGGAACTGCTGCGCTTCGAGCCTCCCGTGCAGTTCCTGCCGCAGCGCACCCCGCTGGCCGACATCGAGGTCGCGGGGATCACCATCCCCAAGGGCGTCCCACTGGTCCTCGTCCTCGCCTCCGGCAGCCGTGACCCGCTGCGCTTCCCGGACGCCGACCGGTTCGTCCCCGACCGCGAGGACAATGTGCACTTCGGTTTCGGCAGCGGCATCCACAACTGCTTCGGGGCGCCCCTGGCCCGTCTGGAGACACAGATCGCCCTCACCACGCTGATCGACCGCCTGGAGAACCCGCGGCTGCTGGAGGACCCGCCGGAGTACCGCAGCAGCCCCGTCCTGCGCGGCCCGCGCCACCTTCCGCTCGCGCAGGAGCCGCGCTGACCCGGGTGGTCAGCGCCCGTGCCGCACCCGGCTCAGGTGCCGCCGGGCACTCGCCACCCAGTCCTCCTGGCGGGGCAGCAGCGCGATCCGTCCCACGAGGCGGTCGGCGCCGTCGATGTCGTGTGCGGCGAGGAGTTGATGGAACCGCTGCTTGAGGCGCAGTGCCATGGCTTCCCCGTCCTCGGGGCCGTCGGTCGCCCGCTCGTCGGGCCGTCCCCCGCCCCAGGTGCGCGAGGGCGGCGGCCGCGGGATGAGCAGCACGCGTGGCGCCTCGGCTGGTGCGCCCACGGATGCCGGGGCGGCCGGTGGCGGAGGACCGGGGGACGGTACGGGGTCCGTTTCCGGGACGGCGCGCTGCCGCCGCCAGATGACGAGCCCGACCGCCACGCCCGCCGGCACCGCCACGGCCAGCGTCCACAGGCCGAAGGGCGTGTACGCCGCGACCGTCTCCGCGACGCCCAGGACCGTGCCCAGGACGACCACGACCGCCACGGCGCCCAGGCCCGCGCCGGCGGCCCTCAGCGCCCGGAACACCGGCTCGTACGAGGGCCCGCGTGCGGTCATTCGTCGTCCAGGCGTCGGAGTGCGCGGTCCATGCCGCGACCGATCTCGACGATGTGCCTGCGCGCCTCGGTGATGCCGGCGGCCTCCCGGCGCAGCTGCGCCGCCTCGCCGTCGCCGGGCGAGGCGAGGGCCTCCAGAGCGTCGAACCGCTCGGCGAGGCGACGGCCCACCTCGTCGGCGATCGCCCGGCAGGCGTCGAGGAACGTGCGGTGGAGGGCTCCTTCGTCGGCGGTGTCCAGTGCGCACAACTGCCGCCGCATCGAATCGATGCCGCGTTTGAAGGCGTGCTGCGAGCCCACCCGGAGCCAGCTGAAGACGCCGTAGCCCAGGGCACCGGCCACCAGGGTCGCGGTCAGCAGAAGGCCGACGGGCGTCAGGACCAAGGCGCCCAGTCCGGCGGTCGCGCCGACCGCCGCCGTGCCACCGGCCGCCGCCCCGGTACCGGCGCCGCCGGCGGCGGCGATGGCAGCGGCGCCGCCGCCACCCAGAATTCCGCCGAGCGCCACCGCGGCGGTCTCGCCCAACGAGATCGTGATGCCCGCGGTGGTCAAGCCGTACCCCACCGCCGCACCGCCCACGGCCGCCGTGGCGCCCGCCCCCGCACCGCGCTTCAGTTTGGCCCTGCGGTCGTCGCCCAGATCCGGGACCTGGATCTCGCCGCGCTCGCCCGGTGGGCCGACGAGCGGGTCCGTCGCGATCCGGAGCAGCGGCAGCCTGTCGAAGAAGACCTCGAACGCGTGCTGCGCGTGCCCGTTGTAGAAGTCGAGCACGGGCTGGACGGCACGCTCGAACGCCTGGAAGGCGATCTCGTCATGTTTGCCGACGGCGTCCGACAGCGTGCGCTCCGACTCGGCGACGACGGGTTTCGAGATGCGCTTGTGCTCCGTGAGCACCCGCGTCTCGATGCGGCCGGTCTCGTCGAGCAGATCGGCGCGCGCCCGGACCATGGCACCCCGGTAGGCCGGCCATTGACGACCCGCCAGCGCCGACGCCGTCGCCTGGCCCGACACGGCCGCCCAGGCGTCCTCGGCCGCGCGGCGGGCCCCGGCCACTTCCCCGGCCAGCTGCCGGGCGGCGGACGGGTCGGGGCTGAGTACCGCCCGTAGGGTCCCGGCCCGGAACGCGAGGAAGGCCTCCAGCTCGGCCAGCGCGGCGACGGCCCGGCCGTGAGCCTCGAACAGCAGGGCGTCGGCACCGTTGCGGGCCATATAGGCGGTGACGGCCCGGACGAAGCGCCGCGCCTCCGCCCGGTGCGGGCGGCCGCCGACCCGCAGGCCGCGGGGCGTCGTCCCCAGCAGGGTCGGCAGATGGAGCACGAAGACGTTCGCGGGGTCGACCCGCGCGACCGAGTCCTTGGTCATGACCCGCCGTACCGCCGTGCGGCTCTCCTCCATCCACGTTTCCTGGCGGGCGGAGTTCTGGACCCAGGCGTCGAAGGACCAGTTCGCCACCAGCGCGGCGATGCGCAGGTCGGTGCCGGCCCACTGGTCCGTGGCCCTGACGAGGGGCCCGTAGAAGCGGTCCCGGCAGACCCCGATCACGGTGTGCGCCTCTTTGCCCAGGAACTCGTGGAGTCGCTCGGCGACACGAGGGGACACACCTTCGAGGCCCGGCACGTCGATCAGCCGGACGTGATTCTCCAGCAGGGGGTTCCGCATCCGGACGTACCCGCGCAGCACGCGTTTGTGGTTGTCGTTGTTGCGGTCACCGAGGACGTAGTCGCCGAAGGCGTCGAAGTCGGCACAGCCGATCTCCTGTACCGGTGACGTGTCCAGCGCCACCGAGTACTGGACGGAGTCGGTGTCCGCCCATTCGACGACCACCGGGACCACCGTGCCTGTCCGGGTCCCCTCCTGAGGGGTCACGGGTGCCCCGAGGAGCGCGTTGACCAGAGTCGACTTGCCGGCGCCCTCCGCGCCGAGCACGACGAGGTTGAGCCGGCAGTCGTCCATGGCCCTCGCCGCCTCGTCGAACATGCGGAGGAGTCCGGGGTTCTGCGGCATCATCCGGGCGGCTGTCCGGCGTCCGTCGAGGATGGCGTCCAGGATCCGCCGCCGGGCGGCACCGAAGGCCGCCAGTGCCCCGCTACCGAACGTCCAGTCATCGGAACCCCCTGACGCCGGCGACCCTGACGCTGACAACATCGCATACTCCCGTTCGACGGTCGTGCGACCCAGTCCAGCACGGAGCCACACGTTCGCCACCCGGCGCGTGAGAGCGCGTGGTCGCGCGCCGCCGTGGCGTGCGCCGGGGCGGGGACGGTCGCGTCACCACGTGTTCGTGGGGGCCGAGGCGTCGAAGTAGTGCCCCTTCTCCAGGTCGTCGAGGAGCCCCGGACGCGTCGGCCGCCACCCCAGCAGTTCGCGGGTCAGCGCGCTCGACGCCGGGGTGTCGAGCGCGAGGAAGGGGGCCAGCCAGCCGAAGTGCGCGGCGGCGTCCTCGGGGGCGACGGAGGCCACGGGCAGGCCGAGGTGGCGTCCGGTCACTTCGGCGACGGCGCGCAGCGGTACGGCCTCGTCGGCGACCGCGTGCAGCGTCGAGCCGTCGGGGGCCTTCTCCAGCGCCAGCCGGAAGAGGTGGGCGGCGTCGAGCCGGTGCACCGCCGGCCAGTGGGCGGCGCCGTCGCCGATGTAGCCGGACAGCCGCTTCTCCCTGGCGATGCCGACCAGCGCGGCCATGAAGCCGTGGTCGCCCTCGCCGTGCACGGTCGGCGGCAGGCGCAGGACGGAGGCGCGGACACCGCGGGAGGCGAGCGAGAGCGCCAGTTCCGCGACGGCGTGCCGGCCCAGCGGGCCGTCGCCCCCGTGCGCCGCCGGGTCCGGGCCGATGTCGTGCCCGTCCCGCTCGGTGCTCACCCGGCCCGGCGCGACTCCGAGCAGGCCGGAGGCGAGGACGAGGGGCCGGCCGGACCCGGCGAGCGCCGCGCCGAACGCCTCGACGGCCCGCCGGTCCGCCTCGACGGCGCCCGCGAAGTCCCCCGAGAAGGCGATGTCGTGCTTGAAGGCGAGGTGGATCACGCCGTCCGACCCGGCGGCCGCGCTCCGCAGGCCGTGGAGGTCGTCGAGGGTGCCGCGGCGCACCTCGGCCCCGGCGGCGGTGAGGGCGGCGGCCGAGGCGTCGGAACGGGCGAGCCCGACGACCTGGTGGCCCGCGCCGATGAGCTCGGGGACGACGGCGGAACCGATCCAGCCGGAGGCGCCGGTGACGAATACACGCATGAGAAGACCCCTTGGTGAGTGGCCGCCGGGCCGGGCAGGCCCACGACGGCGACACGCTGATGTCAGCCTCTGACATCGACGTTAGCACTCGATGTCAGGAGCTGTCATCGCATAGGATGCGCTCATGGGGAGATGGCAGCCGAACGCGCGTGGCCGGCTCGCGGAGGCCGCCATGGAGCTGTTCACCGAGCGGGGGTACGAGCAGACCACCGTGGCCGGGATCGCCCAGCGGGCGGGCCTGACGGAGCGGACGTTCTTCCGGCACTACGCCGACAAGCGCGAGGTCCTGTTCGGTGGTTCGGGCGCGCTGCGGGAGCTCATCGCGAGCACCCTCGCCAGCCTCCCGGAGGCCGTGGCGCCGATGCCGGCGATGGGTGCGGCGCTGGAGTCCGTCGCCGCCGAGTTCGACGAGCGCCACGCCTACGCACGACGGCGCCAGGCCGTCATCGCCGCCAACGCGGAGCTCCGGGAACGCGAGCTGATCAAGCTCGCGTCCCTGGCCGCGACCGCCGCCGACGCGCTGCGCCTACGGGGCGTCGGGGAGCCGGCGGCGACCCTCGCCGCCGAGACGGGCGTCGCCGTCTTCAAGGTCGCGTTCGAGCGCTGGACCGCCTCGACCGGCCGCCGTCCCCTGTCACGGTTCATCCGCGAGTCGCTCGACGAGCTCAAGGCGGTGACGGCGGGCGCCTGAACGGAAGCGGCGGCGGGCCGATCAGGCCATCACGACGGCGGCCCCGCCCTCCACCGCGCTCGCGCACGGACGGTCTGGCATCCTGCTGACGTGACAGCGCTGACCACCACCGGGAGGGCCCAGCCGGTGGAGAGGACCGCTGCCTCGCCCCGCTCTTCCGGCTGGATCGAGGCCGTCCTCGCCCACCCCACGGTCAGCGCTCCGGCCGCCCATCTGTCGGCCGTGAACTGATGCGGCAGCCCGTGACCAGATCGAGGCTGATGCTGACCGTATGGGTCATGTCGGCGCCGATCCACGGTTCGAGCGCGGCCCGATAGCGCTGCTGGAGGGCCGGATCCCGTACGAGGCGGGCCTCGCCCGTCACCACCACGCTCCATCCGGTGCGCCGCTCGGTGTCGAACTCGTCGGCCTCGTACGCCACCACCGCTCCGTCGCGTGCGGGGCCGAGGAGCGCGGCGCCGGTGTGGGCGCGGATGATGACGCGGTCGTCGAGGAGGACGTGGTTGACGGGACGGACGGCGGGCAGCGCCTGATGGCTGAAGACCAGTCGGCCGATCTTCGCGCCCTTCAGCAGCCTGAGCGCCTCGTACCGGGGAAGCGGTTCTGTGATACGGGCCATGCCCTCAGTAGACATACCCGCCGAGCGGGTTCCTAGGGCTGAACGGTCCCCTACCGGGACCCCTCGGGGTGTGCGGCCGGGCGGGTGCTCTGTGGGTGGTGAGCGGCCCGAGGGGCCGGCGGCCCGGTGGCCGGAACGCGTCGGCGGGCGCCGGCGGCGCGCGGCGGAGGGACTGATGGGCCCTGTCCCGGGGGCCGGTGGGGCCGCGCACGTCGGGGCCCACGGCCCTGTCGGCCGACCGGCGGGGCAGCCGACCATGATCCCGTCATTGTCCTGAAATCGTGTGGAGTTGGTGGTCCGTGGACGGTATCGGCATGGGAGCGGACGAGAGGACCGAGGAGCGGCGCGCGCCGGTGGTAGCCGACGCCGAGTCCGCCCGGAGTCCCCGGGGCTCGGTGGTGGACTGGCTGACCACCACGGACCACAAGAGGATCGGGACGCTCTATCTGGTGTCGGCGTTCGCCTTCTTCGTCATCGGCGGACTGATGGCCCTGCTGATGCGCGCCGAGCTGGCCCGGCCGGGGACGCAGCTCCTGACGAACGAGCAGTTCAACCAGGCCTTCACCATGCACGGTTCGGTCATGCTGCTGCTGTTCGCGATGCCGTTGTTCACAGGGTTCGCCAACTGGCTGATGCCCTTGCAGATCGGCGCGCCCGACGTGGCGTTCCCGCGGCTGAACATGCTCGCCTTCTGGCTCTTCCTCTTCGGCTCGCTGATAGCGGCGGCCGGGTTCCTCACACCGCAGGGGGCCGCGGACTTCGGCTGGTTCGCGTACGCGCCGCTGTCGGACGCGACCCACTCCCCCGGTGTCGGCGCCGACATGTGGATCCTGGGTGTGGCGCTGTCGGGATTCGGCAGCATTCTGGGCGCGGTCAATTTCATCACCACCATCGTGGGCATGCGCGCGCCGGGCATGACGATGTTCCGTATGCCGATCTTCACCTGGAACGTGCTGCTGACCGCCGTGCTCATCCTGCTCGTGTTCCCCGTGCTGGCCGCGGCCCTGCTCGCCCTGGAGATGGACCGGAAGTTCGGCTCGCACGTCTTCGACTCCGCCAACGGCGGCGCGCTGCTCTGGCAGCACCTGTTCTGGTTCTTCGGCCATCCCGAGGTGTACGTACTGGCCCTGCCGTTCTTCGGCATCGTCTCCGAGGTCATTCCGGTGTTCTCCCGGAAGCCGATGTTCGGCTACTGGGGCCTGATCGCGGCGACGATTTCCATCGCCGGTCTTTCGGTCACCGTGTGGGCGCACCACATGTATGTCACCGGTGGCGTGCTCCTGCCGTTCTTCTCCTTCATGACCTTCCTGATCGCGGTCCCGACCGGTGTGAAGTTCTTCAACTGGATCGGCACCATGTGGAAGGGCTCGCTGTCCTTCGAGACCCCGATGCTCTGGGTCACCGGTTTCCTTCTCACATTCGTCTTCGGTGGGCTGACGGGCGTGATCCTCGCGGCACCGCCGCTCGATTTCCACGTCTCCGACACGTATTTCGTCGTGGCCCACTTCCACTACACGCTCTTCGGCACCGTGGTGTACGCCATGTTCGCCGGATTCCACTTCTGGTGGCCGAAGTTCACCGGCAAGATGCTCGACGAGCGGCTCGGCAAGATCACCTTCTGGACCCTCACGGTGGGCTTTCACACCACGTTCCTGGTGCAGCACTGGCTGGGCGCGCAGGGCATGCCGCGCCGCTACGCGGACTATCTCGCCTCCGACGGTTTCACGGTACTGAACACCGTCTCGTCCATCGGCTCGTTCCTGCTGGGCCTGTCGATCCTGCCGTTCTTCTACAACATCTGGAAGACCGCCAAGTACGGCAAGAAGGTCGAGGCCGACGACCCGTGGGGCTACGGCCGCTCGCTGGAGTGGGCGACCTCCTGCCCGCCGCCGCGGCACAACTTCACCACGCTGCCGCGGATCCGCTCCGAATCCCCGGCGTTCGACCTCCACCACCCGGACGTCGCCTCGCACGCCTGACCCCGTCGCGCCCCGGAGAGGAAGAGAGATGTCGAACCTGGTCCTGGCCCTGGCCGCGACGGCGCTCACCGTCGCCGGCACCGTCTGGTACCTGCCGGCCGTGGCGGAGCTGCGGGCCGGCGCCGACCGGCCGTTCTTCCGGCGCGTCTCGGCGGCCGGGTGCCTCACCGGATGGAGCGCCTGCGCGGGCGCCGTCCCGCTGCTCCTGACCGGGGTTCCGGGGCCGGCCACGGGCGCCGCCGTGGCGACGGGCGTGACGGCCGCCGGATGTCTGTACGCGGTGGGCGGCGCGCTGCGGCGACGCGAGCTGAGGACCACCGCCCGCGCCTGGTCCGAACTGGCCGGACCCACGCCCGCCGCACCCCCGGGGTACGGCCCCCGGGGCCGCGCGGCACGCCTGGCCGTCGCCTGGTGTCTGTCCGCGGTGGTGCTCGCGTCCGCCGGCACGGCCCTCCTGTGGATGGCCGCGTCCGGCCGCGCCTGACGTCACCCCGATGCCAGGGAGCGCGGGCTCGGCGATTCCGCCGGTGTCGCCTGCCCGGCACGTGCGTCCGCGACGCGGGCGGGCCGGGGCCGGCTCACTCCTTCGGAGGCTTCTGCTTGCGGGGCGAGTCCTCGTCGTGTTCGAGCGCTTCGGGTTCCCGCCACTCCTCCGTCCGCGTCATGCGGCCCGTGCGGGCCTGGTGCCGCGTCGCCTTCTTCAGCTCGTCGTCCTTCTTGGGACCGTGCTTGCTGCTGCGCTCCATGACCGCGCCGCTCCTTGTCTGCGCCCTGGCTCGAGACCCTCCCGTCCCCAGGCTAGGCGGCGCTCGCGCGCTCGGCGCGGCGGGGAGACGGGGCCGGGCCGGGCGGGTCAGCCGCCGGCGGCGGCTCCCGTGCGCGCGACCACCCGGTACGCGTTGGAGAGCCGGGTGCGGCGGACGAGCGGGGCCGTGAGCTGTTCGAAGGCGAAGGTGGCGACCAGCAGGGGGACGGCCGCCCAGAAGAGGGCGGGGCGCAGCGCCCGCCGGAGCGGGCCGGGCGGGGCGGGATGCCAGGGGGCGTCGTCCCGGGGCAGGAACCGGTTCAAGGCGAAGAGGACCGCGCCGGACAGGTCGAGGGGGATGTGGGGCTCCCGCCGGTCGACGGCCACGACGGTGCAGCCCAGCGACTCCAGTGCGCCGCGCAGGTTGGCCAGCGGCATCAGGTGCAGGTGCTGGGGCTGGAAGTACGGCATCCACCAGCGGCCGAGGAACCTTCTCGAGAGGCATTCGGGATCGGGTACCTCGATCACCAGATGGCCGCCGGGTGCGAGGACGGCGAGAGCGGCCGCGAGCTCCCCGCGCGGGTCAGGGGTGTGTTCGAGGCAGTGGAACATGCTGACCACGTCGTAGCGGCCCGTCAGCTTGGGTGCGAGGTCCACGAGATGGCCCCGGTGCCCTTCGGTGACGCGGCCGAGGCGCTCGGCTTCCTCCACGCCCTCGCCGATGTCCAGGCCGTCGAAGACGGTGGACGGGTGGATGTCCCGGGCGATCTGCGGGAAGTGGCCCTTGCTGGTGCCGACGTCCAGCCAGCGTTCCGGGCGGCAGAACGGGAGGACAGAGCGGGCGGCGGCGATATAGCGCTTGCGGGTGAATCCGGCGTCGGCGAAGCCTTTCACGGATTCGCCGCTGAAGCCGTCGTAGAAGTCCCGGTAGTAGAAGTCCAGACCGTCGGGCGTGAGCCGGGGGTTCTGGAAGGAGTGCGCGCAGTCGCGGCACTGGTCGACGACGAAGGTGCCCGGCTTGCGCTGGAGCAGATCGACGGTGCGCAGCCGCCTGCGCAGCCGGGGTGATCCGCACCAGGGGCACTCGGCGCTGCGGGGGTGGTGGAAGCGCTCCGTGCCCAGGGCGAGTTCGCGCTGGTAGGCGGGGCGGAGGCGGGCGGCCTCGGCGCGTCGGTCCATGGTGTTCACCGTCTCTCCGGTCGTGCGGCGCGAGCCGCCAGTCGTTCGAGGTGTGCGGCCGCGGCCCGGCCGCCTCCGGCCGCGTGGAAGGAGTCGCGGACGCGGCGGGCGGCCGCCCGGTACCGGGGATCGGTGAGGACGCCGTCGAGCGCGGCCCCGACGGTGTGGCGGTCGCCGCGCCCGAAGCGCACCCGGATCCCGGCGCCCGCCGCCGCGACCTGGGCGGCGACCACGGGCTGGTCGTCCCGGATCGGCGCGACGACCAGGGGCACCCCGTGCCACAGGGACTCCGCGACGGTGTTGTGCCCGGCATGACAGACGACGGCCGACGCCCGCCGCATCAGGGCCAGTTGCGGCAGCCGGGGCGCGGTCAGCACATCGCCGTCGGACATCCCGGTGAGTGCCCCGCCCGGGTCGGCGATCACCGCCTGGGCGGTACGGGCCCGCGCGCGTACGGCCGCTGCGCACTCGGCGAGGAAACGGGCACCGGTATCGGCGTTGGCGGTGCCGAGGGAGACCAGTACGGTGGCGCGGCCCGGGTCCAGCCACGCCCAGGGGAAGCCGGCCCCGGCGGCGCCGATGGCAGGACCGGTGGCCGGAGCAGGTCCCACGTAGCGGGTCTGCGGCCGGTGGGCGGGGGGCTCGCCCGCCAGTGCCGTGGTGGTGAAGGCCAGGACGAGGTACGGCGAGAAGCGCGGGTCATGGGTGCGCTCCGGGTCGCCGAGGGCGTCGCGCAGGCCGCCGAGCAGCCCGGCGATCCACTCCTCGACCTTGGGCGTTGCGGTGAGCGCTGCGGAGAACTCGGCGGAGGTCGTGGCCGAGGTGGCCCAGGGGGTGCCGAGCCGTTCGGCGGTCAGGGCGCCGGCCAGCGCCTGCTGATCGGCGACGATCACGTCCGGGCGGAAGGCTTCGACGGCCTCGCTCACTCCGGGTGCCATGGCCGTGGCGAGCGGCCCCAGAAAGTCCTCCCAAAGGAAGCGCAGCGCCGCGAAGCCCCGCAGTGCGGGCGGTCTGCGCACCTCGCGGAGGGTCGCGCAGGGGTACGTCAGAGCGTCGGGCCCCGCCCACTCCCTGATGAGCGCGGGGCAGCCGGCCCAGCCCACCCGGTGGCCGCGTCCGGCGAGTTCGGCCGCGACGCCGGCGGCCGGATTGATGTGTCCCACGAGCGGCGGCACGACGAAGAGGAAGCGCCTCGCTTCCGGGCCGCTCATACCCCGGCCGTCCCGGCCCGGTGCCCCGAGCCGATCCAGTCGACCAGGATTCCGGCGACCGTCCGTGGGGCCTCGACGAGAACGGAGTGGCCGTGGCCCTCGACGCGCACGGTGCGGCAGTCGGGAAGCAGGGACTCCAGCCAGGGTGCCGTCCCGGCGAGGTCGGAGGCACCGCCGTAGACGGCGAGGACCGGCACGTCGAGGGTGCGCCAGCGGTCCTCGTCGGGGATACGGCTGGCCGCGATGTCCTCGGCGGCCGTGGTCCCGTGCAGCAACGGGCAGGAGCGGCGGCCCAGCCTGGCCTCGTGCCCGCCGTAGTGCTCCGCGAGCCAGGGCAGGGCCCGCTCGTCGCGGAGCCGCCGGGCGGCGTCCGCGAGGATGCCGCCGAGCTTCGCCGCCCAGGCGGCGGTGGGCGGTTCCGACTCGACGACGAGGACGCTGGCGAGCCGCCCCGGGTGGTGGAGCGCGTAGTCGAGGGCGACGGTGCCGCCGAAGGAGGTCCCGACGAGGTGGACGTCGCCGGCCGTGCGCAGGCCGTCGAGGAGGGCGGCGAGGTCGCCGGTGAAGTCCTCCAGACGGTAGCCGCTGGCGGGGCGCTCGCTGCGGCCGTGGCCGCGCTGGTCGTACATCACCACCTGGTGCCCTGCGGCCGCGCAGGCGGGGGCGACGGTGAAGTAGTAGCTGGCCAGGTTGTCCATCGCGATGCCGTGCACCAGTACGACGGTGTCGCCGCCGGACCCGCCGGGCCGCCCCATGCGGGTCACGTTCAGCCGCGGGAGGCGGACCGCCGTCATCGCAGGCGCCCGGCGACGTAGCGGACGACCTGCCCGACGGAGAGCCCGATGATCTCCGGCAGTTCGAGGGAGGCGAAGAACCCCGGGAAGTCGACGCGGTCGCCGTACCGGCGCCGGAGCAGGCCGGTGAGCGTCACCAGGTCGATCGACTCCAGGTCCAGGTCCTCGACGAACCGCGTCTCCATGGTGAGGGGCGTGGCCTCCAGCTCGACCGGGTCGAGCACGGCGGACAGGGCCTCGGTGAGTGCGGTGAGGACCTCGGCCTCGTCCACGTCGGGGGTGGGGGTGGTGGTCATGCTGTGCTCTCCTCCTGCTGCTGACGGTGGTCGCCGGCCCCGTCCCCGGTCCGGGCCCTGTCCTCGGTCCAGGCGACGACGTACCGCCGGGAAGGCAGGCCGGAGGGGTTGGCCGTCTCGGCGAAGGACACGGAGTGCGAACGGCCGGAAGGCGCGCGCACGGTCGACCGGCCGCCCTCGTCCACGCGCACCCGGAAGTCGCGCGGCCGGCCCCGCAGCCCGGTGCCTTCCGCCTTGGCCGCGGCCTCCTTGGCCGCCCAGATGCGGGACAGGGCCCGCGGCCCGCCGCCGAGCCGCTCGAAGAGCTCCTGTTCGTCCTCGGCGAGGACGGCGTCACGGGTGGCCGCCGGCCGTTCGGTGATCTCCTCGATGTCGATGCCGACGGGCGCGGCGCCGGCGGGACGGACGAGAGCGACCGCCGCCTCCTGGCAGTGGGCGAGCGACAGACCGAGCGGCGGGAGTTCCCGGCCGTGCACCCCCTCCGGGTGCGGCCGTCCGGCGGTGTCGTTGCGGACGCGGATCTCGGCCGGGAAGACCGGTCCGGCGCCGTGCTGCCACAGGTGGTGGCGGACGGCGTCCTTGGCGGCGATCCGGCCGAGCAGCCATTGCCGTCTGCGACGCGGCGGCTGGTCCGCGTAGGCCCGGCGCTCGGCGCCGCCCATCAGGTTGCGCACCGTCAGCTCGCGTGAGGCGGGGTCGGGCCAGTGGTCGAAGACCAGGTGCCAGCCCCCGTCGTGCAGCAGGGAGACGGTGCTGTGCCCGGGCCGCCGCCGGATGCCCTCGGTGACGGCCGGCGAGTCGAACCGGCGGTCCTCCCAGCCATGGATCTCGCACCACACCGTGCCGCCGCGACCGAGCTGGATGTCGGCCGCAAGCAGCGTCTCCGTGAGAGAGGTGACGCGGATGTGGCAGTCGACGCGCTCGCCGGGGGCCGGTTCCGGGCCGTGGTAGCGGATGCCGCGGATCCCGGCCGGCAGCACGACGGTGCGCTCCGAGCGGGTGGCCATCAGCCAGTAGCCCAGCAGCTGCCCCGCGTTGTCGAGCAGTGCGCCGGGGGCGGGCGGGGCGGTGAGCACGCCGCGCAGGTGCCGGTCGCCGAGCGCGGTGACGGCGGTGACGCCGCGGAAGAGCGGGCCGTGGAACATCCATCGCTCGTCGTACATCCGCCGGGCCGAGACCGCCGGGGCGGATTCGCCGGCCGGTACGGGCCAGGGGGCGGGGGGCGCCGGATACCGGGGCGCGGTCTCGACGGCGGCGCGCGCGTACCGGCCGAGCTCGACGTTCCACCGGTCCGCCCGGTGCCCGGCGGGGGTCACGGTCACGGGTACGTCGACCGGCGGCACGGCGGCGAGCCATTCGAGGAACCGGGCGTCCCGGACGGCCACCGGTGTGTCGCCCCCGGCCGCCGCCACCGCGTCGGTCATGTGCCGTACGAGCGTCGTGGCGGGCACGACGGGCCAGCGGTCGCCGATGTCGGGCCAGCCGGGCCGCTGGGCGAAGAAGCAGTGGTCCACCAGGTACGGCATGGTGTCCAGGTCCACCCGTACCGAGCTGCGGCGGGCGGCGGCCACCTCCCGCCCGGCCCCGGCGCCCGGCCGGTCGCCGGCCGGGCCGGACGCGGCACTGGACGCCGGACCGGGGGCCGGACCGGACACCGATCCGGGCGTCGGGCCGTCCACCGCGCGCGGAGCGGGCACCACCACACGGTGGGGGGTCTCCAGGGCCGCGAAGGCGGCCGCCGCGGCGTCGGCCGTCTCGGCCAGCAGGTCCCGCAGCTCCCCCGCCTCGGGGAAACGCCCGGCCACCGCGTCCAACCGGTCCGGCCTGGCAAACGATCCGCCGAGCGATCCGCGCAGGGCCGTGCGCAGCCGGTCCCGTGTCGCGGGCTTCAGGGATACAGGACCGGCGTCCAACGGCAGCCGTACATCCGCCCGTACGCCCGCTCCTGCGCCCGCTCGCACGCCGCTGGGCAGGGCCCGGAAGTCCGGTTCCGCTCCGAACGCCCACAGTCCGGCCACGGCCCGGTGCAGCTGCGCCAGAGCGCCCCGGCGCTCGTGCGCCGCCGTGACCGCCAGGTGCTCGCGCTCGCCGAGCGTGTCCCCCACCAGGGCGGGCAGCTGCCCCTGGCCGGCCTGGACGAAGGCCCGGAAGCCGGCGGCGTGGAGGGCTTCGACGAGTCCCCGGAAGCGGACGGGCTCCAGCAGGTGACGTATGAACAAGTCCCTTACCGCCGTGGGGTCGTCCGGGAAGGGGGAGCAGGTCGTGCCCGACCACACCGGCACCGTGGCCCGGTGGAGGGTGAAGCGCTCCATCGTCTCCCGGATCGGCCCGAGGTACGGCGCCAGCATGGGCGTGTGGAAGCCCGAGGCGAAGGGCAGTTCCCGGCCCGGCACGCCCTCGCCGCGCAGTCGCTCGGTGACGGTCGCGACGTGCCGCGCCGGGCCGCAGACGACCGACTGGTGGGGCGCGTTGTCGTGGGAGAGCACGACCTCCGGCACCCCGGCCAGGGCCGCCGCCACCCGGCCGGCGGGTGCCCCGAAGGTCGCATAGACCAGGTCCGGCACCCGCAACGTCCCGGGGTCGAACGTCCGCAGGAACCCCTCCACCTCGCCGTCGGCGAAGATGCCGCCGACGCCCATCGCCGCCCATTCGCCGACGCTGTGGCCGGCCAGGGCCTCGGCCCCGATGCCGCACCGTCGCAGCACTGCGGCCAGCAGCCGCCCGCCGTCCACGACGGCCGCGCCGTGCGCCGCCACGTCGCCGACCCGGGCCGTCGTCCAGCCCGGGCGGGGCAGCCCGAAGTGGCGGGCGAGGTCGTCGTCCCGGTCCGTGAAACGCGCTTCCAGGCCGGGAAAGAGGAAGGCGGTGCGCCCGCCGCCGACCGGCCCGAGCAGCGGCCGGGGCGCGAACCACACGTCGCGCCGTCCGCCCCACGCCCGGCCGCGCGCGACCACCTTCCGGGCCAGGGCGAGCCGCTCGGCGGACGGCCCGGCCACCACCAGCCGCGCGCCACCCCCGCCCGTGGCCGGGCTCGCGGACAGGGTGCGCAGCCGCGCGTCGTCGGCGTCGAGCAGCGCGCACAGCTCCTCGGGCGTGGCCGCGGCGAGGCGCAGGACCGGTTCGGGCTCGGTCACCTCCGTGGCCGCCGCACCGGCGCGCGGGGGGACGGTGCCGCGTGCCGGACCGGGTGGCGGGCGGAACTCCTCCAGCACCACGTGGGCGTTGATCCCGCCGAAGCCGAAGGCGTTGACCCCGGCGCGCCGGGTCTCCGCCTCCCAGGGCCGAGCCTCGGCGGCCGGGCGGAAGCGGGTGGCGAGCAGGTCCGGGTGGGGGTCCTCGCAGTGGAGGGTGGGCAGGAGCGTCCGCCGGTGGAGGGCCAGCGCGGCCTTGACCAGGCCCGCCGCCCCCGCCGCCGGCATGGTGTGGCCGATCATCGACTTGACCGAGCCGATCACCGCGTCGGGGGCGGCCGCGCCGCCCGGCGTGCCGAAGACCCGGCGCAGCGTGGCGATCTCGGCGGCGTCCCCCTGCGGTGTGCCGGTGCCGTGCGCCTCCAGCAGGCCGATCGCGCCCGGGGCGCGGGGGTCCACGCCCGCCGTCTGCCAGGCGAGCCGCACCGCCCGCGCCTGGCCGTCCGGGTCCGGTGTCACCAGGCTCGCGGTGCGCCCGTCACCGGCCACCCCGACCCCGCGCACCACCGCGTACACCCGGTCGCCCGCGCTCACCGCGTCCGTCAGCCGTTTGAGGACGACGACGCCCGTTCCCTCGCCCATGAGCACCCCGTCCGCCTCCCGGTGGAAGGGACGGATCCGCTGCGTCGGGGACAGCGCTCCGAGCCGGGCGAAGACGGACCACAGCGTCACGTCGTGGCAGTGGTGGACGCCTCCGGCGAGCATCACGTCGCAGCGCCCGGCGGCCAGTTCCGTGACGGCCTGCTGCACCGCCAGGAGCGACGAGGCGCAGGCCGCGTCGACCGTGTACGCGGGGCCGCGCAGGTCCAGGCGGTTGGCGATGCGGGACGCCGTGAAGTGGGGCACGAGCCCGATGACCGCGCCGGGGTCGTCCGGCCCGAGCGCCTCCTCGAACGCGGCGCGGACCCGTGCCAGCCGCTGCTCGCCGAGCTCGGGCAGCAGCTCCCGCAGTGTGCGGACCAGTTGCCCGGCCGTGCGCACCCGCTGGTCGAGGCGGGCCAGCCCGGCCGTCAGATAGCCGCCGCGGCCCAGCACCACCCCGGCCCGTGCCCGGTCGGTCGCGGCCAGGCCGCCGGCGTCCGCGAGCGCGGCGGCGGCCGTGTGCAGGGCGATGAGCTGGTCGGGTTCGGTGGCCGGGACGGCGCCGGGCATGATGCCGAACGCGGCCGGGTCGAAGCCGGCCAGCCGGTCGTCGACGAACCCGCCGCGCCGGCAGTAGATGGCGTCCGGCCCGTACGCCTCCTGGTCCCAGCGGCCCTCGGGGACCTCGGAGACGGCGTCGGCGCCGGTGACGAGGTTGTGCCAGTACCGTTCGAGGCCGTCCGCGCCGGGCAGGGTCACGGCCATGCCGACGATGGCCACCGGGGTCCGGCCCGCTGTCACGGCTGCCATCCCGGGGCGGCGTGGACGACCTCGTCGGTGTCGTCGTCGCCCCAGGCCAGTTCGTGGAGCAGGGCCGTGAGGCCCTCCTGCGGGCCGATCAGGCCGATGCCGCGGCGCGCGTACTCACGGGCGAGCTCCGGGCCCACCATCCCGCCGTGGTCGCCGTCGGGGGCCCACGGCCCCCAGTGCACCGTGAGGGCCCGGGCGCCCGTGGCCCGCCGCCACCGCCGGCCCAGGACGGCGAGGGCGTCGTTGGCGGCGGCGTAGTCGGCCTGGCCGCGGTTGCCGGACACGGCCGCGACGGATCCGAACAGCACGGCGAAGCACGGCGGTTCGGGGATCCGGCGCAGCGCGGTGAACAGCGCGCGGGCCCCTTCCGTCTTCGTCTCGTACACCCGGCGGAACGAGGCCGGGTCCTTGCCGGCGACGAGCTTGTCCTCGACGATCCCGGCGGCGTGCACCACGCCGTCGATCCGTCCGTGGCGGGCGTGGGTCTCCTTGACGGCCTGTTCGACGGCCTCGGCGTCCCGCAGGTCGACGGTGCGGTAGTCGGCCCGTCCGCCGGCGGCGCGGACGCGGTCGAGGGTCACGGCGATCTGGCGACGGGCCAGGATCAGGCCCGCCTCACGTTCGATCTCCGCCGGGCCGAGGCGGCCGTGGGCGGCCAGCGCCGCTCGGAGCGCGGCCCGGTCGGCGGCGCCCGCCGTCCCCGGCGGCTCGGCGGCGTCGGTCCCGCCGGTACGGCCGAGCAGTTCCATCCGGCAGCCGGAGGCCGAGGCGAGGGCGACGGCGAAGCGCGAGGCGATCCCGCGCGCGCCGCCCGCGAACAGCACGACGGATTCCGGGCCGAGCCCGAGGCGGCCGGCCGCGCGCTCGGCGACGGCCGGCCCGTCGGCGACGAGCGGGTCCAGCGCGGCCTCCCTGGGCTCGGCGACGGACAGGCGGCCGCGCTCGGCGCGCTCGACCACGGGCGCGCGGTCCGGTGCGAGCAGCTCCCCGACGACCGCGTCGACGACCGCGGCGGCGGGCCGTTCCCGGGGGACGGACAGGACGCGGGCGACCGTCCCCGGGTATTCGCGCGCCACGGTTCGGAAGAAGCCGCCCAGCCCGGCGTCGCCCCGGTCGCCGGGGTCCGCCCGGCGTACGCAGAGCAGCCAGCGCGGCCCGCTCCGCAGCAGCTCCTGGTACCGGGGGAAGGTGTCGGGCAGGACGCTCTCCTCGTCGGAACCGACGAGGTGGATCACCCCGTCCGGCGGGACGGAGTCCTCGGCCGTGTCGCCGCCGGCCGGCGTGACGTGCGCCTCCAGTTTCCCCAGCCGCTCGGCGAGGGCCCGCGTCAAGGGGTCGTTCTCGCCGCCGAGGACGAGGAAGCGGCTGCCCCGCAGCATCGTGGCACCGTCCACGGCCGGCGCGTCGTCCAGGGGCACGGAACACAGGACGTACCGCCGGGGAGCGGTACCGGCCGTACCGACGGGGTCCGCCGGACCCGATGAGGGCGTACCTCCGCGTTCCTGTGATCCGGGCCGCTCACCCGCGCGCGCCGTCAGCCATTCGGCGATCGCCGCCGCGCTGCGGGCCCGGGCCAGGGCCTCCACGTCCAGGTCGGCCGGTGCCGGAAGTGCCAGCCCGGCCCGGGCCAGCCGCTGCACGAGCTCGCTCGCGATCTCCGTCCGCTTGATCGAGTCCACACTGAGATCGGCCTCCAGATCGAGGTGGGGCTCGATCATCTCCCTCGGATAGCCGGTCCGTTCACTGATGACCGAGAGCACGGTGCGGAGCACGTCGGGCCGCTCGGGTGCGGGGGCGGGCCGGTGCCCTGATGCGGCGGGGGCGGCAGCCTCGACAGGCAGCGGTACAGGCGCGGGCACAGGCACCGGCGCGGGCCGCGCGGCGTCGCCTCGGCGATCGCCCAAGTACGCCAGCAGCACGTCCCGTTGCGCCGCGACCGCCTCCCGGCTGCCGCGCAGGAACTCCCTCAGCAGCGCCTCGCCCGCACCGGCCCCCGTGTCCGCCGCGGCGCGCCCGGCGGCCGCCGTCAGCTCCGTGCTGGAACCGATGGGCCGCGCGGGCCTCAGCGCTCCCGGCGGGAACGCGCCCTCCGCCGTCCGGACCAGATGGCCGTCCACGATCCACCCCGGTCGCTCCGGCGGGCGCTCCGGATCGGCCTCGACCGCGTCCCGGCCCGCGAACAGGGCCGCCGCGTCGACCGGTACGCCGCCGGAGACGGCCAGCCGGGCCAGCGACTCCAGGTGCCCGCGCAGCCCGGCGTCGGCGTGCGGCTCGAAGGGGACGGCCAGATGCGGGCGGTCGCCGAGGGTGGCGCGGACGAGCCCGGTGAGCGCCGTGCCCGGGCCCGCCTCGACGAAGACCCGGGCGCCGGCCCCGTACATCGCCTCGATCTGCTCGGCGAACCGCACCGGCGCCGTGATCTGCCCGGTCAGCCGGGCCCGCACACCGGCCGCGTCGGCCGGGTACGGGGCCGCCGTCTCGTTGGACCACACCGGGAACTCCGGTGCCCGCAGGGCGTGTTCGGCGAGCACCGCGTCGAAGGCGGCCGCCGCCCCCGCCATCACCGGGCTGTGGAAGGCGCACGCCACATCGAGCCGGCGGACCCCGAAGCCCGCGTCCTCCAGCGCCGCCGCCCCGAGCCGCACCGCCTCCTCCGGGCCCGAGACCACCGTCTGGGCCGGGGAGTTACGGGCGGCGACCACCACCCGGCCGGTCAGCCCGGCCCCCTCCAGCACGGCCTCCACCGCGGCCGCTCCCGCCGTCACGGCCGCCATGGTGCCCGGCTCGTCCCCCGCCGCCTCGGCCATGGCCCCGGCCCGCAGCGCGCTCAGCTCCGGCAGGGCGCCGGCGGGGAACGCGCCGGCCGCGCACAGCGCCACGAGCTCCCCGTACGAATGCCCCGACGCCATCGCGGGACGCAGCCCGAGCTCGGCCAGTACGTCGTGGACGGCCAGGCAGGCCGCGCCGAGGGCCGGCTGCGCGCGGCGCGTGTCGGCGAGCCGGCGCCGCCGCGCCTCGTGCTCGTCGGGCCCGAACGCGGCCGGCGGGAACATCCGGGCCACCGGCGCGCCGCGCAGATGCCGCCGTGTCTCCGGGAACGCGACGAACAGGTCGGCCAGCATGCCGGGCCGCTGGCTGCCCTGCCCCGGGAAGAGGAACGCCAGCTCTCCCGTGACCCGTTCGGGCCCGGGCAGGAGGACGCCCAGGCCCGGACGTCCCGCCAGCGCGGCCCTCAGCAGCCCCGGCAGCTCGGCCGGGGACGACGCGACCACCGCGGCGGTCACCGGCCCGGACGCCGCGTCCGCCGCCCGGCGCGCCGCCGTCAGTGCCAGGTCGCGCAGCCGCCACGGCCGCCAGACCGCCTCCGTGCCGTCCGGGGCGCGGACCGCGCGGGACTCGTTCGTCTCCGCCAGCCGCAGCAGGTCCTCGATCGCCGCCTCGCCGCGGAAGAGGAACAGCTCCGCCGGCCAGGCGCCGGCGGACCGGCGCGGCGGCACGTCGCCGCTCCCCTCCAGCACCACGTGGTAGTTGGTGCCGCCGAAGCCGAAGGCGCTGACCCCGGCCACGCGCTCGGCGGCCGGCTCCGCCGCCCAGGGCAGCGCCCGGTCGTGGAAGGCGAACGGGCTGCTGTCCGGCCGCCACGCCGGGTCGGGCCGCCGCAGGTGCAGCGTCGGCGGCCGCACGCCGGTGTGCAGCGCCAGCGCCGTCTTGATCAATCCGGCCATGCCCGCGGCGCATTTGGTGTGGCCGATCTGCGACTTCACCGAACCGGCCACGCACCCGCCCGGCTCCGCGCCGGCCGTCGTGAACACCTCCGAGAGCACGCCCAGTTCGGTACGGTCGCCGACCGCCGTGCCGGTGCCGTGCGCCTCCAGCAGGCCGACGCGGGCCGGGGAGATCCGGGCCTGCGCGTACGCCCGTTCCAGGGCCGTGCGCTGGCCCTCCGGCCGCGGCGCGGTCAGCCCGAGCGACCGGCCGTCGCTGGACGACCCGACTCCCTTGATCACCGCGTAGACCCGGTCCCCGGCCCGGCGCGCGTCCGCCAGCCGTTTCAGCACCAGGCACGCGACGCCCTCGCCCAGCGCGATGCCGTCCGCGCCGGCGTCGAACGTACGGCAGCGGCCCGTGGGGGACAACGCGTGCACCGACGAGAAGAGCAGGTAGTCGTTGATCCCGTTGTGGAGGTCGGCGCCCCCGCACAGGGCGACGTCCGCGGCGCCCGTCACCAGTTCCTTGCACGCGGCGTCGAGCGCGGCCAACGAGGAGGCGCAGGCCGCGTCGACCGTGAAGTTGGCCCCGCCGAGCCCGAGCCGGTTGGCGATCCGGCCCGAGACGACATTGGCCAGCATCCCCGGGAACGAGTCCTCGGTCAGCCGCGGCAGCCGGTCCTCCAGCTCCTCGGGGAGCCGGCCGCCCAGATAGGACGGCAGGACGGTCCGCAGGGTGATCGCGTGCGACAGATCGCTGCCCGCCTCCGCGCCGAAGACGACGCACGTACGGTCGCGCGGGAACGGCCGGTGCTCGTACCCGGCGTCCGCCAGGGCCCGCCGGGCCGCTTCCAGGGCCAGCAGCTGCACCGGCTCGACGGAGGCGAGCGAGGAGGGCGGGATGCCGTAGCGGAGGGGGTCGAAGGCGATGCCCGGCAGGAATCCGCCCCACTTGGACGCCGAGACGTCCCCGGCCGGGGCGCCCTCGCCGTGGTGCAGCGCCGGGTCCCAGCGCGACGCGGGCACTTCGGTGACGGCGTCCGCACCGCCGAGGACGTTGGCCCAGAACGCCGGCAGGTCGGGTGCGCCGGGGAACATGCAGGCCATCCCGACGATGGCGACGTCCAGCGGCGGCGGGGCAGGGGGGTTGTCCTCCGTGTGCGCGGCCGCCGCTTGCGGGGCCACCGTGCGGGGCTCGTCCCCGGCTGCTGCCACGCGCTCGTAGAAGTCCGCCGCGCCGTCCGTCACGTCCCGGTGCAGCTCGGCCACAGTGGTGACGGCCTGGCGCAGCACCGCCACTTCCCCGGCCATGAAGAGGCCCTCCTCCGACTGCCGCCGCTCGTCGACTTCCCGCAACGCCTCGCCCACCCGCTCAAGGCCCTTGCTGGCGACGCGCAGCCGCCCGGCGTTGAGCCGCTCCAGCCGGTCCCACGCCTCCCGTCCAGAGATCCCCTGCCGGCGCAGCTCCTCCTTGTGCGCGGCGAAGGCGTCGGCGAACGGGCTCGGGGCGCAGCGGACGACGTGCCCCGGGGCGGTGTCGAGCAGGACCGTGCGCTCGGCCGCGGCGACGGTGCGCTGGAAGAGCGGCCGCACCGCACCGCACTCCACCGCCTCACGGCAGAAGAGGTACGCCGTGCCCATCAGCAGCCCGACCGCCACCCCGCGCCCGGCGAGCCCCGAGGACAGGGCCGCCACCATGGCCGCCGACCGCGCGTCGTGGACCCCGCCGGCGAACAGCACCTCGACGTCCGCCGGCCCGTCGTCCTTCCGGCTGTCCAGGAAGTCCGCGAGGACGCCGAGTTGTGCCTCCCACAGCGGGAAGGCGTTCCGCGGCCCGATGTGCCCGCCGCACTCGGCTCCTTCGAAGACGAAGCGCCGCGCGCCCGCGGCCAGGAACTGGCCGAGCAGTCCTGGTGACGGGGCCTGGAGGAACGTACGGACACCGAGCGCCTCCAGCGCCGCCGCCTGCGCCGGGTGGCCGCCGGCGATGACGGCGTGGGAGGGGCGCAGCTCCCGTACGGCCTCCAGTTGCGCGGCGCGCACCGGTTCCGGCGCGAAGCCCAGGATGCCGACGCCCCAGGGCCGTTCGCCGAGCGCGTGCCCCGTCTCCGCGAGGAGCGACCGGGTGCTGTCGGGGCCCGCCAGGGCGAGCGCGACGATGGGAAGGCCGCCCTCGTCCGCCACCGCGGTCGCGAACCGCGGCTGGTCGCTGACGCGTGTCATCGGCCCCTGCACGACCGGGAGCGCGGTGCCCAGCGCCCGGCTCATGGCCGAGCCGGGGCGCAGCAGCCGTGGTGCGCCGGGGGCGCGGAGCGCCTCGTCCACGCCGGCGCGCAGGGACCGTACGGCGTCGGCCACGGTCCGGTGGTCCCGGGCGAATCTCTGCGCGAGGAACGCGTCCTGCCCGAACGGCACGAGGCGCCCGCGCGCCTCGGCCGGGAGGCCGGGGCGCGCGGGGTCCAGCACGCGCTGTCCGTCGAGCACCGTGGTCCCGGTGCCGTCCGACGAGCGCAGCAGGCGGGCGAGCCAGGGCGGGGTGCCCGCCTCCGCCAGCAGGGCCAGTTGTACGTCGAGTACGACCCCGGCGGCTCCGGCGATCACGGCCGCGGCGGCCGTCCGGGGCCCAATCCCGCCGCAGGCCCACACGGGGACGTCCAAGTCCGTTGCCGCCAGGAGCTGTTGCAGCAGTACATATGTCGAGAGTTCACCGGCCGGTCCGCCGCATTCGCTGCCGCGGCCGACGACACCGTCGGCCCCGGCCCGTACCGCGGCGCGCGCCTCGGCCAGCGAACGTACCTCGGCGAGCACGGTCATCCGCCGCCCCGGGCTCACGGGCGGGCGCACGCCGGGCGCCAGGAGCACCGTGCGCGGCCCCGTCGCGACGTCCGGGCCGTACATCTCCTCCGGCCGCAGCGCGCACCCGTCCGGGACCCGCACCCCGAAGGCGCCGGGCGCCCACCGGCGCAGCAGGTCCAGCGCCTCCCGGGCCCGGCGGTCGCCGCGTCCGAGGTCGAGCACCCCGAGCCCGCCGGCCGCGCAGACGGCGGCCGCGATACGCGCGTCGGGTTCACCGAAGGGACTGACACCGATGACGGTATGCACCACGGAGGCAGCTCCCCACCACGCGCACGACTGGTCGACCCTCATCACCGTGGCACGGAAGATCGCCCGGCGGAAAGGGCGTTCGGCGGGGCGCGCGCCGCAGTCGGGGGGATGCGCGGCGGTGGCGAGCGCCCGCCGGTTCGCCCGCGCCCCGCGGCCTCACGACACGTCAGCGAGCCGACGGGGGCGGCGCGATGATCAGCGGGCAGTCGGTGCCGTGGATCAGGGTACGGCTGGTCGAGGCGAGCAGCGCTTCCTTGAGTCCGCTTCTTCTGCGCGTGCCGACCACCAGGCAGCGCGCGTGGCGGGAGGCCGAGGCGAGCATCGCCGCGGGATCGCCGGCGAGGACGTCCTGCCGGACCTCGACGCCCGGGTACCGCTCCCGGTGCCTCGCCAGCGACTCCGAGAGGTCCGCCCGGGCCTCCTCCAGGGCATCGGCCCTCCCCGCGTCCCGGGGCTTGCGGACCAGGATCGCGACCAGGCCGACCCCGCGCAGGGACGCCTCCTCGAAGGCCAGGCCGACGGCGACCGCCGCCGAGGCCGAGCCGTCCGCCCCGACGGCCACGGGCGCGTCGTCCGGCACACCGGGGAGCGGTTCCCGCACGAGCACGACCGGACAGGCCGGGTGACCGGTCAGGGCGTCGGCCTCGTCCCGGGGCGCGAAGAGCGAGTCCGACACGGCGTGGCGCGGTGTGGGCAGTACGACGAGGCTCGCGGACCGGGCGGCTTCCCGCATGACCCGTGCGGGCCGCCCGGAGGCCAGCTCCGTGCCGATCTCCAGCCCGGGGTGGTGGCGCAGCGCCTGGTCGCGTGCTTCGCGCAGCAGCGCCTCTCCCCGCGCGTGGAGGTGCGTCGCCCAGGAGTGGGCCCGGCTTCCGGGCTCCGTGTCCGGCAGGGTGCTCGCGACCCCCGTCCGGACGTGCAGCAGTCGCAAGGGGAGGTGCCGGAGGGCCGCCTCGTCCGCCGCCCAGCGCACGGCGTGCTCACCGAGGGACTGGTCGGTGACCTCCGCGAGGACGGCCTGCCGGCTTCCATCCATCCGGAGACTCCCTCCGGTCTGTCCCGGTCTGCTCTCTGCCTCCAGCGTGCGGCCTCCACCGGCACCGCGCCACGGGGCGGCCGGCGGTAGGGGACTCGACGTACGGGGCCCGGGGTATGAGTGGCTCGTGCCGGGGGTCCGGCATCGGTGTCGGTCCTCACCTGGAGTGCGATGGACACGCTCACGACCGGGACGCTCGCGGTGCCGGGCGCGCGGCTGTACTACGAGGTCCGGGGTGCGGGGCCGCCCCTGCTGCTCATCGCCGGTGGCGACAGCGACGCGGCCGTGTTCGAGGGCTTGGCCGTCGTGCTGGCCACGCGCTTCCGCGTCGTCAGCTACGACCCGCGCGGCAACTCCCGCAGTGCGCTCGACGGGCCGCCGGTGGACCAGCGGATCGAGGTGCACGCGGACGACGCGTCCCGGCTGCTGGCGCGGCTGTTCCCGGCGGGCGAGCCGGTCCGCGTGTTCGGCAGCTGTATGGGCGCGCTCGTGGGGCTGGAGCTCACATCCCGCCATCCGGGCCGGGTGCGGGCGGTGGTGGCGCACGAGCCGCCCGCCCTGGGCCTGCTGCCGGACGCCGCGGAGCACCACGCGCTCGTCGACGACGTCCTCCGGACGTTCCACCGCGAGGGCGTGGCGCCGGCGCTGCACAGGTTCAGTGCGCTCTTCGGCGGCCGTCCCGCGCCGGCGCTGCCCGAGGAGCGCGACAACACCGCGTTCTTCCTGGCGCATGTCCTGCGTCCCGCCACGCGGTTCGTGCCCGACCCCGCCGCGCTCGCGGCGGTGGCGGACCGGGTCACGATGGCGGGCGGCCATGATTCGCGTACGTATGTCGTCCACCGCCCGGCGGTGGTCCTGGCGCGCCGGCTGGGGCACCGGCCCGTGCTGTTCCCGGGCGGCCACGCCGGATACGCCGGACGGCCCGGGGCGTTCGCGGAACGCCTCGTCGAGGTCTTCGCCGCCCGGCCGGCGGGCGGCGGCGCGGACCTGGACGGTGCCGGAGGTCCGGGGGCGCGGGCATGCGTATCGTGATGGGGGCGCAGAACTGCGGGTTCGGCCCGGTCTCCGAACTCGCCGCGGTCTCAAGGCTGCTCGCCGGTCACGAGCGGGTGTTCGTGGGTGACGGTGTGGCGGCGTCCTTCGCACGGGCCAACCCGGACGCCTTCGACGACATCCGGCCGGTGTCCGGGGCCGTCGACGCGCTCCTGGAGGCCGGCGATCACGTGGTGTCGGCGATGGACGCGGACCTGGCCCTGCGGGCCGTGGTGGCGCGACGGCCGGTGGTCATGGTGGACAGCCTGTTCGGCTTCTGGCAGCTCAGGCGGCCGCTGGCCCGGATCCGTGACCTGTGCGAGGGTCTGCCACGTTCCGGTTTCGCGGCGGCCGACGCCCACTTACGTGAACTCTCCCCGCACGAGCGCGTCGTGGCGGCGCATCTGCTCGCCACCGACAGCGTCGTGCAGAACTTTCCGGGAATCGGCGCGCGCCTCGCCGAGTTCGCCGCGCTCGGACCGGGGCCCGCCGTGCACCTGACCGGCGCGATCATCGATCACACGGGCCTGCCGGACGCGCCGAGTACGACTGGTACGACGTCCCCGGAGTACGACCTGCTGGTCAATGTCGGTGGCTTCAGGAACTTCCTGCTGGATTTCGAGTCGAACAACGACTATCTGTTGCTGCTGGGCCGCCTGCTCGAGGACCTGCCACGCGACTGGCCGCGGTTCCGGCACGTACTGGTCTGCGGCGGCCCCTTCGCCGGACGGGCCGGAGAGCGGGAGCGGACCGTCTCGTCCGCCGGGCGGGAGACCACCTTTCGCTGCCTGCCTCAGCACGAGGTGCTGCGGCAGGCGGCGAACACCCCCGCGTATCTGATGGCACCCGGGCTGACCGCGCTCCACGAGGCGCTGGCCCTGGACCGGCTGCCGCTGGCGCTGCACGAGCAGCACTACGCCCACGTCTTCACCGTGCGGCGTCTCGGCGGCACGCTCTTCGGACGGACCGCCAACCGGTTCTCGGACGTCGTGCCGTACGACGACGTACCGGAGGAGGACTTCGCCGGCACCGCGGCCCTGGTGCGGATCGCGGGCCGGATACGGACAGACGAAGGCCTCTATGCCGCGTTCCGGCGTTCCTTCAACGAACGCGTCGAGCGGTACCTCTCGCTCACCTCGGCGCGGCGGCGGGACGGCGTACGGGAGTTGCGGGAGATCCTCGGAGGTGAGCCGGTCGCCTCCGTGGTGGCCAGGATCTTCGCCCGGTGAGGAGGCGGTCCGGCCCGTTTCAGGTGATCGTGAGCGTCGTCACCCCCGTCGCGCCCGTGAAGCCGGTGGTGAGGCACTGGAGCACGCCCGGTTGCGGGAGGACGATGACCTCGACCGCGGTCCGGCCCTTGAACCGGCCCTTGACGACCTTGCCGGTGATCGTGGTGACGACCTGTCCCGCCGCCTCCGTGCTGCTGCCGCTGATGTCGGCGACGCTCGTGTCGCCGGTGCTCCAGCGGAAGGTCCGCTGTGCCGTGAAGCCCTCAAGGAGGTCATTGCAGCCTGCGAACAGGCTGAACGTCTCGTGGTACGACCCGCTGCTCACCTTCCCTCCCACGTCGACGCACGACACGAACCGTCCTTGGGTGGTGACGTCGAAGTGTCGCGGCTGGAGGGTGACTCCGGGGCTGTAGGAGACGGACTCGGTGCCCTGGCACTGCAGGAGGGCCGACCGCCGGTCCTGGCTCTGCGCCGAGGCGGACGTCATGGGCGTCGCCGCCAGAGCGAGGGCGGCGATCGCCGCCGCCAGGGCACGGGTACGCGAACGCGGGCGTGATCTCTCAACGGTCATGGTCCGTGGCATCCCCTGCCCGGACACCCGCGACACGGGCGCGCGGGAGTGACCGCGGTGCGTCCCGTTCACGGGCAGGCGCCCGTAGAGGCGCGGGCGCGGGGCGGGGACGAGGGGATCCGGCGTGGTTTCCACGTCGATCCGGCGTATATCCGCCGTAGAAAAGCGCTCCGTACGTTGATGTCAGTCGCCGGGAAGAAGCCCGGGGCCGCCACCGGAGACGGGGGCGCATCGCACAGGAAATGAATGGAGTCATCATGAACAACTTCGACGAGCTGTTCGAGCTGGACATCATCGAGATCGCCGCCACCGGCGAGGACGAGCAGGCCGCGGTGGCCGAGGCCGCGACCGGCTCCTGGCCGTTCTCCTGCAAGACCACCATCTGACGGTCGGTCCTGCGTCCGAAGAGGATCCACGAGCGAGGCGGCCCGGCCCCCAAGGGCCGCCTCGTTCGTTCCCCCGCACCACTCTGGAGGCTCCCCGTGGCGGCACCCACGGCCCAACCGGGCAGTGACATCCCCGGTCCGTCGACGTTCCGTTGCGCGGACACCCTGCTGTTCCGCGCCGCGATCCGGCCTCCGGAGCCGTTCGACGGCTCCGAGGAGCCCGGCGACGGCGAGGCGGAACTGCGGGACCGGCTGTGCGCCGCCGCGGCCGATCCCCGGTTCGTGGAGGCGGTCTCGCTGGCGAGTCCTTCCCTGAGCCGGACCCTCGACGCCGTGCTCGCCGGGGAGCCGGTCCGTCTCAAGCAACTGCGTCGCGCGGTGCGGGCGTCGGCGCGCTACCGGCTGCGGATGTCCGGCCGGGCCACGCCCTTCGGCACCATGGCGGGGGTCGCCGTCATCGGCTTCGCCGAGGAGCCCGGGGCGGTCGGGGCCGGCTGGGGTGGGCGTCACCGCAAGGCGGTGCGGCCCGACATGGGCTGGCTGTCCGAGGTGGTGGCGCGGCTGGAGCGCGAGCCGGCCGTACTGCGACCGCTGCGCGTCACCGTCAACGACCTGAGCTTCGTACGGGGCGACCGGCTGGTCGTCCCGTACCTCCCCGCCCCCGGGGCGGGCACCCGCCCGGCCGCCCAGGAGGTGTCGGTACGGGCCGGCGCGGTGGTGCGCCACGTCCTGCGGCGTGCCGCGCTGCCCGTGCCGTTCGAGGATCTCGTCGCCGACCTCCTCGCCGCCTACCCCGGAGCGCCGGCCGCCACCGTGGAGCGGCACCTTGTCGACCTCATCGGTTCGGAAGTGCTGCTGACGGAGCTCCGCCCGCCGCTGGACGGCCCGGATCCGCTCGGCCATGTCCTGGACCTGCTGGTCGCCCGGGACCGCACGGCCGGGCCGCTCCCCGGCCCCGTGGCCCGGCTCGCCGACGAACTGTCGGCGGTCCACGAGGAACTGGCCGCCTACGCCGCGGCTCCGCTCGGCGGCGGTCGTGAGGCCCGAGAGTCCGCCGCCCGCCGGATGGCCGCCCTCCATCCTTCGGACCACCTCCTCCAGGTCGACCTGGGCCTCGATGTCGCGGTCCGGCTGCCGCCCGCCGTGCGCGCCGAGGCGGAACGGGCGGCCGAGGCCCTGTGGCGGCTGGCCGCGGCCCGGCCGGGCCCGGCCCATCTGCGCCAGTACCACCTCGACTTCCTCGAACGGTACGGGGCCGGGCGCGCCGTACCGCTCAAGGAGGTCCTCGATCCGGACATCGGCCTCGGCGGTCCGGCCGGGTACCGGCTGCCCGTCACCTCGCGGATCCCGCACCCGGGGCCGGCGGACCCCCGGGAGCAGCGGGAGAAGGATCAGGACCGGCTGCTGACCGAGCTCGCGCAGGAGGCGTCCGTCAACGGCGAGCGGGAGATCGTCCTGGACGACGCGCTTCTGGAGCGGCTGACCGCCGGCGCCGGGGACGCGCCGGCGCCTCCGCCGTCCTTCGAGATCCTGGCGCAACTGCTCGCCGACACCCCCGAGGCGCTGGCCGGCGGTGACTTCCGGCTGGTGGTCACCGGTGGGGCGCGTACGGCCGGAGCGCACGCGGGGCGCTTCGGGTTCGTGCTGGGCGCCGACGACGGCCACGTCACCGAGCTGGTGCGGCAGGTGCCCGGGGTCGCGCCCGGCGCCGTCGCCGCGCAGCTGAGGTTTCCGCCGCCGCGCGGCGCGACCGCCAACGTGGCGCTGGTGCCACGCCGCCTGCCGCACACCATCACGCTCGGCGCGTTCGCCGACCGCACCGACGGGACGGACCTCGGCGTGTCCGACCTGGCCGTCGTCGCCGACGTGCACCGGCTCGCCGTGGTCGCGCCCCGGCTCGGCAAGGAGGTCGTGCCGGTCGTCCCCAGCATGCTCGCGACGGTGTGGCACGCGCCGAACGCGGCCCGCTTCCTCCACGAGGTGACCCAGAACGGCCTCCCGGCCTGGCCGCGCTGGCGCTGGGGGGCCGCGGACGATCTGCCGTACCTGCCCCGGGTCCGGCGCGGGCGCACCGTGCTCGCTCTGGCCCGCTGGCGGCCGACGGATCCCGCGCTCTCCGACCGGGCCACCGCGCCCGGCGACTGGGAGCGGCTCTTCGACGCGTGGCGGTCCCGCTGGCGGGTGCCCGACCGGGTGGAGAGCGTCACCGGGGACAACCGCGTCGCCCTCGACCTGCGCCGCCCCTTCCACCGCGCCCTGCTGCGCGACGAATGGCTGCGCCGCCCGGGCGGCGTCCTTCAGGAACCGCCGGCGGACTGCGGCCATGGTTTCGGCTGGCTGGCCGAGGGCACCGAGCGGTCCGGCCGGGTCAACGAGATCGCCTTCCCCATGATCCGGGCGGTCGCGGTGCCGGACGGCCCGGTGCGGCCCGTGCCCGTCCCCGAGCCCCGCCGCGTCCGCGTCGCCCACTCCCCCGGATCGCGGTGGCTGTACGCCAAGGTGTACTGCTCGGCCGAGCGCCAGGACGAGATCCTCGCCCGGCGGTTGCCCCGGCTGCTGGAGGGGCTGCCCGGTGAGGTGGACCGCTGGTTCTACCTCCGTTACCGCGACCCGGACCCCCATCTGAGGCTGCGCTTCCACGGCGATGCGGCCGTTCTCACGGGCTCCTTGCTGCCCCGGCTGCGGACCTGGTGCGACGGGCTCGCCGCCGGGGGACTCGGGGACAGGCTGGTGCTGGACACCTACGATCCCGAACTCGAGCGCTACGGAGGACCCGCCGCCGCGGCCGCCGCCGAACGCGCCTTCCACGCCGACAGCCTCGCCTGCCGGGAACAGGTCGAGCTGCTCGACAGCCGTGAACTGGCCCTGGACAGGACGGTGCTGAGCGCGCTCGGCCACGTCGACCTGGCCTGCCGTGTCGCGGGCACCACGGAGGGCGTCCGGTACCTGCTCGACCGCCCGGTACCCGCCGGGGCGGACGGGCCCTCACGTGCCGCCAAGGACCTGGCGCGGGAGCTGATCGACCCGTTCGGCGACTGGCAGCGGCTGCGCGCCCTGCCCGGCGGCCCGGCGCTGCTCGCGTGCTGGGAACGCCGCGCCCCCGCCCTGAGCGCGTACGGGACGCTCCTGCGGGAACTCGGCGCCGGTACGGGACCGTTGGGCTCCCTCCTGCACATGCACCACAACCGGCTCACCGGCATCGACCGTGCCGCCGAGGAACGCTCCTTCGCGCTGGCCGCCGCGGCGCTGCGCAGCCGCCGGGAACGCCTCCGGGCGGCCCGGTGAACCGGCCGGTGCACGTGCCGGTGGACACACCGGTGGACGCGCTGCGCCGGCGGGCCGCGGACGTCGTGGCGACCGTCGCACGGCGGCTGGCCGACCCCGCCGCCGAAACGGCCCGGGACGTGTCCGCCTTCCGCGCGGCGAGCCTCAGCGACGGCGCACCGGGCGTCGCCCTGCTCCACGCCGAGCTGGCCCGCACCGATCCGGCGCACCGGGCCGCCGCCCACGAGTGGCTGCGGCACGGCGCCGCGCTTGCCGCACGGGCGACGGCCCCCGGGCCGCAGGGGCTGTACGGGCCCGTGGCCGCCCTGTCGTTCGCCCTCCACCGGGCGGCGGCGGAGGGGCCGGGCGCGCGGAGCACGGCCCGGGCCCGGCTCGGGGACCGGGTCGCCGAGCTGGCGGTCTCCCGGGCCGGGCGCGAGGAACGACGCCTCAGTGAGCGCCTCGGCTGCACCGCCTTCACCGCGTACGACGTGATCAGTGGGCAGGCCGGCCTCGGCGCGCACCTGCTGGAGCTCGGCGGCCCGGCCGAAGCCGCCGTCGCGCGCCTGGTAGGGGCGTTGACGTCGCTCGCCCGGCCGGTGCGCGCGGACGGCCGGCTGCTGCCCGGCTGGTGGGTGGCGCTCGACGGGGACTCGTACCGGCCGGTGGCCCCGGCACGGGGGCACGCCAACCTGGGCATGGCCCACGGCCTCCCCGGCCCCCTCGCCCTGCTGGCCCTCGCCTGGCGGCAGGGGGTACGGGTGCCGGGGCAGCGGGCCACCATCACCGGTTTCGCCGAGTGGCTCCTCGCGCGGAGCCGTACGGACACCGCGGGCCCCTGGTGGCCCGGCCAGCTGACCGCGGGACCCGCGCGGTCGCGGCCCGGACGGCCGTCCTGGTGCTACGGCGCCCCGGGCATCGCCCGCGCCCTCCAGCTCGCGGGCCTCGCCCTGGGCGTCCCCCGCTGGCAGGAGGCCGGCGTGGAGGCGCTGCGTGCCGCGCTGACCCGCGCCGTGTCGGGGGAGGCGGAGCCGGCGGCCGAGGCCGGGCTCTGCCACGGGGTGGCCGGGCTGCTCCAGACCACCTGGCGCGTCGCCCGCGACGGCGGCGACCCGGAACTCGCCGGACACCTCCCGGGGCTGGCCGCCCGTCTGCTGGACCTCGTCGACGAGGACCGGCCGTTCGGCTTCGCCGACGCCCCGGGCGAACGCCCGCCCGAGGAGCATCCGGGCGGCTTCCTCACCGGCGCGGCCGGTGCGGCGCTCGCCCTGCACACCTTCGCCACGGACACCGCCCCGGCCACCCGCTGGGACCGCGCGCTGCTGCTGGCCTGACGACCAGACGAAACCCGACAGAGAGAAGAGATCCATGCACCGGGAGGAACTCACCCGCTGGGTGGGCGACACGGACGCCTTCCTGAACCGGTACTGGCGCACCACGCCGGCCGTCTTCCGGCCCGCGCCCGGCACCGGGCCGACCGCCCCGCTCACCCTCGAGGAGATCGACACCGCCGTCGCGGGCGGACTCCTGCGCGTTCCCCACCTCGAACTCGCCCGGGCGGGCGACCCGGTGCACTCCTCCCGCTACACCCGGGCACGCGCCGTCGCGGGGGTCACCACCCCCGGATACGCCGACCCCGACCGCGTACGCGAGCTGCTCGCCGAAGGCGCCACCCTCGTGCTGCGCAACGCCGAGCACTGGCACCCCGCCACCCGCGCGCTGACCCGCGGGCTGGAGGCCGAACTCGGCCGCCGGGTCGAGGCGTTCTTCTTCGTCACCCCACCCGGGGCCCAGGGCTTCGACCTCCACCGTGACGACGCCGACGTCCTGCTGCTCCAGCACACCGGCAGCAAGCACTGGACCGTGCGCGGCGGCCCCACCGGCCCCGACTGGGCGCCGGGCGAGGTCACCGACGACGGCGGCCCGGCCCTGCTGACCGGCACCCTCGGCCCCGGGGAGGTGCTCTACATCCCCCGTGGCTTCGCCCATGAGGCGGTGGGCGGCGAGGGGCTCTCCTCCCACCTCTCGCTCACGATCCGCGAGGTCGGCACCCAGCAGCTCTTCGCCTCCCTGCAACGCCTGCTGCTCGACTCGCTGCCGGTGCCCGGCCGCCCACTGGGCGACGACGACCTCCACACGGCCGCCGAAACGCTGCTCGACCGGTTCCGTACCCGGCTTCCGGAGCTGACCGCCGCGGCCGTGGTGGACCACGCGCGCCGCGCGCAACTCGCCGAGGGCGCGATCCCCGGGCTCGGCTCCGATCCGGGCATCGCCGCACTGGCCGCGCGCCTCGGCACACCGCACGGCTCCCCCGCGACCGCGGTGGTGCGGGAGGAGGGAAACCCGTGAGCGACGTGTACGGGCTCGGTCTGCCCCCACTGCCCTCGGACCACCACGCGCTGCGCGCGGTCGTGGTCGTCGAGTGCCTCACCGAGAACGGCCCGGCCCTGCGCTACATGTACACCGGCACCACCGGCTGGGGCGCGCTGGGGATGGTCGAAGCCACGAGGATCCGGCTCGCCGGCGCCCTGGAGCCCGAGGCCCCCTGGGAGGGCCCCGGAGGGAAGGGCTGACTTCCTCACCCTCGGTGACAAGCCTCCGTATATCGAACGTAGATGGACGACACGCAGAATCAGCGCATCGCAACGCCCCACCGACAGACAGGAACCTCCCGTGTCGCGCACCTCCGTGTCCCGCAAGCGCCGTGCAGCCCTTCTCGCCCCGGCCGCCCTGGTCGCCTCGCTGGCCCTCGCCGGGCCCCTGGCGTCCGCCACCGGCAGCTCCGGCGGCGCCGCACGGACCTCCGCCGACTCCCCCGTCACCCACTTCACCTACACCGAAGGGGGCGACGGCCACCGCCGCGGCGACCACGACCAGACCGAGTACAACACCAAGGCGTGAGGGCCCGGCGGCCGCGGCCCGCGCTACACCGGCGCGGGCCGTATGCCGTCGATGAGCGCGCGCACCTGCGCGGCCTCGGGCAGCGCGGTGCGGGTGAAGACCTCCAGCGCCTCACCGGCCTGGGCCAGCGCCCGTCCGTGGTACCCCGCGTCGAGCGAGACGCGGGCCTGGGTCCACAGCGCGTAGCCCCGGTCACGATCGCGGCCGGGTACGGTCCGGTAGTGGGCCACCGCCCGGTCCGCCGCCTCCAGCGCCCGCTCGACGTCGCCCATGACGCGCAGGGTCTCGGCGCAGCGGTACCACGCCTGCGCCTGCTGGCCCGGGATTCCCGCCGCCGCGCAGACGTCCAGGCACTCCCGGTAGCCGTCCAGCGCCTCCTGGTACCGGCCCAGTTCGTGGAGGGCCTGGCCGCGCACGCACAGGGCGTGGGCCACGCCGTGCTGGTCCGCCATCCCGCGCAGGGCGCTCAGCGCCTCCTCGCAGGCGGGCAGCGCCTCCTCGGCCCGTTGGCCGCGGATCCGGGCCAGCGCGGCGTTGAGCGTGGTGATCAGCTCGCCCGACCGCTGCCCCCATTCCCGGGCCAGCACGAGCGCCTCGTCGAAGAAGCCGGCCGCGTCGTCGTAGCGCTGTTCGAACTGGGCTATCACCCCCAGGTCGTTGTACGCCTGCTGGAGGATGGCCCGGTCGCCGGCCCGGCGGCAGAACTCGGCGGCCAGCTGGGCGTGGGTACGGGCCCGTGTCAGCCGGGTCTCCTGGATCGCGGCGTTGCCGCGGATGAAGTGGGCGCGGCCGGCCGCGCGGTGGTTGCCCGCCAGGGCGGCGGCCTCCGCCAGCGCCTCGGCGGCGACGGCCATCTGCGGGTAGGGGATGTCCTGGCCGAACGAGCTCAGGGCCACCAGGATGTCGGCGGCCTCCGTGAGCGGCTCCGGCTCGGCGGCCTCCCACCGTCTGACGAGCAACTGGACCGCGTGAAGGGCACAGTCGAATTCGGTGATCACCCATTCCCGGGCCTCGGCGAGGCCTGTGAAGCGCGGGCCGTCCGGCCGGACGGCACCGGCGGCGATGGTGCTGTGCACGGGATCACCGGGCACCATCCATCTGAACGCCTCCCCCGCCATCTCCAGCAGGTGGTCGAGCAGCCGCCGCTCCACGGCGGGGCCTTCGAGGGCCGTCCCGGTGGGCGGGGGCAGCTGCCGGGCGAAGTCCCGTACCAGGTCGTGGTAGCGGTAGCGGCCCGGTGCCGGTGACTCCAGCAGCGCGGCGTCGACCAACGGCTCCAGCAGGTCCTCCGCCTCCGCCTCGGCCAGGCCCAGCGCGGCGGAGGCCGCGCCCAGCCCGATGTGCGGCCAGGCGACCGACGCCAGCGACCGGAACGCCGTCGCCTGCCGGTCGGTCAGCTGGCGGTATCCGAGCTCGAAGGCGGCGGCCACCGCGAGGTCGTCGGCGCGCAGTTCGGCCAGCCGTCGCCGCTCGTCGGTGAGCCGGGCCACCAGGTGCGTCACCGTCCAGCCCGGCCGGGACGACAGCCGGGTGGCCACGATCCGTACCGCCAGGGGCAGACACGCACAGGCGATGACCAGCGCCAGCGCGGCCTCCTCCTCCGGGGCGATACGGGACTCGCCCACGATGCGCCGCACCAGGGAGAGCGCCTCCCCGGTACTGAACTCCTCCAGCCGGACATGGGCGCCGGACGGCACACCCACCGGGCGTGCCCGGCTGGTCACCACCACCGCGCAGCGGGCCGCTCCCGGCAGCAACGGTCTGACCTGGGCGGCGTCGCGGGCGTTGTCGAGCAGCAACAGCACCCTGCGGTCGTCGAGAAGGGTGCGGAACATCCGGGACCGGTCCTCCAGCGAGCCGGGGACCTTCCGCCGGGAAACCCCGAGCGCGGTCAGGAAACTCACCAAAATGGTGCCGGGGTCGGCCGCGTCCGTTCCCGAGCCGCGCAGATCGGCGTACAGCTGCCCGTCCGGGAACTCCCCCTTGACCTGGTGCGCCACCCGCAGGGCCAGGGTGCTCTTGCCGATGCCGCCCATCCCGCTGACGGAGGCGACCGCGAGGGCGGTGCGGTCCGGGTCGGTGAGGGCCCGGCACAGCTCGGCGACCGCCTCGTCCCGGCCGCTGAAGTCGGAGATGTCGGCCGGGAGCTGGGCAGGGCGGGCGAAGTCCGCCGGCCCGGCCACTCCGGCCGCCGCACCGGTCTGCTGGGGGCGCGCCGCCCGTGCCACGGCCGTCACCGGGGCCGCCGCGGGAACGAGGTCCGGGGCGCAGGCCAGGATCCGCTCGTGGAGGGTGCGCAGTTCGGGCCCGGGATCCAGGCCCAGTTCGTGCGCCAGCACCTCGCGGGCCTTGCCGAACACCGCCAGGGCGTCGGCTTGCCGCCCGGCGGCGTACAGCGCCCGCATCAGGAATCCGTACGGCCGCTCCCGCAACGGTTCTTCCCGGATGAGCGCGGTCAGCTCCGGTACCGCCTGGGCGTGCCGGCCCAGCAGCAGATCCAGGTCGAAACGCTCCTCCAGCAGGGTCAGCCGCAGCTCGGAGAGCCGGGAGCGCTGCCGGTCGGCGAACGGCCCGGGCACCCCCGCCAGAGGCTCGCCCCGCCACAGGGACACGGCCTTCGTCAGCAGCGCGGCGCACTCGTCGTACTTCTCGGCCCCGCGCGCCCGCGCCGCCTCTGCCGCCAGGTGCTCGGCCCGGGAGGCGTCCACCGACAGCGGTTCCTCCGCGAGCCGGTAGCCGTCGCCCACCCTGGCCAGCGCCTGCGGATCGCAGCCGGCCGAGGTCAGCAGCTTGCGCAGCCGCCACACATAGGTGCGCACGATCATCACCGCCGAGTCCGGGGCCGTATCGCCCCACACCCCGCTCACCAGCTCGTGCAGCGGCACGGCGTGACCCCGGCGGAGCGCCAGCATCGCGAGGGCCGCCTGCTGCTGCGGCGGCCCGCACGGCACGACGGACTCACCATCACGGATGCCCACGGCTCCGAGCACAGAAAATTCCACAGTCCCCCCACCACCGGCACAAGCCAGACAAAGCTGGGACATGGTAACCAGGTGGTTCACATGTACGAACATGCCGCGCGGGCGCCGACGGGAGATGGTGGTAGCGAGGGTCGACGACACGGGCCGGCCCACGGCCCGATATGCCGGATGAGGCGGATGAGGCGGTGAGCGCGATGGAGCGTCCTGTGGTCGTGGGCGTCGACGGGTCGGACGGCAGCCTCGCCGCCCTGGACTGGGCCGTGGCGGAGGCCGCCCGCCTACGGCTCCCCTTGCGCGTGGTCCACGCGTCGCTGTGGGAACGCTACGAGGGGTCGGCGCCGTCGTTCACCGGTCAACGACCGGAGGAGGAACTGGCGGACCAGCACATCATCGCCTCGTCCGAGGAGCGGGCCCGGCGGCTCTCCCCGGAGCTGCGGGTGGACGCCGTGACCTTGCCGGACGAAGCGGTGACGACGCTGGTGGAGGAGTCGCGCCACGCGGCGGTTCTGGTGACGGGTTCGTCCGGGCGGGGCGCTGTCGCCTCGTTCCTGCTGGGCTCCGTGAGCCTCGCGGTGGCGGGACGTGCCGACTGCCCGGTCGTCGTGGTTCGCGGCGAGGAGCGCAACGTCAAGGGCATGGGCGACCGGGTCGTCGTCGGCGTGGGAGAGGCGGACGAGGCCGCCACGGCCGTGCGGTTCGCCCTGCGCGAGGCCGGGGCCCGCGGGTGCGAGCTCCAGGCCGTACGGACCTGGCGCAGCCCCCCGCCGTCGGCGGACCCCCTGATCGTGCTCGACTCCACCGCCCAGGCCTACGAGGAGCAGGCCACCGCCATCCTGGACGAGGTGCTGGAGGAGGCCATGGCCGAGTACCCGGAGGTGTCGGTCACCCGCACCGTGCTGGAAGGGCCCCCGCACCGGATGCTGCTCGATCCGGCGGCCGACGCCGACCTGCTCGTACTCGGCGCGACCAGGCGGCAGGGCCGGTTCGGCCTGCAGCTCGGCCGGGTCAACCACACCGCGCTGCACCGGGCGGCCTGCCCGGTGGCGGTGGTACCGCATCACTGACCAGGACGGTCATCGGGGTGGGCTCACCCGTCGTCCGGCGGGGTGTTCTCCTCCCGCAGGACGTCCAGCACCACGGACCCGTCGACTGTCTCATGGCCGACGAGCAGCGCGGCCAGCCGGTCCAGGGCGGCCCGGTGGTCGCGCAGCAGGGTCAGGGCCCTGTCCTCGGAGCGGCGGATCATCCGGGCCACCTCCTCGTCGACGATCCGCTGGGTCTGCTCGGAGTAGGGGCGGCGCAGCAGGTCCTCCGGCGGGGTCTCGCCGAGGAACTGCGGCGTGCCCGAGGCGTAGCCGACCGGGCCGAGGGCCGGGGAGAGGCCGAACTCCCTGACCATGCGGGTGGCGATCTGGGTGGCGCCCGCCAGGTCGTTCGCCGCGCCCGTGGAGCCCTCGCCGAAGACGACGAGTTCCGCGGCGCGGCCGCCGAGCCGGACGGCCAGGAGGTCGGTGAGGTAGCTCTCGTTGTAGAGGTGCCGTTCGGCCTCGGGGAGTTGCTCGGTGACGCCGAGCGTCACACCGGCGGGCAGGATGGTCACCTTGGCGACCGGGTCGGCGTGTTCGCACAAGGCGGCGACGAGGGCGTGCCCGGATTCGTGGACCGCGACCGAGTGGCGCTCCTCGGGGAGGAGGGCGTTGGAGGTCTCGCGGCGTCCCAGCAGCACCCGGTCCCGGGCGGTGTCGACGTCGTGGGCCGTGATGACGGCGCGGTCCGCGCGTACGGCGTTGATGGCCGCCTCGTTGACGAGGTTGGCGAGGTCCGCTCCGGAGAACCCGGGTGTGGCGCGGGCGACGGTGCCCAGGTCGACGTCCTGGGCGAGCGTCTTCCCCCGGGCGTGGACCGCGAGGATCGCGGCCCGTTCGTTCTGGTTGGGCAGGGGGACGGTGACCTGCCGGTCGAAGCGGCCGGGGCGCAGCAGGGCGGGGTCGAGGGCGTCGGGGCGGTTGGTGGCGGCCAGGACGACGATGCCGCTGCTCTGGTCGAAGCCGTCCATCTCGGCGAGGAGCTGATTGAGGGTCTGTTCCCTTTCGTCGTTGCCGCCGAGCCGGGTGCCTCCGCCGCGGCGTCCGCCCACGGCGTCGATCTCGTCGATGAAGATGATCGACGGCGCTCGTTTGCGGGCCTCGTCGAAGAGGTCGCGTACGCGTGAGGCGCCGACTCCCACGAACATCTCGACGAAGCCCGAGCCGGTCACCGAGAGGAACGGTACGTCCGCCTCGCCCGCCACGGCACGGGCGAAGAGTGTCTTGCCGGTGCCCGGGGGCCCGACCATGATGACGCCGCGCGGCCCCTTGGCCCCGGCGGCGGCGTAGCGGCCGGGGTTGCGCAGGAAGTCCACGACCTCGCCGATCTCCTGTTTCACTCCGTCGTACCCGGCGACGTCGTCGAAGCCCGTGGTCGGCCGCTCGGCCTCGATGATCTTCGCCCGGGAGCGGCCGATGGCGCTGATGCCGCCGGTGAGGGAGCCCGCCGTCCTGCGGATGCTCCACATGAGGATGCCGATCAGGACGAGGAAGGGCAGCAGGCCCACCAGCACGGACGTCCAGACGCTGCCGCCGCTGCGCGTGGCCGTGATCGTCACGTGCTGGGCCTGGAGTCGCTGTTCGAGGCCGCCGTTGCCCAGGGCCGTGGGAAGTTGCGTGGTGAACTTCTTCCCGTTCTTGAGCGTGCCCTCCACGGTTCCCTTGTCGCCGACGTCCACCGTCCGCACCTGGCCGGCGTCCACCTTGCCGACGAAGTCGCTGTACGAGAGCTGTGCGGCGGCGGGGCCGGAGAGTCCTCGGGCCAGCAGGACCACCAGGAAGAGGTTCAGCAGGATCAGGGGCACCATCCAGCGCCGCCATGGCGACGCGGGAGGCGTCGGGGGCTGGGGCTGCTGCCCGGGCTGCGGCCTGGGTGGCTCCCCCGGCGGCCGGGGCCGTGCCGGAGGCGCCCGGTGCCGGTGCGGCAGCCGAATTCGAGTGATCACCGCCTGCTCCTCCCCTACGAGAGGTACTTCCACGGCGGTCGGCCTCTGGCCTGGCCTCTTCCGCCCGGCATGCAGGGGCCACGCCGCTGCACCAGTATGGGTGACAGCCCCGGAAACCACGACCGGCTGGGAGATGCACATGGTCTCGTCCGCGGACCGCCGACCGGTCGTCGTCGGCGTCGACCCCGACCCCGCCAAGCGCATGGCACTCGCCTGGGCGGCCGACGAGGCGGCACGGCGCCGGGTACCGCTCCGCCTGGTCCACGCCGAGGGAACGCCTACGCGCGGCTACCGCAAGCGCGAGGTCCGGCCGTCCTGGGAGGAATGGAACGAGGCCCTCCATGCGGCCGGGGAGCATGTGCTCCAGGAGGCGGCGGCGTTCGGCGAGACCCGGCAGCCGCGGCTGGAGGTGTCCGGGGTGCTGGCCGAGGGTGACCCGGTGTGGGTGCTGCGCGAGCAGGCGCGGGACGCCGCCGTCCTGGTGGTGGGAGCGCAGCACCTGAGCCGGGTGGAGGAGGCGTTCGGCAGCGCTTCGGTAGCCCTGCCCCTGATGGCCCACGCGTCCTGCCCGGTGGTGGTCGTGCCCGAGCCGGAGCACAGCGCACAGCAGCCGCCGTACTTCGTCGTCGGGGTGGACGGCAGTGCCCACTCCGCCGCGGCCCTCGACTTCGCCTTCGAGGAGGCCGCCCTGCACGGCGCCGCGCTGCGGGCGGTGTACGCGTGGTGGCCGGGGCGCTTCGAGGTGCTGGACGAGGAGGCCTCGCGGCAGGCGTGCGAACGTCTGCTCTCCGAGACGGTGGCCGGCCGCACCGCGACGCACCCCGGAGTGGAACTCCGGCAAGAACTCCTGACCGGCCACCCCGTCGAGACGCTGACCAAGGCGTCCGCCCAGGCCCTGGGCCTGGTGGTGGGCACCCGGGGCCACGGCGGCTTCACCGGCATGGTCCTCGGCTCCGTGAGCCAGGGCGTGCTCCACCACGCGCGGTGCCCCGTCATCGCCGTCCCGCACCCGCCCGCCCCGGAGTGAGCGCGGGCCGCTTCGCCCGGGCGGGCAGGCATCCGCGGTGCGGGACGCGTGGCGGCGGGGCCGTGCAGGAGGGAGTACCACGAATGTCTGACATCCGGCCGACGGCGACAGGCCCCCCGGCCGTGCCGCCGGGAGGCCTCGCGACCCTGCTGCGCGCGGCCGGGGCGTGCGCCGGGGCGGCGCCCGCGGTCGTGATGCGCCTCACCGGTACCGAGCCGGGCCCGGTGGCGGGGATCGTGGTCTTCGGCCTGGGTGTCCTGTCGGCGGCGGTGCTGCTCATGTGGGCGGCGGAGACCGCGCGGGTGGACATCTCCGGGCCGCTCGCGCTCGCCCTGCTGGCGTTCATCGCGGTGCTGCCGGAATACGCCGTCGACCTGTACTTCGCCTACACCGCGGGCAGTCGCCCCGAGTACACGGCGTACGCGGCGGCCAACATGACCGGCGCCAACCGGCTGCTGGTGGGCGTCGGCTGGCCCCTCGTGGCCCTGGCCGCCTGGTTCGCCGCGCGCAGGCGGCGCGTTCCGCCGGGGATCGGGCTGCGCGCGCACCGGCTGATCGACGTGGCGTTCCTCGGCGCGGCGGCGCTGGTGGCCTTTGTGATGCCGCTGACCAGGGAGATCTCCTGGCTCCTGGCTGTCGTGCTGATCGCCTGGTACGCGTACTACCTGTTCCGGATCAGCCGGTGCGGCGAGACGGACGAGGAGGAGCTGATCGGTGTGCCCGCCCGGCTGGCCCTGCTGCCGGGCGGTGCGCGCAAGACCGTCACGGTGCTGGTCTTCGCCGTCGCGGCCGGGGTGGTCTTCTCCTGCGCCGAGCCGTTCGCGACCTCGCTCGTCGAGGCCGGGGCGTCGTTGGGCATCGACCGCTTCCTGCTCGTGCAATGGCTGGCGCCACTGGCCTCCGAGGCCCCCGAACTGATCGTCGCCGTGGTCTTCGCCTGGCGGCTGCGCGGCGACGACGGACTCGGCGCGCTGCTCTCCAGCAAGGTCAACCAGTGGACGCTGCTGGTCGGCTGTCTCCCGCTGGCGTACCTGGCGGGCGGCGGAGGGGCGGCGCTGCCCCTGGTGGAACGTCAGGTGGACGAGGTCTTCCTGACGGCGGCGCAGACCGTCCTGGCGGTGGTGCTCCTGCTCGACCTGCGGTTCCTGCCGTGGAAGGCGGCTTTGCTCTTCGTCCTGTTCGGCGTGCAGTTCGCGCTGCCGGGCGAGAACGCCCGGCTGGTGCTGAGCTGGGTCTACCTGGGGCTGTCCCTCCTGCTCGTCCTGCCCGCCACGCGGCGGCGGGCACTCCTACCCGCCGCCCGGGCCCTGACCGGCCGGATCGAGGGCGACCCGCACTGAGCACCGGCCCCGAGCGGCGAGGCGTTCACCGCCCCGTCGATCGGCTGGAAAGCACTGTCGGTCCGGCTGTGCAGGAGCCGCGGCACCGTTATACGGTGCGCGTGCCCCGATCCCGTGGGTGTTCCGTTCCTCGGTCAGGAAAGGACAGTCGCATGGGCAAGAGGTACAGACGCGCTCTTCAACTGTTCGGCGCCCTGGTGCTCGTGGTCGCCGCACCGACCGTCGCCGCACCGGGCGTCGCCACGGCGGCCGGCTCCGCCGACCGTACGGCCGCGATCGTCTTCGGTTCCTCCGTCGCCGCGGCCCGCAACGTGGACGGCCGGCTCGAACTCTTCGGAACCAACAGCGGTGACGCCGTCTTCCACCGCTACGAGACCAAGGGCGCCACCGGCGACTGGTCGCCCTGGGCACAGTTCGACGGCGCCTTGCGCGCGGTGGCCGCCGAGACCAACGCCGACGGCCGGATGGAACTGTTCGGTGTCAACGGCGCCGGGAACATCTTCCACCGCTGGCAGACCATCGCTGCCGGAGGCCCCTGGTCCGGGTGGGAGCAACTGGACGGCAACCTCACCTCCATCGCCGCCGCCCGCAACGCGGAGGGCCGCATCGAGCTCTTCGGGACCAACAGCGCCGGTGGGATCTACCACCGCTCGCAGACCTCCATCGGCGGCTCGTGGTCGGCCTGGGAGCAGTTCGACGGCGCCCTGACCCAGGTGGCCGCCGCCACCAACGCGGACGGCCGGGTCGAGGTCTTCGGCGTGAACAGCGCGGGGTACATCTACCACCGCTATCAGACGTCCATCCGCGGCTCCTGGTCCGGGTGGGAACAATTGGACGGCAACCTCACCTCCATCGCCGCCGCCCGCAACGCGGACGGCCGGCTGGAGATCTTCGGCGCCAACTCCGGTGACGCGGTGTTCCACCGCTGGCAGACCGTCCCGGCCGCCGGACCGTGGTCGCCCTGGGCACAGTTCGACGGTGCCCTGACCCAGGTGGCCGCCACCACCAACATGGACGGCCGCATCGAGCTCTTCGGTGTCAACCGGGGCGGTGCCGTCTTCCACCGCTGGCAGATTCCCACCGGCAACGGCTGGTCCGGATGGGCGCAGTTCGACGGCGCCCTGCGACCCTGAGGAGCCGGCACACCCGCCTGAGCCCCAGGGGGCCGTCCGCCACGCGACCCGTGTCGCCGGCGGCCGGCCCCGCTGTCACCGGTGACCACATTGCCGGTGCACGCGCTGACCCGCCTTGCGCACGGGGCATGCGGCCGCCGTGGGCTCACTTCACCCCGGGCGGAGCCGGAGCCGACCTCGTCGGCGGCACGTTCACGGAGCGGAGAGTGACACCTTCGCCTACCCGGCTTCGCTGCCGGCGTCGTAGCCCCGGAGCATCGCGCCCAGGATGCCGGTCAGCCGAGGGGCGACGTCGACGACGGCGTGGGCGAGATCCGGGTCCGACTCGTAGAGGCGGCGCAGTTCGGTTCCCGGGGCGGCCATCTGCCACAGCGCTCCCGCCATCGCCGTGGCCGTGGCGACGACGTCGCCGGCCTGTGCCGGGCTCAGCGGGACGACCCGGCACAGTGCCTCGCCCACGGCCCCGACCTCGGCGATGGCCGTCAGCTTGAAGCACCGGACGCTCTCCAGCGAGACGTTGCGCTCGAGGTTCATCGGCGTATGGGCCAGCAGGTCGCAGAACAGGGGCCGCGCCACCAGCGACTCGGCCAGCAGACCGGCGACGGCGTGCCGGTCCGTGCCGGGCGTCGCACCGTCGAGCCGCTCGCGGACCGCGCGCGACCACTCCATCCACCCGGCGGCGGCCAGGCGGAGGAAGATCTCCTCCCGGGTCTCGAAGTAGCGGAGCATCGCCGACTTGTGCATGCCGACCTCTACCGCGATGTCGGTCAAGGTCACCGCCCGGATGCCGCTCGTCATGGCCAGCCGGGCCGCCGCGTCGAGGATCGCGGCCTCGCGGGCGCGCTTGGCCTCGGGACTCCGGGCTCTTGTGGACTGACTGCGGGTGGCCATACGCGCATCCTAACGCAACCAGGTTGCACTATTAACGCAACCGTGTTTTGCTATCTGTATGGCAACCCAGACGTGGTTCATCACCGGCTCCTCCCGCGGCTTCGGCCGCTCCCTCACCCTCGCCGCCCTGCAGGCGGGCGACCAGGTCGTCGCCACCGCCCGCAGGCCGGAACAGATCGCCGGCCTGGTCGAGCGGTTCGGCGACAAGGTCCTCCCGGTCGCGCTCGACGTGACCGACCCCGCCGCGGCCGCCGCCGCGCTCGGCGCCGCCCGGGACCGCTTCGGCCGCGTCGACGTGGTCGTCAACAACGCCGGCTACGCGAACCTCGCCCCGGTGGAGACCGCTCCGGAGGACGATTTCCGCCGCCAGTTCGAGACGAACTTCTGGGGCGTGTACAACGTCTCGAAGGCCGCCCTGCCTCTGCTCAAGGCGCAGGGCGGGGGCGTCGTCGTCCAGTTCTCCTCCATCGGCGGCCGGGTCGGCGGCAGCCCCGGCCTGGGCTCCTACCAGGCGGCCAAGTTCGCCATCGACGGCCTCACCCGCGTACTCGCCACCGAGACCACGCCATTCGGCATCCGTTACATGGTGGTCGAGCCCAGCGGCTTCGCCACCGACTGGGCCGGCGCCTCCATGGACGTCCAGGACGTCCCGCCGGAGTACCAGGAGACCGTCGGCGCCTTCCACAACCGTGCCGGCCGCGGCCTGGCCGCCGGCGACCCGGACCGTGCCGCAGAGATCCTGGTACGCGTGGTCAAGCGCGACCACCTCCCCACTCACCTGCCCCTGGGCGCGACCGCGGCCCGAATGGCACTCGAATACTCACGGCAGCAGATCGCCGAGGCCGGGGCCTGGCAGGCAGTCTCCGTCTCCGCCGACTTCGGCGCGGAATACCCCGTCGGGTTCCCGGCCGACACCGAACAGACCGGCCGCGCCGCATAATCCGACCGGAACGAGGTGGGCACGCACCTCGGCGCGCATGGCCACCGGGTGGTGACGCCGGAGCCGCCGCCCGATGTCGCGGACGCCCTCAAGCCTCACTACGAGGCCGTTCTCGTCGCGCACTCGATGAGCGGCCTGGTGGCACCACGGGCAACCCGGCGGCCCGCTCCCTCGTCCTGCGGCCCGGCACGACCGAACCGATGCGGGAACACATCCCCCGGATACGGCGCGACGAGCTCGGCCGTTCGTCCCTGCGCTCGTCCCTGGACGCCACCGCGACCGCCGGTCTCTTCCACCACGACCGCGCCCCGGACCGGCGGCTGGTGCGGCGCGGCCCGGCCCGCGTAGAAGCCGACGCGGCCCGCCCGCTGGGCCCGCCGGGGGCCCGGCGGAGCGCCGGCCCGGCTCAGTATCCGGGGACCGAGCCCGGCTCCGGGAGGCTTCCCTCCGGCAGGCCGCGCCTCGCCCCCGTGGTCATGGCGCGCCCGATGGACTGTCCCGCCGATCCCGCCGTCCCTCCGATGAACCGCTGGACGCCGGATGTCGTCCCGCTCAGGGTGCCGCCACCCGCTCGACCGAGCGCGGGCAGGGTCCTCCCGAGATCGCCGCCCGCCACGCGGCCCAGTTCCGCTGTCGTCTTCCGCAGGGCGTTGTCCGCCGTCGCGGTCACCGTTTCCGGGTCGATGCCCGCGCCGGCCATGCCGACACCCACCCCGTCCTCCGCATGGGCGACGGCGCCCGGGCCGGTGGCGCCCGCGCTCAGCGCGGCCGCGGTCAGGACGGTCAGCGCGAGGACTCGTCGCATCCGGACTCCTTCAGTCAATTCCGGCAAGACAGGTCTTTGCGGCAAGAACGAGCCGGAGCGGCTCCCGGACACGTCACCCGTTCGCCACCCCCGGCATCCCCGCCATTCCCGCCATTCCCGCCGCCAAGGTCGCCGGCCGGCGCGGGCCGGCAGCGTGGAACCCGCATTCCGAACGCTCCCGTCCGTGGGAAACGCGGTGGCGTCTCCGCACGACCGCCGCATACGGTGCCGCTCATGGATGCCGCACAGTTCACCGGACTCTCTCGTCCGGTCCGAGGAGTGAAGGTGTATTCCCGTCAGACGCTCGGCGCGTGCGTGCCGACCTTCGGACGGGCGGAGCTCGACTTCGAGCCACTGCTCGAAGGCGAGGAGTCCTTCTGCGAGTTCGCCCGCGACCCCCGGCCGGAGCGTATGGCGGAGTACGAGCGAGCGCTCGTCCAAGGCGTGCTGGAGGGGCTGGCCTCCCCCACCCCGGAGACCGGTTGCGCGGGACCGGTGAGCGCTCGCGTCGTCGTGCGCGACCTGATCTGGCACTGGACCGACTCCTGCGACCAGGTGTTCCTCGAACTGGGCGCCCTCGCGGCACGAGAGGCGCTGCGCTGCGTGACGGAGGACCGCGCGCCACAGCCGATCGAGACGAAGGTACGTCTGTTCGTCTGACCGCCCCACCTTGGGCGAGTAAGCCGCTTTCGACATGTCAAGCGAACAATCGACCGATTCCGGCCAGTCGAAGAGTCGGCTCCACGACCAGGCGGAGGGCGCGTCGCCCCTGCTGCTCGCGGTCGACCGCGGTGACTACGAGTTCGTCACGAACCACCCGGTCCCGTACGGACCGGGGCCGGGTACAGAGGGACGGCGAGCCCTGGACCTCGCACGATACTGGTGCGAGGCAGGGGCCGAAGCCGAACTGCGGCGCAGATCCGGGGTGACGGGACCGGCGGAACGGATGGCCGTGCGACATGATGGCGACTGGGTGTCGCATGAGTTGTCCCTTGGAGGCCTCAAAGTCCGCACCGGGCATGCCGCGATCCTCACCTACCTGGAGTCGAAGTACGGGATCGCGCCCTCCTTCGAGGAGCTGAAGCACCGTGCGCTGGCCGAGGGGGACGTCGAGCACGTGGTGTGGCTGGAGACCACGTCTGTGCTGTGGCAGCGGCAACTGCGCACTCCCACGGATCCGAATGCCGTCTGGAACGCGGCAGCCGCCCTCGCCGACAGTCCGGATCCCCTGGAGCGGCGCTTCGGCGCCGACGTGCTGTACTGCATAGACCTCTTCGACGAGAGCGACGACTTCCCCTTCGACGGACCGTTGGGGAATCTCTTCCTGTCCTGGGCGGCACGGGAGGAAGACTCCCGTGTGCTGCGGGTCCTCGCCAACGGCCTCTCGGGCACCAGCGCCCGGGCCGTGCCACTGCTGACGGCGCTGACGCGCCACGCCGATCCCCACGTGCGCGCGGGGGCGGTCAGTGGGCTGTCGTTCCCGGTGAACGCCGGGGACGAGGAGGCTGTGGCGGCCGTCGTGGAACGCGCGCGTGATGAGGTGCCCGCGGTCCGCCGCTCCGCGTGCCAGGTCCTGGGAGCCGTGCCCGCCGGCCATCCGGACATCACCGTGGCCCACACCCCTGCCGGCCCCCTGCGCCTGGACACCCTTGCCGCTTGCTTGAGCGACGAGGAGGAGGACGTACGGGTCACAGCGGCATTCGGACTCGGCATGAGCGACGACCCGCGCGCCGACGACGTGCTGCGCCTCTATGAAGGCCTCGGCGAGGACTCGTCGTACCACTGGGAGCTGTACAGCGTGTGGGCCCGCCGTCGACGGCGGGAACAGGAGGGTTTCTGAAAGGCCTGTCTCCGGTGCAGGTTCGAGCGGTCCATATACCGCATACTGCGGGGCTGCTCATGGACGGTCGGAGGAGAGGGCGGTCCACGAATCGGTGAACTGCGCGCGATGCCTGCGGACCGCCTCGCAGCGAGCGGTAACGTTCGCGGACGATGGCGGGACGACGGCGGACGACGGCGAGTGCGGTTCCCCGCTGTCGATGCACGAGGCGACGACGCGCGACGAAGCGAATCCCCTTCTCCGAAAGGAACGTTCATGGGTGACACGCTGTACGTGGGCGAGGAACTCGGTCTCGGCCAGTCCCTGCAGGGCGGCGCCTACACGCTGACGCTGCAGACCGACGGCAACCTGGTGCTCTCCGAGCCGGGCGGCGGCGTCGTGTGGGCGACCGGCACCCACGAGCAGGAAGTCCGGCAAGCCGTGCTCCAGGAAGACGGCAACTTCGTGCTCTACACCGACGACGGCCCGGTGTGGGCCACCGACACCGACGGCAAGGACGCCGACCGGCTGATCGTGCAGGCCGACCGCAACGTGGTGCTGTACTCCAAGGACGACATCCCCCTGTGGGCGTCCGACACCGACACGGACAACCCCCTCGTCGTCGACGAACCGGCCACGGACCCCGTCACCGACGACGTGCCCGTGCCCCCGCCCACCCTCGAGGCGCGCACCTACACCGTCGAACCCGGCGACACCCTGTGGGCCGTCGCCGAACGCTTCTACGGCGACGGCAACCGCTACCGCGACATCGCCGCCGCCAGCGGCATCGACGACCCGGACGTGGTGGACGTCGGCCAGGTGCTCACGATTCCGTGATCCCGGGCTGCCGGTCCGGCCTGCCATGACCTGCCACGGCCTGCCATGAAGTGGGGGTCGTCAGGCCTGGACGGCGTCCAGCAGCTTGTCGAGCGCGGCGGCCACCGCAAGGCTCTTGGCGATGTCCCTGGGACTGGCTTCCGGGTTCGGGCCGCCGTACCAGACGTCGGCCTGTACCTGGTACTTCGCGATGTAGGGGATCGCGTCGTCGGAGGCCAGGCCCGGGTAGCCGACCGCGACGTCGGTGAACATGTAGTCGATCCAGGGGGTGGCGAAGCGGATGACGTCGACGACGTAGGGCTTGAATTCGTCGCTGTAGGTCGCGCAGAAGAGGACCTGTCGGCCGTCGTCGACGAGCGCGACACGGAGGTCGTGGACCGTCCCGAGGCGGCTCTCCCAGTAGGGCGCCTCGATGCAGGCCTTCTCCGCGCGCTCCCGGAAGACGGCGGGCCCGGTGGGCTGGATGACGGGTGCGAGCAGGGTGAACTCGGAACGGTTCACCGCTCGCAGGCCGACACCGTCGGTCTGTGTGCGCGGGTGCTGGAAGTGCTCGGCGATCTCCTCGACCGGTACGTCCGGGGAGATCGGCCGGTAGGTCGACGGGTCGAAGTCGTACATCTGGGTTCCCTTTCGGCAGGATTCGACAGGAGGACGTCAGGAGACATCAGGAGACGTCAGGACCGGTCGGGAAGCACGTCGGCCGCCGTGGCCGGTTCGGCGCGGTGCTGGCCGTTCAACTCGTGCCGCAACACGGACGAGTGCCGGTACACCTCCTTGCGGACGGTCTGGATCGCGCCGATCGGTACGTGCTCCGGAGGGCAGCGCCACGGAGTGAACGAGAGGGCGTCGGCGGCGGCGAGGTTCTCCTCGGCGCCGATGTCCTGGCGGGGGAAGCGGAGTCTGGCGACCGTCACGAACGGGGACTCGTGTTCCTCCCATTCGACGGTGAGGTCGTCGACGGGCATGGTCTCCAGGGACGCGCACAGCTGCACCTGGAAGTCGAACTCGTACGAGGACCGGGCGAGCTCGCCGACCAGGGCGGGCCGGAAGACCTCGTCCCCGCTCGCCGGGTCGAGGTCGCGGGCCCGTACGCCGGCCGCCGACCCGTCCGTCGGGCGGACGCGCAGTTTGGCGATGTAGTCGCCGTGGCGCACCGCGCCCATGGAGAAGAACGAGCTGAGGAGGAGGTTCTGCCAGCGGGCCCGCGCACCCAGCCGCAGCATCGCACCGAGCTCGTCCCAGGCCCACTCCTCCGGCGGCAGCGTGCCGTACCCGGTGACCCAGTCGTAGTACATCCGGTGGTTGCCCCGACGGCCGTCGAGGCGGTACTTCGGCAGATCGATGAAGAGTTTCGCCAGGAAGGTGTAGTGGGCGGCGGTATTGCAGAAGAAGACCGGCCCGTTGATCATGTTGAAGTCCATGGTGTGGCTCGTGGCCTCGTCCGGCAGGGTGGTGGAGGAGTCCACCCCGAAGACCTTGGTGGCCATGCCCACGACGTTGCCGAGCATCCGGTCGGCGCCCAGATGGGACAGCCCGTTGGAGTAGCGGACGAGCGCGTCGTGCGTCCCGGGCCTGCCGTAGACGCCCTGGGCGTACTCGGGCGGGACGCCGTCGAGGATCTCGAACGTGCCGCGTACCAGTCCGTACGCCTTCGCGTGGGCGAAGCGGACCGCGCGGTTCTCGCCCTCGCCCGCCACCGAGCCCTTCTCGAACTCCTCGATGACGTCGATGACCTGCCGCAGGTGACGGTCGAAGTCCGGTTCCGGCGGCACGACGTCGGGTGAGTACCGCACAGGGGTGAAGGTCATCCTGGATGGCGCCACGGGGCGTCCTCCGGTCTCGACGAGGGTTGCGAGGTGGGTTGCGTGGAGGGTTGCGTGGTGGACGGTTCCCCGGCCGGGTCGGGCAGCGTGGCGAGCCACTCGAGCGCGGTGGGGCCGGGCAGGAAGCAGTACTCGCCACCGCGCACGGTCACGAACCGGGGCAGCCCGGTGAGCCGGCGGCGGACCGGCGTGGCCGGGATGACGTGCACGCCGCTCCCGTCGCTGTCGCCGACCAGCGGGTCCCGCTCGGTGCCGAGGCCCGCGAAGTCACCGTCGTTGAGCCACACCTGCTGCACGAACTCGAACTGACGGGACAGGCTGGCGCCCATGAAGACGAAGATGATCCCGCGCTCCACGCCGTCGTCCTCGGGCGAGCGGGCGTTGTCGCGCACGTACCGGCGGAACCCGGCGACGTCGGTGTGCAACTGCCGGAATGCCAGATAGCAGCCGTTGCGGCCGAGCACGTCCGGGGCGGGCCCCTTGGGCGGCGTCCCCGACTCGTCCGGGTAGCCGAAGACGAACTCGCCCGGCTGGACGGCGTCCTGACCCGGCAGCGGCTGATCGGCGCTGCCGACCAGATACGGGCCGGAGATGCCGTCCCGGAACCCGAAGTGCTCGCGCCCGGTGACCGGGACGCCGATGTCCAGTCGGTAGACCAGGCTCACCCCGGCCAGGCGCCCGGCCGCGTCCACCGGCTCGCGCAGCCCTTCGGGGGCTCGCGCGATGATCATGACCCCGATGTGGACATCGGGGCCGCCCAACGGGGGGGGACCCAGTGGCCGGGGTCATTGGCGCCGAGGTCGCCGAGCACCTCCTTGCGGGCGGCCATGCCGGCCCGGAACTCCTCGGAGAAGGAGGCGAGCGAGTCCTGCGGCACACCCAGCCGGGCCAGCCCCCGATAAGTGAAGGCGATGTTGAGGGTGAACGGGCGGGGCCGCTCCCAGTCCACCGCGCTGGTGACCTTCGGCAGGACCTCGCGCAGCGACCGTTTCGTCGCGGCCGGGTCCTCGATCCGGTACAGCAGGTAGACGCCGTGGTAGTCGTCCGGGCGACGCCGCAGCACGGTGCCCTGGATGTCGTCCAGTTCCAGGGCCGGCGCCGTCACCGGCCCCGCGCCCTGGCCGAGTCCGCTCACCCTCGCGGGTCGGACTGCCGGGTGGCGGCAAGCATCCGGGGACCTCCTCCGCATTTCATAAATACGGACATACTATGCACCGTGGGTGTCGGTCCCGGCGGGAATCCCCGCACCGTGTCGCGATGGTGACGCCGGCCGACTGTCGTCAGACAAGCGCGGTGACGCGCGCCCGGGCGATGACTCGCTCCAGCAGCGAGAGCAGGCAGCCGCGGACGTCCTCGCGGGAGCGGGCGTCGAGCAGGAGGACGGGGGTGTCCGGGTCCCTCAGGTGGAGGGCCGCCCTGATCTCCTCGGCGGTGTACGCCTGCTCGCCGTCGAAGCAGTTCGCGCCGACGACGAACGGCAGTCCGCGGTTCTCGAAGAAGTCGATGGCGGCGAAGCCGCGGTCCAGCCTCCGGGTGTCGACCAGGACGATCGCCCCGAGCGCCCCGTTCAGCAGGTCGTCCCACATGAACCAGAAGCGTTCCTGGCCCGGCGTGCCGAAGAGGTACAGGACCACTCCGGCGTCGGTGAGGGTGAGGCGGCCGAAGTCCATCGCGACGGTGGTCGCCGTCTTGCCCTCGATGCCGTCGAGGTCGTCGACGCCGACGCCGGCGGACGTCAGCCGCTCCTCGGTGCGCAGCGGATCGATCTCGGAGATCGCCTCGACCAGAGTCGTCTTGCCGACTCCGAAGCCCCCGGCTATGAGGATCTTGACGGGGGACGCCTCCGGTGCGGCGGCGGTGTCATGGGCGGGGTCATAGCCGGGCAAGGTTGTCCCTGATTTTCATGAGCAGGTGGACATTGGAGGTCTCGGAGGCGTCCAGCGGCGGCCGGTGGCGGATCAGGCCGCGCTCCAGGAGCTCGCCGAGGAGGACCACCATGGGAGTCAGACGCATCCGCATCCGGGCGGCGATCTCGGCGACGGCCCGTCCGCTCGGCGGCGGGCACATGGCGAGGATCTCCTGCCACTCGGTGGGCAGACCGCCGTGACCGTGGCCCGCGTCGGCGGTCGCCGTGATCACGGTGTCCATCGTCAGGCCGTGCCGGGACGCGGCGGTACGCCCGTCGGTGAGGGCGTACAGCCGCGTCCGGCGGCGCCGTCCGGGCTGGGGGGCGGCCGTCATTACGCGGTGGGCGCCTGGGAGCGCTCGGGGGTGCCCAGCCACTCGCCGAGCGCCTGCGCGGCGCGGACCGTCTCACCGCCCAGTTCGCCGAGGCGGGCCTTGCGGGAGGCCACCACGATCAGCGTGCTGCCCGATCCGCACCCGACGATGCACAGGTACCGCTCGTCCATCTCGACGAGCTGGCGGATCACTCCGCCGCCGTCGATCTCCCGCGAGATGGCCTTCATGGTGGAGGCGATGCCGGAGGCCGCCGCGGCGACCCTCTCGGCCTGGTCCCGCTCCAGCATGTAGGCGCTGAGTTTGAGCCCGTCGTTGGAGAGGAGCACGGCTCCCTGGATCCCCGCGATCCTGCTCAGGTTGTTGTCCAGGATGCTGTAGATCGCATCGTTCTGTGTCGTCGTCATGGCTGGTCCTGTCGGAGCTCGAGTTCCACTTGCCTGGTGCTGTCTTCGTAGTCCGCCCAGGCGTCGGCCACCTCTTCGGGTGTGGCGGCGTCCTGGCCCACGGGTTCGGCCGCACGCGGCTCGCGGAGCCGCTGGGTCATATGGGTCTGGGGGACGCGCTCGGGGAGGGCCGGCCGGCCGGGGGCGTCCCCGGAGCCGGACCGGGACGGTGTCTGCGGTGTCTGCGGTGTCTGTGCTGCCGCTGGCACCTCCGGCGCCGTGTTCCCGGCCTGCCGCGCCTGTTCCTTCCGCCGGCGGCGCGGCAGTCCCGCAGCGCCGGGAGCGGGGTGGTCCACGGGAGCGGGGTCGTCCGCCGGCTCACCGGCCCGCTGCCGTGCGACGAGCTTCGGCCGCAGCTCCTCGGCGGGCCGCGGCACGGGCACGGACTCCTCGACCGGCTCGGCGGACTCCTTGGCCGGCCCGTCCACCGCGGTGCCCTTCCGGGTCGGCACGAGGTGCTCACCCGGGACGATCACCACGGCGGACGTTCCGCCGAACGCCGAGCGGCGCAGTGTGACCGTCGCCCCGAGCTGGTCGGCGAGGTGGCCGACCACGAACAGGCCGAGCCGGTGGGCGTTGCTGGCCAGCACGGAGTACGGCGGGGCCGAGTGGAGCCGGCCGTTCATCTCCTCGTACCGCTCGGTGGTCACCCGTGGGCCGCGGTCCTCGACCTCGACGCAGAGGCCGTCACCGACCAGTTCGGCCCGGATGGCGACCCTCGCCGTCGGCGGGGAGAAGCGGGTGGCGTTGTCCAGCAGCTCTGCCAGGAGGTGGCTGAGCTGGCTGATCACACCGGCTTCGACACTGGTCTCGTCCATGGCGTGCCGGTCGATGCGCCGGAAGTCCTCGACCTCGGCGGCCGCCTCCCGCAGCAGGTCGGCGATGCGCATGGGCTCCATGTGCGGGTCGGGGATCTCGCCGCCCGCCAGGATGAGCAGGTTCTCGATCTGCCGCCGCATGCCCACCGTGAGCTGATCGGACCTCATGAGCTCGGCGAGGAGCGCCTCGTCCTGGCCGAAGGCGTCCTGGATGTGCTCGGTGAGGGCGAGCTGCCGGCTGACCAGGTTCCCGGTCCGTGCGGCGATGCCGGACGCGAACACGCTGAAGCCCTCGCGCTCGTCGGCGAGCTTGCGGTGTCCCTCGACGGACACGGCGACGACGTGGGCGAAGGCGTCGCTGATCCGTCCGACCTCGTCCTGATCGCCCCTGGGCTGCGGCAGTGCGTCGGTGCCGACGGCCTCTCCGCGCTGGAGGCGGTCCACGACGTCCGGCAGGGTCTTCTCGGCGACCGCGACCGTGCGGTCGTGGAGACGGCGCAGGCGGCGCAGGACCGAACGCGTGGTGAAGACCACGACGGCGACGACCAGCAGGAGGGCGGCGCCACTGGCGGCCACCAGGAGGACGACCTGGTTCTCCAGCTCCGCCGCCCGGTCGTCGGCGTGGGCGAGCAGCTCCCGCAGCTCGCTCTCGTCGAGGGTGTTCAGCTGGGCGGAGAAGGTGGCGTAGGCCGCCCGCCAGTCGCTGACGTCCGGCGGCAGCACGACGCCGGAGGGGACGTCCCGGTGTTCGGAGACGACCGCCTTCTCGATGCGGGACTTGGTCTGCCAGGCGTTCGAGGTGAGGATCCGCTGGAGGGCGTCCTGGTCGTCGAGGGGCAGATCGAGGGTGACCGTGTCGTACAGGTAGTCGCTCGCGCCGACGGCTTGGACGAATTCACCGAACCTGGCGGACGTCAGCTTTCCGGAGGGGCCCGCCAGCGCGAGGATGGCGTCCTCGCGAGCCACCACCTCCGCCGCCGAGAACAGGGCCACGAGCGATGTCGTCTCCTGTGTGAGCGCGCCGTCGTCGACGTGGTTGAAGTCTCCGAAGCAACGGATCGTTCCGCTGATCACGTCGGTGTAGTAGTCGACGGTGTCGTCCGGGCTGCCGTGGCGCGCGTCGGCGCGTTCGCGCTGGGCGCCCAGGTCGGCCAGTCGCCCGGCGACGTCGCGGAGGCGGTCCTTCGCCCGGTCGGAGTGGAGCTGGTCGGGGTCCGAAGACTTCAGGAACACGGTCACGGCCCGGTCGGTCTCGGCCCGGCGGTCACGCACATCGGCCGCGGGCACGGGGGTGCCCGACCACCAGGCGGCGGTGATCGCGCGCTCCTCCTGAAGCCTGGTCATGAGCTGGTACAGGGGTACGCCGGTCTGCCGGCCGGCCACCACGTCCTTGCGCAGGTGCCGGGACTCCTGGACCGACCGGTCGGAGCTGATGAGGACCTGGACGCCCATCGCCACGGTGGGCACCACCGCGAGCCAGACGAGCAGGGTACGCAGGCGCACGACCCGTCGTCGGCTTCTTCGCGCCGGCTCGCCCGCCGACTCGCCGACCGGCTCGCCCACCGGTTCGCCCGGGCCTTCGGATCCTGTGGGAGTCATCAGTCCTCGTCAAACACAGCCGACCGTTTCGAAGTGAGTGCCGATCATAACCAGCCAAGTTTCAGTCAGGTCGGTGGAGGTTGCGCACAGGATTGGTAAAGGCGCTCAAGAGACGCTCATGGCTGTTTGCGACGATTGCCGACTGTGCCCGAAAGCGGGTCCGGCCGGGGCCGGACCCGCTCGCGTGAACTACACGCGTCGCGCCCCGCTACCGGAGCTTCCCACCACCCGTGCCGCCGCCCTGCACGGAACGGAAGACGGCGAAGGCCTCGTCGCGCCACACCGCGGCGGCCGCGTCGTCCCCGAGGCTGCCGGAGAAGTCGCCGATCTGGACGGGACCGCCGCTGTCGAAGGTGTCGCCGTCGAGGAGGGGGCCACCGCTCGCGCCGCCGGAGAGATCGCTGTCACCGGTGCAGGGCCCGCCACGGCCCAGGATCTGCGGCGGGTTGTCCGGACCCCAGTAGGGCTCCTTCACACAGGTGTGGAACTGGTTGGAATTGGCGGGTATGCCTGCCATCACCACCCGGCTCGGCAGGGAGGTGGTCCCGAACCGGTAGCCGGAGGCGCCGACCTTGTCCTGGACGTGGGTGCCGTTCTGGGTGTTGAGCGCGAGGAACGCGGTGTCGCTGGTCTGCCGGCCGGCGCTGTCACTGACGACACCGACGGAGCGGAAGGTCCACTTGCCGTACGGGGCGTGCTCGGTGCCGTCGGCGTCCTTGGAGTAGCCCGGGGTGAACTCGTACGTCGCCTTGGAGTTGACGCGCCCCTGGTCGTCGTGGGGAATGCAGTGGCGCGCCGTGGCGACGACGTCCTTGCTGTAGCTGGTGACCACATTGCCGGTGCACGCGCCGACCCACCAGAGGTTGGGGTCCTTCTCGTCGGGCCAGGCGATCCGGATGCGGCCGGTGGTGGCGCGCAGCAGGTTCTCGCCCGGGGAGCCGGCCGCGAACCGGCTCTTCCCGTTCTGCTGTGGCGCGACGGCGGGTGCCTTCACGGCCTGCCCGGCACCCTGCTCCTTCGCCCGCGGCGGCTCGGCCGTCGGCTTCCAGTCCGGCATCTTCCCCGTGAACTGGCGGAAGGTGCCGTTCTTTTCGTGTTCGGTCCAGAAGGCGCGCTGCTGGGCGTCGGTGACCGTGGCCAGGGCCTGGGCACCGCCGTCCGCCGCGCGCGGCGCGGACGCGGCGGGACGTGTGGTCGGGGTCGAGGTGTCGGCGTACACCTGGGCCGTGGGGAGAACGGCGGCCAGACCGGCTGTGGCGAGCGCCAGCGTGACGGCATGTCTGCGCAACGGATGCTCCATCCATCTACGGGTGCGGGTGGTGGTGCCCGGACCGTAGGTGGACGTGTTCAACACGCGATTGACGGGTCGCTGAACGACCGGCCTCGGCGCAGCGGCCCCATCGCCTCTTTCAGGTGATTACCGATGATTGTCGTGATGGGGTGATTTTCCGCCGCTACGGTGATCGGGTCATTGGGGCCGGGGTCGGGGTCGGGGGTAGGTATGGAGCTGGGGTACTGGCTCGGGCGGGGCGTCGAAACCTTCCGGGAATGGGCGCGAACGTACGGCGAGTTCGCGACGCATACCGCGATGGAGGTCGACGAAGCGGCCTGTGAGGTGGCGTTCGAGGAGCTGACCGCCCGGCTGCGCGGCAGTTACCCCTTCTTCCACCCCTGCTACGCGGGGCAGATGCTCAAGCCGCCGCACCCGGTGGCGGTCGCCGGCTATGCGGCCGCCATGCTGGTCAACTCCAACAACCACGCGCTGGACGGCGGTCCGGCGACCTCCGTGTTGGAGGAGGAGGTGGTGGAGCAGCTCGCGGAGATGGCCGGTTTCACGGCCCACCTGGGGCATCTGACCAGCAGCGGCACCCAGGCGAACCTCGAAGCCCTGTTCGTCGCCCGTGAGAGCCGTCCCGGCACGGGGGTGGCCGTCAGCGCCGAGGCGCACTACACCCACGCCCGGATGTGTCATCTGCTGGGCGTCCCCGTGTACACGGTGCCGGTGGACGATCGTGGGCGCATGGACACGGCCGGGCTGGAGCGGCTGCTGTCCACCGGGGTCGCCGGCACGGTCGTCGCCACCACGGGCACGACGGCGCTGGGTGCCGTCGATCCGCTGCACCGCATCGTCCCGCTGGCGCGCCGGTACGGGGTGCGCGTCCATGCCGACGCCGCTTACGGCGGCTTCTTCCGGCTGCTGGCCGATGGGCTGTCGGCCGATGGACTGCCGGCCGATGGGAATCAGGCGCACGTCGCGCCGGAGACCGGGGACGCTCTGCGGGCGATCGCGCAGTGCGATTCGGTGGCGATCGATCCGCACAAGCACGGTCTACAGCCCTACGGTTGTGGGGCAGTGCTGTTCGGGGACCCGGACGTCGCCCGGTACTTCCGGCACGACTCGCCCTACACGTACTTCACGTCCCGCCGACTCCATCTGGGGGAGATCAGCCTCGAGTGTTCCCGCTCCGGCGCGGCCGCCGCCGCTCTGTGGCTGACGCTGAAGCTGCTGCCGCTCACCCCTGACGGGCTCGGGGCGGTGCTCGCCGCCGGGCGTCGGGCCGCCGTCCGCTGGACCGAGCTGATCAGCGCCTCTCCGTACCTGGATCCGTACCAGCCTCCCGAACTCGACATCGTGACGTACTACCCGGCCGCTCCGGGGAGTTCGCCGCCTCGCCTGTCCCGTGTCGGCATGGCGAGCGAGGAGGTACTGCACCAGGGGATGAACGCCGAGGCGGATCCCGTCTTCCTCAGCGTCGCCCGTGTCACCGCCGGCGCGTTCACCGCCCGCCGCGCCGATGCCGTCGCGGACAGCGACCACACCCGTGTGTTGCGCAGCGCGCTGATGAAACCGGAGAGCGAGCTGTATCTGGAGCGCCTCCACCAGCGGGTGGAGCAGCTGGCCAAGGCATCGTGGCCCGCTCCTCGGAGGTGCCGCCCATGAACAGTGGAATGCCACGGAGGCCCGCACCGCCGGCCCCATTGGACCCGCTGACCCTGGCCACCGACTCGCGCGTCCCCGTCCGGGAGGCGGCCGCCACGACCGCCGATTACGACCGGTACTTCCACATCGCGCGGCAGGCGCCGGACCTGGCGTCCTGGACGTGCGGCGTGCTACGGCTCCAGGAAGCCGTCCTCGCCGACCTTCCGCACACCGGTCTGGACGACTCCCAGCGTGCCGCGGTCCTGACCGGCCTGTTGCACACCTCCCACGCCACGCTGGCCGCGTGGCTGCACCCGGCGCCGGGCGACGGCGAGCCGGCCGGCGGCCAGGCCGCCGCCGACGGCCCCGGCGACGCGCTGCGCCGCTGGAAACTCGGCCATCAGCTCTTCCACCTCCTGCTGACCACCATGAACAGCACCCTCGACGACACCTTGGCCGCGGTGGGCGCGGCACGGTGGGTGTCCGTCCGCCACGGCCTGGAGCGGTTGCGGACGCTGTACGACGCGGCCACCGCCGCCATGGCCTACGCCTCGGACTTCCCCGCCTCCGTCTACGCGAACGACGTACGGCCCACGATGGAGCCGCCGTTCGCCGCACCGGGCTTCTCCGGAGTGCTCAATCAGGAGCATCGCGTCATGACCGAGCGGACGCGCGCCCTCAGGACCGCGCTCGGAAATCTGCCGGCGCCGGCGCCCTTCCTCGCCGTGATCCGTGACGAGGAGGCTCTGCTGCGGGCGGCACAGCGACGGAACCGGAAGGCGCACGCGGCGATCTGTGAGCGCTGCGTGCCGGACGGTGCCTCGCTCCTGTCTCGGCACACCACCCGGCGGAGGAGCGGCCGTGCGGCATGCGAGTGAGTGGACGAGCCCCGCGTCGCGGGCCGTGGGGGACATCGAGGGCGTAGCCGCGGGGACCGGTCTGCGGCTGCTGGCCGGTCTGGTCGACGAGGTCGTGTGGCTCGACCACTGCCCCGCCGTGAGCGCCTCGTTCCAGCCTGCGCCCGCCTGGCTCCGGCACGAGCCGGTCTCCGCCTGGCAGCCCTTGCGGGACCCCGTGCCCGGCCGACGGCCGTGCCCGCCCGATCCACGCCGTGTCTGCGTGTCCTTCGCTCCCGAGCACGGGGACAACGCCCGCACCTGGGCCCGTACACACGGCTACCGGCTGCTGGCCCCGGACGCCGGCGTCACGGCGTGGGCCGCCGACAAGATCAGCGCCACCCGGCTGTTCGCCGAGGCCGGGGTCCCCGTCCCGCCCTTCCTGGTGGTCCCCGCGACGGGCCGCGAGCCGGCGAAGGCGTACTGGAACGGCCGGTGGCGGCGGGCCGTCGCCCAGCGGGCGGAGAACAACCTCATCGGCCGCGGGACCGTCCTCGTCGACGGGCCGCCGGGCTTGCGGGCCTGCCTGGACGCCTGGCCGGACGAACCCGTCAAGCTCAGCCGCTTCGCTCCCGGGATCTCCCTGACCGTCACCGCGTGCGCCGGGCCGGACCGGACCGTCGTCTCGGCGGTCTCCCACCAGCTCGTCGGGCTGCCCGAGCTGGCCGCCTCCTGGGGCGCGCACTGCGGCAACCAGCTCGTCGGCCCGGACGACCTGCCCGAGGGGCTGTACGGGCAGGCCCGGGCGGCCGCGTACCACGTGGGCGAGGTCCTGCGGGGGCGTGGTTTCCGCGGTGTCTTCGGCCTGGACCTGGTGGAGGAGGGCGGCCGGCTGCTGGCCGTCGAGGTCAATCCGCGCTTCCAGACGGTGGTGTCCCTGGTCCAGGCCGCCGAGGGCGCGGCGGGCCTCCTGCCGTCCCTGGGCCTGCACGTCCTGTCCTTCCTCCTTCCCGCCCTGCCCCCTCCGGAGGCCGGACCGCTGCCGCCCGGCCCGCGCCACAGTCAGCTCGTGGTGCACGCCCGTACGGACACCGTGGTGCGCCGCCCGCCCCCGACGGGGCGCTACCGCAGGGACGGCCACGCGGTGACGGGGCCGCTCCACGGGCCGCTCGTGGTGTCCCGGCTGGCCGGAGACGAGGCCCTGTGGTGGGCCGTCGCCCGCTCCGGGCCGGTCACCGCGGGCCAGGAACTGGCGCTCGTCCAGTTCCCGGGGCCGGTCGCGGGGCTGCGGCCCCGTCCGCGACTGCGGCCCGACGCCTCGGCCTGGATCGAGGCGCTCGCCCCGGACGCGGAGGAGGACTCGCATACAGAGGAGGAGGGCTCGCACGCCGACAAGGACACGCACGCCGAGGAGGACGAGCGGAACACCGAGTCCGGCCCTCCCCCACTGCGGCTGGACGAGCGGCGGATGCGCGAGGCCGGACGCCACACCATCGACCTCGTCATCGCCCGGATGACCACCCCCGGCTCCCGGCCGCCCTGTCACGTCCCCTCACCCGGTGCCCTCCGGGCCTCCCTCGACGAGCCCCTCCCCGAGCACGGCACCCACGACCTTCCCGGCCTCCTCGACCACGTCACCGAGCGGGCCCTCGCCGAGGCGACCCGGCTGGACCATCCGCGCTGCTTCGCCTTCGTGCCCTCCACCGGCAACTTCCCGGCCGTGCTCGCCGACGCGCTGGCCTCCGCGTACCTCTCCGTCCCCGGCGCCTGGCTCGTCGGGGCGGGCCCCACCCGGATCGAACTCACCACCCTGCGCTGGCTGAAGACGTTCCTGGGCCTCCCTGACGGCCACGGCGGCCTGTTCGTCAGCGGCGGGTCCGTGGCCAACCTGACCTGTCTGGCCGTCGCCCGCGACCACCGACTCGACGGCCGGCAGCGGCCACATGCCCGGCTGTACTGTTCCTCCCAGGCCCACCCCTCCGTCGCACAGGCGGCGCACCTCCTGGGCTTCACCCGCGAGCAGCTCACCGTCCTGTCTCCGGACGACGGCCTGCGCCTGGACGCCGGCGCCCTGGCCGAGCGCGTCGGCCGTGACCGCCGCGCGGGACTGCGCCCCTTCGCCGTCGTCGCCACGCTCGGCACGACCGGCACCGGGGCCGTCGACCCGCTCGACCGCGTGGCCGATCTGTGTCAGGAGGAAGACCTGTGGCTGCATGTCGACGGCGCCCACGGCGCAGCCGTCGCCGGCACCCCACGCGGTCACCATCTGCGGAACGCCCTCGGCCGGGCCGACTCCCTCACCATCGACCCGCACAAATGGCTGTTCCAGCCCTACGAGATCGGCTGTGTCCTGCTACGGCGTCCCGAACTGCTCCCGGAGACCTTCGGCGTCGCGCGCCACGCCCTGGACCAGGGGTATCTCCGACCGGCCCATCCGGCCGTCCCGGCATCCGAGGAGGTTAACCTCTCCGACTACGGCCCGCAGCAGAGCCGCGGTCTGCGCGCCCTGAAGCTCTGGCTCTCCCTGAAGACCTTCGGCGCCGGAGCCTTCCGTCAGGCCATCGAGCGGGGAGCGGACCTCGCCGAGTACGCCGCCGGACTCGTCGAGGCCCACCCCGAGCTGGAACTGGTCACGCCACCCAGTCTGGCCATCCTCACCTTCCGCTACCGGCCCCGGGACGCACCCGCGACATGGGACGCGGACGCGGCACAGGCGCACATCAGCCGGAGGGTGTGCGCCGACGGTGGGGCGGTCCTCCTCACCACCACGGTGCGAGGAGCCACCGTGCTGCGCATGTGCACCATCAACCCCACCAGCACCCGCGCCGACGTCGCGTACGCGCTGGACCTGGTCACCCGCTACGGCCGCGACACCTGACGTGACGCCAGGTGTCGGGCTGTCGCCCGGTCAGACGATCACCAGCGTCGACGGCCCGGTGATCAGCTCCACCCCGCCCTTCGACACGCACTTCAGCGGATCGAGCGTGATCTGAAGCCCCGGCGAGGCCACCGTCCGCCCCTCGAACTTCCCCTTCACCACCCGGCCCACGACCAGGACGACCGCCTGTCCGGCCACCTGCTGTACGTTCCCCAGGCGGTAGACGACCGTCGTCCGCTCCCCGGTGTTCCAGGTGATCCGCTCGACAGTGGTCGCATCGGAGAAGAAGCAGCCGTTCCATCCGCCCCCGCTGATCGAGGACACCCCCGACCTCAGCGCCGGGTCCGTGGAAAGACAGCTGTACCCACCACTGCCGCCGATCCGGGTCCGCCGCGCCGCCAGCGACAGACCGGGCGAGAACGAGATGGTGTTGCTCCCCGCACAGCTCACGGCGGCGGCAGCGGCAGCGCGCGAAGCGTGTGCCGACGCGTCAGGCGCGGCGTGCACCAGCGCGGCCAGCGAAGCCGCCGCCACGCACCCGAGCCGCCTGCCCCATGAGAACCGTCCACCCATTGTCCGCCCGTCCCCTCCCGCGAAGCCATCGCGTACCGACGGCAGCATCCTTTCGCTCCGGCCCGAAGCCCGTCCGGCGCACGACGCGAAAACCGGCGACGAGCAGCAGCACGGCGTCCGAGGGCGGCGCGGGAGCGCACCGGCACGCCCCGGCACCGCCATGTCCCTCCCGAGGGCGGGGAGGCGGGTCGGCTCGGCTGTGACGCGAAGGCTTCGCCGGGAGTTCCACGCGGCGCCCCGCTGCCATTAACCATCCTTTCAGCCGATACCCACGGCGATGCGGCCCATATCCGGCTGCCCCAGAGGTCATCATGACGCCCATGGAGAACCACTCTTCCCCCGAGCGCGGGTCCGGCAGGCGTGTGTTCACGGCAGCGGTCGCGGCACTGGCGGCGACGGCGACCGTGCTGCCCGGTTCCCCCGCGCACGCCGCCGCGGACAGCGGCAAGCCGGCCACCTGGAACGTCCAGGGGTCGGCGAGCCGGTGGGCGGCGGTCGGGAAGCTGGCCGCCGGCCGTCATGTCGTCGCGCTCCAGGAGGTCTCCGCGACTCCGCCGGCCGGAGCGGAGCGCGAGCAGAAGCTGGGGCCGAACCTCTCGGGCTGGAAGTGGAAGGTGGGCAGCAGCACCCGCCACTACACCCGCTATCTGTACATCCTCCGGCACTCCTCCAAAAACCTCGGGATCGTCACCGACTGGGCCCCGGCCACCACTGGCGTGGTGGAGGTGCCGGGCCCCTACCGGGCGCTGCTGTGCGTCAAGGACGTCGCCAACAGCACCCTGTTCTGCTCGGTCCATGCCAGCGCGAACGGCGGTGGGGACGCCGTGAAGCTGGTGAGCACCGCGGCCGCCTACGCCTCGCAGAACAAGATGAAGTCCTGGGCCGTGCTGGGCGACTTCAACCGCGCCCCCGCCAAGCTGCGGCAGGACCCGAAGTTCCCCGTGGGCGCGAAGGTCTACGCGCCCAACCAGGCGACGCAGCGCAGCGGCGGCACCCTGGACTATCTGGTCTCCGACGTCTCCTCCACCAAGTGGAAGGCCAAGGTGCTGGTCAGCAAGGACAGCGACCACTGGCCCGTGCAGTGGTGAGCGGCCGGACGGGGCCGGGGCGACGGAGGTAAGGGTGTTGCTGCGCGTCGAGCCGCCCGAGGCCGCCGCGTCGACGGCGGTGGGTGGACGCCTCGTCGGCCGAGTACTGGGCGCGGTGGTGGAGCGGCAGCGGGCCGGGCGATGGTGCTGGGCCGCGGTCGCCGCCGGCGTGGCCACGTACTACGGCACGGAGTGTACGCAGGAGGACGTGGCCCGTGCGCTCGGCCGCGGCGACGACCCGTCCGCCGGAGCCGGCGCCAGGCTGGACGAGGCGCTGGCCGCGGTGGGCTGCTTCTCCCACTGGAGCCCGGGGCGGCCCGCGTGGGACCGGCTGGTGAGCGAACTGGTGGCGGGCCGGCTGGTGGGGGTCCAGATCCGCTGGAGCGGTGGCGGTTCGCACTTCGTCCTGCTCTGCGGCGCATGGGACGAACTCGTCCACGTGGCCGATCCGGCCACCGGCGCGGCCGCCCTGCCCTTCGCGGACTTCCCCCGCGCGTACCGCGACGGCGGCGTCTGGGACGGCACCTTCTGGACCCGGCCGCCCGATTCGTGCCCCACGTGAGCGGGGCGTGGGAACGGGCCCTGGCGGGGTGGCGCGCCGCCGTCGGACCGGATCAGGTGCACACGCGCGGACCCGTCTGGCAGCGCTTCAACGCCGGTACGTACCCGGGCGGTTGGAACAGCGCCGCGGTGATCCGGCCGGCGAGTGTGCGGGAGGCCGCCCGGTGCCTGCGGGTCGCCGAGCGGTGCGGAGTGCCCTGGCAGGCCGTCTCCACGGGCCGCAACTGGGGCTACGGAGGAGCCCGGCCGCAGCTGCCGGACACGGCGGTGTTCGCCCTCGACCGCATGGCCGCGGTCCAGGTGCTGGACGAGCGCACCGGCCACGTACGCGTACGCCCCGGCAGCACCTTCGGAGCGCTGGCCGACCGCCTGGGCCGGGCGGGCGGGCGATGGTGGCCGCCCGTCGTCGGCGCGGGCCCGGACGTGTCCGTGCTGGGCAACGTCCTCCAGGACGGCATCGCCATCGGGCCGTACCGCCGCATGGCCTGCCACGTGATCGAGGCCCGCGGCCTGAGCGGCGACGGGCGTCCCGCCCGGGCGCGCTGCACGGGCCCCTCGACCGCACGCCGGCTGCGGGAGGCGGGCCTGGCGATGGTGACCGACCTGACACTGCGCCTGCACCCGGCTCCCGCCGTCCGTCAGCACCTGCTCTACGCCCTCCCGGACGACGTCGAGCTCGACGACGTGCTCGCGGCCGGCACCCGGATGCTCCGCAGCGGACTGAAGACCGACCTCGACGTGCTGTCGGACCATCGGATCGCGGCTCAGCTGGGTGTGGGAGCCGCGGCCTCCGGTGACGGGCCGGTCTCCCGGGCCCGGCTCGCGACGCTCCTGCCCGTCCCCTTGACAGGGCGTTGGAGCGCGATGGCGGGGATCTGGGGCGACGACCGGGCCGAGTTGGCGGCGGTGCGTGCCGAAGTGGAGCGGGCCTGGGCGCCGTTCGCGGACGCGGCAGTGGACGGTCCGGTCGAGGAGGGATACGAGACCCCCGATGACACGGGGCTGCGCACCGCTTACTGGTGCCGCCCGGACGGGATGCCCACGCGGCCCGATCCCGCGATGGACGGCTGTGGTGTGCTCTGGTTCGCCCCGGCACTGCCGCCGGGTGCCCCAGCCGGACGGGCGATCGAGGTGTGGGAGGGGATTCTGCGCGCCCACCGGCTGGCCCCCTGCTGGGCCCTGCGCCTGGACGACTCCCGGGTGATCGCGGTGCTGGCGCTGCTGTGGGACCGTTCCGTGCCCGGCGCGGACGCGCGTGCGGTGGCGTGCTTCCACGCGCTGGAGGAGGCCGCGCGGGGTTTCGGCGTACGGCCGTACCGGCGCCCGACGGGCCTGTCCGGGGGTACGCCGTCCGAGTGGGAAAGGTGCTGATGATTATGGTGCGCGTACCGGCGTCCGCCGTCGGCTTGACCGAGAGTCCACTGCGGGACCGGGCCGACCGTCGGCTCGTGGACGTCCGTCTGGGCACGGTTCTGGAGATGGCGCCGGTGGTGGACCTGAGCGACCGGCTCGGCGCGGCGCTCGTGGCGGCGACGGCCCGGCTGCCCGTGGAGCTGGCGGCCCCGGCCGGGGAACTGCTCCGGGTCTACGCCGGCGCCTCCCGCCCCGAGGACTTCGTACGGCTGTTCCCGGTGCCGGTCTGGTCCTTCCTGCACTGGGCCCGCGCGGGAGCCTGCGAGGGTGAGGACGGTGCCGCGTGGGACGCGCTGGAACAGGCGCATGCCCTGAGCCTGTTGATCCACCTCCTCGACGACCACCTCCTGGACGGCCAGCTGTCGGTCGACATGCTCGGGCTCCAGCTGCGGACCGTCGCGTGGCAGTCGATGGACCACTTCGCGCGGCGGGCGGCCGAGGCCTGGGGGGTGCCCGAGTCCTTGGTAGCCGGCCATCTCGATCGCTACGTCCGGGCGGTGACACCCACCGGCCCGGTGCAAGGGCTGGACCACTACCTCGAGGTCTTCACCGCCCAGGCGGCGATCTGGCTGCTGGTACCCCACTTGCTGGAGGAGGCCGGCCGGGCCGCTCCGGGGATCTCCGACCGCGTGCGGGATTTCGTGGTGGCCTGGCGGCTGATCGACGACGTGGAGGACGCCGTGGAGGACGCGGCGTCCGGCACGCGCGGCGCGCTGTGGTGGGCCCTCGACGCGCGGGGGCGGGAGGCCTGGGACGCGTACGGCCGGGAGAGCCGGGCGGGGGGCCGGGCGGAGGAGCGTGCCTGGCGGTCCCTGGTGGGTGCCGTCGACGCCAGCGGCGCCGCCGCCCGTCTGGTGGACGACGCCGACGCCCTGCTCCAGCGGGCCTCCGCCACGGCGAACGCCGCCGGGCACCACGGCTGGACGACCGAGGTGCAGTGCGTACGGATGGGGCTCGGGCGCGAACCGGTGTTTCCCCTTCCGGACTGAGCGGGGCGGGACCGGGCGGCGCTGCGGCCGGTGAGCGGCGCAGGTCAGGCGGTCATGGCGGCCCGGGTGACGGGGCAGGCCTTGAGGATGGTGTCCAGGAGCTTGCGGGCTTCCTCGGTCGACAGCTTCCAGACGGTGACGAGGGCGTCCTGGATCGCCTCCTTGGCCATACCCCAGACTTCCTTGAGCGCCTTGACCGCCTGCTCGGCCGCCACGCCGGCGTCCTTGAGCAGCCTGGCCGCCGCGTCGGCGGCCACCTTGAAGGAGTCCTTGAGGACGCGCGCGACGTCCTCGGTGATCTGGATGACTTTCTCGCCGACGAGCTTCGCCCAGACCTGCACGTTCTTGAACAGCCAGGCGAGGGCTTCCTTGGGGTACCGGGTGAAGTAGTTGATGATCTCGTCGCGGAGGCGGTTCCAGTCGCGCAGGCCGTTGAGGGTGAAGTCGACCTGGATGTTCTGCTTGCCGAGGGCCAACGTGCCGCCCACGTGGAAGCGGAAGGCCGGGCTGGTGGTGATCGTGACGGCAGCCGCGAGGGTGACGGGGATGTCCATCATGGGGAGGACGGTATGGCCTGCGATCTTCACTGGGGTCGTGATCCTGAGCCGTACGTCCAGCTTCCCGCCGACCTTGCCCGTGAAGGCACCCTTGTCCAGCTGGCAGATGACTTTCTCGCTGAAGACCTTGAACTGGGTGGCCTCCCAGCGGAAGTGCAGGGTACCTGTCCGATCGGCCTCGGCCTTGATGCTGCTGGTCATCCCCAGCAGGGTGCAGCGCGCGTCCAGGAAGAGATACGGCTTGTGCGGACCGCCGGACGAGGTGATCTTCGTGGTGTCGATGGCCGCCCTCGGGCCGGTCCACTGCCCCTGCTTGTTCTTGGCGGCGCTGGTGAATGCCACGACATCGCGGACCAGGATGATCGGCTTGTCGATACTGCCGAAGGCGGTGATGCCCTCTTTGCTGAGCCGCACCCCGAAGACCGCGTGGTAGCCGAAGACGACCAGATCGCCGCCCACCCACAGGCCGGGATCCCACTGTTGTTTGGTGGCGGGGTTCTCCCAGGGGACGGTGACCACGGCCATCATGAGCTTGCGCAGTTCGAGGTCGCGCAGCAGCGGCACGTTGTCGAGGTTCTGCTGGGTGAACTGGCCGAGCAGGGCGGCGAGGGTGACACCCTTGTCGCCGTGGCCTCCGGCCTCCAGGTGGAATTCGTAGGCGTTGGGCTTGACCACCGGCCCCTCGATGGCCACGCTGACGGCCAGCCGCAGCAGCACATGGCCCCCGCCCCTGGCCGCGAGTCTCACCTGCCCTCCGAGACCCACGGTCAGCCCGGGCGATTTCGCCAGGTACGCGATCTCACCCCAGAAGTGCTCGATGGTCAGTCCCTTGATCCCGAGCGCGTCCTTCCACGCGGGCGCGTTGTCAGGAGGCTTGCCGGGCCCGTGCTTCACCAGGTCGGTTCCGCCGGTGTGGCGGACCAGCGCTTCCATCCGCTGCTCGTTCCCGATCCCGGCGGCCTTGATCACGAACGTCACCAGGAGGTCGCCGGACAGCCCGAGCGCACCCCCGGCCTCGAGCTCGAGATGCACCAGGTTGCCGGTCAGGTCGCGGAAACTCAGCCGCATCTCCGCGCGCAGGGCGAACCGCAGCAGCTTGGGCTTCACATCGAGGTGGAAGGACTCCACGCCGATCGCCGGGGCCTTGCCCAGGCGCAGGCTGATGGTGGTGTCCACGAGGCTCTTGGCCAGGGTCGCGGAGAGCGGGATGCCGTGGAAGTCGATGACCCCGATGGCCTTCAGCACCGGCTGGAGAGCCAGGCCGAAGCCGGCCTGGGTGAAGAAGGTGACCCCGGCCGTGATCTTGGACGGCAGGTTCTTGGGCGGCTGCTGCCCGTCCCACTCGAGCTGTGCCCCCGGGCCCGTGGCGATGAGAAGGCCGGTCTCGCGGAAGACGAGCGCCCCCAGTACTTTCCGCAGCATCGGATCGCAGCCGGGCAGGTCGCCGAGCGAGAAGGTCCAGCCGGGTTTCCACAGGACGGCGGCCACCACGGTCCTGGTGCCGGTCTTGCGGGCCAGGCACACCACCCGTACCAGCTCGGTCCCGGCGATGCTGACAGTGCCACCGGCACGGAGGTCGTAAACGCCGCCCTTGCCGTTGGTACCCCCGCCGGTCCCGCCGCTGTTCCCACCGCCGGGGGCGACGGTCAACGCGAGGGATGCCTGCGCGATCTCGATCGTGGGAAACTCGTCCGGCCAGGTCAGGGACCCGGGACCGGCCAGGCTGGAGACGAGCGACGGCAGGCCGAGTTTGGGCACGGAACCGGCGAGGCGGAATGTTCCGGGGAGTTCCCAGGTCGCCGAGAACTGCGGGACACCGGCGGAGTTCCCCTGCCCGGACTTCGGTTTGACCTGGGCGACGGCGGTGAGCTTGCCGCTCACCGGCGGGGCGGGGTTTCCCTTCGCCTCCGGCCGGGTCAGCCGAAGGGCGCCTTGGGTGAGGTGGGCCTCGGTACTGCCGAGGTTGAGCTTCCACAGGCCGTCGACCTGCGCGTCGACGGCGAAGGGGCCGCGCGGCACGGTCACGTCCGCGGCAAGCGTCTTCATCCGCAGTTCCGGAGAGCCCCCGTTCATCGGTACGCCGACTGCCGACAGCAGGGCGGTGAGCGAAGTGCCCTCCTTGGCCGCGAGGCGGAAGGTGGCGGCCTTCGTGCTGAAGGTTCCCTTCGCCTCGAGCGAGATGCCGGAGCCGAGCGCCACGGTCCCGCTCGCGGTCGCGGTCACCTCGCGCTTCGCCTTCTTCAGCGGTGCGGCGACCTGTGCGGTGACGGCGATGTCGGTGAGGTTCAGCCGGCTGCCGTCGAGGCTCCAGGTCTCCTTCTTCGCCAGCGCCATGGCCAGGCGCAGGTTGCTCACGGCGGCCGCGAGGCCCGAGCGCAGCGACCGGGTGTCGAGGTCGATCTCCAGGCCGCTCAGGGTGACGAGCGACCCCAGCTTGAGCCCGCGCAGGGGTGCGTCGAGGGAACCGCCGGCCCACTGGGAGAGCGTGTCGGACCGGTGGCCGGTGCCGGAGGCCGGGTCGGTCCGCAGCAGCAGCTTCTTGTCCTGCGTACTGAGGTCGGCGGTCAGCAGCAGCTTCGTCTGCGCCGTCAGTTGTGCCTCGGCGGCGAACTCCACCCGGTGCTGCCAGTGTTTGTTCTCCAGCCGGGATGCCAGGCACAGGAAGAACGACAGCTTCGGGCTCTCCACCCCCAGCCCGCGGGTGCGCAGCCGGATCTCCGGCTGAATCCCGTCCTTCGTACCGGGCAGCCCGGACGCGGCGGAGATGGAACCGGTGATCGGCAGTTCCGCGGCGGCCTCCCGCAGCAGGTCCACGACCTCGCGCAACCTGCCCTGCGGGGCGAGTACGTGCCGCGCCTGGACGCCGAGCCCGGCGGAGGAGAGCTGGAAGACGGCGCCGGAGAGCCCGAGCTTCGCGAGGGGGGTGTCCTTGAGGACGGGGAAGGACGTGGCGAGCGAGTACGTGTCGGGCAGCTGGAGGGGGATACGGAGGGTGGGGGTGCCCTCCGGCGCCGGGCGGCCGTCCTTGTCGACGAGGCCGAAGACGAGGCCGCTGACCTTGTGGTCGACCAGCCCGAGCAGGCTCACCCGGCCCGAAGCCACGACGGTGTCGCCGACCCGCTTCAGCGAGGATTCCGCGAGGTGGAGGCCGGGCCCGATCCACGTGGTGATCAGACGCCCCGCCTCGCCTCCGATCAGTTGGGCGGGGAGGGACCAGCGGCCGTCGCCCCCGCCCTTGCGCGAGGGATCCGTCAGCAGCTGGTACAGCGCGTCGATCTTCACTGTCGGCCGCTTTCCGCGGGCACGCCCGAGCCGTGCGGGCCGGGCCTCATGTGGGGTCCCCCATACGGGCCTTCAGCATTTTCCGCACGTCGGCGGTGACGGCCTCGGAGATCTCCTTGAGCCGCTTGTCGAGCTCGCCCTGGATTCCCTTGATGACCTCCAGGTAGATGGCGCGCGTGTTGATCGCTTCGTTGATCTCCTTGCGGAATTCCGAATCGACATCGAGCTTGATGTGCATCTTCGACGGTTCGTTGAGGGCCAGCTTGGTGAACGTCAGAGTCAGGTCCTCAAGTGCGGAGCCCGACGGCTTCATCACGCTGTCCAGGGCACAGTCGGCGATGTCCACCGTGATCCTGCCCTTCAGCTGTGTGTTCTCGTTCTTCGTCTCGAAGTCGCTCTCGAAGCGCAGCGGCGGCTTGGAGACGGGGACGGTCACGTCGCCGCCCGGACGCCGGGCGACGGCGTCCCCCGGCTCCGCCACGGAGGCCAGCCGCACCCTGGTGCTCACCAGGTCGTTCTTGTCGGTGAATGTGCTCACCGGGATGACGGCGTTGGAAAGGCCGACCGCCTTCGGGCCGGATTTCTCCACCTTCTTCAGACGGAACTCGGTCAGCTCCATTTCGACTCCGGAGAACTTGAGTTTGAGGTCAGGGAGCCTCATCTCGTCGGTCGTGTACGGGTCCAGGGCTGGCTTGACGAGCGAGAGGACCACCGATGGTGCGTACAGCGGGGACTTCCGGTCGCCGACGGCCGTGCGGATGCGGTCGAAGAGATAGGCGTCGACCGGTGTGCCGGAGCTGCCCGAGGGGCTGGCGGGGGCGCCCTTGCCGACGCTCTGGTCGAGGCCCTTGGCCAGTTGTTCGCCGATGGACTTGCTGAGGCGCTTTCTGGTGTCCGCTGAGCTCAGCGTCTCGCCAATCGTGCTCATCACGAATTCGGCCGTCTCGCGGGCGGTGAAGAGCTTCAGCGCCATCTCCCGCCTGAGTTCCTCGGTGTTCGCGTCGCCCTTGAGGTCCGTGGTCTTCATGGTGAAGGCCTTGGTGTCCACGGTCACGGGAGTGGAACCGGCCGTGACTTTCACACTCTCGACCGTGGTGGTGAGCTTGCGGTCCGTTCCACTGCCCGTGACCCCCACTCGGGTCCGCACGGTGGCCTTGAGCTCGTTGAAGTGGAACCGGAACGCGCCGGTTGCCCGGATGGGCTTGACCGGCCATGTCGCCTTCAGATCAGGGTGCGGCGCGGGCTTCGTGGTGAGCTTCCGAGGCCTCTTGTGCTTCTTGTCCTCTTCCTTCTCCTTCGGCGTCCGGACATCCGACACGCCCAGGTTGATGGTGAAGGAATAGTCGCCGCCGACCGTGACGGCGTCGGCGCTGACTCCGTCCTTGGTCTTGTAGTGACCGAAGCGCAGGATCACATCGCAGAGGTAGTCGCTTCCGTCCTCGCGGATGGAGGGCTTCTCGTCGAGGTAGACGTTGTCCAAGCCGGTGACGATGGCGGTCGTGGCTGTGAGCACCGGCCATTTTTTGTCCTCGTCCGGATGGTGAATGACCTCAAAGCCTTTGATCTTCGACTTGTCCTTCACCAGTTCTCTGACGGACACCCACCACGCCTTGGCGAAGATCACCTGCAGCGCGTATCCGTTGTCCTGCTTGATCTGCCCCACTTTCCAGTCGCTGCCGCGGACCGGGAGCAGTTTCCCCTTCTCTCCTTCACCGGGCAGCCCCTGCAGAATACGCGGCAGCCACATGGTCGGGTGAGCACGGTTGTTGGCCCGGTGGCCGACGGCGGTGAAGAGCAGTCGGAAGAGTTTCTGTGCCATGGCGGAAGCCTTTCGTTGTCCGGTGTACGGCCGTCAGGGGGCGCGATCCACGACGTAGAGCGCCAGGTCCCGCAGAGCCCCGCGGTAGCAGGAGGCGGGGAACGGCCGGAGATATTCCAGGGCGTCCAGGGCCTGTTCCCGGGCCAGGGCCCAGCTCCGGCCGAACGCGGCCGTGGCGCAGATCTCGTCCAGCAGGTCCGGCAGTTCTCCCTCGTCCAGACGGGCACCGCGCAGCACTCGGGTGACCCGATGGGCGGGTCCCAGCTCTTCGGCGGCGAGGACGAGGGGCAGTGAGGGCCGCCTCTGGACGAGATCCATCCCCCGGGGCTTGCCCGCCGCGGCGTCCGCGCGGGCGAGGTCGAAGAGGTCGTCCATGATCTGGAAGGCCCGGCCGACCCTGCGGCCGTAGAAGCCCAGTCGGCGGGACTCGCTGGTCCGTCCGCCGGCGAGCGCGGCTCCGGCCTCGCAGGCGAGCCCGAGGAGAACCGCCGTCTTGCGTTCGATGGTGCGCCAGTAACGGGCCACCAGTTCGTCGGTGGGGGCCGCCGGATCGGTGGCCAGTTCGTCGAGCTCGCCGCAGCACACCCGGAAGGCGGTGTCGAGGACGAGTTTGACCAGGTCCATGTCGCGGGTGTGGTCGATGGCTTCGACGAAGCCCCGGATGGCCTGGACGAACTGCAGATCTCCCACGAGGACCGCGGTCGCCCCGCCTCGGGCGGCGTTGACCGACGGCAGCCCTCGGCGCAGCAGTGAGTCGTCCACGATGTCGTCGTGGATGAGCGTCGCGACATGCAGCATCTCCAAGGAGACGGCGCCGTCCACCGCCTTCTCCGGCAGCTCGGACGGGCCGTGCACGAGGCGGGCGGCCAGCAGCAACAACAGGGGGCGCAGTTGTTTTCCCGCCCGGTAAAGCTGGTGCTCGGTGTCGGTGAGGTATTCCTCCTGCGGGCCCAGGGCCTCCGCGAGTCGCCGCTGGTAGCGGGGGCGGTCTTCGGCGAGCAGTTCCGACCAGATCCGGACCGGCAGGTCACGATCGCCCTGATGGTCACAGGCGCCGGGCCCGGCGGGGGCGAGTACGGCGGTCAGCGGGACTCCTCGGGAGCTTCCTGAGGGGTGGGCCATCCTTCGCGCACGGCTCGGCGCAACCGGGCCCGGATCGCGTCGTGGAGCAGCCGCTGGGGGAACTGGGTGCGGCGCAGCCGGTCCCGGGCCACGTCCCCGGCGGAGCCCGTCCAGCCCGCGTCGTCCAGGTCGAGGTCGAAGACGGGGAGCTCGACGCGTGGAGCCGCGCCGTGCTCCGTCACCAGGCGCACCCCGGGAATCCGGGCACTGACTGCGCCGCTGAACAGGCATCGGCCGGTGGTGTCCGGCTGGGCGGCCGCGCGGCGCATCGCCCTCAGGTGGATACGGCGCACGAGGGCCCGTTCTTCCTCGCCGAGGGTGTACGGTCCCGGGGCGAGCGACGCCGCGGCACCTCCGTCACCGGGCTCCTGATAGCTGTACTGAGCCATGTCGGCGGCGGTGGGCGGCGGAACGTCGGCAACCGCGGGGGGCGGATCGGCGACCACCGCGTAGACGCCTTCCCGCGTCATCTCGGTGACTTTCTTGTCCGTATTACCGGTGCCCTTGACCCGCCCGCCGAAGTGGACCATCGCCTTGCCGGCCTCGTGGTACTTGTCCTGTTCCTTCTTCGTGGGCTTCTTCTGACGCAATAGGTCGAGTTCGGTCGCCAGCATCACCTGACGTGCGAACGCGTGGACGTTGTACGACCGATCGACGTCGTTCTCGTCCGGGTACTTCTTTCCGTTGATCACAGTGTTCTTGTCCACCGCCTGGTGGGTGTCGGCGCACATGTCTCGAGTGGTCTGTCCGCGCCATTGATCGACCACGGCCTCCTGGCGGAAGAGTTCGTCGTAGATCTCGTTGTGCTTGTCGTAATCGGCCAGCATTTTCTTCCCGTTGGACATCGTCTCCAGCCGTTTCCGCTCCTTTCTGGCGGCCTCCGTCCATTGCGGAGCCCTGGGGTCGGGCGGGGACGTCTCCGCCGGATCCGCTCCGCCCTCGGTGGGTTGGAGTGCCTGGGTGGGCAGGAAGTCGAGGTTCCCGCCGTGGTCGATCTCGCACACGGGGTCGGGTACGGCCGTGATGTGGTGCCGCCCGGTCAGTTCCAGATCGCACCGCGTCCCGTTCTCACCGTCGTGCACGACATCGGTGGCCCGCAGCACGAGGTCCGTGAGGTGAAAGCTGATCGCGCCGGTGGGGAACCCGAACTCCTCGGGCATCGCCACCGTGCGGGCCAGCGGGAAGGGAGCGGTGTCCGGTACGTCGAGCGGGGTGCCCGCGGGCCGGCTGTCGGGGTGGGTCATGCGGGGCCTCCGGCTGGGGTCACGACAGGGGGTTCATGGGTTTGGTCAGCTGACAACGAGATCACCGCTGATCAGGAGCATGGACTCGCGGTTGGTGAGGGTCAGATTGGCCGGGGAGGCGTCGATCTTCACTCCGGCCACCTCGAGGTGATAGCCGAGCGCGCCACCGAGCTCCAGGCTCATCTCCTTGCCGACGAACGCGCCGCTGACCTTCTTGGGCACTTGGTCCACCATGTGCTTGGTGAATGCCGCCACCACCGCCGCCGCGAACTTCTGCACGCCCGAGCCCAAAGGTGTCAGATTTACGGTGAAGGGGTTGATCTTCGTGATCTTCGTCTTGAGCTCTTTGTCGGTCAGCTCGGTGACCTGGACGTGCACGGTGATCGGCGGACTGGGAGTGACCGCGAACATGACGAGGGCGGGAATGATGGACAAGGCGCGACCTCCTCGGCGCGATGATCAGCTCACGGTGAGGGAAGAGCTCAGCCTCAGCATCCCGTCACGGGTGTCCATGGCGGGATTGTTGATTTTCAGGGTGACGTCCTCCCCGCCGATGCGCTGGGTGATCTCGCCCAGCCCGAAGGCGGTGAAGCTTCTCCCCCGGACGAGTTGCGAGATCAGCCCCGGGAGCACGGTCGCCCCCAGAATGTCCGCCAACGGCTTGGCGATCGTGCCGAGGATTTTGTCGCCGATGTTTCCCTTCGGGCTCACCGAAAACCGGAAGGGGCTCAAATGGCTGATCGTCACTGTGACGTCCTTGCCGTTCAGGCTCAGGCGCACATCGGAAGCGACCGGCTGGTCGAGGACATTGATGTCGTAGTAGATACGCATCGTGGCCATGGGGCATCTCCCAGGGTTGGTGCGAGGTCGGCTTCAGTACTTCTTGATCGTGTCCCAGACCTTCTTGATGACGTCTCCGAGATCGACGGTCCCCTCCGCCTCGGCGTCGAACCACAGCTTGAGCCGCAGCCGGGAGGGGTCGGACTCCGCCTGTGCACCGGCGTCGTTCAGCTTGACCCCTGCCGACCAGCTCGCCGCCCCGTACTTGCCGCTGGTCTTCTGCCACTGGCCCTTGATCGACTGCACGGTCGCCTTCGCCCCCTCTTCAACGGTGCGGCCGCTGAGCAGCACCGTGAAGGGGCGGTCGGAGAGGGCGGAGGTGCCGGGGGCGGCGGGGGTGCCCCGCCCCGAGAGGTTGGCCGCGACGGCCAGCCGGCCGTCGCCGACGGAGACGGCGATGTCACCGAAGCCGACCCCGCCGATGTTCAGGCGGGGCAGTAGCAGTCCGTTCTGCCCGAGCACCTTGTCGACGGTGTCGAGGATCTTCGGGATGATGATCTTGCGGTAGAGCACCTTGTCGAGCGGTGAGACATGATCAAGGTTGACGACGGATGCCACCGCCCGGAGCACGACCGTGTTGTTCCTGAGCTCCACCGTGCAGATGCTCCGCACCTCGGTGGTGGCTTCCTTGTCGGTGTCATGGCGCTTGGCCCAGAACTTGGGGAAGTTCACCCAGAGAGCGCCGCTCGTCGGCCGCGTCTTCTGATCGGGACGCGGAATCGCGATGCTCCACTCGTTCGAGGTGGGCGCGCTGAGCCTGACCACGGGAGGCTCGGCCACCTTCCACGACACGTCGACGCCCTTGCCCTGCCACTCGACCCTCTGTTTTCCGCTGAAGACCGGGCCGAGAGACGGCCTGCCGAAGAGATTGGCCACGGCCTGGGTGAGCGTCGACTCGTCGACACCGACCACGAGGTCGCCGTCCATGTGTGTCCTCCATGATTCGTATGGGCTCGGGATGGGGCGCGGCGGTGGTGCGCGGCGCGGGAGGTCAGGACCAGCTGCCGCCGGAGATGATGGGGCAGCCCTTTCCGTCGGGGCCGACGCCGGGCGCCCGGAGCACCGCGGAGAAGTCGATGGCCGGCTGGCAGGAGCTCCGCGTCATGTCCTTGGCATCCACCTTGAACTCGCGGATCGCCTTGATCTTCGCGGTCACCTCGCCCGTGAACCCCATGAAGTCCTTCTTCACGGAGCCCAGGTCCTTGTCCCGCTGCTTTGTCGCGGCCTGCTGGAGCACGGCCTCGAGCAGGCGGTGGCTGAAGAGGGTGAAGAACGGCTTCTGCGCCGGCCAGGTCGCGCTGCCGTTCGGAGTGCCGGGAAGCACGGCGGTGAGCACCAGGTGGCTGCTGTCGGCCTGCACCTTCTGCGGCGTCAGGTCCACCTTGGTGCCGAACAGCTCACCGGGAATCGCGATGCCGCCCAGCAGCTGACGCCCCATCGTGAACATCCGGGGAATGATGATCTTCTTCAGGATCACCTGGTCGAAGGGCTTGACCACCGATTCGTCGAAGCGGACGGCCAGGACGTCGATCGTCACCTTCTTGCCGTTCACCACTCCTCGGCAGTAGGCGCTGATCGGGCCGGTCCCCTTCTTCGGGGTCCCATCGGTGGGGGTCCACTTCCCCATCGCCTGCGGCAGCAGCAGCTCGAACATATCGGCCGGCGGTGGCGCCGAAGGGCGCTTGCCGTTGGGGTCGACGGACTTGGACCAGTGGTCCGCCGATGGTGGCCCGAGCTTGAATTCCGGGGCCTTCTGGATGTCCCATTCCGCCGTACCGGTGGGAGTGCCGGACTTCAGCTCCTCCCTGCCGGAGAACAGCTTCGTACGGGCTTCGGGCTTGGCATGCACCCTGGCCATCGCGGTGGTCAGCGCCTGCCCGCTGATCCCTACCGCCAGATCGAAACCTGCCACCGACACGCTCCTCCACAGACCCAGCTGAACCGAGAGCGTCACTCTAAGCAACAAAGCCCATAGATTTCGTCACAAATCCAACCATCCTGGTCATGTGGCGTGTCCACGGAACCGGGCGGGCGGGAACGCCGGTGGCAGGGCCGGGAGCGGCCGGATTTCCACCGAGGCCCCGCCGTCGCGCAGGATGGACGTATGACCGAGATCCACACCCCCCGTCTGCTCCTGCGGCGCTGGCACGACGACGACCTCACCTTCATGGCGGACATCAACGCGGACCGGCGGGTCATGCGCTGGGTGGACGACGGCTCGACGCTCGGCCTCGAGGCCACCGCCGAGGAGATCGAGCGATGGGAGGAGGAATGGGACGAGGAGGGCTTCGGCCTCTTCGCCGTCGAGCTGCTGGGCTCCGGCGAGCTGATCGGCTTCACCGGCCTGTCCGTGCCGGAATTCCTGCCGGAGGTGCTGCCCGACGTGGCGATCAGCTGGCGGCTCGGCACCCAGTTCTGGGGCCAGGGATACGCCTCCGAGGCCGCCCACGCGACGCTGGAGTTCGCGCTCCAGGACCGCGGGCTCGACCGCGTCATCTGCGTCAGCCGGCTAGGGGACACGGCCTCCGCGAACATCGCCGACAAGCTCGGCATGAAGCAGGAACGCGAGACCACCCATCCCGTGCACGGCTTCCCCCTGATCGTGCACAGCATCGACCTCACCGAGTTCGCGGCCTAACTGATCGTTCCAGAATGAGTCTTGGTCGGCAAAGTGTTCAGGTGCGTGCTGATCTCGTGCCGGACGACCTGTGGGAGCGGGTGGCTCCACTGCTGCCACCTGCTCCCGAACGCCGCTGCTGGATGCCGTCCCGCCGATCCGGGGCCTGCGGGGACGCCCCGCCGCAAGCCCCGGCGCCTGTACGCCGACCGCGGCTACGACTGCCTCCGGCGGCTCCGGACGGCATGCCGAAACGATCAATAAGGGCGCGCGAGCCCGTCGAGCCAGTGCCCGACCAGGCCCCGTACGGTCTCGGCGCACTCCACCTGCGGGTTGTGCCCGGCGGCATCGAGCACCGTCGCCGCCATCCGGGGGTAGTGGTCGAGCAGGGCCAGCTGGTCGCGCCAGCCCACCAGGGCGTCCTGCCGGGTGGTGACCAGCAGATGGCGCCCGCGGTGCACGGGGGCCTGGTGCTCCGGCCAGTGCGGTAGCAGAAAGTCGGTCTCCAGCTCGGCGGCGGCCGCCTCGTCATGGGCCCGCCAGCCGGGCAGCACGTATCGCTCGAAGAGCTCCCACCTGGGCTTGTCCAGGCGGGCCATGACGTAGCCGAAGAGCTCGCGGTCGGCGGCCGGGAGGCGGTCGAGCAGTTCCTCGTCGCGCTCCAGTACCGTTTCCCCGGGCAAGGACCGGTCGTCGCCCCAGCGCACCACCGGCACCAGCAGCGCCGAGCCGAGTACCTGCTCCCCGTACCGTGCCGTCACCGCCCGGGCCAGCTGACCGCCGAAGGACTGCCCGACCACCGCGAACGGCCGGTCGCCCAGCTCGGCGTCGATCCATTCGAAGACGGCTTCTGCCAGGGCGGTCGCCGAGGACGGGCCCGGCAGCCGGGGGCTGGCTCCGTGGCCGGGGAGGTCGAGGTAGAGGCGCCGCCAGCCGGGGCGGTCGGCGAAGGCGGGTTCGAGCGGGAGCAGGACGTGGTGGTCGACGGTGTAGCCGTGGATCAGGACGAGCGGCGTGCCGTCACCGAATGCGGTGTGCCGGATGGCGGAGTCGGTCATGACCACAGCCTCCGACCTTGACACTCGTGTCAAGGTCAAGCGGGCGGTTCCGAGTCGGCCCGGACCGGGGGTCAGGCGAGCTCTCTGACCACCGAGAGGTACTCCATGATGGCGTCCCGGTTACGGGTCAGGCACTGGATCCGGCGGGTCATCCGCTCCGTCTCGCACTCCAGGGTGTCGAGCATCTCCGGGGTGGCGTCCGCGAAGTGGATCGTCCGCGGGGTGTCCAGACAGGGCAGGATCTGCTTGATGATCCGGGTCGGCAGCCCCGCGTCCAGCAGCCCCCGGATCTGCAGCACCCGGTCCACCAGGTAGTCGTCGTAGTCCCGGTAGCCATTCGCCTCGCGGCGAGGGGTGATCAGGCCCTGCTTCTCGTAATAGCGCAGCAGGCGCGGAGTGCTCTCCGTCAGCCGAGCCAGTTCGCCGATTCGCATGTGACCGCCCTCACGCCCTTGCCCAGCCGTCCCGGCTGGACCCTGACATCCGTGTCAACGATAGACGATCGGCCCATGTCGACGAACGAACTCCGTTCCCCCACCTGCCCGACGGCATCGCCCGCGCGCTCGCCCCGACTGCCCTGGCCGGCGCTGCTGGCCCTGAGCACCGCCGGATTCGTCACCTTGATGACCGAGGCCCTGCCGGCCGGCGTCCTACCCGCAATGAGCACGGACCTCGGCGTCAGCCAGTCAGGCGCCGGACAGTCCGTCACGCTCTACGCGGTCGGCTCCATCGCGGCCGCCATCCCACTGACCGCCGCCACGGCCGGCTGGCCGCGCAAGCGGTTGCTGCTCCTGGCTGTCGGCGGCTTCGCGGCGGCCAACGCGGTGACCGCCGTCTCCGGCAACTACCCGCTCACCATGGCCGCGCGCTTCGCGGCGGGCCTGGTCGCCGGGCTGCTCTGGGCTCTCCTGGCCGGCTACGCCCGCAGCATCGTGGCACCGGAGCAGCGCGGACGGGCGATGGCGGTAGCGATGAGCGGCTCGACCGTCGCCCTCTCGGTGGGAGTGCCGGCCGGCACCCTGCTCGCCGGTGCTGCCGGGTGGCGGGTCGCCTTCGGGCTCATGAGCGTGATCGCGCTGGCCCTGGCCGGCTGGATCACCGCCACCGTCCCGGCCGTTCCCGGCCGCGACGACCACGACCGGCTGCCACTGCGGAAGGTGCTGCGGATCCCCGGCGTGGCAGCCGTCCTGGGCGTCACCGCCGCCTTCGTCCTTGCCCACAACCTGCTTTACACCTACGTCGCCGCACTACTCGAACCGCTGGACCTCGAAGGGCGAACCGACACCGTGCTGCTGGTTCTCGGCCTGTCCTCGCTGGCCAGCATCCTCAGCACCGGGGCGGTGATCGACCGGCACCTGCGCACCCTGACCCTCACCGCCTGCGGGCTCCTCGCGTTCGCCACCACCCTCGTCGCCGCCGCCCTGCTCACCTCGGCGTCCTGGCCCGTCTACGGCGCCGCCACGCTCTGGGGCTTCGGCTTCGGCGGCGCCGCCACCCTGCTGCAGACCGCCGTCGCCGACGCCGCGGGCACGGCCGCCGATCTCGCCCAGTCCCTACTGGTCACCTGCTGGAACCTCGGCATCGCCGCTGCCGCATTCGCCGGCGGCCTCCTCCTCGACCACACCGGCCCGCACTCGCTGCCCTGGTCGGCCCTGGCGCTGCTGGCCCTCGCCCTGACAATCACGGCCACTGCCCGCCACCACGGCTTCCCGGCCCGTCGATGACCTCGTGCGCGTGACGACCGCGGGGCGGGCAGGTTGCCGGCTCTTCGTTCACCACGCGGAGGCACTCCCAGTGGCGGCAGGACGCCAGCAGCTCCGGGCGGTCCTCCACTGCCGAGAGGACCAGCCTTGTGGTGATGGGCGTTCACCCGCCGCTGCGGACGTCGGCGGCGCAGACGGTCCGGGTATTCAGGAGTCGCCCAGGCCCAGATCCACCGGCAGTCGTTGGAGTCCGTAGACCATCGCCAGGCCGTGAAAGGGAATCTCGTGCTCGTCGATGGCGAGCCGCATCCGAGGGTAGCGTTCGAACAAGGCCTGGTAGGCGATCCGCAGCTCCATGCGCGCCAGTTCCGCGCCGAGACAGCGGTGGACTCCGTGGCCGAAGGCCACATGACGCCGATCGCCGCGAGCGCCGCCGGTGCCGGTGCCGGTGCCGGTCATGGCCGCCGCGGCCTCGGCAACCGTGTGACGATTGGCGCGCAGCAGGGAGCACAGCACCACATCGCCCTTGGACACCCGGTGGCCACCGATCTCCACGTCTGTGAGGGCGTAGCGGGGGAAGGCCACCTGCACGACGGACAGGTGTCGCAGGAGTTCCTCTGTCAGAGCGCCGACCGTACGGCCGTCGGTGGCGCGTTCGCGGGCCACAGGGTCGCGGAGCAGGAGGAGCGTGCCGAGTGTGATCATGCCGGCGCTGGTTTCCAGGCCTCCGGTGAGCACACCGTCCGCCAGGCCCGCCAGTGTCCGGTCGTCGAGGTCGGCTCCGCGGGTCACCAGTGTGCCCAGCAGACCGCTTCCGGGGTTCCGGCGTTCGTCGGCGATCAGGCGTTCCAGGCGGAGCTGTGCGGACGAGACGGCGCCGAGCTGCGCGTCCAGCCCCGCGACGATGTCGAAGCGCCGGGTGCTGAGTTGCCGGAACGCGTCGAGGTCCGCGGCGGGAACCCCGAGCAGTTCGCAGATGGTCCGTGCCGGGACGGGCCACGCGAAGGTCTGCACGAGGTCCACGGGCTGTGGTGCGGCGGACATGATGTCGAGCTGTTCGGCGACGATGTTCCGGATCACGGGTTCGAGGCGTCGCAGGCCCCGTGCGGTGAACTCGGGAGCGAGCATCTGCCGCACCCTGGTGTGCAGGGGCGGATCGCACATCCCCAGTCCGCCCAGCGCTTGATCGGGCAAAGCGGGCGATATGTGCTGGAGCCTGGTCAGCTCGTTGCTGAACGCCTCTTTGGCCGAGAGGACTTGCCGCACTTCCGCCGGACCGCTCACCAGCCAGACGCTCGTCCCGAAGAGCAGGGACACCCGGGTCATCCTTTGGGCAGGGCGCACCGGGGGATGTGCGAGAGGATCCAGGCCGTCGCGCCGGAACAGATCCAGGATCGGCTCGGGCAGCAGGTGCGGGGCAAGGGCGTCGTATCCGCTCCGGCTCGCGCGGCGGAGCCGACGGCGCAGGAGGCGCGTCGACAGTCTGCTCGCGAACCCCATAGACGTGTCCCCCGTCGATCCATGGTGGTGCGGAAATATCACACCATGCGCCTTCCGGTAACCGCCCTTGAATGCGGGGAAGTTCAGCCTTTGGGGTGGAAATCGACCCCCTCCGCATGGTGTGCGTGGTGTTGGGTAGAAAGGCCGAGGGTCGGTCTGTCATGCGCGTCGCGTTGGGGGGTGGGTCGCCGTGTCGGTATCCCGCGTTCTGGCCCGTGTCGCCCGCCCGCCGGGCGGTCCCGCGACTTGCGGCGGCTTCTACCAAGCAGTCCTGGCCCGGGACGAGGACGAGGTGCGCGGGGCCCAGCGGCTGCGGTACCAGGTGTTCGCGGTGGAGCAAGGAGCCCGCCTGCCCTCCGCCGCCGACGGGCTGGACGCGGACGGGTTCGACCGGGACTGCGATCACCTTCTGGTCCGGGACGAGGCGACCGCGGAAGTGGTGGGGGCATACCGTCTGCTGCCCCCGGGAAGATCCAAACAGCTGCTTTCCGAGGAGGAGTTCGAGCTCGATGCCGTCACCTCCCTCCCTGGCGGGCTGGTCGAGATCGGGCGGGCGTGTGTGCATCAGGGGCATCGCAACGGCCTGGTGGTGCTGTGCCTGTGGGCGGGCGTCCTGCGTTATATGACGGACCGCCGGTTCCGGTGGCTCGGCGGGTGCGCCTCGCTGTCCCTGGCCGACGGCGAGGCTCAGGCCTCCGCCGCCTGGCAGACCGTCCACGAGCGGCACTACGCGCCGGCCGCGTACCGGGTGCGCCCCCGGACCCCCTGGATTCCGCGGGATTCCGGCCCGTGCCCGCCCGCCGCGATGCCGTCGCTGCTGCGCGGCTACCTCATGCTGGGTGCCTGGGTCTGCGGGCCGCCGGCGCTGGACAGCGACTTCCGTACCGCGGATCTGTTCACGCTGTTGGCAGTGGACCGGGTGCCGGCCAGCCGCCTGAACCCGCTACGGGCAGTGGCGTCGTGACCGGTTCAACCGACTCAACCGATGCGACCGATGCCGCCGGTGCGACCGACGCCACCGACGCGCAGGTGACCGCCGATCCATGGCGGCCCACGTCGCCGTGCGGCCGCTCATGCCTGCCCGGCCCGGCGCGGCAGGACCGCGTGGGGCCTCTGCGGCGACTCCTGCGGTTGACGGCGGTGCTGCTGGCCTGCTCGCTGATCGTCGTTCCCGCGTTCTCCTCAGCAGCGGGCCGCCGACCGCGGCTGCGGGTCTTCCGCTGGTGGGTCCGGCTGGTCGTCCGGGCCATGGGCGTGCGGGTGCGCTTCACACCGTCCCCGACCGGGCCGCGGGACACCGGGCCCGGCCTGTTGGTGATCAACCACACCTCACTGCTCGACGACCTCGTTCTCGTCGGCCACGACCCCGCCCGGCCGCTGAGCAAGGCGGACGTAAGGCGATGGCCGGTCATCGGATGGGCCGCCGCGCTCGGCCGCACTCTGTACGTCGACCGTGAACGGCTCTCGGCGCTGCCCGGCGCCGTGGCCGGGGTCACCCGGGCGCTGCGCGCCGGCGACCGGGTGTTCGTCTGTCCCGAGGCGACGACGTGGTGCGGCGTGGCCGGCGGCCCGTACCGGCCGGCGTTCTTCCAGGCCGCCTTGGACGCGGGTGTGCCCGTTCTGCCGGTGGTGCTGCGGTACCGGTCGGCCGGCCGTGCCACGACGGCGGCCGCCCTGGTCGGTCCCATGTCCGTGGTGGAATCGGTGATCCTGATCGTCGCCCAGCGGGGTCTGGTCGTCGAGGTCGAGCGGCTCGCGCCCCTGCCGGTCCGCGCGGGGTCCGACCGGCGTTCCCTGGCACGGGCCGCCGAGCGGGCGGTGGACCGTGCCATACCGGAGGTGCCCCGGCTCCGGAAGCCCGGAAGCCCGTGCCGGCCGGCCGCTCTCGTGGCCACCGGCGACATGTGAGGCCCATCGCTCATCACCCATCACCCATCGCCTGTGGACCTGTTCACACCTGTTCACCCGTGGCCCTGCCCAGTCCCCCTCGGTCCTCCCGGACCTCGACCGCCCGAGGAATCCCGTCCATGCCCCACAGCCAAGACGGTCCCGACCGCGCCTACGCCCTTCTCGTCCAGGCCCTCATGGAGAGGATCGGCTGCGTTCCCCAGGAGCTCGGGCCGGGCCGCACCTTCGCCGAGCTCGGGCTCGACTCCGTCTCCATGCTGGAGGTCTCGCTGGTCGTCGCCGAACACGTGCCCGGCACCGTCACGTTGGAGGACTTCACCATGAACACGTCCCTCGGCGACGCGGCTCGGATCATCGGCGCCGCGTCGCACACCGGTACCGCCCCGTCCGCCCCCGCGCCGGAGGAGGCCGGAGACAGCCGGTGAGGCGGACCGCGGACAGTACGGACGTGGCCGTCACCGGGCTCGGAGCGGTGACTCCGGCCGGTCCGACGGCGCCGGACACGTGGGCCGGTCTCCTCTCGGGAATACCGCGCGCGGTGCCCGATCCGCTGCTCGCCGGACTGGCCGTCGACTTCTCCTGCCCGGCCCCCTTCGACGTCTCCGCACGTCTGGGACCGCGCCTCGCCGCCCGGCTCGACCGCTATACGGGCATGGCGGTGAGTGCGGCCCGCGAGGCCGTCGCCGACGCGCTGCTGGACACCTCCCAATGGGACTCCTCCCGCGTCGCCGTCGTCATGGGCACGGCCAGCGCGAGCACCGAACACCACGAGAGGATCTACGCGTTGATGGCCGCCGGCACGCCGGAGAAGGTGTCTCCGATGGCATTGATGCGCAGCATGCCCAACATGTCCGCCGGGGAGATCGGCATCGACCTCGGTGCCCGCGGGCCGAACCTGTCCGTCTCGACCGCCTGTGCCTCCGGCGCCACGGCGGTCGGCCTGGGCTGCGGCCTCGTGCGGTCCGGTGTCTGCGACATCGCGATCGTCGGTGGCAGCGAGTCGATGCGCACGCGCAGCGCTGCCGTGTGCTTCCACCAGATGAGGGCGTTGTCCACCCGCCGGTCCGATCCGGGCGCCGCGTCACGGCCCTTCGACGCCGGGCGCGACGGCTTCGTCCTCGGAGAGGGCGCCGGGGTGCTCGTGCTCGAACGGGCGGCACACGCCCGCGCCCGGGGCGTCTCCCCGTACGCATACCTCGCCGGGTACGGCGCCTCGTGCGATGCCCACCACATGACGGCACCCCACCCCGGTGGTCGCGGCGCGGCCGAGGCGCTGCGCGGCGCCCTGGCCGACGCCGGTCTCGCCCCGGCCGACATCGGCCATGTGAACGCTCACGGCACCTCGACCATGGCCAACGACCTCGCCGAATACCGTGCGTTGAGAGCGGTCTTCGGCGAGAAGGCCCCTCCGGTAACCGCGTTGAAGGCGGTCCTGGGGCACGCGGCCGGCGGCTCGGGCGGCATCCAGGCGGTGTGCGCGGCGCTGGTCCTGCGGTACCAGATCATCCCGCCCACCCCCAATCTCGTCGCCCTGGACCCGGCCATCGACCTCGACGTGGTCACCGCTGCGCCACGGCGCACAGCGGTGGGTGCCGTGGTCAGCAACTCCTTCGGCTTCGGAGGCCAGAACGCGGTACTGGCCTTCCGCGCGGCATGACGACCGCGCCGCCGGGTCGACGGCTCGGCCACGGGGGCCGCTGGTGTGCCCGGCACCCCTGGCGCGTGATCGTCTCTTGGCTGCTGGTGCTGGGCACACTGGTCACGCTCAACACTGTCCGGGGCGGAACGTACCGGGACGACTACTCCTTGCCCGGGACGTCCGTTCAACGCGGGGCCGACCTGATCACGGCCACCGCGGACAGCAGCCTGCGCGGTGTCGGCTCACAGCTCGTCGTCCAGGCCCGGACGGGGAAGCTGACGGAGCGTCGACAGACTCTCGATGCCGCGGGAGCCGCCCTGTCGCGTCTCCCCCACGTGCTGTCCGTAGCGGCTCCACTCACCACCCCGGGAGGGCTCTCGCGGGACGGGAGGACCGGGTGTTTCACGGTCCGGCTCGCGGACTTCCCGAGCGCGTACGGCGCGTCCTACCTCACACGCGTCGACGAGGCGGTGGAGCCACTGCGTGCCGACGGCATCACCGTCGAGTACGGAAGTCCGCTCGGAGAGCTGGCGCGTCCTCCGGGGAACGACCGGCTGTCGGAGCTGATCGGTCTCGTGACCGCGGTGGCCGTGCTGATCCTGGGCTTCGGCAGTGTCGCGGCGGCCGCGATTCCTCTCGTCACCTCGATGGTGGCACTGCTCGTCGGGCTCAGCCTGCTCGGCCTGCTGGCCGACGCGTTCACCTTCGCCACGCCGTCCCCGACGGTGGCCACCATGATGGGCCTCGGTGCCGGGCTGGACTACACGCTCTTCCTGACCACACGCCATCGCCGCGTGCTGCGGGAGACCGGTGATCCGGTCGAAGCCGCCGGGGCCGCGATGGCCACCGGCGGCCACGCCGTACTGATCGCCGTGGCGGCCGTGATCCTGGCGCTGACCGGCCTCTGCCTCTCCGGCACCGGCTTCATCGCCACGCTCGCGGCCGCCGCCGGAGTCACCGTACTGGTGGCCGCCGCTGCCTCGCTCACTCTCGCCCCGGCCCTCTTCGGGCTGCTCGGCCGGAACATCGACCGCTTCCGCCTCGGCCGTCCCGTCGACGAGGCCACCAGCACCGCTGACCTCTGGTATCGATGGTCCCGCATCCTCGGCCGGCGCCCGTTCCGTTTCCTCGCCATCGGTGTTCTCGCGGTGGGAACGCTGAGCATCCCGCTCGCGTCCGTGCGCCTGGGGCACATCGACGCGGGTTCCACGCCCGGCCGGTACACCGACAGGCGCGCCTACGAGCTCATCACGAAGAACTTCGGCCCGGGTGCCAACGGCCCGTTCACCGTCGTCGTCGAACTCCGCCCCGCCCGGACCGGCGCGGAACCGGGCCCGTCGGCCAGCTCCCTCTCCACAGCCCTGACGCGGACCCCGGGTGTCGCGGCGGTCAGCACGCCGGCGCCCACCGCCGACCACACCCTCCTCATCACGACCGTCGTTCCGGAGCACGGCCCCCAGGACCGCAGAACCGCCGACCTGCTCCACCGCCTCGACCGCACCGTCCTGCCCAAAGCCCTCGCGGGCACCGGAGCGCGCGGCTATGTCACCGGTCTCACCGCGGCCCGGCTCACCTTCGCCGACGTGCTGCTCGGGAACCTGCCCGCGATCACCGCCTTCGTGACCGGCACAGCCTTCCTCCTGCTTCTCGTCACCTTCCGCGGTCTGCTCGTCGCGGCGAAGGCCGCCTTCCTCAACCTGTTCTCCATCGGCGCGGCACTCGGAGTGGTCGTCGCCGTCTTCCAGAAAGGCTGGGGCGGCTCCCTCGTTGGCGTCACCGAGCCCGTCCCCATCGAGCCCTACGTACCGGTCCTGGTACTCGCCATCGTCTTCGGGCTGTCCATGGACTACGAGATCTTCCTGATCGTCCGCATCCGTGAGACCTGGCTCCGTACCGGGGACAACCACGAGAGCGTCGCCACCGGCCTCGCGGCCACCGCTCGCGTCATCACGAGCGCAGCGGCCATCATGACCAGCGTCTTCCTCGCCTTTCTGCTCAGCACCGACGTCGTCATCAAAATGATCGCTCTGGGCCTGGGCGCCAGCGTGATCATCGACGCCACGCTCATGCGCCTGCTTCTCGTGCCGGCCGCCATGCACCTGCTGGGGAACGCCAACTGGTGGCTCCCGGACCTCCTACGGAGGAGAAAGCACTGAGGTCCTCGCCTGCGGGTCAGAGTTCTATCGGCTGGGTGAAGTTGAGCAGGACCTTGACCGAGGACGATTTCACCGTTTCCGTCCTCGATGACGCGCCGCAGGTTGTCGGGGAGCGTTCGGGAGAGTTGCCAGAGGCGGTTCTTGCACGTCGTGCAGTAGGAAATCTTCTCTGCGGCCGCCCGCATCCCGCCCGCCTCTGATTCGCCCTGCCGATCAGCGGTACGTGAACTGCTCCGCCAGGCCCCGGGCGACGTCCCCGTGCTGGCGTGACAGCCGCACCAGCCGCTCCCCCAGCTGGTCCGAGCGACTCCCACCGCGGCGCCTTCACGCCATGCGAGCCCTTGCCGGCCTTGAGCGCGCGGCCGATCTGCGCTGCCAAGGCCTCCGGGGCGGTGCTCTCCACCAGCTCGCAGGCGCTGTCGGCCGCGAACCGCTCGACCCGGGCCCGCTGATCGCCGAAGTTCCGCGAGGCGGGACCGGCTAGGACCCTGGCGCCACCCGCCGTGGCCTCGTGCAAAGCCCCGTAGCCTCCACGGCAGATCACCAGGTCCGCCGCGTTCAGGACGTCCTGGGAGCGGAACAGTGGGCCGAGCGCCAGCAGGGCCGACAGATTGGGCTCGGTCACCCGGGCGAGGGCGGCCAAGTCACCGGCTGGGTCTGGCGGTATCCCCACCTGGCCCTCGGCACCCTCGCCGATGCCGTCAGCCGCAGCGGCTTCTGGCTCTGCGAGATCTACCTCGTCGCACTGACCGTCACCGGACAGCCGCTCGTACCGGCTGTCATGACGGCGTGCTACATCCTGCGCCAGGCGGCCACGGCACGGAAGCTCGCGCGCCGACACGCCCTCCCCCGGTGGCACATCGCCGCCCAGGTCGCCATCGACCTCGTACTGAGGAACCTCGACCTCGTCGGCCTGCTCACCATGCGCCGCCAGACGTGGCTGACACCCCGACGCCCCACGAGACGGGGAGGGTGACGAGGGAACGCGAGGTCCGTCACCCACCTGCGCGGTCCTCGGTCAGGCAGTCCGCACGCTGTCAATGCGATCCGTGCGGTCCGTGCGGCAGACCTCGCGGATCATGTCATGGCCATGAGGGTTAGGGTGGCGGCCGTGAAATCGAAGATCGTGTCAGTGCTCATGGCCGGTTCGGTGTGCCTGCTCGCCACCGCGTGCGGGAGCGAGGAGACCGGCGGCAAGGACCGTGGCAACGCCAAGGCCCTGCCGTCGGCCACCGTGCTGCCGCAGAGGCTGGAGAAGCCGCCGACCCTGCCCGACGAACAACTGCAGCCGTCCCCGGCCGCCGACGCTCCTTTCAGCGAGAACCTCGCCTACGAGCTGCGCCGCAAGACCCGGGACATGGCCCGCGCAGTGGGCAGCATCACCGCCGAGTGCCCCAAGGACCTGGAGTCGAAGAGCGGGACGCGGGTGACCTGCAAGACCGCTTTCGAAGGCCTGGAGGTGGAGTGGGACGTGAGCATCGGCGAGAAGTCCGCCTTCTCCCGGAACTATGTGAATTACACGGCGACCCCGCGCCAGGGCATCCTCACTCGCGACGGCGTCGCCCGGCTGCTCTACGGCAACTACCGCGACAGCATCGACTACGCCTTGTGCAATGACATCCCCAAGGCCGTACTGGTGCCGCTCGACACGCAGTCCAAGTACGCCTGTGAGGTGGTCAGCAAGGGGAAGAAGCCTCTGGGCTACCCCCAGCCCGTGCGGGCCACCGACTCCGGCCCTCGGTACTACTGACGCTCCCCAGGGCCGGCCAGGCCGCCACACGCGACCGGCCCCCGGCCCCGGCCCGCGGCGGCGGCCGGTCCCGGGCCGACCGCCCCGGCGTCGCACCTCGCGCTCAGCCTGTGAGCGGGCCTCCGGCCATGTCCGCGGGCAGGCTCTCGACGGCCTCCGGAGCCGCCGGGGGCTCGACAGGCTTGCCCAGGTCGGTGAAGTCGGTCGTCATCTTGATTCTGACTTGTCCCATGCCGCTGCTGAGCAGGGTACGAGCGATGAGTCCGTCGTGATTGATCCACACATCCGCGAAGACGGGGATCTCGCCACCCATCTGCTTCAGCCCCGAGTCGAGCTTGGCCCGCCTGTCCGGCGCCATCCGCACGGTGATCGCCTCGTGATCGAGCTTGCCGCGATAGCGCACAGCCGGCTTACCGTTCACGCTCTCCTCGCCCACCTTCGCGGCGCCGCGCATCATAGCCGCTTGGCGCAGGGTGTACTCGGGGTCGTTCATCGGCGGGCGCAGCAGATAGTGGGCTTGGGCCTCCTTCCGGGAGACCGACCGCCAGGCGGTGTCGCCGCTCTTCTCCTCGGGCATCCGGAAGTAGACGGTGTCACGGGTGAATATCTCGTCCAAGGGGATCGTTTTCGTCGCGTCCACGGACATTCCGAGCTTCGCGGCGAGTCGGCCTCCGCCGCCTGCCATGTCGAACTCGCCGTTGGCGGCGACTGTGAAGTTCATTTCGGCGGGCCCGCTCATCTCGGTCCGTTCTTCGACCCGAGCGGTGCTCTTCAGCGTCGCCGCCACGGCGTCGCGGACCGTGGCCCCCTGATCGGCCGCCGCCCCGGGAACGGGAACGGAAGCGGAAGCCGGGGCGCTTGCCGATGCAGATGCCGAGTGCCGGGGTTGTTCGGCGGAATCGGGCGTGCACGCCGCTGAGCTGAGCAGGGCAATGGCACAGACGAGGATGGCGGGACGCCGCATTTTCTTCCCGATAGGTCATGGCGGGGCAATATCGACATGCCCCTCATATCAAATCTTGATCATATCTTGCGGATTCTTCTTCCTTGTACCCAGTACGCGCAGCCGAACGTGCCGCGGGCCCGTGGTGGGCGCGGGCGGCGGTGGAGTCCACGCCGGTACTTCAGCAGAGGTCGCGTTCTCCAGGGATGGCGCTCGAACCGCCCAGATACCTGGCGATGGGAAGGACATGAGCGCCGATGACCAATGGTCTGCCCACCGGCGCAGTGGTTTCGAGTCTCGGCTTCCCACCATTGCCGAAGTCGACCTTGTTGGTGACGCCGTCGCCACTCGGAACGAAGAACGACCACAGGCCGACAGCCACTTTGGCCTTGATGACCTGCTGGCCCTCGGGAGGGAACGCGGCATCCGAGGTGACCACGCTCGTGAGTCTCTCCACGACCAGCAGCGAGGCGATCGCCCGCTGAAGCCTCCCGGACTTCTCACCGAACGCCATGTCCCAGTGCGTCTGAGGATCGGCGGCCCATGGTGGACTCGAGTGCTTCGTGTACGCCTCGTGCAGCCGGCTCGAGGCGTACCAGCGGGGGTCGGGATTGACCGGCCAGACCACATACGCACCCAGTTCGGCTTCGACGGTCACCACGCTTCGGGCGAATCTGGTGGTGGTCGCGTCAAGCCGATCGGCACCGGCCCACAGTCCCGAGAAGTCCTTGTTCACCCCTCTGGTCCAAGTGCCGGAAACTTCCCCGCTCGTTGTCGCGCTGTCGAAGGAGATCGTCACGGATCGGGAGTTGCTGAGCATGCTCAGCAACTCCCTCCTGCCGCCCAGGTACTCGGCGGGTCTCGGGGGGCGGCCCCTGGTAGGAGTGGGGAAGCCTCTGCAGGGCCCTCAGGCGCACGATGTCCCGCAGCGCGGACGTGCCTTCGTTCGCGACTCCGGGGCAGTACCGGCACCGCTACCTGCGCCGGCGCTTCTCTCACCGCTGGGTTTGGCGGAAGTCGCCTGGGGGGCGGCCGGTCTCGCGGGCGAAGAACTTGCCGAAGTTGGTGGCTTCGGTGAAGCCGAGCGCGCGGCCGATTGTTGCCACGGGCAGGTCGGTGTGGGCGAGCAGCCGCTGCGCTTGCAGGGCGACGCGGGCGTCGGTGAGCTGCTTGGCGCTGCGGCCGGTGGCGGCCAGGCAGGCGCGTGTCAGGGTTCGGGGGGAGCAGCCGAGTCGTGCGGCGTAGTCCTCGACTGAGCGGGTGGTGGCGAAGGAGTGTTCCAGCTCGCGCCGGAAGGCGAGGTAGATCTCGGTGCCGGGCGTGGCGGGGGCGTGGTGTCCGGTCGGGTGGGCGAGGCGTGCCATGCGGATCAGGAGTGCGCCGAGGAGTTGCCGCAGCAGCGCTCTGGTCAGTTCGGCATTGGTGTCGGCGGGCGCTGTTGTGTCGGGGGTCCGGCCAGCTCGCAGTGTGCTGTATTCCGTGTCCACCTCCGTCACGGCGCGGTTGAAGGCGCCGAACTCGTCGGGCGGCAGAAGCTGTGCGACGGAGCCGCCGAGTCCGTCGAGCACCTCGTGGGTCGCGGGCAGGGGTGGTGGGAAGTCGGGGGTGAACAGCAGCAGGATGGCGTTGAGGTCCGCGGGGTGGCCGTTCGCGTCGGAGGGCAGGCGCTGTACCTGACCGGGTCGCAGGTGCAGGAGCGTGCCGGGGGCGCACGGGTAGGTGACGAAATCGACCATCGCGGTGCCCTCGCCGCCACGTACGAGCATGACCTGGTGGAAGTCGAGGCGGCTCGGCCGGCGGGCGACCGAGCCCTTCAGGCGCCGCTTCAGCGCGTCGAAGGTCAGCACTTCGATGCCGGTATGCAACCGGTCGGGGTTGTCGTAGGCGATGTCGATGACGTCGCGCTGTCCACTTTCGACCATCTCGGGTCCTGACTCTACCTCGTCCGGGTGGCAGCTGCGGGGGCATCGTGGAGGCACGGCCGAACGGCAAGCGCCACACCAGGCACCGCGCCGGGCACCGCGCCAGACACCGCGCCAGGAAGCCGTCACCACCATCCCTTCGTGAAGTGAGGACCTTTCACCATGTCCCCTATGCTCCCTGTTGTCACCGACCCCGCGACGCTGCCGATCCTGTTCCAGGACGCTCTGAACGCCGGTGATGTCGACGGTGTGCTGGCCCTGTTCGCCCCGGGTGCGGGCATGCGCACGGTGGCCGGCGAGCACATCGCCGGCGCCGAGGCGCTGCGCGCGGAGATCGGCGGAACCGTCGCCGCCCGTGGCAGGCTGACGAACGTCAAGCGGCACACGCTCATCGGGGCGGAAACCGCCCTCCTGGTCACCGACTGGACCCTGGAGATCGACGGCCCCGACGGCGAACGGATCGCCCCTACCGGTACCACCGCCAACATCGCCCGCCGAGACGCCGACGGCGGCTGGCGCTTCACCCTCCTCAACCCCCTCGGCATCGCCTGATCAGCCCGACCCACGGGCAGCCGACCCTCCGGGCGGGAACGCGGGTACGTCTGCAGGTTGTGTCCCCATCTACGGTGACCGTCGTGAGCGGCTGTCTTCCCGTCCCCGTTCCTGGCGTCTGCGTCCGCGTGAAGCCGGACGTGGGCTCCTGTGGGCCGTACGCGCCCATCGTGGCGGGCTTCGAGCCGCCGGGTCCCGGCGCCGGGCAGCCCTCATCGGCGCGGGGCTGGCGTCACCGCGGTGGTCGTCGCGCAGGGCCAGTTGCACCGCGGCGGTGACTCGTACGGCCTCCTCGGAGTCGGAAAGGCAGGCGGCCAGGGCATCGCAGGGGGCGGGGTCGTCGGCCCGGGCCCGCAGGAGGGCCCGGCAGGCGCCTTCCCGGACCCGGGCATCCGCGTCCCGGGTACAGGCCAGAACGGCGGCCAGGGCATCGGTGTCCGCCTGCTGGACCTGCCATTGCAGGCCGCCGATCGCCGCCCAGGACCGGACCTGGGCGTCGGCGTACCGGGTGAGGGCTGGCAGCGGCTTCTCGGCCCGGGGATCCATGGCGGGCGAGGGGCCGACGGCCGCTCGCCACACCGGGTGGTCGACCTCGGGCTCGACGCGGCAGACCTCCGCAGGGCTCGGGCACCAAGCCGGATCAAAGTTCGGGCCAAACCCAGTGCAAGATCTGCATTCGGACACGAGTTCGGCGTGATGGGGCGGATAGCTTCGTCAGCACCAGTCACGTCACAGGGGGACCCATGCTTCGTCGTCACATTCCGGCAGCCGCGCTTGCCGTGCTCGCCTTGGCCGGATGCTCCAGCAGCCCGGCATCCAGCGCCGCCGCATCCGCAGAAACGAACCTGCAGCCCGCCGGCCACGCTGCGGCGGCAAGCGACGGGAGCATACCGACGGGACCGGGGCCGCAGGCCCGGTACACGGTGCAGGAGCAGCCCGCCCCGGGCACGTGCCACTACCGCTATACCCCGGCGAAGGAGCCGCTGCCGGACCCGGCATGCACGCCTGGCGCGGTGAGCCCGGCCGTCACACAGTCGAACCTTACGCAGACGATCTGCCGTCCGTCCGGATACACCAAGGGCATACGCCCGCCGGTCGCGGTCACCGGCCCGGAGAAGATCGCGAACGCCGCCTCCTACGGCGACAAGGACTCCCTGCACGACGCCGAGTACGACCACCTCGTCAGCCTCGAGCTCGGCGGCGACCCCAACGACCCCCGCAACCTCTGGGTCGAGCCGCCCTCCCCCGGGCACACGCCCGGAGGCGGCCCGAACAACCCCAAGGACCAGGTAGAGACGAAGCTCCACACCGCGATCTGCTCCGGCCAGGTACAGCTCCGCGACGCCCAGCAGGCCATCGCCACGGACTGGACCACGGCCCTCAGCAAGCTCCATATCAAATAGCCGGAACGGGCGCACACCACGCCACGCATACAGGGTGCGATCCCGGCGGAACCCCGGGCCCGCACCCTGCTGCGTATCAGCGCCTTGCTCGGTGCTGCCGTCCACGACATAGAACCGGTACGTTCTTCGAGGTCGGCTGCGAGTTCGGGACCGGGTGAGGGAAGCCCGACGTCGTTACGTCCTCCCCGGTACGCCGAACCGCTTCGGCCCGGCGTATCGCGCGGAAGGTTCGGCTACTCGTCTCCACCGCCCTCAGCGACGCGCCCGCTGCACAAGGGCCGAGCGCCTACGCCCGCATCCCGGACTCCGGACAGGTCGGCGCGGGCCGGCGCCCCGCGCGGTGCGGAGCGTCGTCATCGCGCTGGGCAGCCGTCCCTCCACAGGCCCATGTGCCAGCCTGGGTATCGGGACAGTGTGGTCACACCCAGGTGTCGGCGTACACGTGAACGTGAACGTCCCCAGCCGCGTACATGCGTGGCACCCCGGTCCCGCCGTGCCAGCCCTGGCGTTTGCGGTGGAGGAACGGATCGGGCTGGATCTGCTCGATGGAATCGCCGTTGCCCCAGGCGGCAAGGCGCGGGCACGCGAAGAGGGATCACTCTTCTTGCAGTGCGCCCTTCCGGGCAGGGAGTAGGCGGAAGGGCAGCTTCTGCGCGAGCTTCGTAGTTGTCGCCGCCCGTTCCCCTGGAGGTCGGTCATCAACAGCATCCGTCGTGCCATCGCCGCCGCAGCGGCAGGCGTCCTGCTCTCCCTCGCCGGTATAACCGTGACCGCGCCCGCCCACGCCGACGGCCCGGCCCAGAACCTGGTCTGCCAGACCATCGCCCACGTGAGTGACCAGCTCGTTCCCCCGGTGTGTGACAACTGATCCGGGCAGGGGGTGCCAGCGTGTTCACTTCGCTTCGCGGGCTGCTGACCGGGACGGTTGCGGCGGGGCTGCTGCTGGGCGCGTTGCCCGCAGCCACAGCGGGCCCCGTGAACATGGCAGCGGCAAAACGGAAGGTCTTCCTTCCGCACAAGGGCGTCACATGGCAGGTTTTCATGGTGCCGGCTGGAGTCACCACCTTGACCATCGACGCGGTCGGAGGAGGAGGCGGAGGCGGGGCCGGTACGTGGACGTCGTCGTACGACGGCGGGCAAGGCGGCGGGGCCGGGGCCGTTATTCGCTGCCGGGTGGCTGTGAGGCCGCGGATGGCGGTCGCCTTCTCGGTGGGCCGTGGCGGGCGCGGGGGCCCTCACTTCCCCAATGACCCCAACCGTGCCCCAGGCTCGGGGGGCCAGGCCACAGACATGCGGTCCGATGATCTCGGACCCAGCTCGCCGAGGGCCACCGCGGGGGCAACGGCTGCGTCGTGCTGAGCTGGTGACCCGCACACCGTAAACCCCGCTTTGAGCGCGGCCCGCCGGTACTGCGGGCCGCGCTCAACATGAGAATGATCGTTGGCCACGGGAAAGGGTCCCGCCAGTCGTCGAAGTGACCGCCTGATCCCGGTGCCGGCCACGCCGTCCTCGCTGGCCCCCCTGGCCCCCCTGGCCTCGCACCAGCCGTTTGTCCCGTAACCGTCGCCCGGCTTGTCCCGTAGCCCTCGTGCCAGGCGTCCGCCGCCGTGGTCGGCACGGGGCCGGCCGCCGAGCGCCCTGGGCCCGGACCCAGCCCCGGCCCCGGCCCCGGCCCCGGCCCCGGCTATGCCCTACACGCCAGATCTTGACGTTTTCCTGACGCCCATCCCGGGCGAGGCCAAGAATCCATTGCTTACGCTGGCTCGGCTGTCCACCTGATGGCCGAATTTCCACCCCAGCAGAGCACCAGGAGCACCACATGGCCACCCCGACCGACACGCACACGAGTCGTCTGCGGGGGTGGATGCTGGAGGGGCTCTCCGACATGGGCAAGGGGCGTCCATCGCAGGCCGCGCCGACGCCCGAGCACAAGGGTCAGCCCTGGTACCGGGTGATGTGCCTGACCGGTGTCGACTATTTCTCGACCCTCGGCTACCAGCCGGGCATCGCCGCTCTGGCCGCCGGTCTCCTCTCCCCCATCGCGACGATCGTGCTCGTGATCGTGACCCTGGCCGGCGCGCTGCCCGTCTACCGGCGCGTGGCCGAGGAGAGCCCGCACGGCGAGGGTTCGATCGCGATGCTGTCGCGGTTGCTGTCCTTCTGGAAGGGCAAGCTGTTCGTCCTCACACTGCTGGGCTTCGCCGCGACCGACTTCCTGATCACGATCACGCTGTCGGCCGCGGACGCCTCCACCCACCTGGTGGAGAACCCCAATCTGCAAGGGTTCCTGCACGACAAGCAGGTCCTGATCACCATGATCCTCATCGCGCTGCTCGGCGCGGTGTTCCTCAAGGGCTTCCTGGAGGCGATCGGCGTCGCCGTCGTCCTGGTCACGGTCTACCTCGCGCTCAACGCGGTGGTCGTGGTCACCGGCCTGTGGCACGTCCTCACCGAGGGCCACGTCGTCACCGACTGGACCGCCGCCCTCACCACCGAGCACGGCAACGTCTTCGTCATGATCGGCGTCGCCCTGATCGTCTTCCCGAAGCTGGCGCTCGGCCTGTCCGGCTTCGAGACCGGCGTGGCCGTGATGCCGCACGTCAACGGTGCCCCGGGCGACACGGAGGACCGGCCCGCCGGGCGGATCCGTGACACCAAGAAGCTGCTCACGACCGCCGCGGTCATCATGAGCGTCTTCCTGATCATGACCAGCTTCATCACCACCGTGCTCATCCCGCACAAGGAGTTCGAGTCCGGCGGCCAAGCCAGCGGCCGCGCGCTCGCCTACCTGGCGCACGAGTACCTGGGCAACGCCTTCGGCACGGTCTACGACGTCTCGACCATCCTCATCCTGTGGTTCGCGGGCGCCTCCGCCATGGCCGGTCTGCTCAACCTGATGCCGCGCTACCTGCCCAAGTACGGCATGGCCCCGCACTGGGCCCGCGCCGTGCGGCCCATGGTGATCGTCTTCACCCTCGTCGCCTTCCTCGTCACCTGGCTTTTCGACGCCGACGTCGACGCCCAGGGCGGCGCCTACGCCACGGGTGTCCTCGTCCTCATCTGCTCCGCCGCCATCGCCGTCACCATCGCGGCCCGCAAGGCCGGCCAGCGCGGCTGGACCATCGGCTTCGGCGTCATCTCGGCCGTCTTCCTCTACACCACCGTCCTCAACGTGATCGAGCGACCGGACGGTGTGAAGATCGGTGCCTGCTTCACCGCCGGCATCCTCCTCGTCTCCCTCCTCTCCCGCCTCGGCCGCGCCTTCGAGCTCCGCGTCACGCATGTGGAGCTCGACGAGATGGCCGAGCGGTTCATTCGCGACATATCCCACCGCACGCCGCGCTTCATAGCCAACGAACCCGACGAGCGCGACGCCACCGAATACCGCGAGAAGATCGAGCAGATCCGGGCCGACAACGACATCCCCACCACCGAGGACTTCGTCTTCGTCGAGGTCACGGTCACCGACCCCTCCGAGTTCGAGGCCGGCCTGACGGTACGCGGCGAGATCCTGCACGGCCGCTACCGCGTCCTCACGATGGAGAGCTCCTCCGTCCCCAACGCCCTCGCGGCCTTCCTCCTCCACTCCCGCGACCTCACCGGCACCCGCCCCCACGTCTTCTTCGAGTGGACCGAGGGCAACCCGTTCACCAACTTCGTCCGCTTCTTCCTCTTCGGCCAGGGTGAGGTCGCTCCGGTCACCCGCGAGATCCTGCGCGAGGCCGAACCGGACCGCGACCGCCGCCCCCGCGTCCACGTCGGCTGACCAGCCGCCCACCGCGCGAGCCGGAATCGCAGCCGCCACACCGCACGCCTAGCAGCTCATGCCGCCACGCCCGCCCGGCGGGCGTGCAGCAGCTCGCGGGCAGCCGCGCCACCGCGCACGGCGGCATCGATGGCGGGAGCAACGCTGGCATCGGCATCGGACCGGCATGCCAGGCACAGCGTCTCGCCGTCCACCGGCCGGAACAGCCTGGACTGCACGTGATTCCCGGTGCACTCCCGCATCTCGCCCACGCGCGGCCCCGCGGTCGCGCGGCGGTCGGCTTCGCGCTGCTCGGCGAACGTCGGCGTGGTCGGCATCTTTCGCGTCAGCCGGCTACGAACCAGCGCACCCGGGCTGTGGACGACCTCGGGCAGGCCCGCCATGCGTGTCCTACCCCAACGAGGCGGTGCGCATCACTGGAGGTCTCACCTGGACGGCGAAACTCCCCGCCGCACCGGCACTGGCCCTGGCCGCGCTGATCCTCATCGCGTACCTCGTCGCTCGCGGCTTCGCCTGACGACGGGTCGCTGATTTGCCAGTACGCCACGCACCATTGACGCCGCCACCGCAGCCCCGGACACCGCCAGGTCAGGCCTGTCGCGCGAAGGCGGCCCGGGCCACCGCATGGCCGGCGTCGAGGACCAGTGCCTGGCCCTTGGCCTGGGCCTTGTGCAGTTCCGCGTGGAGGGGGGACTGTTCGGACGCGAACAGGACGTTCACACGCCCGTCCCCCGAGCCCCGTCGGCCCATCGGGGCGACGGCCACCGGTTCGCCCGCGTCGTCCGTGACCCACAGGGTGAAGTCGTCCCTCTTGAAGAAGCTGATCTCGGTGATCGGACTCGGGTAGTGGTGGACGCCGCCGCCCGTCGGCAGCTCCGCGCTGTGGTCCTTCTTGGCCAGGGGCACGCTGGCGTTGCAGATGGAATCGGTCCACCGCTGGACGCCGTCGGCGTCCGTGATGGGGGTGTCCAGCAGTTCCCGGATGCCGAGTTCCTCGACGGCGTCGGGGAAGCCCGCGTAGAGCCGCCGCGCGTTCTGGCGCAGCAGGTCGACCTTGGCGGGGTCGGCGCAGAACTGCGCGGACCACTCGATGCCGGCCATGTTGCGGACCATGAACCAGCCCTGGTCGTCCTTCACCCAGAGGCCGCCGCCGTGGTGGTCCTCGACCGGTTCCGGTCCGTAGAACGGGTGGTCCAAGCCGTCCACGAGTTTGTGCATCTGCTTGCGGGACGCCACATACTCGGGTGAATCACTGCGTGGAGGATGCCCGGGGATGTTGATGGTCCAGGGTTTGTCCTCGTGTTCGACGTGCGGCGTACTCGGGTCTGTTTGTGGAGTCATGGTCACGCAGCCTTCCCGTGAGCCATTGTTGTTCGCACCGTGCGCACACGGTGCACATACGGGAGCGCCCCCTCCTTGATTCAGCCTGCGTCTCGCCCCTAGGTCAGTCAAACCGGGACCGACCGCTCCAACCGCTTGGTTGGAACGGACAAGAACGGACAAGACTTCTGCCGGTTACGAGTGATTACCGGTAGATTCGTCAAACCCGGATGATTCCCCACGGCAAGCACGACGCCCGCGCCGGCCCAGACCAGATCACCCCCACCGGCAAGCGCAAGGGCCAGAACCCCTCGGGGGCAAGCATCTACCGGGCCCTCACCGAGCACGCCAAGCGCGAGGGATACCCCGAAGCCATCGAACAGGCCCACGCCGGCTTCACCGCCCTCCAGGTCGGCGAAGCCCCCGCCCCCCCTCCGCGACGTCACCTTCTACCAACCCCAGCCCGCCCCCACGGGTTGACGAAACCCATAGGGGCACCCCCGGCCGGAGGCGGCGCAAGGCTGTGGGCGAACGCGCGGGCGTGCACGATGCCGGAGGGACTGTCACCCTCCACCACGACGGGCCTCACAGCAGATGCGCTACGGGCTGTCTCCGTCTCACTCATGCGCAGAACACCCGCGCCTGTAGGGTGCGCCACCGAGTCAGGCTTGTGCCCGCAGCGCAGGACTTCAACGAGACGGGTCCCCTTTCCGGATGCAGCAGTGGGAGAATCATGCAGGCCGACACCACAGAAAATCTGTAGCCGCTGGAGTAGACATTGGCGTCGGCAGGGGTTAGCGTCTTCTGTGTAGCCCGGAAGTCAGAAGGGCGCGGCAGAGACGAACTGCCGTGCGAGCAGGTCAATGCAACAGGTCAATGCAAGGAGCGGCCCAGCAGCGGAGCGGTGGAGCCGGAAGTGATGGGTTCTTCCGCTGGCTGTCAAGCCGAGCGGCCCAAGGGGCCGCACAGCAGTACCGTGTCACCAGCCAGTGCAGATCAGTCGAAGAGGTAAGGAGCAGAACGCCATCAGGATCGCCCGGGGTCGGGACGACGTCCGCCTGGGTACCGCAGACCCCGGATTGGAAGGTGGTCCCCGGTCACACAGCCGCGATCCCCGCAGCCCCGCCCTCGCGTGTGGACCTGCGGAAGAAGAAGGCCGGTGCAGTCAGCCGGCAGATGGTGTTGAAGGCTCGGGGCCCGGGCGCCAGTTGGTGCTCGGGCCCCTCGACGCGTCCCCGGAAGAAGAGGTCTATGCCCCCTCGCAGTACTCGCCCTACCGACAAGTTCGACGACGACGACTATCCCGCCTACACCATGGGCCGGGCTGCCGAGATGCTCGGTGCCACGCCGGCCTTCCTGCGCGCATTGGGTGAGCACCGTTTGATCACCCCGCTGCGGTCTGAAGGCGGCCACCGCCGCTACTCCCGCTACCAGCTGCGTATTGCCGGCCGGGCTCGCGAACTCGTCGACTCCGGGACGCCCATCGAGGCTGCCTGCCGCATCATCATCCTTGAGGATCAGCTTGAGGAAGCCCGGCGCATCAACGAAGAACTCCGCGGTCAGGGCAGGCCTAAGCCCTCGGCCTGATCCTCACTTGACTGTCGAACGAGACGGAGCACTCAAAGGCGCGGGCACGGTCTCCAACGGCGATTCGTTGGGCGGCGTCGTGACCCGGGAGCCCACTTCCGGTAACAGATAGCTCTCCCTGCCACGCCGACGGCCCCGAACCGCCGTCAGCCGCGGCCGCTCCGGGCCCAGCCACGAGGCGGCGGCTTCACCGCCCACCGGGACGAGGTGGCCCGTTCCCGTCGCTTATCACAGCTCTGTTCGGCTTCAGCTCACACTTGGCCGCGGTTGAGGGGGACGGGGTGCGTGCCGAGCATGGCCGAAGCCCTCTGGTAGGGGCTGGTCACGGGAGCGGGTCCGGCGGTGGGGCGCGTACGGCAGGCGAAGCCGAGGCGGGTCATGGCCCTCAGGACCTCGACGGCGCTGAAGTCCCGGCGGTCCTGGCGGGTGATGATCTGTCCAACCTGTTTGGCGGGATAGTGGTGTCGTCCAATGATGACGAGGTCATCGGTGACCGGCTCGGGCTTGACGCCCTTCATCGATTCCATCACGCCGTTTTTGGTCAGATCGAACGGGAAGCGGGCGATGACACAACGCATGATGCCTCACAGGGAAGGAGCGGACGGGGCCGTGCGGGATGGGGGGCGTTCAGTGGGAGACAGCGAGCGCGCCCGGGGCCGAGCCGCCGGTGACATCGCGCAGGCGGATCCGGTCCGTGTAGTCGGGGCTGTCACGGACATCGGTGAGGCGGACCAGGGTGACACGTCCGGTGCGCTGGCCGTCCTCGTCACAGATGACCAGGTGGCTCACCCGGGCGGCGGTCATGAGGGAGAGCGCCACCTCGACGGTCATGGTGTCCCAGACCTGTGGTGCGGCCGGGGCCGTGGGGTCGGCCAGCGTCTGGACCGCGTTGGGGATGGTGGGACGGGGGTGCATCTGGTCCAGTGTCAAGATGTGCCTCCTGCGGAGTTGGGTCAGCTTGCTGATCACGAAGGTCCTAGGCCGCCACACTGGATGTGGACGACCCTGTGGGCGCCCGCCCGGTCATCGAAGCGGGGCGGCGTCGGCCGCGTGAGGCCGCTGCGCGCTTGCGGCGGCGTTCGGGCGCCGGTGCGGCGATGACGACGGGGATGCCGGAGGGGGCCTGTGCGCCGGTGATGCGGTGCAGGGCCTCTTCGCCAGGACGGACCTGGGTGGTCTGCGGGACGACACCGGCCGCTGCCATCAATCGGGTCACGCTCCGGCGCTGGCTGGGGGTGACCAGGGTGACGACGCTGCCGGACTGGCCGGCACGGGCCGTGCGGCCACCGCGGTGGAGATAGTCCTTGTGGTCGGTCGGCGGATCAACGTTGACGACGAGGTCGAGGTTGTCGATGTGGATTCCGCGTGCAGCGACGTTGGTCGCCACCAGCACACTGACGTGGCCCGTTTTGAATTGGGCCAGAGTGCGGGTGCGCTGCGGCTGCGACTTCCCGCCATGCAGGGCCGCGGCCCGCACCCCGCTGTTCAGAAGGTGCTCGGTCAGGCGATCGACGGCGTGCTTGGTGTCGAGGAAGAGGATCACGCGGCCGTCGCGTGCGGCGATCTCGGTAGTGGCCGCGTGCTTGTCGGCGCCATGGACGTGGAGCACATGGTGCTCCATCGTCGTGACCGCGCCGGCCGAGGGGTCGACGGAGTGCACCACGGGGTCGTTGAGATAGCGGCGCACAAGCAGGTCGACATTACGGTCCAAGGTGGCGGAGAACAGCATGCGCTGCCCGCCGGGGTGCACCTGGTCGAGCAGGGCGGTGACCTGCGGCATGAAGCCCATGTCGGTCATCTGGTCGGCTTCGTCGAGGACTGTGACGGCCACCTGGTCCAGCCGGCAGTGGCCTCGGTCGATCAGGTCCTTGAGGCGTCCGGGTGTGGCGACGAGGACCTCGGAGCCGTTGCGCAGAGCGGCCGCCTGCCTGCCGACCGGCATCCCGCCCACGGCCGTGGCCAGCCGCAGGTGCACGCAGCGGGCATAGGGAGTGAGCGCGTCGGTGACCTGCTGCGCCAGCTCACGGGTCGGTACAAGGACCAGCGCGAGCGGTTGCCCGGCCTCGGCACGCCGCCCGGCTGTACGGGCCAGCAGGGCCAGGCCGAAGGCGAGCGTCTTGCCCGAGCCGGTGCGTCCCCGGCCCAGCACATCACGGCCGCCAAGTGAGTTCGGAAGCGTCGCGGCCTGGATCGGAAACGGCACGGTCACGCCTTGCGAACCGAGCGCGGCCACAAGCGTTCTGGGCATGTCGAGATCCGCGAACCTCTCCACGGCGGGAAGCGCGGGGCCGACCGTCCTGGGGAGGGCGAACTCGGCCTGCGACCGGGCAGGACGCACGCTGCGGCCACCGGAACGGGCCGGCCCGCCAGGACGGCTCGCGCTCGGCGAGCCGAAGTGGCTGCTCTTTTCCGAGCCGGCGTGGCCGTCACGAGTGCGGGAAAAGCGGTTGCCTGTGCGGTTCATACGGAACCTCCCTTGATACGGCACACATCAAGGAATTTTCCGCAGCGATGAGCAGCGCGGAGAATCGCGTGAATCGGCCGGATGGAACGCGAAAAAGAAACTTGATCGCGCGCAGTCTGCGCAGGCGCCTGCGGAAAAGGCGGAGAGGCGGAGAGGCGGAAAGGCGGCCACACGATGGTGATACGTCACCGGGGGCCTGGGCCGCAGGGCAGCTAGGGTGCGTCCTACGCCCCTTCGGGGCACTTCGGGTGCAGCGGAGGCAGCTCCAGAGCTGCCCCGGGTGAGACCGGCGCCGCGCGATGCATGCAGATGGGGCCCGCACCCCAAAGGATGCGGGCCCCATCTGCAAGTGTGTCAGTCGCGTCAGGCGAGAACGATGTTCTCGGCCGTCGGGCCCTTCTGGCCCTGCGCGATGTCGAAGTTCACCTTCTGGCCTTCGGCCAGTTCACGGAATCCCTGGGCGGCGATGTTCGAGTAGTGGGCAAACACGTCAGCGCCGCCACCATCCTGCTCGATGAAGCCAAAGCCCTTTTCCGCATTGAACCACTTCACGGTGCCTGAACTCATGTCATTCTCCTTCGGGGCAGTGCACAGGCATCCACACGGTGCGAATGCCGTGTCGCCGCGATGATTACCCCGACCGGAAAAAGACCGGAATTATCAGGAATGTTTCAGCGGCGCGAACGCCGACCGAAGTACCTGAAATATTGGGAACCACAACTGCAACCGAGATCGACACTAGCACACCGAAGCTGCTTGAGCGCGCTGAAAAATACTATTGCGGTCGCCGTGAAAATAAATCTGTGCGCAGGCCCGGCTGAAATTATGTATCCGCTGGAACAGTTTTTGAGGCAGTCGGAGCACAGCATTCCGGGAAAGGCGGTGTGGTGCTCGGCCTCGTCGCGCTGGTACCCGGCGGAGGCTGCTGGGCAACGGCAACACCGGTCGACCCCGGTCGGCCGCGAACAGAACATGATGGTGCAGCGGATTCCCCAGCGCCGGAGATACCCGCGGTTGGGACGGGCCGAGTAGGCCCGGTCGCCCCGTACTCGCAGCGGGCGAACACGCGGGTGGCCAGGTCCCGAACGCGGCACCCGGATGGCTTCCAACACGGCGATGAGCTCCGGGCTGTCTCCGCGTTGTGCGGCCGTCACCAGCAGCGATATCGGCCGCTGCCCCTGTTGGCAGGCGAGCTGGATCTTCGTTGTCCAGCCGCCGCGTGAGCAGCCCAGGCCGTGGTCATCAGGCTCGGTACGGCTGCCACCCGGCGGCTGCTTCTGACGTTGCACGTCGCCCCGGGCACCAATGCTTTAGCGAGATGGTCGGCGATGTCGTCCGCCGTGGTCTGCACGATCTGCCCGACCGCGTCCCTGGTGAAGTACGCCTGGTGGGAGCTGTTCAGAACGTTCCTGAAGGTCATCAGCCGGGCAAGGGTGTCGTCGGTCATGACCTCGAGGGACTTGTCGAAGAAGAAAACGCCCGCCTCCTCCTCGTACACATCCAGACCGACGCCCTCCAGCCGCCCGGCCCGCAGGGTCTCGACCAGTGCGTGAGCGTCCAGCAGGCCCCCGCGGCTGGTGTTGATCAAAATGGCGTCGTCCTTCATCAGCGCCAGCGCCCCGGCGTCGACGACGTGACAGGTCTCGGGCCCCAACGGCGCGTGCAGGCTGAGCAGATCGGATTCGGCGAACAGGCGCTTGCGGTCGACGTATTCCATGCCCAGCGCCTCACACTCCTCGTTCGGTGCGACGTCATGACCGACCAGCCTCATCCCGACCCCGCGGCGATACGGGCGAACACAGTACCGATCTTGCCGGTGCCGAGCACGCCCGCGGTCCGCCCATGGAAGTCCCGGCCCATGAGGCCGTTGAGACGGAAGTCGAAGTCACGGGTGCGGGCGATGGCCCGCGGGACCCTGCGGTCGACCGCGAGCGCGAGAGCCCACGCGAACTCGGCGATGGAATAAGGCGAGTAGAACAACACCCGGGACACGGCCAGACCCAGCTCCCGGGCCGCGTCCAAGTCGATGTTGTTGTAGCCCGTGGCGCGTTGGGTGATCAGCTCCGTACCGCCTTCGGCGAGGGTCCGCAGGACGTTCCCGTCCAGGATGTCGTTGACACTGCTGCAGACGATCCTGCGCCCGGTCGCCGTCGCCACCGTGTCCGCGTCGAGGATGAGGTCCAGGCACCGCAGGTCGTGGTTCCCGCCATGGTCCGGTGCTCCTTGTCGTCGGGGCAGACCATATGGAACGGCGGGATCTACGGCATGTCCTTCCTTCACCCGCCGCACCCGCTTCGCTGATCCGAACGGGTCGTAAGCAGCAAGGGGCCCTTTCCGGACCCCGTACCGGAGGTCGCGCCGCGGGGGCACGTACTTCATGCCCCAGGGGCGGATCCGGTCGTTGGACGGCCAGGCCAGCCGCTGATCGCGAGGGCCTTGGGGGCGGGGAGGCCGGTGCAGAGGGCGAGCAGCTTGGCGTCGCGGGTCAGGGCGGTCTTCGCCATGTGGGGCTCCCACGCCCAGGGCATCCTGCACCGGGACGTCAAGCCGCAGAACGTGCTCCTGGACGCCGACGGCAAGGCCGTCCTGACCGACTCCGGGATCGCCGCGGTCGCGGGGGCCACCCTGGTGTGCAGACGACAGCGGGGGTGAAGGACGTTCCCATGCGGTGGGGCGCAAAGCCTGCCGGTGTTCCATAACGCCCATGCCGGCTCATGGGGCGCAGTCACTATGGCCGACCGCTCCCCGCGGACCGACGGGCGTCCAATGACCTGCTAATGACCTGCGCGCCGCCCGTGCGCGGTCTCGGGCTGCCGTATCCACGCGGCCAGTAGCCGAAGCGCCTCTTCGGAACTGGAGCCTGCCTCGGCGGTGTAGACGCTCAGCCGCTGGTCCGGGTCGGCGGGCAGGGTGAGCGACTCGTAATTGAGGGTGAGCGGACCGACGACCGGGTGGTGGAAGTGTTTGCTGCCATGCGTGTGCCGATGCACGTTCTGGTCGGCCCACCAGCGGCGGAAGTCCTCATCCGTGATCGAGAGTTCGCCGACGAGTTCGGCCAGCAGCGGATCGTGGGGATGACGTCCGGCGTCCCGCCGGAGCGAAGCGACGATGTCCTGGGCGTGGATGTCCCAGTGGGCATACAGCGAGCGGGCGGTCTCGTCGCGGAACATGAACCGCACCAGGTTCCGCTCGCGGTGCGGCAGCGCCTCGAAGTCGGTGAGCAGCGCGCGTGCCATCTGGTTGGACGCGAGTACGTCCAGTCGCCGCCCCAGCACAAGGGCGGGGGTGTGCTCGAGGATCCGGAGCAGGTCGCGCAGCCCCGGGCGGACCGCCTGTGGACGCGTCGCCGCGCGGCGGGGCCTGCCCGCGGCGGGCTTGGCGAGCTGGAACAGATGGGCGCGTTCGACGGGATCGAGACGTAGCGCGCGGGAGACGGCGTCCAGCACGGTCTCGGAGACGTTCAGCCGCCGTCCGCGTTCCAGGCGTACGTAGTAGTCGACGCTCACGCCCGCCAGTTGGGCGACCTCCTCGCGGCGCAGTCCTGGCACTCGCCGAGAGCCGCCGCCGTCGGACAGGCCCGCCTGGCGCGGGGTGATCCGTGCCCGCCGCGAGCGGAGGAACTCACCGAGAGCTGTGTTGCGGTCCATGCCGTTCACGATAGGGCCCAAGATCGCCCCGGCGGCCTGTGAAGGGGGGACTGGCAGTCCCCCGGTCCGGCTGTCCCCGGGGCGAAGCGGACCCCCCAGAAGCCGGTCAGCAGCCGATTCCGGTGCTGAAGTGGAACGTGTCGAGACCGGCCGGGACCCAGCCGCCCCGGTTGGCCTCTGTTCGCAGCGAACGAAGGGAACTCCTGTGTCGGACACCAAGACATTCCTGATCACCGGCGTCAGCACCGGCCTGGGCCGCGCACTCGCACGCACGGCGCTGGCCGCGGGCCACCGGGTGGTGGGCACAGTGCGCACGCCCGCCGACGCACGGGCCTTCGAGGCGCTCGCCGGCGACGCGCACGCCCGCATCCTGGACGTGACCGACCATGAGGCGGTGGGCACGGTCGTGGACGACACCGAGCGCCACCTGGGCCCGGTCGACGTACTCGTCGCCAACGCCGGGTACGGCCATGAGGGCCTCTTCGAGGAGTCGTCGATGGATGACCTCCGCCGTCAGTTCGAGGTGAACGTCTACGGAACCGTGGCGGTGATCAAGGCCGTGCTGCCGCACATGAGGGAGCGCCGTTCGGGCCACGTCATCGCCGTCACCTCGATGGGCGGGCTGGTCACCATGCCTGGCCTCAGCTTCTACCACGGCAGCAAGTTCGCGGTGGAGGGCATCCTCGAAACGCTCGGCAAGGAGGTCGCCGATTTCGGCATCCATGTGACCGCTGTCGAGCCGGGCAGTTTCCGGACCGACTGGTCCGGCCGCTCGATGATCCGCGCACCCCGTGTGATCGCCGACTACGACGAGCTGTTCGAGCCACTGCGCGCCCGGCGCATCCACGGCCGTGGGACCCAGCCGGGCGACCCGGACAAAGCCGCGGCCGCGGTGCTGCGCATCGTGGCGGCCGACCAGCCGCCGACGCGCCTGCTGCTCGGCACCGACGCGCTTCGGCACGTCCAGGCCGGACGCGACGCCTTCGAGCGCGACATGCGGGCATGGGCCGAGCTGTCGGCCTCCACCGACTTCGACGACGTCAGCCGGTCCGCCTGACGTCACTCGCTGTCGGGCCCCGGTGCGGGGCCTCGACAGCGGCCGTCACCACCAAGCCGGCCCGCTCTTGGTCCACCACAGCCGAACCTGCTCGTAGCCGTTCACGCCAGCCCGGCGGCCCGCCGCAGCGCGGGAAGCGGACTATGGGCCGACACAGCAGACCGACCCCGGCGGGTGCCGGCGGAGGTTCGGGCTATCGCCGGGCCACCTGGGCTGATGGCCATCTCCCACTACGCTGGGCTGGGTGACCGGGACATTGCCTTCGGGCGTGGAACTTTTCGATGTTCACCGCCTTCGTCTGGTCGAAAGTGAAGCGCCCGTGCTGTCCGCGGAACTTGAAGCGGCACGGGACCAGGTGTGGGAGATGGCGGTCGCCGCCAACCCGGCGCTTTTCGATGGGCCGGTGGTGGGGTGCACGGGACTTCGGTGGGAGGAGCCGGAGACGTTGTTCCTGTGCTGGGCCGCGGTGACGTACCGGCACTATGCCCTGCGCCGGGTTCCCGGCGGCCGGGCGTTGCCGTCGTTGTTCGTGAACGTGATCCAGCCGACGGATGACGGCGAGGTCGTCGTAGCGCGGATGTCGGCCGCGACGGCTGCGCCTGGCCGGTGGCAACTGCCGGGCGGCTCGGTGGAACCGCCCGGGAACGGCGAGGCTCTGGATGAGGAAGGCCTGCGCGGGCAGGCGGCGCGGGAGCTGGCCGAGGAAGTCGGAGTAGAGGTCGAGCCGGGCGAGCTGCGGCTGTGGGCGGCCACACGAGGCGGGAACCTCAGCGTCGGTCTGACCTATCTCGCTCCGGCCCTGCCGGAGGCCGCGCTGAGGGGCCGGTTCGCCGCGGTGGTGGCGGCCGAGCGCGCGGCAGGCCGTGAACCGGAACTCGCCGAGATCGCGTTCGTGCGCTCATCGCAGGAGCTGGCCGGCTTGGCAGGGCCGCATGCGGACTACGTGGAGCCGGTCGTCCGCCGGTATGCCGAGACCGCACTCCGGCCCGGCACCTGACTCGGACGCCGGCGAGAAAGTCGCGGCCGCGCTCGTCGAGCTCGGCCACGCGGCGCAGGCCGCAGGCGGGGCCCGGAAGCGGGCGAGGTCGCTGCGCATACGCGAGACGGCCTTGCGGGTGCGGACGGAGCGGACGCCGGCCATGTCGTCGACCGTTTGGTGCCAGGTGGCGCACGCCTCCTCGATGCCGCCGCGCTTGAGGTGCATCTCGGCGCCGGCGACCAGGTCCGGGGCGACGATCCGCGCGTAGGTGCCGGCCGGACGGGCGGTGGCGGCCGACCCGTAGTGCTCGGCAGCGGCCCAGTCGAGCCGACGATCACCGCGTGGAAGGCAGAACGCCCCTCCACGACCGGCTACCAGAGCGTCCACGAGATGCGGGAGATCGTGAACGCGATCCTGTACCGGAACCCGCACCGGCTGCCAGTCGGACTTCCTGCCGCACGAGTTCGGGCGGACCGCCGTATGGCTGGGAAAGGCCGCCGGGGAGCCTCCCTGTCCCAGTCAGCGGACCATCCGCTGGACGGTCGGCCCCGGCCTGAGGCACCGTCATGCCTGCATCGTCCGCGCACGCCTCATGGTGAAAGGGCAGTCGCATGCGAAAGAGATCAGGCAAAGGATACAGACGCATCGGTCAGCTGGTCGGGACTCTCCGGGCAAGCCTGGTGGCCTCTGCGGCGGTCGCGGCACTACTGGTCGCGGGGGCCGGCACCGCCACGGCCGTGCCCCAGCAAGGCGTCGGCTACTTCGGTTCCTCGATTGCCGCGGCTCGCAACGCGGACGGCCGCCTGGAGCTGTTCGGCGTCAGTAGCAACGGGGACGTGTTCCACCGCCGGCAGATCTCCCCCGGTGGCGGCTATGCGAGCTGGGAGAAGTGGAGCGGCCCCATGGTCGCCGTCGCTGCCGAGACCAATGCCGATGGACGGGTGGAGCTCTTCGGCGTCAATAGCGGTGGTGGTGTGTGGCACCGCTGGCAGAGGCGCCCCGGCGGCGACTGGTCCGACTGGGAGCAGTTCGACGGCGCGCTCACGTCAGTCGCCGCGGCCCGTAACGCGGACGGCCGACTGGAACTGTTCGGCACCGACCGCACCCATGGTGTGTGGCATCGTTGGCAGAGGTACCCCGGTGGCGACTGGTCCGGCTGGGAGAAGTTCGACGGCGGGTTGTCCCAGGTTGCCGCTGAGACCAATGCCGATGGGCGGGTGGAACTGATCGGCGTCGATCACACCGAGGGTGTGTGGCACCGCTGGCAGAGGTCCCCCGGCGGTGACTGGTCCGGCTGGGAGAGGTTCGACGGCGGGCTCACGTCAGTTGCCGCAGCCCGTAACGCGGACGGCCGACTGGAACTGTTCGGCACCGACCGCACCGAGGGTGTGTGGGACCGTTGGCAGACCTCCCCCAATGGCGGGTTCGAGAACTGGGTGAAACTCGACGGCGGACTGACCCAGGTTGCCGCTGAGACCAATGCCGATGGGCGGGTGGAGCTGTTCGGCGTCGATCACACCGGGGGTGTGTGGCACCGCTGGCAGTGGGCCCCCGGTGGCAACTATGTCGCCTGGGAGAAGTTCGACGGTGCGCTGAGGCCCTGACCTCGCTGTTTCGGTTCACATCGCCTCGTGCCAGGGCCGCATACGTGCTGCCGTTTTTCCCCCGAGGACTATCGGTAAAAGCTGACCAACGCCCCGGCTACGAGTCAGCCGGAAGCTGACTGAAGGGCGTGTCCGCTGGGTCATATTCCTGGGCCCGTCGGACACGCCTTAGGTCTCTGCGGCCTCGCCGATCGGTGGCCGGACCACGGCCGCGTGTCCTTCGGCGCCCAGCGTCGACAGCGCCGCCGTGATGGGCGTGACCTGGCGCTGGTGGTCGTCGTACGAGCCGACGACAGCGCCCGGCTCGACAGCGAGCCGGGCCGCCTTGGTGGACTTACCGGAGCCGCTCGGGCCCATCATGATCAGGTACCGCCCCGGCCCGAACACCTGGCGTACGACGGAGACGTACTCCGCTGACATCGCACCGTTTTGCCCCGTCATGCAGGCACTCTTCCACTCGGCGTCCGCGAGCGGGGTCACCGGTGCACCCCGTCCTTGATCTGCCTCGTGACGGCAGGCGGGCGAGGCGGGCCAGGGGCCCCCTGGCTAACCGGTACCTGGCTGTTCGCCTACGAGCCGGGGAGTTCCCGACCGGACCTCGACGCGCAGCAGCGTGAGGAGGTCCAAGAGCGATGAGCCGGAGTAAGCGGTAGGAACTTCGAGTTCGGCTACCGACTGTCCCTCTTTGGCCAATGGCCGCACCTGGGGCCCTGTTTCATCAGCCGTGGATTCCACCAGCGTGATGATTTTCCCATCGACATCGAAGAGTACATGGACTTTCATGCGGCCCCCCTTTTTTTCCTTGCCTCATGGTGCGACAACGAGGAACACGGGACGGAAGCTGACGTTGTCCGTACCGCTGTAGTCCCACTCCACCTGGAGAACGGCGCCACCACCGCTCTCGTACTGCTCCAGGACCGTCTTCCTCAGCCTTCCGTTGGAGCCGGTGGGAGGACAACCGGAGACGTCCTGCCACGTCCCTGGCTTCGCGACGCCGGGCCACCAGGTGATCACGGCCGCATGCCCCCCGGTCGTCGCGATCTCGCCCGTCGGGGCACAGAAAACCTGCGCCATCACGCCCTCCTCTTGACCTGCCAAGAATCTCTGGCCAGCGATATCGCGTATCACGAACTCACCGCGAACCACCTTGGTCGCTTCTTTTCCCTTGCGAGAGCGACCCAAACGCTTCGCTGGAGCTCGTCGTATTGCCGAAAGACGATACTGTGCCCGAATAGCTCAGACCAGGCGGAGAGGAGCTCCTTCGTCATCTGCAACCTCCTTCTTTTCCTGGCCCGGCTGACGGCCACGTGCGCACTCCTCTCCCCGGCCCAGGGCGATCCGCACCTTTGGTCAGTCCTCGTACAGCGCCCGTGGGGCGTCGCCTTGTGGGCGTGCAGCGAAGCGTGGCGCGCGAGCTCGGACAGACTGGGCTTCGCCTGATTCCCGTGATTCCCGAGCAGGATGAACGACAGTCGCTTCAGCGCATCGGCCGTCCCTCCAAGGCGTGACGAGTGTGGACCACAGTGTGCCCAACGTCCGCAAGGGGATGTCCCGGTCGCGGACGAGTGCGGGATCGAAGCGGTCGTCGAGCAGCGGCGACAGGTCCTCGGGTAGAGAGCGAACGTGCTCGACGGTCAGGTCGGTGAACTGCCGATGCCGACTCGCGCCTTGATCTCGCGCAGTAGGGAGATCTCGCGGTAGCCGGGATGGCGGCTCATCGACCGTCAGGGCCCCGGTCCCACCGAGCGACGAAGCCATCGGCGCCGTCGTGGACCAGGGCACTGGCCCACCAACGGACCCGCCGCCGCCTCGTTCGCATTGCCTTTCCGCGCGCCTGTCTTACCCGGCGGAAATCGCCGCAGCCGCGGTCACGCCCGTGCGACTGTCTTTGTAGACGTCAGCGACGCCGTCGCAGCGGGGTGGTGCGGCATTCCTCGAGAGCTCGGACGATCATCCGGAACAGCTCGAAGCCCAGGTCCTTCCCCGCGGCGCGGAAGAGTTCGAGGTAGAAGCCGGGGAAGGTGTTCTCATCGACGATGACCGGCTCACCCCGGTGGAGGATCACGTCGAAACCGATGATCTGGGCTCCCAGTGCCTTCTGGGCACGCAGGGCCAGTTCGGCATGCCCGGCTGGCACATCGCACAGGTCGATCTCGCCGCCGGCTCCCGTCGCGCCGTGACTTCGGTCGGCAGCGCTGAACGATCGAGAAAGTAGAGGACGAAGCGACCACTGCGTGGCGAGTCGCCGCTCGCCGCTGCCCCGACCGCCTGGCGCTCGGGGCAGCTCGATTACCCAGCCTTCCTCAGTCTCCCGGGCCGGCCATCAGGGCCATCAGGGCCCGCACGAACCGCGGGCCCATGCCCCGGTCAGCCGAAGTAGACGGAGGAGATGTCGTTGTCGAAGCCGATGGTCGCGAGGTCGGCCACGTCACCGTTGACGATCCTGGATTTGCCCGTGCAGTTGCGCTCGGACCAGATCTTCAGGCTGCCCTGGGCCTGGAGGGAGGAGGCGACGTTGTCCCGGGCCACGTTCTGGCACCCCTTGCCCGCCAGGCCCTGGGAGGGGTCGCCGAAGTTCCGCTCGTCGAAGAGGACGACGCTGGTGGCGGGCTTGGGCTGCGGGCTGCCGGTGCCGGTGTTGCCACCGGCGCCGCCCGCCTTCTTGCCGTCGGGGGTGACACCGAACCAGGTACCGCCGACGCCCTGGCCCTTGGTCTCGCCGGGCTTGGTGTCCTTGCTGAAGCGGTAGACGGGCCAGCCTCCGATCGTCACCTGGAGGCTGCCGTCGTCCCGCTTGACGGTACCGACCTTCGGCTTGTCGACACCGTCGAGGAAGACCTTGCCGCCCGGTGCGACGACAACCGGCGGCCAAGTGGACGCACAGTCGCCGTTGCACGTGGACTTCGACGGGTTCGCGCTGTCCTTGTCGAAACGGTAGAGGGTGAAGCCCGCCCCGTTGACCACTACCGGGTTCAGCGCCCCGGCCTTCGAGGCGGACAACTGCACCCATCGCTGCGCCTCCGGCTTCGTCGCCGGCTTCCCGGGCTCGACTGCCCAGTCACCCGTCTTGGGCGAGGCGTTGTTTGTCTTCGCGGTGCCGCCGAGGAGGCTCAGGCCCTGCCCGGCCGAGGAGCCGGCCCCGGCGTCCTTGCCCTGGCCCGCCGCGGGAGCGGCCGCCGAAGAGGCGGACGCGGAGCTGCCTTTGTCCTCCGCTCCGCAGGCAGAGAGCAGAAGCACTCCGCTCGTGGCGACGGAGACGATCACTGCGGTGCGCTTACGGATCACGGTTACTCCCCCATGGTCAAACGCTCCGGTCCGCCCGAAGCCGTCAGCAGCACGTACGGTCCGGGCCCCGGGACAGCCTCACCCGGTTACCTCCTCGATACACCTTCGATACGAAGTAACGGCGCCGACCGAGAGCGTGGAGGCCGACACGGCAGCGGCGCGCGAGCGACCTTGGCAGCAGTCGCAGTACGGCGAGTATCGCCCGGCGCCCCGGCCGTCAGCATGAGGTACTTGCCCTCGACAGATGCCCTCCGTGGGCAAGCTGCTGCCCGGATGTCCGGATGTCCTGTCCGGATGTCCGGATGCTGGCCAACAACCGGGAGCCGTTGGGGATCAGTGGCGAGCACACGCTGGTGGTGGCACCGCTGGCCGTGCCGGTCGAGGAGCGGGTGGACGCCCTGGGGGACGGCCGTGACTGCGCCGCCGCAACCCTGTTCGCCGAACGGGCCGCGGCGGCGCCGGGTTTCATCGTGACCGCAGACAATCGCCGAGCGGTGGCGTCGCTGTGCCGACGGCTGGACGAGCTGCCCCTGGCGATCGAACTGACCGCCGTCCGGATACGCGCACTGCCGGTAGACCAGATCCTGGCCCAACTACTGATGTTTTCATTAGTTCTGTGGTTGTTGGGGGTGGATTGTCAGTCCGGTGTGGGTGAGGAAGGACCAGGGGAGTTGGTCGTCGGAGCAGACGCGGTGGATGCCGT
>NZ_JBIAUP010000017.1:0-169421 GCF_042892945.1 Streptomyces sp. NPDC001678 | reverse complement strand
CGCTGCGACAACAACAGACTGAGGCTCAGAAGGCACACCAGCATCCTCGCACTGTTACAGCCTCTGCACCCACAGAACTAACGAAAGACTCAGTAAGCGGGCGCCGGGTGGATATCGCACGAAGCAGGAGTGGTTCGCCAAGTCCCGCCGCCTGCAATTGCTCAAGGACCGGCTGACTGCTGAGCGGGCCGACCGTCAGGCCGGGCGCGTCCGGGTAGTACGTGGCGGTGAACGCCTGCTTGGCACCCGGCACCATCTCACAGCCGCGAACCTGACCGAGGCCCAATGGCGTGAGCGTTGGGAGGCCGGGCGCCGGTTTCTCCAGGCGGACGGCGAGTCGGGGAAGCTGTTCGGGAACGAGACCATCCGCGTCACCCCTGATGGAAAGGCCAGCATCAAGCTGCCCGCCCCGCTGGCGCATCTGGCCAATGCCCCACGTGGCCGGTACGTCCTCACTGGCACCGTGGTGTTCCACCACCGGGGCGACGAATGGGCCGACCGCGTCACCGGCAACCGGGCAGTCGCCTACCGTGTCCACGAAGACGTGCAACGCGGACGCTGATACCTGACCGCCTCCTGGTCCATCCCACCGGTTAAGACCGTTCCGCTGGCGCAGGCCCGCGCCAAAGGGCTGATCGGCGTGGACACCAACGCCGACCACCTGGCCGCCTGGCGGCTCGACCAGCACGGCAACCCGTGCGGTGAACCCCGAAGATTCTTCTTCGACCTGTCCGGCACCGCCAGTCACCGTGACGCACAGGTCCGGCACGCTCTCATCCGACTCCTGCACTGGGCAGCCCGGCACCAACTCGCCATCGGCATCGAAGACCTGGACTTCAGCGGGGAGAAGACCAGGGAAAAACACGGCCGTCGCAAGCGGTTCCGCAAGCTGATCTCCGGCATGCCCGTGAGCAAGCTGCGCGCCCGGCTCGTCAGCATGGCCGCCGAACTCGGCTTGACGATCGTCGCCGTGGACCCCGCCTACACCTCGGTGTGGGGCGCCCAGCACTGGCAGAAGCCCCTCACCAGCAACACCAGGAAGACCACCCGCCACGACGCGGCAGCCGTGGCGATCGGCAGACGCGCCCTGGGGCACCCGATCCGGCGACGGACGGCACCGCCCCCGCACGACCAGAGCGATCATGCGGGGCATCGGACCGTCCAGGCCCGACCGGAAGCCTCGGGGCGTGAGGAAACCCGCCCCTCCGTCCCCGGACAACGGACACGACCCGTTGCGCCGGGTGTGAGAGCGAAAGCGGGGGACCAGTGTGCCCAACACCGTTCGGGGCACGCGGCTGAGCACGGGTTCTGGCAACAGGACTCACTCCCGCTCAGTCTTCAGGAACGGTTTGTTCACTCCGCCGCCCGTGTCGGGCCGCCGCGCACCCGGTGATCTGCGAAGGTGTGAGGATGCAGCAGGTACCGCCCGCCCTCCCGCCGCCGGAGCGCGGGCTGCCCGTGCTTCCGGAACTCGCCGAGCGGCTGGCGGGGGCGGCCGGGCTGGCCGATCCCGAACCGGTCGGCGGCGGACGGGCGCTGCGGGAGGCCGCCTGCGGCTACTGGGCGCGGCGGGGCCTCGCGACCGAGCCCGGGCGGGTCCTCGCGGCGCCGGGCGCCCAGCCGTTGCTGCTGGCCCTGTTCGCGTCGGCGGGCGGCGAGGTGCTGCTGACCCGGCCGTGCTCGGCCTCGTACAGCCCGCTGGCGCGGCTCGCCGGGCGGCTGGCGTACCACGTGCCGGTGCCGGCCGAGTGCGGTGGCGTGCCCGACCCGTACGCGCTGTTGGAGACCGTGCGCAGGATCCGTGCCGAGGGCGGGCGGCCGCGTTTCCTGGTGCTGTCGGTGGCCGACGACACCACCGGTACGGTCGCCCCGCCGGAGATCCTCCACGAGGTGTGCGAGGCGGCGGCGGCCGAGGAGCTGACGGTCGTCAGCGACGAGACGTGGCGCGACACCCTCCACGACCCGCACGGGACCGTGTTCGTGGGGCCCGCCGAGATGTACCCGGACCGGGTCGTCGTCCTCACCGACCTCGCGGGACCGCTCGCCCCCGCCGGCTGGCCGGCGGCGATCGCCCGTTTCCCGGCCGGCGGACCGGGCCCGGCCCTGTACGCCCGTGCCGTCTCGCTGCTGACGGCGGTACGGGCCGAACTGCCGCCGCCGGTCGCGGCGGCCGTGGGCTGGGCGCTGACCGAACCGGAGCCCGTACGGGCCCGGTCCGCCGCCATGGCGCGGCTGTACGGGCTGCTGGGCGAGGCGGCGCGGGAGCGGCTCGACGCCGCCGGGGTGCTCTGCCGGCCCCCGCAGACGGGCCCCCACCTCTACGCGGACCTGGGCGAGCTGAGGGAGCCCCTCGCCGCCCGGGGCATCACCGACTCCGTGGAGCTGGAGGACCGGCTGAGCGCGACGCTCGGCCGTCCGGTGCCCGGCGGCCACCGGTTCGGCGACGCCCCGGACGCGCTGCGGGTGCGGATCTCCACTCCCCCGTTCCTCGGGGCCGACGACGACCGGCGGCGCCGCGCGCTGGGCGCCCGGGATCCGCTGGCGGACCCGGATGTCGTGGAGGCGTTGTCCACTTTTGGATCGGCGTTCAGTGAACTCGCCGCCGACTGATCTACCGTCAGTCGGTGGGCGTACGACGGCGCGGGCCCCGCGCCCGTACCGCCAGGTTCCGGTTCCCCACGAATGGAGCCCCAGATGACCGAACAGACCGAGCGCCCCCTCGCGGAGCCGCGTCCTCTCGGCGAGATCCGTTCCTGGCCCCGGTCGTTCGCCGACCGTCTCACCGCGCCGCTGCCCGGAGTGCGCGCCATGGCCCGGCTGGCCCGTGAGGGCCGGCTGCGGCCGGGCGCCGAGGCGCTGCGCGAGGTCCCCCTGCTGCCGGTCGAGCCCGGTCCGCTGCCGGCCGCCGACGCCACCGCGCTCGCCGTCACCTGGGCCGGGCACGCCAGCTGGGTGGTGCGCGTCGGCGGGCTCACGGTGCTGACCGACCCGGTCTGGTCCCGGCGGATCCTCGGCACCCCGCCCCGGGTGACGCCGGTGGGGGTGCCCTGGGAGGCCCTGCCGGGCATCGACGCCGTCGTCATCAGCCACAACCACTACGACCACCTCGACGCGCGCACCCTCAAGCGGCTCCCCCGCGACACCCATCTGCTGCTGCCGGCGGGCCTGGCGGGCTGGGCGCGCCGCCGCCGGTTCACCCGGGTCACCGAACTCGACTGGTGGGAGGCGGTCGAGCTGCCCGGCCCGGCGGGCCCGGTGCGCTTCGACTTCGTGCCGGCCCACCACTGGAGCAAACGCACCCTCACCGACACCTGCCGGTCGCTGTGGGGCGGCTGGGTGCTGACCGCGCCGGACGGCCGCCGGGTGTACTTCGCCGGTGACACGGGTTACGGCTTCTGGTTCGCGCGGATCGGCGAGCGCTATCCGGACATCGATGTCGCGCTGCTGCCCATCGGCGCCTACGACCCGCGCTGGATGCTGGGCCCGGTGCACACCGACCCGGAGGAGGCGGTGCGCGCCTGCGCGGACCTGGGGGCGCGGGTGCTGGCGCCGATGCACTGGGCGACGTTCCTGCTGTCCGCCGAGCCGCCGCTGGAGCCGCTGCGGCGGGTGCGGGCGGCGTGGGAGGAGACGGGCCGGCCCCGGGAGGACCTGTGGGACCTGCCGGTGGGGGCCTCGCGGATGCTCGCCGGGTGGGACCGGAGCGTCACGGGGCTGACGTGACGGGGCGGGTCGTTCACCCGGTCCCTTACGTTCACCCGGTCCCTTCCCCGGTGGAGGCGAAGGTGAAGGTGAAGTGGTTGGCGCCGTGCCCGGTGCAGGCCAGACGGGAGGGGAAGCGGCTGGCCCGGGTGTCGACGCCGACGGTACGGGTGGTCTCGTCGTAGCTGAAGAAGACGGTGCCGTCGCCCAGGACCTCGTCCCCGCCCCGCCGGATCTCCAGCGTCACGGGCACGCCCTCCCGGATGCCGAAGTCCTGGGCGGGCTGATGTGACGTCAGGGCCACGTCGAGGTTGTCCTCGCGGCGCAGGAGCCACAGGGTCACGTCCCGTCCCACGGTGTCGGCGGCGTGGAACTCCGCCCGGATCACCCGGCCGCGGGGCCCGTCGGGGGCGACGACGGCGAGGCTGTGGTAGCCGCCCGCGGCGATCCGCACGGTGTGGTCGTGCCCGACGGCCTCCAGGATCCCCGACACCTGCCCGTCGCCGTCCTTGCCCGCGCCGAGCAGCTCGCCGTCCCGGGTCAGCGCCAGGCTGTGCAGATGGCCGGCGGCGGCGGCCGCGATCCTGCGGCCCTGGGCGAGGCGCAGGATGCCCGACACCTGGTGGTGGCCGTCCCGGCCGGCGGCGAGCAGCAGGCCGTCGTCGGTGACGGCCAGGCTCTGCAGGGCGGCGGCGGACACGGCGACGACCTTCCGGCCGTCCGCGGCCGCCAGGATCCCGGAGACCTGCCGGTCGTCGTCCCGGCCGGCGGCCAGGATCCGGCCGTCCTCGGTCACCGCGAGGCTGTGGAAGTCGCCCGCGGCCACGGCGGTGACCCGGTGGCCCCGGGCCGCCGTGAGGACGCCGGACACCTGTCCGTCGCCGTCGTGCCCGGCGGCCAGCAGCTCGCCGTCCTCGGTCACGGCGAGGCTGTGGACGGCACCGCCGTCCACGGCGGTGACCTTCTTGCCCCGGGCCGCGTCACGGGCGCCGGTGACCTGGCCGTTCTGGTCCTTCCCGGCGGCCAGCAGCCGGCCGTCGCGGGTCACCGCCAGGCTGTGGAAGCCGCCCGCGGCCACGGCGCCGACCAGTTCGCCGCGCGCCGCCGCGAAGATCCCGGTCACCTGGGCGTAGTCGTCGAGCCCGGAGACGAGCAGCCGGCCGTCGTCGGTGACCGCCAGGCTGTGGTAGTCCCCGGCGGCGATCGCGCCGATCCGCTCGCCCTCGGCCGCCATGAGGATGCCCGGCACCTGCCCCTGGAGGCCCAGCCCCGCCGCGTGGAGCCGGCCTGCGGCGTGGGCGGATACGGGCGGGTCGACGGCCAAGAGGGGCCTCCTTGGGCGCGGGCGGGACGGCGCGGACGGGACGGACGGTGTGGGTGCCGCCGCCGTCCACGCTGGCCGCTCCGCCGGGCCGGGGCACGTGCGGGGCGGCCGAACGCGTGACACGGCCGCCCCCGGTGCGCTAGGAGCGCGCCTCCAGGACGTGCACGCACAGGGGCCCGCCGTGGGCCGGATGGGTGGTCCGGCGCTCGACGCGCATGCCGAGCTTGCGCATGACGCCCACGGAGGCGTCGTTGCCGACGGCGTGCACGCTCACCAGGCGGGCCAGGCCGCGGTCGCGCAGCGCGAAGTCCAGCGCGGCGCGTGCCGCCTCCGTGGCGAGCCCGTGTCCCCAGAAGTCCCTCGCGAACCGCCAGCCGATCTCCACGGCCGGCAGGATCTCCGGCAGGAACGTGGGCACCGACAGCCCCACGAACCCGGCGAGCCGCCCGGTCTCCCGGTGCTCGACGGCGAACAGCCCCACGCCGACTTCCTCCCACTCACGTTCCCACGCGGCGATCCCGGCCGCGGTCTCCGCCCGGTCGAGGACCGAGCCGTCGCGGATCCAGCGCATCACTTCCGGGTCGGCGTTGATGGCCGCCATGGGCTCGACGTCGTCCTCGCGCCAACGGCGCAGTGTCAGCCGGGGGGTTGTCAGTCGGGGCGTCGACGTGCGGAGGGTGGTGGTCATGTGCGGATGCTGCCCAGTTGGGAGTTCCCCCAGTCCCGCCCCTTCCCTCCCCCGGCTACCGCTGGGAGGTGCCCCCAGGAGGGCTCCGCCCCCGGCCCCCCGGTCCTCAATCGCCGGACGGGCTGAATTTCAGCCCGTCCGGCGATTGAGGACACCGCGCGTCAGCGCGGAGGGCCTCGTCACGCCGTCGCCACCGCGATGGCCGCCGCGTGGCCCGCGCCCGCATCGACGTCGGCCAGGGTCCACCCGGGCGGCGGCACCGGCAGGGAACCCGTGCCCACGTACGTGACCGCCGGGCTCTCCGCCAGCCCCGTTCCCGTGCCCTTGAGGTACGCCTCCTTGCGCGTCCAGCACCGGGCGAACGCCGCGGGGCGTTCCGCTTCCGGGAGGGCGTCGAGTTCGGCCGTCTCCGCCGGGTGGAGCATCCGGGAGACGTCGGCGACGACCGCCGCGGGCTGCTCCTCCTCCACATCGGCCCCGACCGGAGTGTCCGCGAAGGCGAAGAGGGCCAGCTCCCCGGCGTGGGACAGGTTGAAGTGCGGTGCCGGCGAGGCGCCCGCGACGGCCGGGCGGCCGTGCGGGCCGCCGCAGCCGGGGCACGGCTCCCGGGTCAGGGCGACCCGCTCCGGCGGGAGGCCCAGGTACGCCCCCAGGAGGCGGCGCAGCCCCACGTGCGAGGCGACGAACCGCTCGCGGTGCAGCGGGCGCAGGAACCCGGCCGCCCGGGCCCGTTCCTCCTCGTCGAGCCCGTCGAGCGGCCATGACGAGCCGTCGGGGATCCTCAGCAGCCAGACGTCCGGCCCGCCGCCCGGGCGCCAGGGCCCGGGCAGCGGGTCGCGGCCGAGCTCCCGGGGGCGGATCACGGCGCCTTCGCGGGAGCGGTCGGACCGGCCTCGGCGGCGGCATCCGCCGAGGCCGGAGTCGTGGTGGCGGGGCGCTCCAGGTGGCCGTCCGCCGTCCAGCGGGCCGCTTCGCCCGTGCGGTACATCCGGCCGCCGGGCGGGCCGAAGGGGTCGCCGACGAAGCGTTCCCCGCGACCGTGAGCCGGCCGGCCGGCGGCCACGTACAGCTCGCCGGTGACACCGGGCGGGCACGGCTGGAGGGCCGCGTCGAGCACGTACAGCCGGGTGTTCCACGCGGGCCGCCCGAAGGGGACGGGCCCGGACCCGCCCGGCTCGCAGCGGTGGTGGGCGGCGCCCGCCGTCTCCCCGCGCCCGTACACCAGGTGCAGCGCCACGCCCGGGAGCGCCCGCTGGAAGGCGTCGACGGCCGCGCGGGACGGCGCGTCGCCCTCGCACACGACCCGTCGCAGCGGACCGGCGCACGCCGTGAGGTCCGCGAGGAGCGGGCCGTCGCAGCGGACCGTCGTGACGCCCTGCTCGCGGACCGTACGGGCGAGGGGCACCCCCGCCTCGGGCAGGACCACGGTGGCGCCTTCCCGCAGCGGCCACACCAGTTCCAGCAGCGAGGCCTCCGAACCGGCCTCGGCGTGGCGCAGCACGCGGTCGCCGGCCGTCAGCCCGCACCGGTCGCTCAGCCAGCGCAGCCGGCCGTCGATCGTGGCGTGCGGGACGACGGTTCCGCCGGTGGAGCAGGCCGGGTGCTGCGGGGTGAGCGCACGGCCCGGGTCGACGGGCGGCTGCGCGGCCACGGCGGCCGTCACCTCGGGGTCGTCCAGGACGACGAGGACCGCGTCCGTGCCGGGCGGCGCGTGACGCGAGTCGGTCAGGACGTACTCGGCGGCGGGGTCGTCGGCGGTGGTCGGCGCGCCGCCCGCCTTGAGGACGGCGAGCACCGCCTCGGCCTCACGGACCGAGGCGTCGAGCGCGACGGCGGCCCGGGTCCCGGGCCGTACGCCGAGGCCGGCGAGGTGCCGGGCGAGCCGGCCGGCGCGGGCGTTGAGCTCGCCGTACGTCAGGGTCAGGGCGCCCTGGACGAGGGCGGGGGCGCCGGGCGTACGGGCGGCGCGGGCCTCGACCGGGCCGATGAGGGTGGTCGGCGGCAGGGCGACGGCCGTGTCGTTGAACTCCGTCAGCACCCGGGCGCGCTCCTCGTCCGTGGCGATGCCGAGCCCGGCGAGCGGCCGGTGCGGGTCGCCGTCGGCGAGGCGGGCGAGGAGGTCGACGAAGCGGCGCTGGTGGGCGGCGAGTTCCCGGGCGTCGTACAGCGCCGGGTTGGCGTCGTGGTCGACGCGCAGGCCGGTGCCGTCGGCGCGGTCGTAGACGCTGACGGTCAGGTCCTCCACGGGGCCGCCGGAGAGGTTGTGGGCGGTGGAGGGGGCGCCGGCGAAGGTGAGCCCGTAGTCGAAGGGCATCACATTGACCTGGGGCGCGCGGACCGGTTCGGCGGGGCGGTGGCGCTGGTGCCGGCGGGCGGCGCGGATGCCGAGGTCGGCCTGGTGGGCGAGCTCGGCGAAGGTGGTGTCGGGGGTGACGGTGAAGCGCAGCGGCAGGACGTTCATGACCATGCCGGGGATGCGCAGGGCGACGGATCCCATGCGGCCCATCATGGGCAGTGCGAGGGTGACGTGCTCGCTGCCGGTGGCCCGGGAGAGGTAGAGGGCCTGGGCGGCGAAGAGGACGTCGGGCCAGGTGGCGCGGACGGACGCGGCGAGTTCGCGCAGCCGGGCGGTCTCCTCGGTGCCCAGGTGGGCGGTGCTGCGCAGGGAGGTCCTGGAGGGGGGCGCGGTGCGTCCGGCGAGGGTGGGGACGGTGGTGGGGGCGTCGGCGGCGTCGCGGAGCCAGTGCTCGCGGTCGCGGGCGTGGGCGGCGGAGCCGCCGTAGGCGGCGTCCTCCTCGACGAGCGCGGCGAGCCGTCCGAAGGGGCCGGGGCCGGGGTCCGTGCCCGCGGCGAGGGCGGTGTAGACGTCGGCGGTGCGGCGGGCGAGGAGGGAGTGGCCGTAGCCGTCGAGGACGGCGTGGTGGACGCGCTGGGACCACAGCCAGCGCCGTTCGCCGACGCGCAGCAGGCCGTGGGCGAACAGGGGGCCGCGGGCGAGGTCGAAGGGGACGGCCAGGTCGGCGCGCATCCAGGCGTGGGCGGCGCCCACGGGGTCGCGTTCGGCGCGGAGGTCGGCGGTGTGCAGGGGGAAGCCGTGGCCGGGCGGCGGGACGTCGACGGGCAGCTGCCGGGGCCCGGCGGGCGTGTCGGCGATCCGTACGCCCAGGGTGTCCGCCTCGCGGGCGACGCGGTACAGGGCCTCGGCGAAGAGCTCCGGGTCCACGTCGCCGTGGATGTCCAGGTACTCGGCGGTGTTGAGCGCCGGGCTGCCCGGGTCGAGGGACTGCGCGTGCCACATGGCCGACTGAGCGGCCGTCAGCGGCAGCCCTTCCGGCGCGAGGCGCCGGTCGGGGCCGCTGCCGCTGACGGGCCGCTCGAGTGCGGAGACGGTCATGCCCCGGCCCCCAGCAGGGGTGCCCACTCCTCGATGGCCGGCTTCTCCGCGAGGTCGACGAAGGTGACCTCGGTGCCGTGGTCGCGCCGCCAGCGTTCGACGAGGGTCATGATGCGGACGGAGTCGAGCCCGTAGTCCACGAGGTTCTCGTCGTCGGGGATGTCGGCCGGGTCCTCGCCCAGCACGTCGGCGACGTCGGCGCGGATCTGTTCCAGGGTCAGGGCCACGGTGCTCACTGTCCTTCGAAGACGCGGTCGGTGGTGGTGACGACGGCGCACTTGGCGGCCGCCCAGCGAAGTGCCATGGCGTGGTCGCCGGCGGAGAAGTCGGCGACGGCGTCGGCGACGAGGAAGGGCTGGATGTCGCGCATCCAGGCGTCGCACGCGCTCATCATGACACCGATGTGGGCGTAGACGCCGACGACGATCAGCTGGTCGCGGCCCTGCTGCGCCATCCGCTCGGCGAGGTCGGTGCGGACGAAGGCGCTGTACTTCCACTTGGTGAGCACGGTGTCGCCCGCGTCGGGGGCGACGGCGTCGGCGATGGCCTTGGCGCACTCGTCGTCGGGCAGGCCCGGGCCCCAGAAGTCCTGCTGGAGGCCGCGCTCGGCGGGGCTCTGGCCGCCGGGCTGGGCGGAGTAGACGACGGGGACGCCGAGGCGGGCGCACTCCCGCTTCAGCCGCGCGATGTTGGCGAGCAGCTCGGTGACGGGCGAGGCGCCGGTCTCGAAGGCGTCGAGGAAGTAGTTCTGGAGGTCGTGGACGAGCAGCACGGCGCGGCTCGGGTCGACCGTCCAGGCGACCTTGTTCGCGGGGAGGTCCGCGGCGGTGGGCATGGGGTAGGGGGCGATGGCGGGGAGCGCCATGGTGGCGGGGCCTTTCGTGGTTCCGGGATGCGTGCGGGGTGGCCGGGGCTCAGTCGCGGGCGGCGGCCGTCTCGCGCAGTCGTGCGGCGATGGCGGCGCGCAGGTCCTTCTTGGAGACCTTGCCGATGCCGGTCTGCGGGAACGCGTCGACGAACTCGACGCGGTCGGGCACCTTGAAGGCGGCGAGCCCGCGCTCGCGCACGAACTTCTTGACGGCGAGGGACTTCACCGGCTCGGCGCCCTCGCGCAGTACGACGTAGGCGCAGGTGCGCTCGCCGAGGTAGTCGTCGGGCATGGAGACGACGGCGGCGTCGTGGACGGAGGGGTGGGCGAGGATGTGGTTCTCGATCTCCTCGGCCGCGACCTTCTCGCCGCCCCGGTTGATCTGGTCCTTGGCCCGGCCCTCGACGACGAGGTGGCCCGTCTCCGTGAGGCGCACGATGTCGCCGGTGCGGTAGAAGCCGTCGGCGGTGAAGGCGGTGGCGTTGTGCTCGGGGGCCCGCCAGTAGCCGCGGATGGTGTACGGGCCGCGGGTGAGGAGGTGTCCGGTGGCGCCCACGGGCAGGTCGTTGTCCTCGTCGTCCACGACGCGGATCTCGTCGTCGGGCGAGATGGGGCGGCCCTGGGTGGTGACGATCGTCTCCTCGGGGTCGTCGAGCCGGGTGTAGTTCACCAGGCCCTCCGCCATGCCGAAGACCTGCTGGAGGGTGCAGCCGAGGGCGGGGCCGACGCGCCGGGCGGCCTCCTCGCTGAACTTGGCGCCGCCGACGAGCAGCACCTCCAGGCTGGAGAGGTCGTGCGGGGTGCCGGCGGCCGCCTCGGTCCACACCAGGGCCAGCGGCGGGACGAGGCCGGTGAGGGTGATGCCCTCGGCCTCGATGAGCGGGAAGGCCACATCGGGGCTGGGGCGCGGGGCGAGGACGACCCGGGCTCCGGCGTACAGGGCGCCGAGGGTGCCGGGCGAGCTGAGGGGGAAGTTGTGGGCGGCGGGCAGCGCGCAGAGGAAGACGCTGTGCTCGTCGACGCCGCAGATCTCGTTGGAGCCCCACAGCGAGTAGATGTAGTCGTCGTGGGTGCGCGGGATGAGCTTGGGCACGCCGGTGGAGCCGCCGGAGAGCTGGAGGAAGGCCAGCTCGTGGGGTCGGGGCGCGTCCTCGATGGCGACCGGCTCGGCCGGGACGTCGGCGAGGGCGGTGTGCCCGGTGTGTCCGCCCGGGTCGCCGACGACGAAGACGTGCTTCAGGGTGGGGACTTCGGCCTTCACCTTGGTGGCGAGCTCGCGGTAGTCATAGCCCTCGGCGACGTCGGCGATGACGTAGGCGGCCGCCTCGGTGAAGGCGCAGAAGTGGCGGATCTCGGTCTCGCGGTGCGCGGGGAGCGCGAAGACGGGCAGTGCGCCGATGCGGAAGAGGGCGAAGACGACCTCGAAGAACTCGGCGACGTTCGGCAGCTGGAGGACCACGCGGTCGCCCTTGCCGATGCCGCGGGCGAGCAGGCCGGCGGCCAGCCGGTCGGCGCGCAGGTCGAGTTCGCCGTACGTCCAGCGGCGTCCCTCTCCGGCCGGGTCGACGATCGCGATCCGGTCGGGGTGGGCGGCCGCACGGTCGCGGAGCATCTGACCGAACGTTTCGCCACGCCAGTAGCCCTTGGCCCGGTAGCGCTCGGCGAACGCGGCCGGATAGCCGGGCGCGTCGTCGATGTCCTTGGTGCCCTTGGTGCCCGTCACTGGCCGACCCCCACTGCCTGAAGGAACGTCTGGAACTTGGCGCCGGTCTCGGCGGTCTCCGCCTCCGGCGAGGACTGCTCGACGACGCCCGCGCCGGCGAAGAGGCGCAGTGTGCGCTCCTCGGCCTCGGCGCAGCGGATGGTGACGACCCATTCGCCGTCGCCGCTCGCGTCGCCCCATCCCACCATGCCCGTGTAGGCGCCCCGGTCGAAGGGCTCCAGCTCGCCGATGACCCGGCGGGCGGTGTCGGTGGGGGTGCCGCACACGGCGGGCGTCGGGTGGAGGGCGCAGGCCAGCTCCAGGGCGGAGACGGCGGGGTCGGCGGGCTCGCCGACGACGGTGGTGGACAGGTGCCACATGGCGGCGGTGCGCACCAGGGTGGGGCGCGCGGGCACGTCGAGGGTGCGGCAGTAGGGGGCGAGGGCCTCGCGGACGGCGTCGACGACGACGGCGTGCTCGTGGAGGTCCTTCTCCGACTCCAGGAGCGCGGCCGCGCGGCGCACGTCCTCGGCGAGGTCGGCGCTGCGGGGGGTGGAGCCGGCGAGCGGGTTGGCCACGAGGCGGCCGCCGCGCCGGGAGACGAGGAGTTCGGGGCTGGCGCCGAGCAGGGTGCGGCCGGGGCCGGAGGGGACGGCGAAGGTGTAGCCGGAGGGGTCGCGGCGGGCGAGGCGCTGGAGCAGCGCGGGCAGGTCCAGGTCGCGCGAGGAGCGCAGTTCGAGGGTGCGGGCGAGGACGACCTTGCTGAAGTCGCCGCGCTTCATGCGCCGTACAGCCTCCGCGACGGCTCTGCCGTACTCCTCGGGCTCGGGTACCGGCCGGATGTCCCAGTCGGCCGCGGCGGGGGCGGCGGCGGGCAGGGCGACGAGCGGGTCCTCGGCGAGCGGCGGTGCCCAGCGGACGGCCTCCGGCACGGCGAGCGCGGCGGGGGCGGTGTGGTCGAAGGGCACGGCCCCGACGACGACGGGCGCGGGGTTGCCCGCGAGGAGCTCGGCCTCGAGGGTCTCGGTGACCCGCCGGTGCAGCGGCGCCGGGCCGTGCGGGACCTCGGCGCGGGTGCCGTGGGCGAGCAGGGTGCGGGTGGGGGAGGCGAAGAACCGGGCGCGGCCGGGTTCGTAGGCGTCGAGCAGCGAGGTGGCGGCGCCGACGGTGGCCGCCGGGTCCGCGATCCGCCCGCCCGGGCGGGCGTCGGGCCCGCTCTCGCTCGGCCGGTCGGCGACGGGGTGAACCGTGGTCACCTGCTGCTCCGTTCCCCCGGTGGGTCGCACCGGGTATGGGGGTGTTGGGGGCCCGGGTGGGGCTGATGTATGGGGTGCGGGTGCGGCCCGGTGGGCGCGAACTGCTATGCGCGGAGGGTCGCGCCGCCGTCTACGTAGAGGTCGTGCATCGTGATGTGCCGGGCGCGGTCGGAGACCAGGAAGAGGACGGCGTCGGCGATGTCGGAGGGCTCGGCGATCCGGCCGAGGGGGATGCCGACGCGGTACGACCCGGGGTCGCCGTCGATGACGCGGGCGGGCGGCTCGTCGCCGACCCAAAGGGAGCGCTGCATCGCGGTGTCCGTGGAACCGGGCGAGACGACGTTGCAGCGGACCCCGCTGCGGGCCAGCTCCAGCCCGAGGCACTTGGTGAACATGGTGGCGGCGGCCTTGGAGGCGGCGTACGCGGCCATGCTGGTGCGCGGCACTCCGGCGGCGTTGGAGCCGACGGTGACGATGCACCCGGAGCGGCGCTCGCTCATCCGGCGGGCGGCGGCGCGGGAGGTGTTGAAGACACCGGTGGAGTTGACGTCGAAGGTGCGCCGCCAGTCCTCGTCGGTGATCTCGACGACGGGCGAAGTCCGCAGCACTCCCGCGACATTGACAAGGATGTCGAGCGGCCCGGCGGTGCGCTCCACTTCCTCGAAGACGGCCTCGACGACCCGGCTGTCGGAGACGTCGGCGGTGTAGTGGGTCACCTTTTCGGTGCCGTATTCCACCTCGAGCGCCTTGACGCCTTCCCGCGTCGCGTCAACGGCCGCGACCCGCGCTCCCTGGGCGACCAGGGCACGGGTCACGGCCTCGCCTATGCCCTGCCCGGCGCCGGTGACCAGCGCGATCCGGCCGGCCAGTGCGGACTGCTCCACAGCGGTTTCCCCCATTCCACTCGAATTAAGGTAAGCCTTACCTTACACAACATCTTCACCTGGGGGAATTGACGTGCACCCGAACAATCGGGCGCCCCGTCAAAATCCAAGGAGAGCAAGAGGCCAGGGGAAAACCCGGAGGAAACAGATGTCGACCATTAGGTTAGGCTAACCTCATGCGACTCGTCGTCGAACAGCTCACCGCCGGATACCCCGGCCACCCGGTCGTGCACGGCGTGGACCTGACCGTCCCCGAGGGGCAGGTCGTCGCCGTCGTGGGGCCCAACGGCTGCGGCAAGTCCACCCTGTTGCGCTCCATCGCCCGGCTCCACCAGCCGGACTCCGGCACCGTCCGGATCGGCGATGCCGACATCTGGCGGCTCAACCCCCGCAAGGCGGCGCACCGCATCGCGCTGCTCCCCCAGTCGCCACAGGCGCCCGAGGCCGTGACCGTCGCCGGGCTCGTCCGCTACGGCCGCCACCCCCACCAGGGCCTCTTCCGCCAGTGGTCGCGCGAGGACGAGCGGGCCGTCGAGGAGGCGCTGGAGGCCACCGGCACCACCGCCCTGGCCGGGCGCCGGCTCGACCAGCTCTCCGGCGGCCAGCGCCAGCGGTGCTGGCTGGCCATGGTCCTCGCCCAGGAGACGCCCGTCGTCCTGCTGGACGAGCCGACGAGCGCCCTCGACCTGGGGCACGCCGTCGACGTCCTGGAACTCGTCCGCGAGGTCGCCGCGGCGGGCCGCACGGTCATGATGGTCCTCCACGACCTGGCGAGCGCCGCCCGCTACGCCGATGTGATCGTGGCCATGCGGGACGGGCGCGTCGTCGCGCACGGCCCCTCCCGCGAGGTCGTGGACGCCGCCCTCGTCCGCGAGCTCTACGGGGTCGAGTCCGACATCCTCGCCGCCCCCGGCGACGGCTCCCCCGTCGTCGTCCCCGCACCGCGCCGGCCCGCCGCCGCCCAGCAGGTCCGGGCGGCGTAGCGGCGCGGCGGCGTGGCTCGCCCCGGGCCCGTCACTCGACGAGCTCCAGGGCGGGTATGCCCGGCACCTCCAACCCGAAGGTCTGGGCGTAGAGGGAGAGTTCCGCCTCCAGCGCGCGCACGATGTTGCGGTGCTCCCGGAGGCCGTGGCCCTCCCCCTCGAACGCGAGGTGCGCGTGCGGCACGCCCCGGCCCTTGACCGCCGCCAGGAACCGCTCGCCCTGCTCGGGCGGGCAGACCGGGTCGTCCATGCCCTGGATCAGCAGGAAGGCCGCGGCCAGCCGGTCCGCCCGGGATATCGGCGAGCGCTCCCGGTAGCGCTCGGGGTCCCCCGCGAGCGGGCCGACCAGATACTCGGTGTAGCGCGACTCGAAGTCATGGGTGCCGCCCGCCGCCATGGCCGGCAGATCCAGCACCGGGAAGCAGATGGCCCCGCAGGCGTAGAGGTCCGTGGCCACCAGCGAGGCGGCCGTCGTCCAGCCACCCGCGCTGGCGCCGCGTATCGCCAGCCGGGCCCGGTCGGCGCCGCCCTCCTCGGCCAGCGCCTCCGCGACGGCCGCGCAGTCCTCCACGTCCACCACGCCCCACCGCTCCTTGATCCGGTCGCGGTAGGCCCGCCCGTAGCCGGTGGACCCGCCGTAGTCGACCTGGACCACGCCTATGCCCCGCGAGGTGAAGTAGGCGATCTCCAGATCGAGCACCAGCGGCGCCCGCCCCGTGGGCCCGCCGTGCGCCCACACCACATACGGCGGCGCCTGATCGGCGGGGGCGGTGTGGTCGGGGCTGTGCGGCGGATAGACATGGGCGTGGACCTCCCGCCCGTCCGGCCCGGTGAAGGTACGGATGAGGGGCTCCGGGTAGTAGGCCGGGTCCACGGCGTCCCGGTGCCTGGCGCCGATCGCGCGGGCCCGGCCCGTACGGACGTCGAGCTCCACCACCTCGTAGCCGCTGCGCGGACTGGCGGCGACCCCCACGACCCGCGAGCCGTCGGCCGCCAGGGTCGCGGCCCACTCCGTCCACGGACCGGCGGCGTCCACCAGCTCCCCGGTCTCGGGGTCGAGGATCCCCAGCCGCTGGGCGCCCCGGCCGTGGACCACGGCCACCAGCCCCCCGGCCAGCGGGACGAACCAGCTCAGCCCGGCCCGCCACAGCGCCCCCGCGAACTCCTCCTCGCGCGGACAGAGATCGACGCTCTCCCCCGACTCCGGGTCCACCCGGTACGGATTCCACCACCCCGTACGGTCGGTCACCGCCAGCAGCGACCCGTCGTACGCCCACTCCACCTGGGCGACGGCCTCCGCCGTACCACCCAGCACGGTCCGCGCGCCCGTCAGCAGGGCGCCGCCGGCGGCCTCCGTGACCTCGGCGACCTTCAGCTCCGTGCCCTCCCAGGGCATCCGGGGGTGGTCCCAGGCCAGCCACGCCGCCCGCCGGCCGTCCGGGGAGAGCCGGGGCCCGGTGACGAAGCGGCTGTCGTCACCGGTGAGCTCGCGCACCGCCGCGCGGTCCCCGGCGGCCGAGCCGTCCAGCGGCACGGCGGCTATCAGCCGCCGCAGCCGGTCCGGCCCCTCCCCGGTGAACTCCTCCAGCACGCACCACACTTCGCCGCGCTCCGGCAGCAGCACCGGATCCGCCCAGCGCAGCCCGCCGCCCACCGCCGACAGCGGGGTCAGCGGCCGGGGCTCCGCACCCGCCGGACCGTCCGGCTCCCACACGTACAGCCGCTGGTCGGCGAAGTGGACGAAGACCACCAGCGGCCCCCCGGTCTCCCGGGGCACGGCCGCCCAGGGGCGGCTGCCGTACTCCATCACCCGGCTGCGGACGTTCCACGGCGCGGCCAGGGCCGAAGCCTCCTCGCCGCCGGTGCGCCGGCGCACCAGGGTCGACCGGCCGCCCTCCGCCGGGCAGGAGGTCACCCACCACACTTCGTCACCGACCGTGCCCACGAACTCCGGCCGGCCGTCGTGCGCCGCGGCGAGCGCGGCGTCGATCGGGGAGCGCCAGGCTCCGTAGGGCGCCGTGGACACCATGATTGCTACGCCTCCTTGAGGACAGTGATCGTGCGAATCGTCGTTGTCGTTCGTCGAGCCGTGCTCATCAAGCCGTGCTCATCAGGCTGTGCTCATCAGGCTGTGCTCATCAAAAACTGGTCGAGCACCCGGACGCCGAAGTGCAACGCCTCGACGGGCACCCGCTCGTCGACGCCGTGGAACATCGCCTGGTAGTCGAAGCCGACCGGCAGCCGGACCGGTGAGAAGCCATAGCCGACGATGCCCAGCCGGGAGAACTGCTTGGCGTCCGTGCCGCCCGACATACAGAAGGGGACCACATGCCCCTCCGGGTCGAACGCCTCGATCGCCGCCCGCATCCTCTCGAACACCGGGGCGTCCACCGGCGCTTGCAGGGATACCTCCCCATGGTGGAGCTCCCACTCCACGTCCGGCCCGGTGAGCCGGTCCATGGTGGCGCGGAACTCCTCGTCGCCGCCCGGCACGGTCCGCCCGTCGACGAAGCCGATGGCGACCCCCGGGATGACGTTGATCTTGTAACCGGCGTCCAGCATGGTCGGGTTGGCGCTGTTGCGGACGGTCGCGGCCACCAGGGCGGCCGCCTTGCCGAGCTTGCCCAGCAGTTCGTCCAGGTCGAAGCCGGGAGCGTCCATGTCGACACTGATGCCGTGCACGGCCGCGATCTCCCGCAGCGCGGCCCGGACCGTCGGGGTGAGCCGCACCGGCCAGCGGTACTCCCCGATCCGGGCGATCGCCGCGGACAGATTGACGACGGCGTTCCGCGGGTTGATCTTCGAGCCGTGCCCGGCGGTGCCCCGCGCGGTCAGTTTCAGCCAGGCGGAGCCGCGCTCCCCCGCGCCCACCGGATACAGCCGCAGTCCCCCGTCGGCGTGGAAGGTGTATCCGCCGGACTCGCTGATCCCGGTCGTACAGCCCTCGAAGAGCACGGCGTGCTCATCGGCGAGGAAGCCCGCGCCCGGCACGCCGCTGTCCTCCTCGTCGGCGGTGAAGGCCAGCACGATGTCACGCGGCGGGCGCACCCCGGCCCGGGCCCAGGCGCGGACGGTGGCCAGGACCATCGCGTCCATGTTCTTCATGTCTATGGCGCCCCGGCCCCACACCACCCCGTCCCGGATCTCTCCCGAGAAGGGGTGCACGGTCCAGTCGGCGGGCTCCGCCGGGACCACGTCCAGATGGCCGTGGACCAGCATGGCCTCCGCACCCGGGTCGCAGCCGGGCACACGCGCGACCACATTCGTGCGGCCGGGATCCTTCTCCAGCAGCACCGGCTCGATGCCCACTTCGGCCAGCCGCTGGGCGACGTACTCGGCGGCCGGCCGCTCCCGTCCGTCGCCGCCGCCCCGGTTGGTGGTGTCGATACGGATGAGGTCGGAGGTGAAGCGCACCACCTCGTCCAGCGCCCGTTCGTCGATTCTGTCGGTTCCGTCGTTTCCGTCGGTGCTCACGCCCGGCGACCCGGCCCCCGGCCCCGACCCCCCGTCGCCCCCGCGCGTCTCCTCAGCAGCCATACCGTTCCTCCACCGCGACCGGCCCGACGGCCGTGACGCCCTGGAGCGGCGGATTGCCTCGTCCATGACGATCGTCACCGGCCACCGGCACTATCAGCACACCGTATGCGCCGTCGGTCGGTGAATCCGGCAGGCCCCGGCCCGCCCACGCCCCGTTCACCCGGACGCCGGTGGCCCGGGCGTCGACGGTCCCCGTGCCCGCCGAGATCAGGATCTTCATGCCTCGTCACGTTACGCGTCCGCGAACACCCCGGCCAGGCCTGTGGATAACTCCGGTCCTCCGTACCGGCGCAGGCGGCCCGGGCTGCTCAGCCGCCTCCCCCGGCCGGTGCTCCGGCCCGCTCCGCCACGAACCAGTGGGCCGGCAGCAGGATCCGCCTGCCGTCCGGGTGGAAGCCGGTCATGGCCAGCTCCGTCGCCCCCTCGGCACGGATCGCGAGCCCCGCCCCGCGCAGCAGCCCGGCCACCTCGCCGCCGGACGCGGCGGCCGGCCGCAGGTCGTACTCGAAGACGCGCCGGAACTTCTCCGCCGTCCCGACCGCCGTCCCGACCGCCGTGCCACCGGAGACATCACCGGAGGCCCCGGCCGCCGTCCCGTCGGGCGCCCCGGCCGCCTCCGCGATGACGTCCTTGGCGGCCGGTTCGAGCTCCACCACGAAGGCCCGGCCCCGCGCCCCGACGAGCTCCGCGACCGCCGCCGCGACGGCCGGCCGGTCCTCGGGGTCGCTCTGGTGGATGACCGCCCGCAGATACACATGGCTGTCGCCCAGCCGCTCGTGGAGCGCCCGGACCGCCGCCGTGTCCACCAGGTCCAGTCGCTCGTACGCGGCGAGCCCCTCCCGGTCCGCGCGGCGGGCGTGCTCCACCGCCGCCCGGGACAGATCGACGCCGATCGCGCGCGGGAAGTGCCCGGCCAGCCAGCGGGTCCGGGTGCCGTTGCCGCAGCCCAGGTCGACGACGGGCAGCGGGAGTTCCGCGGGGAGCGCGAGCAGCGCCGGATGCGCCTCGGCTGCGGGCTCCGGGTCCGAGTCCCAGATCGCCTCGCCCGGCACTCCGGAGAAGGCGCCCCAGTAGCCCTCCCACGCGTTCAAGTAACGTTCCGTCACACTCATGGGCGCACCAGCGGCTGTTCGAACCACACCGTCTTCCCCCGTCCCGAGTGACTGGCGCCCCATTCGCGCGCCAGTGCACTCACTACCCGCAGCCCGCGCCCGTATTCGTCCTCCTCTCCGATGCTCAGCAGGGCCGGGAGCGTGTGGTCGTCGTCCGTGACCTCGCACAGCAGCACGTCCGTCCGCACCAGGCGCAGCCCCACCCGGCCGGTGCGGGCGTGCCGGACGGCGTTGCCGACGACCTCGCCGGCCAGGATCTCCGCCGTGGCCGCCGCCTCGTCCAGCCCCCAGGCGGCGAGCTGTTCGCGCACCAGCCGACGGGCGCGGGGCACCTCGCGGGGCTCGGGCGCGAGCTCCCACTCGGCCACGTGGGCGGGCGGGATGCCGTTGAGGCGGGCCATGAGCAGGGCCACGTCGTCGTCGCGGCCGCCGTGGGTGTTGAGGGCGCGGATGATGGTGTCGCAGGCGTCGTCCATGGACGCGGCGGGATGGGCGGCGGACTCGCACAACGCGGCCAGGCCCGCGCCGATGTCCTGCCCGCGCACCTCCACCAGACCGTCGGTGCACAGCACCAGCCGGTCCCCGGGGGCCACCCGGACCGTCGCCGTCTCGAAGGGCACCCCGCCCACCCCTATGGGCGCTCCGGTGGGCAGCTCCAGCAGCCGGCTGCGCCCGTCCTCGGCCCGGACGAGCACCGGCGGGATGTGCCCGGCGTTGCCGATGGTCAGCTCGGAGCGGATGGGGTCGTAGACCGCGTAGAGGCAGGTGGCCAGATAGTGCTCGCCGAGGCGCTGGGCGAGGTCGTCGAGGCGGCGCAGCAGCTGCCCGGGCGGCAGGTCGAGGGCCGCCATGGTCTGCACGGCGGTGCGCAGCTGGCCCATCATGGCGGCGGAGTGGAGGCCGTGGCCCATGACGTCGCCGACGACGAGGGCGGTGCGGGAGCCGGGGAGCTTGATGGTGTCGAACCAGTCGCCGCCGACCCGGCCCAGGCGGGTGCCGGGCAGATAGCGGGTGGCGGTGTCGCAGCCCGGCATGCGCGGGGTGAGCTGCGGCAGCATGCTGTCCTGGAGGGTGTCGGCGACGTTCTCCTGGTGGGTGTACATCCGGGCGTTGTCGAGGACGAGCCCGGCGCGGGCGGCGAGTTCGGCGCCGGTGGTGCGGTCCATGTCGTCGAAGGGCGCGCGGTCGGCGCGGCGCAGGAGCACCATGAAGCCGAGCACGACGTTGCGGGCCTTGAGGGGCACGACGAGCAGGGAGCGCTCGTTGATGAGGGGCCGCAGGTCGCGCTTCTCGAACTGGGCGGAGATCCGCTCGCCGAGCTCCTCGCCGATGCGGGGGATGAGCACGGGCTCGCCGGTGACCATGCACCGGAAGAACGGGGTGTGTTCGGGGAAGGCGATGGCCTCGCCGACGGGCACGGTGTCGTCCCAGCGGCCCGGCTCGTCGTTGTGCTCGACCCAGACGCGGTGCCAGACGGTGGTGACGTCGGGCGGCCCGTCGGGGAAGCCCTCGCCCGCGAGGACGGCGGCGCGCAGGTGCGTCCCGGCGAAGTCCGCGAAGCGCGGTACGGCCGCGCTGGTGACCTCGCGGATGGTGCGCTCGAGGTCCAGGGAAGTACCGATACTGCCGCTGACCTCGTTGAGGAACTCCAGGCGCTCGCGCACGGCCGCGTGTTCGAGGTCGGGCAAGGAGGCGGAGCCGGCGGCGGGCGCGCCGGCCGTGGCTCTGCCGGGCTCCCCCGCCGCGGCCGCCCGGGTGTGCCCGGACCGGCGCTCGGCGCGCCGGGGCACGCCCCAGTCCGGGGTGACGGGCACCTGGAGGAACCGGTTGAACTCCAGGACCGGATAGCCCAGTTCCAGCACCTGGGAGACGATGCGTCCGCTCGTCGCGGGCCCCATGGCGGGCAGGATGTCGGGGAGGCGCCGGGCGAGCTCGTCGGCGTCGGGGAAGGCGGTGTGCGGGGCGAACCCGGGCACGGTCAGTTCACGGCCGGGGCCCGTCCCGCCGGGCTCTCCCTCGGCGGCGAGCACCAGGAGCCGTGCGGTGCCGCAGTCGACCAGGGGGTAGGCCCACCAGAGCACGTCGATCCGGCCGCGCCCGGGGACGTCGCAGCGGGCCCGGCCGGCGCTGGGGTGGCCGGGCAGCCCGGAGAACGCGCCGCATATGGGCATGAGGTCCCCGGCGGGGCGGCCCAGGGCCTCCTCCTTGCCGTGCCCGAACAGCCGGCTCGCTCCCGAGCTCCAGTGGGTGACCAGCCCCGTGGCGCCGACCACGGCCACCGCGAGCGGGATCCGCCCGGGGACGGGCCGTCGCCACGCGGGGGCGGGCTCCGGCGTGTCAGGCTCCATGGGCGGTTGCTCCTTCGTACACGTACGCCAGATCTTCGCCACCGTCCTCCACCGTAGGCCCCGGAGGGACCGGCTGTGCGGCATTCGGTGAAGAGGCGGTGCGCCGGGGCGTGTTCACCGCCGCCGGGGGCGCGCCTTCCCCTGAACCGCGGTGCTCAATCCGTTGTTTCCGGTGCCCCTTCGGGTATCCGCCACCGTCAGTCGGCGTGCCCCAGCTGGAGGTCCCGTTCGGTACGGCCGCCGCCCGCGACCTGGAGGACGGTGGCGACGGGCGGGTAGCCGGCGGCGACGACCGTGTACTCGCCCGCGGAGAGGTCCACGAAGCGGAAGGTGCCGTCGGAGCCGGTGATGGCGGAGTCCACGACGTTGCCCGCGGCGTCCAGCAGGGTGACGCGGGCGTCCTCGACGGGCCGGCCGCCGCTGGCCCGTACGGTGCCGCGCAGGACGGCACCGCCCGCGAGTTCGATGTCCTGGCGGGTCTCCCGGGCGGACTGGACGCTCACGGGCAGGGCGGCGGGCCGGAAGGCGGGGGCGCTGCACGCGAGGGTGTACTCGCCGGCGACGAGTTCGTCGATGACGTAGCCGCCGTCGGGGCCGGAGCGGGTGGAGGCGACGACCTCGCCGTGGACGTTGGTCAGGGTGACGAGCGCCTCGCGCACCGGTGTGCCGTCGGCGGTGCTGACGGCGCCGGCCAGCCGTCCGGCGCCGCCGAGGACGACGTCGAGCTCGACGGGCCGCTCCCCGACGGTGACGGTGACGGCCTGCGGCTGATGGCCGCCGGCGGCGGCGATCAGTACATAGCTGCCGGTGCCGGGGGTGCTCAGCGCGTACCGGCCGTCCTCCCCGCTGGCGCCGCGGCCGATCTGGCGGCCCTGGATGTCGATGAGGGTGAGCGCGGCGCGCGGCACGGTGGTGCCGTCGTGGTGCTGGACGGCTCCCGTCACGGGGATGCCCGCGACGAAGTGCGGGGGCTCGGTCGGGGGGAGGACGGTGCGCGCGGAGGGGATGGCGGCTTCGGCTGCGTTGTGGGACACCAGTGGTTTCTCTTTCAGCAGGAAGGCGAGCAAAAAGCCCACGATGAGCACCGGTACGAGGTAGAGGAAGATCCGCGGCATGGCGTCGGCGTAGGCCCGGATGTAGCCGTCGCGCAGCGGGGCGGGCAGGGCGTGCACCAGCTGGGGGGTGAGGGAGTCCGGGGCCGGGAGCGCGGTGCGGGGCGGCAGTTCGGCGGCGAGCGCGTGCTCGAGGCGGCGGGCGAAGAGGGTGCCGAAGACGGCCGCGCCGATCGAGCCGCCGATCTGCCGGAAGTAGTTGTGGGCGCTGGTGGCGGTGCCGAGGTCGGCGGGGTGGGTGGAGTTCTGCACGGCCAGGACGAGGACGGGGAGGGCGAGGCCGATGCCGACGCCGAGGATGGCCATCCAGAGGCTGTAGACCAGCCGGCCGGTCTGGACGTCCAGGTGGGAGAGCAGGTACATGCCCTCGGCGGAGAGCGCGCCGCCGAGGATGGGCAGGAGCTTGTAGTGGCCCGTTCGGCTGATGAGGTGGCCCGCGACGAGCGAGGCGACGACGATGCCGCCCATCATGGGCAGCATCAGCAGGCCGGACTCGGTGGCCCCCACGCCGTCGACCATCTGGAGGAACGTGGGCAGATAGCCGGCCGCGCCGAAGAGGGCCACCCCGACGACCGCGCCGACGAGCGCGGTGACGGTGAAGACGGAGTCCCGGAAGAGATGCGGAGGGATGATGGGTTCGGCGGCGAAGTGCTCGACCATGACGAAGAGCAGGGCGCTGCCGAGCGCGCCGGCGGCCAGGCCGAGGACGGTCCGGGAGCTCCAGGCGTAGGTGGTGCCGCCCCAGGTGGTGAGGAGCACGGCGCAGGTCGAGCAGGCCGTCAGCAGCAGCGCCCCCAGGACGTCGAAGCGGGCCCGGCGCGGGGGCCGCGGGAGGCGGAGGGCGCCGGCGACGACGGCGAGGGTGAGCAGCCCGAAGGGGACGTTGACGTAGAAGCACCAGCGCCAGGAGGCCCGGTCGGTGAAGAAGCCGCCGAGCAGGGGGCCGGCGACCGAGGCGAGTCCGTAGGCGGCGCTGATGACGCCCATGTGGCGGCCGCGCTCCCGGGGCGGGACGAGGTCGGCGATGACTGCCTGGACGCCGATCAACAGCCCTCCGGCGCCCACGCCCTGGATCGCGCGGAAGGCGATGAGCTGGTCCATGGTGTGCGACCAGCCGGCGAGGGCGGAGCCGGTGACGAAGAGGGCGATCGCGAGGAGGAGGACGGTCTTGCGGCCCCAGAGGTCGCCCAGCTTTCCGTGGAGCGGGAGGGCGATCGTGGAGGTCAGCAGATAGGCCGTGATCGCCCAGGACATCCGGTCGAGGCCGTGGAGCTCTCCGACGATCCTCGGCAGGGCGGTGGCGACGACGGTCTGGTCCAGCGCCGCGAGCAGCAGCGTGAGCATCAGGCCGGCGAAGACCAGCCGCACCCGGGCCCGTCCCGGCTCGGGGGGTGGATCGGCCGGGGCGGGGGGCGAGGGGGGCAGGGTGAGCGTCCTGTCGCTCTTCTCCAAGGTGGCCTCGAAGGTCCCGCCCACGTAACTACTCCCCTCGTCGCGCCTGCGTTGCCGCCCATTTCTCGCATTACGCGACAACGGCCAGCAAGCGCGACGATTTGTCGGGGAGCGCCCGGCACGGCACTTTCTGCCGGTCGGAGGCGGTTTGGGCACAGCGTGGCCGGGCCGGGAAAACCACTCGAACCGGTGAGCCCGGACCGGACCGGTCCGGGCGGTGCCGTTCGGCCCGCGCTCAGCCCGCGCTGGGCCCGCCCTCCACCTCGGCGGCGAGCTTGTCGAGCACGGCGTCGTAGATACGGCCGAGGCCCTTGGGGGCGAAGGCGCGCTCGAAGAAGCCGCCGATGCCGCCGGCGCCCTGCCAGGTGGTGGTGACGACGACCTTGGAGCTGCCCTCGCCGGCGGGGGTGACGGTCCAGGTGGTGACCATGGAGGAGTTGCGGTCCTTCTCCACGAGCTGCCCGTCGGTGGGCTCGTCGACCTCCAGGAGGCAGTCGCGCACCCGCTTGCTGGTGGCCTGGAGCTTCCAGTGCACGAGGGTGCCCTTGCCGTCGCCGCCCTCGCGCACCTCGTACTCGCTGAAGTGCTCGGGCAGCAGCTTGGCACGCGTGCCGCTGTAGTCGGCGAGGGCGTCGAACACGTCCTCCGCGCTCGCCGCGATGATCCGCTCCGTCGTGGCCTCGACCTGACCCATGGCTAGTCCTCCGGGACGTTGAAAGAAGTGCTGTCTTGCCGCTTACCGCGGGTGCGCGCAAAGCCAATCACCATCGGCGCGACCACCAAAATCCGGGGCGGTCCGACGGCGGCCCGCACTAACCTCCGCACATGGTGACCATACGGACGATGACCGTCGCCGACGCGGACGCGGTGGCGGAGATCCGGGCGAGCGGCTGGCGGGCGGCGTACGCGGGCATCGTCCCGCAGGCCCATCTGGACGCCATGGACCCGGTGGCGGACGCGGCGGCGCACCGCGAGCGGCTGGCCTCGGGGAGCGGGCCGGCGGTGAACGCGGTGGCCGAGGCGGCGGGGGCCGTGACCGGCTGGGTCTGCTTCGGGTACTGCCGCGACGCCGACCAGCCGCCCGGCACGGGTGAGTTGTACGCGCTCTACGTCCGCCCCGACCTGATCGGCACCGGGATCGGCCGGGCGCTGTGGATCGCGGCGCTGGAGGGGCTGCGGGGGCTCGCGGGGCGCGAGGGCACGAGCGTGGTCCTGTGGGTCGCGAAGGACAACGCGCGCGCCCGTCGTTTCTACGAGCGCGCCGGCTGCCGGCCCGACGGCGCCGAACGGTCGGACGACTACGCCGGGACGGCCGTGCCGGAGGTCCGCTACGTACTGGACCCGGCCCGCTGAGTGCCGGCCCCGGTCCGCTATGCGCTGGACCCGGTCCGCTACGTACTGGACCCGGCCCGCTAGGTGCCGGCCCCGGTCCGCGCCCCCTGAGCCCCGCCGCCGCGCCCGGCCAGCCGGGCCAGGGCGGCGACCGCGGCCGGGCGCAGCCGTTCGTGCTCGCGGGCGGCGACGAGCGTGGCCTCGGCCCGGCGGTCGCCGAGGACGCCCAGGCCCTCGACGCAGGCGCGGGCGATCGGCCAGCAGTGGTCGCGGGCCGCCAGCAGCCGCTCCAGGGTGGTGAGCAGCGCGGGTACGGACTCGGGGGCGCGCAGTTCGGTGAGCAGCCGGACGGGGTGGAGGGCGTAGGCGGTGCGCAGGGGGTTGGTGACGAGGGCGGCGGCGGCGCGGGCGGTGCGGGGGTCGCGCAGCCGGGCGAGGGCGTGGGCGGCGGTGGCGCAGCGCACGGGCTCGCGGTAGTTGAGGAGGAGGACGAGCGTCTCGAAGGCGCGGCGGTCGCCCTTGACGCCGAGGGCGAAGGCGGCGATCTCCCGGGCCCACAGGGGGCGTTCGGGGGCCACCAGGACCTCGGCGAGTTCGTCGCGCGCGGCGTCGTCGTCGGTCCGTACGAGCGCGAGCAGCCGTTCGTAGGCCGTGAATTCGGCCGGGGAGACCAGTTCGGCCCGGACCCGGCGCAGCAGCGCGCGGAATTCCTCGTCCATGTCCCGCTCTCCTCCCCGAGTGGCCTGGGCCACATCGTAAGTCGCGCGTACGGCCCCTGGCGCTCTTGGTTACCCGTGAGTTAATCTCCCGGCAAGAGCAGTACCCCCGCTCTGGCGCCTGGTGACGCAGCCGCCACAGCGTTGACGTCGGTTCGGTTTTCCCGAGTACGGCGCGGCCCCGGGACAGGGCCCGCCGGTCGTACAACTCCCTTCCGCGGACCCCCCTTCGTCCGTTCCCGGAAGCCCCCGGCCGCCGCCTCGTGCGCGGCCACCGACCGCCGTCCGCTCCCCTCGCGCAGGGGAACATCCTCTGGAGTCTCACGATGGACCGTACGTCCACCTCTGAGCCGTCCTCCCTCAGCCCGAAGTCTCTCAGGACCGTCGCCGTGATCGGGCTCGGCACGATGGGTACCGGCATCGCCGAAGTGCTCACGCTGGCCGGCCGCGAGGTCGTCGGTGTCGACGTCAGTGACGCGGCGGCCCTGCGAGCCGGCGCGGCGCTGGAGGCCGCCACGGCCCGCGCGGTGGAGCGCGGCCGGATCACCGAGCCCGAGCGCCGGGCCGCGCTCGCCCGTTTCCGTACCGCGACCGACCTGGCGGCGGCCGCCGACGCCGATCTGGTGATCGAGGTCGTGCCGGAGGACTACGACCTCAAGCACGAGGTGTTCACCGCCCTCGACGCGGTCGTGCGCCCCACCACGATCCTGGCGACCGGCACCAACGCCCTGTCGGTGACCCGGCTGGCCGCCGACTCGGCGCGCCCGGAGCGGGTCCTGGGCCTCCACTTCTTCAACCCGGCGCCGGCGATGCGGCTGGTGGAGATCGTCTCCTCGGTGCTCACCGACCCCGCGGCCGTGGCCGCCGTCACCGATCTCGCCCATGAGCTGGGCAAGGAGCCGGTCGCGGTGGGCGACCGGCCGGGATTCGTCGCCGACGGGCTGCTGTTCGGCTATCTCAACCAGGCCGCCGCGATGTACGAGGCGCGCTACGCCACCCGTGAGGACATCGACGCGGCGATGCGGCTGGGCTGCGGGCTGCCGATGGGGCCGCTCGCGCTGCTGGACCTGATCGGCGTGGACACGGCCCGTACGGTCCTGGAGGCGATGTACGCCGCCTCGCAGGACCGGCTGCACGCGCCCGCGCCGGTCCTGGGGCAGCTGGCGGCGGCCGGGCTGACCGGCCGCAAGGCGGGGCGCGGCTTCTACACCTACGAGGCGCCGGGCTCCTCGGCGGTGGTGCCGGACGCCTTGACCCCGCCCCCGCCGGCCGCCCGGGCCGGGGGGCGCGCGGTGGACCGCGTGGGTGTGGTGGGCTCGGGGACGATGGCGAGCGGCATCGCCGAGGTCTTCGCCAGGGCGGGCCTGCCGGTGGTGCTGGTGGCGCGGACGCCCGAGAAGGCGGAGGCGGCGAAGGGGCGGATCGCGAAGTCGCTGGCGCGCGCGGTGACGAAGGGGCGGATGACGGCCGGGGAGCGGGACGCCGCGCTCGCGGCCGTGACCCCGGCGGGCTCGCTGGACGCGCTGGCCGAGGTGGATCTGGCCGTGGAGGCGGTGGCGGAGGACCTGGACGTCAAGCGGGAGCTGTTCGGCGCGCTGGACAAGGTCGTGAAGCCGGGCGCGGTGCTGGCCACCACCACCTCCTCGCTGCCGGTCGTCGCCTGCGCCCGTGCCACCTCGCGCCCTCGGGACGTGATCGGGATGCACTTCTTCAACCCGGCGCCGGCGATGAAGCTGGTCGAGGTGGTGCGTACGGTGCTGACCTCCGACGACGCCCACGCCACCGTCCGCGCGGTGTGCGCCCGGATCCGTAAGCACCCGGTGGACTGCGGGGACCGGGCCGGTTTCATCGTCAACGCCCTGTTGTTCCCGTATCTGAACAACGCGGTCAAGATGGTCCAGGAGCACTACGCCTCGCTGGACGAGATCGACGCGGCGATGCGGCTGGGCGGCGGCTATCCGATGGGCCCGTTCGAACTGCTCGACGTCGTGGGCCTGGACGTCTCCCTGGCCATCGAGAAGGTGCTGCACCGCGAGTTCCGGGATCCGGGGCTGGCGCCGGCGCCGCTGCTGGAGCACTTGGTGGCGGCGGGCTGCCTGGGTCGCAAGACCGGCCGCGGCTTCCGTGAGTACGCGAAGGCCTGACCGGCCGGTGCCCGGTGAGGGGGTGGGGTGGGGCGGACTGCTCGAACCCCGGGTCGGTCCGTCCCGCCACACCCATACGGACGCGTGTTACGTTCCCCACATGTCCCAGCCCGCCAAGTCCGCCCGCGTACCGCGCGGGGCCACCATCGAGTCAGGAGGAGCCCCGGGCCCGAAGGCCGCCAAGGACCACCGAGAGACCGCCGCCGTGAGCCCCGGCGCCCGCCGCGCCGCCGCCCAGCGGCTCACCATGCGTCGCAAACTGGCCGCGGCGGCGATGGAGTTGTTCGCGTCCAAGGGCTACGAGGCGACGACCGTCGACGAGATCGCGGCCACGGCCGGGGTGGCCCGGCGCACCTTCTTCCGCCATTTCCGCTCCAAGGAAGAGGCGATCTTCCCCGACCACGACGACACGCTCGTCCGGGCCGCCGGCGTGCTGGACGCCGCACCACCCCATGAGAACCCGCTGGACACCGTCTGCCGGGGGATCAAGGAGGTGATGCGGATGTACGCGGCCTCCCCCGCCGTCTCCGTGGAGCGCTACCGGCTGACCCGTGAGGTGCCCGCGCTGCGCGAGCGCGAGATCGCCTCGGTGGCCCGCTACGAGCGGCTGTTCACCCGCTATCTGCTGGGCCACTTCGACGAGGCGGCGCACCACGACGGGGACGACGACCCGCTGCTGGCGGAGGTCGCCGCCTCCGCGGTGGTCACCGCGCACAATCACGTACTGCGCCGCTGGCTGCGCGGGGGCGCCCAGGGCGATCTGGAGGCCCAGCTCGACCACGCCTTCGCCATCGTGCGGGAGACGTTCGGCACGGGCATCGGCGCCGGCCGCCCCGCCCCGGAGGAGACCCCGGCCGCCTCGGCGCGGACCGAGGGCGAGGTGCTGGTGACGGTGGCCCGGACGGACGCGCCGCTGGACGAGGTCATGCGCGCGATCGAGAAGGCGCTGAAGCCAAAGCGAAACTGACAACGGCGGCTCGCCCGTGCTATCCACGTGACCCGTGGACGACACGAGCGAGCCGCCCCCGATTCCCTCCGTGCGCAACACCTTCGACGGCGGCACGGCACGCGCCGTCGTCCAGGCCGGGGTCGTCAATCTCGTCACGAGGGCCGCGACGCCCCAGGCGCTCGACGGGCTGCCCCCACGACCGAACGGCCTCGCCGGGCGGACGGAGCCGCTGGGACGGGTCCTCGCCACCCTGCACCCCCGGTCCGGGGACGGCACGGGCGCCCTGGCCCTCCTCGGGCCACCCGGCGTCGGCAAGACGACCCTCGCACTGGAAGCCGCCCACCTGGCCGTGTCGCGCGGCTGGTTCCCGGGTGGCGTGCTGTACGCGAACCTGCGGACCCACCACCACGGACGATCCACCACATACGAGGAGTTACTGGGTTCCTTCCTCCGTATGCTCGGCATCGCCGACGGTGACGTGCCCGCCTCCCGTACGGGCCTGGAGGCACTGCTGCGGACCCGGCTGCGGGAGCGGGAGGACGCCGTGCTGGTGCTGCTCGACGACGTGGGCGAGCCGGAACTGGTGGCCCCGGCGCTGCCCACCGGGGGCCGGCATCGTCTGCTGGTGACGGCCCGCGAACACATCGAGCTGGACGGGATGGAAACGCTGCGCCTGGCTCCCCTGGACCCGGCGGGCTCCCGTGCCATGCTGACCGCGGTCCTCGACGGCTCGGACCCTGCCGTGCTCTCCCCGGCCGAACTCGACGAACTCGCCGGGCTGTGCGGCCACCTCCCCCTGCCGATGCGTGTGGCGGCGGCCCGCGTCCGGGAGGAGGGAACCCCGCGGGACCTCCTCGCGGCCCTGCGGGTGGAGACGGAACGGCTGGCCGAGCTGGATCTCGGTGAAGGCCTGAGCGTCCGGGCCGCCTTCGACGCCTCCTACCGGTGCCTGGAGGATGCCGACGCCCGCTTCTTCCGCCTGCTCGGACTGCATCCGGGCACGGAGATCGACGAGGAGTCCGCCGCCGCCCTGGCGGGCCTGCCGGTCGCCGAAGCCCGGCGTGCCCTGCGCCGCTTGTGCCGCTACGGTCTGCTCCAGCCCGCCGCCGACGCGGGACGCGTGCGCTTTCACGACCTGCTCCGGCTCTACGCGCACGAGCGGGCGGCCGGGGGCCCGCCGGGGGAGGCGGAGGCGGCGGAGGCACGGTTGTCCGGGCACTGGGAGCGCGGGATCGGCGGGCACGGCCTCGTGTGGCTGGACCGGGAGTCGGCGTCCCTGCTGGCGGCGGTGGAGCAGGCGGCCCGTCGTGGACGTCACGAGCAGTTCCGGCGTCTCGCCGTTCCTCTGACGGAGCATCTCGTCCGCCGGGCGCGCCTTCCCGAGGCACTGCTCGTCCAGTCGCTGCGCATCGCGGACGTCCAGCGGACCGGCGACCGGGCGGCCGAGGTCGACCTGCTGTTGGAGATGGCCCGGATGTACGACGCCCTGGGCCGCGGGAAGGACGCCTTCACCTGCCGGCGGGGCGCCGGCCTCATCGGCAACCAGATCGGGCTGACCTTCGGCCATGGCGGGCTGGAGCAGCGCACCGGTGACTTCTTCGCCGAGCTGGGCGATTCAAGGCTCGCCGCGGCGGCGCACAGGTCGGCGGCGCGCTGGCATCTCCTGCGCCGGCAACCCCGCTCGCGGGTTCTCTCGCTGATCGCCCTGGGCGAGGACTACGCGCGATCGAAGCGCCCGTCCGCGGCCGGCCGCGTCCTGCGGCGTGCGGCGCGCGTCGCGGAACGGGCCTCCGACCACGTGGGGCTGGCCCGGGTCCACCTCGGCCTGGGCCGGCTGCGGGAACAGTCCGGGGACCCGGAGGCGGCGTTGGAACACTACGAGAGAGCACTGGCCCTGGCCGAGGAACAGGGTCTGGTCGGGGAACGCACGGCCGCCCGGCAGCGGATCGCCGGCATGGGGCGAAGCGCCGACGACGCCGGCGCAGCGGACGTCCAAAGGCCGACCGGTCCCGCTCCGGCCGAACCGGACGTACCCCGGCCGCCCCGGCCTTCCCCCTACCGGCTGACGACCACCGACCGTCTCCGGGTCTTCGGGCTGCCGGTCCTCACCGTCGGAGGAGCCCTCGTCGCGCTGGCCGTCACCATCGTCTCTCCGGGGCCGCGCCCCTCATGGGGACCGACCCTGTCGTGGGCCGTGGCCACGGCCGCCCTGGCCCTGTGGGCCCGGTGCGAATACCGGGTGTGGGCAGCGACGCGCGACGACAGGAATTACGGCTGGGCCGCGTTCGTCGGTGGGTGCTGCATGCTGACGCTGATGGGCCTTTCCCTCATCGCCGCCTTCACGAAGACCATGCCCTGGAGTTATCTCCTGGTCGCCCCTTTCGTCCTCGACTCCCTCATCAGGTTCGCCCCGTCGTTGCGGAACTTCCTGCGCGATCTCCGGGCGGGCCACGGACAGCGGTAGACCCGCCGGGACCGGCACTCGCACCCGCTGATCCGTTACGCGCGCTCCGCTCATCCGTGACCCCCGGATGACATCTGAGAGAAATTGTTGGCACGCAGTGTCTTGTCGAGTGGCACGCGGTGCCATACCTTGTCGGTGTCCGGGCGGCCGGCGCACAGACCACCGTCGCGCGCCGACTGTCCCCGCAGAGCCTCATCGTGCGCGCCCGGACGCCTGCGTCACCAGGCATCGCTTTTCTCCGCGCCACCCCGCGCGGGAGCACCACCCGCCGGACCGACGGCACCGCCCCCTCGCTCCACCCGCAGCGCTCCACCCCCGACGTTCCCTCAAGCCCGTTCCCACGACGTGCTTCGCCGGAGGCAAACCGTGAACCAGATCCTGGACGCCATCCTCGCGCCCGACAGCCGCGCCGAGGACTTCGCCGCGCTCCCCCTGCCCGAGTCGTACCGCGCGGTGACCGTGCACAAGGACGAGGCGGACATGTTCGCCGGGCTCCCCACCCGGGAGAAGGACCCCCGCAAGTCGCTCCACGTCGACGACGTCCCCGTGCCCGAACTCGGGCCCGGCGAGGCCCTGGTGGCCGTCATGGCCAGCTCCGTCAACTACAACTCGGTGTGGACCTCGATCTTCGAGCCCGTGCCCACCTTCGCCTTCCTGGAGCGCTACGGAAAGCTCTCCCCCCTCGGCAAGCGGCACGACCTGCCGTACCACGTCATCGGCTCCGACCTCGCCGGCGTCGTGCTGCGCACCGGTCCCGGCGTCAACGCCTGGCGGCCCGGCGACGAGGTCGTCGCCCACTGCCTCTCCGTGGAGCTGGAGTCCGCCGACGGGCACAACGACACCATGCTCGACCCGGAGCAGCGCATCTGGGGCTTCGAGACCAATTTCGGCGGCCTGGCCGAGATCGCCCTGGTGAAGTCCAACCAGCTGATGCCCAAGCCGAAGCACCTGAGCTGGGAGGAGGCGGCGGCCCCCGGGCTGGTCAACTCCACCGCCTACCGTCAGCTGGTCTCCCGCAACGGGGCCGGGATGAAGCAGGGCGACAACGTCCTGATCTGGGGCGCGAGCGGTGGACTCGGCTCGTACGCCACCCAGTTCGCGCTCGCGGGCGGCGCCAACCCCATCTGTGTCGTCTCCAGCGAGAAGAAGGCGGAGATCTGCCGGCGGATGGGCGCCGAGGCGGTCATCGACCGCGGCGCCGAGGGCTACCGCTTCTGGAAGGACGAGCACGAGCAGGACCCGCGCGAGTGGAAGCGGTTCGGCAAGCGCATCCGCGAGCTCACCGGCGGCGAGGACGTGGACATCGTCTTCGAGCACCCCGGCCGCGAGACCTTCGGCGCGTCGGTCTACGTCACGCGCAAGGGCGGCACCATCGTCACCTGCGCCTCCACCTCCGGCTACAACCATCAGTACGACAACCGCTATCTGTGGATGTCGCTGAAGCGGATCGTCGGCTCGCACTTCGCCAACTACCGCGAGGCGTGGGAGGCCAACCGCCTGATCGCCAAGGGGAAGATCCATCCCACCCTGTCGAAGACCTACACCCTCGCCGAGACCGGCCAGGCGGCGTACGACGTCCACCGCAACCTCCACCAGGGCAAGGTCGGCGTGCTGTGCCTGGCACCCGAGGAGGGCATGGGCGTCCGCGACCACGAGCTGCGCGAGCGACACCTGGACTCCATCAACCTCTTCCGTAACGTCTAAAAGAGACGGCACGTTTTATGACTGAGCGTCAGAAGGATCGTCCGTGGCTGATGCGGACGTACGCCGGGCACTCCACGGCCGAGGCGTCCAACGAGCTCTACCGGCGCAACCTCGCCAAGGGCCAGACCGGCCTCTCGGTCGCGTTCGACCTCCCGACGCAGACCGGCTACGACCCCGACCACGTCCTCGCCCGCGGCGAGGTGGGGCGGGTCGGGGTCCCCGTCGCCCACCTCGGCGACATGCGGCGGCTGCTGAAGGACATCCCGCTGGAGCGGATGAACACCTCCATGACCATCAACGCCACCGCCATGTGGCTGCTGGCCCTCTACCAGGTGGTCGCGGAGGAGCAGGGCGCCGACATCGCCGAGCTCCAGGGGACGACGCAGAACGACATCGTCAAGGAGTACCTCTCGCGCGGGACCCACGTCTTCCCGCCCGGGCCCTCCCTGCGGCTCACCACCGACATGATCGCCTACACGGTGGGCCGCATCCCCAAGTGGAACCCGATCAACATCTGCAGCTACCACCTCCAGGAGGCGGGGGCCACCCCCGTCCAGGAGATCGCCTACGCGATGTCCACGGCCATCGCCGTCCTGGACGCGGTCCGCGACTCCGGCCAGGTGCCGGCCGAGCGCTTCGGCGACGTCGTCGCCCGGATCTCCTTCTTCGTCAACGCGGGCGTCCGCTTCATCGAGGAGATGTGCAAGATGCGGGCCTTCGGCCGCATCTGGGACCGCATCACCCGGGAGCGCTACGGCATCGAGAACCCCAAACAGCGCCGCTTCCGCTACGGCGTCCAGGTCAACTCCCTGGGGCTGACCGAGGCCCAGCCGGAGAACAACGTCCAGCGCATCGTGCTGGAGATGCTCGCCGTCACCCTCTCCAAGGACGCCCGCGCCCGCGCCGTGCAGCTGCCCGCCTGGAACGAGGCGCTGGGCCTGCCCCGCCCCTGGGACCAGCAGTGGTCGCTGCGCATCCAGCAGGTCCTCGCCCACGAGAGCGACCTGCTGGAGTACGAGGACATCTTCGCCGGCTCGCATGTGATCGAGGCCAAGGTCGAGACGCTGGTCACCGAGTGCCTGGCCGAGATCGAGCGGATCCAGGCGATGGGCGGGGCGATGGCCGCCGTGGAGTCCGGCTACCTCAAGGCGCAACTGGTCGCCTCGCACGCCGAGCGACGGGCCCGCATCGAGTCCGGCGAGGAGAAGATCGTCGGGGTCAACTGCTACGAGGCGACCGAGCCCAGCCCGCTGACCGCCGATCTCGACACCGCCATCATGACCGTCGACCCGGCGGGCGAGGCCCGCGTGGTCGCCGCCCTCCACACCTGGCGCGACGACCGCGACGAGGGCCGCGCCCAGGAGGCCCTCGCGACGCTGAAGAAGGCCGCGGCCGGCACCGAGAACCTGATGGCCGCCACCCTGGAGTGCGTCCGGGCGGGCGTCACCACCGGCGAGTGGTCCTGGGCCCTGCGGGACGTCTTCGGCGAGTTCCGCGCCCCGACGGGCGTCGGCGGCGCCCCGCTGGCCGTGGCCGCCGAGGCGGGCAGCCCGCTCGCGGCCGTCCGCGAGAAGGCCGCCCGCACGGCCGACGAGCTGGGCGCCGGCAAGCTGCGGCTGCTGGTCGGCAAGCCCGGCCTGGACGGCCACTCCAACGGCGCCGAGCAGATCGCCGTACGGGCCCGCGACGCGGGCTTCGAGGTGGTCTACCAGGGCATCCGGCTCACCCCGGAACAGATCGTCTCGGCGGCCGTCGCCGAGGACGTCCACTGCGTGGGCCTGTCGATCCTCTCCGGCTCGCACACCGAGCTCGTCCCCGACGTGCTGGCCCGGCTGCGCGACGCCGGGTCGGACGACATACCCGTGATCGTCGGTGGCATCATCCCGTCCGCGGACGCCACCGCCCTCAAGGCGGCCGGTGTGGCCGCCGTCTTCACCCCCAAGGACTTCGGCATCACGGAGATCATCGGCCGTATCGTCGACGAGATCCGCAAAGCGAACAGCCTCGACCCACTGGAGGTCACCGCATGACCGGCACCACCCCCGCTCCGGGCAACCGTCTTCGCCCGCGCCGCTCCTGCCTCGCCGTCCCCGGCAGCAACCCGCGCTTCCTGGAGAAGGCCCAGGGCCTCCCCGTCGACCAGGTCTTCCTGGACCTGGAGGACGCCTGCGCCCCGCTGGCCAAGGAGGGCGCCCGGCACACGGTCGTCGACGCGCTGAACAAGGGCGACTGGACGGGCAAGACCCGGGTCGTGCGGGTCAACGACTGGACCACCCACTGGACGTACCGCGACGTGATCACGGTCGTCGAGGGTGCCGGGCCCAACCTGGACTGCATCATGCTGCCCAAGGTGCAGGACGCCCAGCAGATCGTGGCCCTGGACCTGCTGCTCACCCAGATCGAGAAGACCATGGGCTTCGAGACCGGGCGCATCGGCATCGAGGCGCAGATCGAGAACGCCAAGGGCCTGGTGAACGTGGACGCGATCGCGGCCGCCTCGCCCCGCCTGGAGACGATCGTCTTCGGTCCGGCGGACTTCATGGCGTCCATCAACATGAAGTCGCTCGTGGTCGGCGAGCAGCCGCCCGGCTACCCGGCGGACGCCTACCACTACATCCTCATGCGCATCCTGATGGCGGCCCGCGCCAACGACCTCCAGGCGATCGACGGCCCCTACCTCCAGATCAGGAACGTGGACGGCTTCCGCGAGGTGGCCGGCCGCGCGGCCGCCCTGGGCTTCGACGGCAAGTGGGTGCTCCACCCCGGCCAGGTGGACGCCGCCAACGAGGTCTTCTCCCCCTCCCAGGAGGACTACGACCACGCCGAGCTGATCCTGGACGCCTACGACTGGTGCACCTCCGAGGCGGGCGGCAAGAAGGGCTCGGCGATGCTCGGCGACGAGATGATCGACGAGGCGAGCCGGAAGATGGCGCTCGTCGTCGCCGGCAAGGGCCGCGCCGCCGGAATGACCCGTACCTCCGTGTTCGAGATCCCGGAGGCATGAGCGATGCAGTTCGGCCGCACCTATGAGGAATTCACGGTCGGTGACGTCTACAAGCACTGGCCCGGGAAAACGGTCACGGAATACGACGACCACCTCTTCTGCCTGCTGACCATGAACCACCACCCGCTGCACCTGGACGCCCACTACGCCGGGGAGACCACGGACTTCGGGAAGAACGTGGTGGTGGGCAATTACGTCTACTCCCTGCTGCTGGGCATGTCGGTGCCCGATGTCTCGGGCAAGGCGATCGCCAATCTGGAGATCGAGTCGCTCCGGCACATCGCGCCGACCTTCCACGGCGACACCCTCTACGGCGAGACCAGGGTGCTCGACAAGACCCCGTCGAGGTCGAAGAGCGACCGCGGGATCGTCCACGTCGAGACGATCGGCTACAAGCAGGACGGCACCGTGGTCTGTACCTTCCGGCGCAAGGTGATGGTGCCCACCGCCGAGTACACCGAGAAGCGCGGCGGGGAGCAGCCCGGCCGCCCCGAGCCGATCATCCGGGAGAAGTGAGATGGGCCGCCTGGCGCGCACCGAAGAGCTGACGGACGTCCAGCGGGAGATCCTCGCCACGGTCCGGGAATTCGTCGACAAGGAGATCATCCCGGTCGCGACCGAGCTGGAGCACCGCGACGAATACCCCACCCGGATCGTGGAGGGCCTCAAGGAACTCGGGCTCTTCGGGCTGATGATCCCGGAGGAGTACGGGGGCCTGGGTGAGTCCCTTCTCACATACGCCCTGTGCGTCGAGGAGATCGCCCGGGGCTGGATGAGTGTGTCGGGGATCATCAATACGCATTTCATCGTCGCCTACATGATCAAGCAGCACGGCACACAGGAACAGAAGGACCACTTCCTGCCGCGCATGGCGACGGGCGAGGTGCGGGGCGCGTTCTCGATGTCGGAGCCCGGGCTGGGCTCGGATGTGTCGGCGATCACATCCAAGGGCGTCCGGGACGGCGAGGACTTCGTCCTCACCGGCCAGAAGATGTGGCTGACCAACGGTGGCTCGTCCACGCTGGTGGCGGTTCTATGCCGGACAGACTCCGAGGACGGGGCGCACCCCGAGGGCACGGCCCCGCACCGGTCGATGACCACCTTCCTGATCGAGAAGGAGCCGGGTTTCGGCCGGGTCAAGCCGGGGCTGACCATCCCCGGCAAGATCGAGAAGATGGGCTACAAAGGAGTCGACACCACCGAGCTGATCATGGACGGGCTGCGCGTCCCGGCGGACCGGGTGCTGGGCGGCGCCACCGGCCGCGGCTTCTACCAGATGATGGACGGCGTCGAGGTCGGCCGGGTCAATGTGGCGGCCCGTGGTTGCGGCGTCGCACAGCGTGCGTTCGAACTGGGTGTCTCCTACGCACAGCAACGTCACACCTTCGGAAAACCCATCGCACAGCATCAGGCAATTCAGTTCAAGCTTGCTGAAATGGGGACAAAGGTCGAAGCGGCCCATGCGATGATGGTCAACGCGGCCCGGAAGAAGGATTCGGGGCAGCGCAACGACCTCGAGGCCGGTATGGCGAAATACTTGGCCTCCGAGTACTGCAAGGAGGTCGTCGAGGACGCGTTCCGCATCCACGGCGGCTACGGCTTCTCCAAGGAGTACGAGATCGAGCGGCTCTACCGGGAGGCCCCGATGCTCCTGATAGGCGAAGGCACGGCCGAGATCCAGAAAATGATCATCGGGCGCCGGCTGCTGGAGGAGTACCGGATTCAGGGCCGAGACAGGGGTTGACCGGGGATTAAGTCCCATTTACGGTGAGATGACGGTGATGGTGCAGAGAAGAAGATCACACCCTGTAGTCGCGGTTCGGCCATGGACTGGCCCTGGCGCTTAGCCAGTTGCCGCCCGCAACCGATAGCATCCCCGAAAGCCGCCGTCCCCCGATCGTTATGCGGCACCCTCCGCTACGAAGGTCACCCATGCCCCACAGCTCTTCCTCTGCACCTCGCGACAGCCTCCGCGGTGTTCGCCTCGCGCGCGGAGCATCGCCGTGGCTCCTGCCGACCGTCGCCACGGCGGCGGTCAGCCTCACCAAGGCCCGCCGCTCCGGACGCTGGGCTGCGCTGGCCGTACCCACCACCGCTCTCGCGGCCGGCATGCTGTGGTTCTTCCGCGACCCCGATCGTGAGATCGGCCAGGGCCGGGTGATCTCCCCGGCCGATGGCGTGGTGCAGAGCATCATGCCCTGGAAGGACGGACGAACCCGCGTCGCGATCTTCATGAGCCCGCTCAACGTCCACGTCAACCGCGCGCCGCTGGCCGGCACGGTGACGTCGGTCGAGCACATCCCGGGTGGATTCGTGCCGGCCTTCAACAAGGAGAGCGAGAACAACGAGCGTGTCGTCTGGCACTTCGACACGGAGCTCGGTGACATCGAGATGGTCCAGATCGCCGGTGCCGTCGCCCGCCGCATCGTCCCCTACGTGGGGGCCGACACCAAGGTGGAGCAAGGCGATCGGATCGGCCTGATCCGCTTCGGTTCGCGTGTCGACATCTACCTCCCCGAGGGCGTCGAGATCGCGGTCGAGGTCGGCCAGGCCACCACGGCAGGGGTGACACGTCTTGACCGTGATTGATCCGGACACCCAGGCCGCCTGGGTTCCCGAGGCGGAGACCGAGGACACGGACCCCATGCCGCTGTCCACCCGGCTGTCGATAGCGGACACCCTCACCCTGGGTAACGCGATCTGCGGCTTCATGGCGGTCTACTTCACCACCACCGGCGTCCTCATCCCCCACCTCACGGGGAACGAGGACGGCGGTATGGCCCGCCACAGCGCGGCCACGGCCGTGATACTGATGCTGCTGGCGTCCGTCTTCGACCTCTTCGACGGGCTCGTGGCACGCAAGCTGCGCAGCTCGGCGATGGGCGCGGAGCTGGACAACCTGTCCGACCTGATCAGCTTCGGCCTGGCGCCCGCGTACTTCGTGGTCGTCTGGGGCATGGTCGCCGACGACGCCCACCAGAAGGTCTCGGCGGTGGCCGCGGTCGTGGTGCTGCTGGCTGTGGTGCTGCGCCTGGCGCGCTTCTCGTGCGTGCCGATGCGGGACGGCATCTTCCAGGGCATGCCGAGCCCCTTCGGGGCGCTCACGGTCGTCTCGATCGTGCTGCTGGAGCTGCCCTTCGTGCCGACGCTGCTCGCGATCATGGGTGTGGCGTGGCTGATGGTCAGCCGGGTCGAGTACCCCAAGCCGCGCGGGCCGCTGGCGGTGGCCATGCTCAGCTGGATCGTGCTCAGCATGGGCCTGCTGGCCGCGTGGGCGTTCGACGCGCCCGGCGGTGAGCTCCTCCTGCAGACGGGCTGCGCGCTCCAGGTGGTCCTGGGCGCGGTGATCCCGCTCTTCGCGACGGCGCGCAGGGTGAACACCTTCCGCGACAACCGGCGCGAGGCGCGGGAGGCGGAAACCGCGCGATAGCGCGTTTCCTCGGACGACGGCGGTGGGGCCGGGCATCTTGCCCGGCCCCACCGCCGTTTCGGCGTTTGAGAGCCCCGCTGCGCGGGGCCTTCGCCCACCCACCCACCCGTTTGCCCGGCATCGCATGGGTGGGTAACGGGTGGGCGGGTGGGCAGGGCTCTGGCCTCAGCCGAGGTAGTCGCGCGCGATACGGACGGCGAGACGCTCCAGCAACGGCCCGGCCTGGGCCACGCACCGTTCGAGGTCCGGCTCCAGCTCGGTGAGGGCGTACGCCCTCTGGATGCCGGCACCGGCCAGCGCGGCAGCGCCCAGGGAGAGCCGCCCGCAGACGGCCACCACCGGCGTCCCGGACGCCGCCCGCGCCACCCCCACCGGCGCCTTGCCGTGCAGCGTCTGCTCGTCGAGGGAGCCCTCCCCCGTGATGACGAGAGCGGCGCCCTCCAGCGCGGGGGCGAAGCCCAGCACGTCGAGCATCACCTCGATGCCGGGCCGGAAGGCCGCCCCCAGCCCGGCCAGGGCGCCGTAGCCGAGGCCGCCGGCCGCCCCGGCGCCGGGGGCGTCCGCGAGGCGGCCGCCGTCCAGCAGCCGCGCGTAGCGGGCGAGGCCCGCGTCCAGCGCGGCGATGTCCGCCGCGCTCGCGCCCTTCTGGGGCCCGTACACCGCCGCCGCCCCGCGCGGGCCGGTGAGCGGGTTGTCGACGTCGCTCGCCAGCACGATCCGGGTCCCGGCCAGCCGGGGGTCCAGCCCGGACAGGTCGGCGCGGTCGAGCGCGCCGAGGGCGCCGCCGCCGGGGTCCAGGGGGCGCCCGGCCGCGTCCAGGAAGCGCGCCCCGAGCGCGGCGAGCATGCCCGCCCCGCCGTCGGTGGTGGCGCTGCCGCCGACCCCGAGCACGATGTCGCGCGCCCCCGCGTCGAGCGCGGCCCGCAGCAGCTCGCCCGTGCCGTACGTGGTCGCGGTGAGCGGCGCGGGGCGGCCGGGCGGCAGCAGCCGCAGCCCGGACGCCTCGGCCATCTCGACCACCGCCGTGCCGCCGTCGCCGCTCAGCGCGTACGCGGCCCTGACCGGCCGCCCCACGGGCCCGGTCACCTTCGCCTCACGGCGCCCGAAGCCGACCGCCAGGGCGGCGGCGACGGTCCCGTCGCCGCCGTCCGCGACCGGCAGCGCCACGGGCACCACCCCCGGCGCGGCCCGCCGCAGCCCGGCGGCCACGTGCCGGGCCACCTCCACGGCGGTCAGCGATCCCTTGAACTTGTCCGCGGCGATCAGTACGCGTGTCGGTTCCGCCACCGTGCCGTCCTCGCTTCCCCGGCCCGGAGGCCGTACGGGTCGTCGCGCCGCGGCGACCCTACCGGGGTTCGGGTATGACGAGGAGACGTCGCGGCAGGACGTTGGTGCGGAAGACCGGACGGACCGGCGCGCCGGGCACGGGCACGAGCCTCCACAGCCGGGCGATGGTGCTCAGCACGATGACGAGCTCCATCCACCCGACCTGCTCGCCCACGCATCCGTGAACACCACGGCCGAAGGGCATGTAGGCATGTCGCTGGGCCGGCCCGACGCGCTCGGGCAGCCAGCGGTCGGGGTCGAAGTCGTGGGGGCGCGTGAAGAAGCGCGGGTCGCGCTGTATGGCGTAGGAGGAGTGGAAGAGGGTGCTGCCGGCCGGGATGGCGTGGCCACCGAGGCGGGTGTCGGTCACGGCCTGCCGGGTGAGCATCCAGACCGGCGGGTACAGGCGCAGCGTCTCGGTCACGACGCGCCGGGTGTAGACGAGGTCCGCGAGGGATTCATGGCGGGCGGGCTTGCCGTGGAGGACCTCGTCGACCTCCCGGCTCAGGCGTTCGGCCACTTCGGGCCGGTGGCTGACGAAGTGGGCGGCCCAGGTGAGCGCGGTTCCTGTGGTCTCGCCGCCGGCGGTCAGGACGGAGACGACCTCGTCGTGGATCTGCCGGTCGGTCATGGGCCGGCCGGTCTGCTTGTCACGGGCCGCGAGCAGGGCGGAGAACAGATCGTCGCCGTCCCCGCCGCGCTCGCGGTAGCGGGCGACGACCGTGTCGACGGCCTCGTGCAGTTCGCGGGCGGCGGTGGCGAAGGCGCGGTTGGCCCGGGTGGGGATCTTCTCGTACAGATCGGTCGGCGCGAGGGTGCGGCGCATGACCGACGCCAGGACAGTGGGAAAGGAACGCCTTATCACCGCCATCACCTGCGGGTCGATGCCGTCGGAGAAGAGCAGGTTCGACGCGACGTCGAAGCCGAGCTCCTGCAGTTCGCGCACGAGGTCGAGGGGGCGGCCGGGAGCCCACGCGGAGACGCGCCGCTCGGCGACGTCCTGGATGACCCCGGCATAGGCGACGAGCCGGCTGTGCCGGAAGGCGGGGCACACCATGCGGCGCTGGCGGCGGTGGAAGGCTCCGTCCGACATCACCAGGCCCTCGCCGAGCAGAGGTTTGATCTTCTCGAAGATCCGCCCCCGCGCGTACCGGTCCGCGTCCGTGACCAGCATCTGGTGCACGAGGTCGGGGTGGCTGACGAAGAAGGCGCGCGTCGGCCCGAGGCGCGCGGCGGACAGATCACCGTAGCGGGGCAGGTCGGACAGGAAGGCGTGGGGGCGGAGTGCGAGGTCCAGGGCGCTGCCGATGACGGGCAGGCCCGGCACGACGGGGATGCCGGAGAGACGTGTCACGGGCGGATCTCCAACGGACGGGTGGAGCCGGTGAAGTGCATGCCTACGCGGTAGCGGTCGGTGGCCAGCCCCCAGTCGTAGAAGCCCCGCATCATCGATCGCAGTCCGCCCAGAAAGCGGCGGAGCCGGGGGTCGGCGCGGGGCATCACACGGGCTTCCAGACGGAGGTAAGCGGCGATCTCCTCGTTGTGCATCCGCGCGGCCGCTTCCAGTGCCTCCTGGGCGGTCAAGGCGCGGGCGGAGGCCAGGACGGTGGGGAGGTTGAGCGCGACCTCGTCCGGGCTGGTGGTCTCCCGGCCATAGGAGAGGACGTCGTTGGCCCAGCCCGTGACGTGTGCGGTGATGCGGCACAGGCGCTGGACGTCGGGGTCCCAGTAGTCCTCTTCCGGTAGTTCGAAGCCGTAGGCGGCGTCGAGCATCGCGAGGGCCACCGGGGTGCCGCACATGTAGTGCCGCATGGTGACGTACTCCTCGACGGCCGGCGTCCCGCCGGTCGTCGTGGTCGCGGACTGGGCCAGCGCTCCCAGCAGGTACATCCGCTCGGCGGCGAGGAACCGTTCGACCTGCACCGGGCTTCCCAGCGCGGCCAGCCGACGACAGATGCCGACGAGCGCCCGGGCGCACGCGTCGTCGGTGTACCCGGGAACGAGCGCGTGACCGGAGGCGAGGCTCTCCTCGGCCGCCGTCAGCACCCGCAGCACGGCCAGGCCCAGCTGGGCGGTTCCCCAGTCGGCGCCGGGCTGGTCGCAGTAGCGGTCGTCGAAGACGAAGTGCCAGGCGTACATCTCGCAGGCGAGTTCAAGCCCTTCCCCGGTGGCTTCGGGGAACTCCCTGGCCACCAGTTCCCCGAAGCCGGCCCGCGCGAAGACCGCGAACTCCCGCTCGCTCGTGATCAGCCCTTCACGTCGCACCCAGTCCAGCAGATGCGCCTCACCAGCGGCGGCCCTCGGATGGATCTCGGGTGGGAAAGGGTAGTGCAGAGCCGGCAGCCGCCAGCCGGTGAGTGGCATCGTCACAGCCCACGCCTCCTGTCCCGTTCAGCGTAGGCAGCGAGCGCCACAGCGAAATGGCGCCGGTCGAAATCCGGCCAATAGACCGGTGTGAAGTAGAACTCCGCATATGCCGTCTGCCAGGGCATAAATCCGGACAGTCGGCTCTCGCCCGAGGTCCGGATCAGAAGATCGACATCCGGCTGTCCCGCCGTGGACAGGAAGTCGGCCAGCCGCTGCTCAGTGAGCTCCCCGACGATCGAGCCCTCGGCATAGGCGCGCAGGAGCTCCTGGGCCGCGGCGACGATTTCCCGCCGCCCGTCGTACGCGACCGCCACCGTCAGCCGGGCCCCCGTCGCCATGGCGGAATCGCGTTCCACCGCACGGAGGGCGGCCGCCTGCTCCTGGTGCGGAAGGTGCTCGAGCGCACCGATGATCCTGATCGACCAGCGTCCCTCCGCGGCGATCCGTTCCAGCCCCTCCGTGACCGCGTTCACGATCTGGTCGACCACCTTGGGCTCCCGGTAGAGGTTGTCCTGGGACAGCGCCCAGACCGTGACGTAGGAAATCCCCAGTTCGTCGCACCAGCACAGCAGCTCGCGCACCCGGTCGGCCCCGGCCTGGTAGGCGTCGGCCAGGGGGAGGCTGTGCCGTTCCGCCCAGCGACGGTTGCCGTCGAGGATGACCGCCAGATGCCGGGGTACCTTGCCCACGAGGCCGGGCCGGCAAGAGGACCAGGATCGCGTTTCGGGCAGCATGGAGGCTCCCCCAGTTCGACGGGCGGATGGCTTATTTCTCTTTTCATCCTGACATCGCACGAACAGGGCGCCGGGGGCGCGGCAGCAGGGCGCACGGATGCAGGCCCGGCGCCACGCCCACCCCGCACGGTCCCCGTAGGGGGCAGGGGGCTCACGCACGTCGCACACGCTCACGGGAGGAACCGCCGCACTCCCCCGGGCCCGGGCGGCGCGCCCGCACGACCGATCGGGCCATTCCCGGCCATAGTGGGGCGTCATGAGCACCGAGCACACGGAGCGGTCCACGGAGCGCACGGAGGCCCCGGACCCGCCCCTCGTCGCCATCGGCATGGCCGCGGTCCTGGCGGTCGTGGCCTGGGCCGCGCTGGCCGGGGAGTCCTTCGACCGGGTCTCGACATCGGCGCTGGGCTGGGTGCTGTCCAATTTCGCCTGGCTGTTCGTGATCGCGGCCGATGTCTTCCTCGTGCTGTGCGTGGCGATCGCCTTCAGCCGGTACGGCCGGATCCGGCTGGGCGCGGACGACTCGACTCCGGAGTTCGGCAATCTGGCGTGGATCGCGATGATGTTCAGCGCCGGCATGGGCATCGGGCTGATGTTCTACGGCGTCGGCGAGCCGCTCCAGCACTTCGTCTCCCCGCCCCCGGGCACCGGGGTGACGGCGGGCTCGGCCGCCGCCGCGCGTACGGCCCTGGAGTACTCGTTCTTCCACTGGACGCTCCACCCGTGGGCCATCTACGGCACGGCCGGCCTCGCGCTCGCCTACGCGGGGTTCCGCAAGGGCCGGGGAAACCGGCTCAGTTCGGTGTTCGTCCCCCTCCTCGGCCAGGAGCGGGCGGACGGCTGGCCGGGGCGGGTCGTCGACCTCCTCGCGGTCTTCGCCACGGTCTTCGGCACGGCGACCAGCCTGGGCCTGGGCGCCCTCCAGGTGTCCAAAGGGCTGAACATCACGGCCGGGCTGAAGGACACCACGGGCCTCGAACTCGTCATCATCGCGGCGCTGTCGGCGGCCTTCGTGCTCTCCGCCTTCTCCGGGCTCCACAAGGGCGTCAAGTGGCTCAGCACCCTCAACATCGCGCTGGCCGCCGTCCTGATGCTCTTCGTCTTCCTCCTCGGGCCGACCGTCTTCGTCCTCAACACGATCCCGGCCGCCACGGGCGGCTATCTCAACGACCTGCTCACGCTCGCCACCCGTACCGGCGCCTTCACCGACTCCCAGTGGCTGGGCGCGTGGACGATCTTCTACTGGGCGTGGTGGCTGTCGTGGGCGCCGTTCGTCGGCACGTTCATCGCCCGGATCTCCCACGGCCGGACGGTACGCGAGTTCCTCATCGGAGTGCTGCTGGTGCCCAGCGGGGCGACGGTGGTGTGGTTCTGTGTGATGGGCGGCAGCGCGCTGCGCCTGGACCTGACCGGGGCCGCGGACATGGCCGGCACGGTCAAGGAGGGCGCGGAATCCTCCCTGTTCGCCCTGCTGGACACCCTGCCGCTGGCCACGCTCACCTCATGGATCGCGATGGCGCTGGTGATGACGTACTTCATCACCAGCGCGGACTCCGCGTCGCTGGTGATGGGCTCGCTCTCCAGCCGCGGCGCCCTCCATCCGCGCACCTGGCTGGTGGTGGTGTGGGGCGTGCTGATGGCCGCGGTGGCGGCGGTGCTGCTGGTGGCGGGCGGGCTGAAGTCCCTCCAGTCGGCGACGATCCTGGTCGCGCTGCCCTTCGTCCTGGTGATGCTGGCGGTGTGCTGGTCACTGCTGTCCGAGCTGCGCACGGACCCGGGCGCCGGACCCGCGCGGCACCACGCCCTCCACGGCCTGCGGGACGCCCTGCGGACGATGGTCGGCGAGGCCATCACCGAGCACGGGCCGGTGCGCCACGCCCGGCTGCGCCGGCTCGCGGACAGCGCGCGGGACCGGGACGAGGAGGGGCGCGGCGGGACCGGGCCGTCCGCCTGACGGGGCGTGCCTGACGCGGCGTCCGGTCGCCGGAACGCCGGGGGAAATGCGCGTGCCGCCGCGCCGGGTCGCACGTACGCTCGCGGCATGACGGACAGACGACCTCTCGTGGCGATCCTCAGCGGCGCCGGAATCTCCACCGACTCCGGTATCCCCGACTACCGGGGCCCCAATGGCCTGTGGCGGCGGGACCCGGAGGCCGAGAAGCTCGTCACGTACGCGTACTACATGGCGGACCCCGAGATCCGCCGCCGCTCCTGGCGGATGCGCCGGGACGCGCCGACGCTGCGCGCCCGTCCGAACGCCGCGCACGAGGCCGTGGTCCGCCTGGAGCGCTCCGGCACTCCCGTGCGCGTCATCACGCAGAAAGTCGACGGGCTGCACCAGCTGGCGGGCATGCCGGAGCGCAAGGTCCTCGAACTCCACGGCACGGCACGGGCGGTGGAGTGCACCGGGTGCCACGCGCGTTCCGGCATGGCGGAGGCGCTGGAGCGGGTGGCGGCCGGGGACCCGGACCCGGCGTGCGAGTCGTGCGGCGGCATCCTGAAGTCGGCCACGGTCATGTTCGGCGAGGGCCTGGACCCGGTGGTGCTGGGCGAGGCGGTGGCCGTCGCCAAGGCCTGCGAGGTGTTCGTCGCGGTCGGTACGAGCCTCACGGTGCACCCCGCCGCCTCCCTCGCCGGCCTCGCGGCCGACCACGGCGCCCGGCTGATCATCGTCAACGCCGAGCCCACGCCGTACGACGACCGCGCCGACGAGATCGTGCGCGAGCCGATCGGGAGCGCGTTGCCAGCGGTGCTGGAGCGGCTGGGCGGTACCGCCCCGTAAGCCGGGCGCCCCGTAAGGGGCGCGGGGCAGTGCCGTCATGCGGCTGCCGCCGCGTGGGCGCGACAAGCCCCCACCGGCCCGCAGGTATCCGGACCGCGATTCTGGCGGACCGCTCAGAACAGCCGCTCCGGACCGCTCTCGTGCGCCAGCAGCAGCCGCTTGCGCTCCAGCCCACCGCCATACCCCGTCAGATCTCCGTTCGCGCCGACGACACGATGGCAGGGGACGATGATGCCCACGGGGTTCCTGCCGTTGGCGAGGCCGACGGCCCGGGCGGCGCCCGGGGCGCCGAGGCGCTCGGCGAGCTCGCCGTAGGAGGCGGTCCGCCCGTAGGGGATCCGCCGCAGCTCCTCCCAGACGCGGCGCTGGAAGGGGGTGCCCTCCAGCCGCAGCGGGAGGTCGAAGGCGGTGCGCCGGCCCGCGAAGTAGGCGGTCAGCTGGCTGATCGCCTCGGGGAACGGCCCGTCGGGGTCGAGGGGTTCGGCCGCGCGGTCGCCGAAGGTGTCCTGGGGCGGGCGGTGGCGCTGGCCGGTCATGTAGAGGCCGGACAGGACGCCGTCGGTGGCGACGAGCGTGAGGGGGCCGTAGGGGCTGTCGACGACGGTGTGGACGCGGTTCATGGGAGGTCTCCTCACGGGTTGTCCGATGCGGTACCGCGCCCCGAAGGGGCGCGGGACAGTGTCGATAAGCGGCTGCCGCCGCGTGGGCGCGACCGGCCATTGACGGCCCGCAGCCGGGCTACCGCGCTTCCGGCTACCGCGCTTCCGGCGGAGCGGCTTGGGCGGGCATGCGGGCGGCGGCGTGGTCGTCGGCCGACCACAGGTACTGCACGGCGTACGCGCGCCAGGGCCGCCAGGCCGCGGCGTGCCGGGTCAGGGCGGCCGGGGTCGCGGGCAGTCCGGTCCGGGCGGCCGCGCGCCGCACCCCGAGGTCGGTGGCGGGGAAGGCGTCGGGGTCGCCGAGGGCGCGCATCGCGATGATCTCCGCCGTCCAGGGCCCGATGCCCGGCAGCGCGGCGAGCCGCGCGCGGGCGTGCTCCCGGTCGCTGCCGGTGCCGAGGGCGAGTTCGCCGTCGGCGAGCGCCCGGACGGTGCGGACGAGGGTGGCCCGGCGGCCGGCGGGCATGGCCAGGGCGGCGGGGTCGAGGGCGGCGAGCGCCTCGGCGGACGGGAAGAGGTGGGTGAGGCCGGCGCCGGGGCCGCCCTCGGGCGGGGTCACGGGTTCGCCGTGCGCGGCGACGAGCCGTGCGGCGAGGGTGCGGGCGGCGGCGGTCGACACCTGCTGGCCCAGTACGGCCCGTACGGCGAGTTCGTCGGCGTCCACCGTGCGCGGGACGCGGCGGCCGGGGGCGGTGGCGACGAGGGGCGCGAGTGCGGGGTCGGCGCGCAGCCGTTCGTCGACGGCCTCCGGGTCGGCGTCGAGGTCGAGCAGCGCGCGGCAGCGGCTGATGGCGCCCGTCAGGTCGCGGAGGTCGGTGAGGGCGAGCCGGCAGTCGATATGGCCGGGGCGGGGGGCGAGCGCGACCGTGCCCTGCCCGTAGGGGAGGCGCAGGGTGCGGTGGTACGCGCCGTCGCGCCACGCCTCCACGCCGGGGACGGCGGTGGCGGCGAGCAGCCCGAAGAGGTTGTCGGGGCACAGGGGCGCCCGGAAGGGCAGCCGCAGCGCCAGGGTGCCGGGGGTGGCCGGACCCCTGCCGCGCGCGGCGCGGGCGCGCAGGTCGGTGGGGGTGAGCGCGTAGACCTCGCGGACGGTCTCGTTGAAGGTGCGCAGGGCGGAGAAGCCGGCGGCGAAGGCGACGTCGGCCATGGGCAGGTCGCTGGTCTCCATCAGGACGCGGGCGGTCTGGGCGCGCTGGGCCCGGGCGAGGGCGAGGGGTCCGGCGCCGAGCTCGGCGAGCAGCCGGCGTTCGATCTGGCGGGTGCTGTAGCCGAGGCGGGCGGCGAGGCCGCCGACGCCTTCGCGGTCGACGGTGCCGTCGGCGATGAGGCGCATGGCGCGGGCGACGAGGTCGGCGCGTTCGTTCCACTGCGGCGATCCGGGGGCGGCGTCGGGACGGCAGCGTTTGCAGGCCCGGAAGCCGGCCTGCTGGGCGGCGGCCGCGCTGGGGTAGAAGGTCATGTTCCGTTCCTTCGGCGGCACCACGGGGCAGCTGGGACGGCAGTAGATGCGTGTGGTGAGCACGGCGGTGAAGAACCAGCCGTCGAAGCGCGCGTCCTTGGACTGGACGGCCCGTACGCAGCGGTCGAAGTCGGTGTGCATGCCTCAAGGGTCGATCTTCCAGGGGCCCGGTGCTCGCGGAAATCCGACATCAAGGCCGGCGGGCGCCGTCCCCGGTTTGTCAATGATGGTTGACAGCCGCCATTTGTCATCCTAGGTTGACAGCATGGCCGGAACCGAAGCGACGGAATCCAACGACGCGGTGGGCACCACCCAAGCCGCGATGAGCCCGGACCCCCGAGTGGGGCTGCGCGCCGTCGCCGCGCTGCGGCGGCTGGTCGAGCGGCTGGAGGCCCTTCAGATCGACAGCGCGCGCCGGCAGGGCTGGTCCTGGGAGGAGATCGGCGGCGCCCTCGGGGTCAGCAGGCAGGCGGTCCACAAGAAGCACGCCAGGAGGTAGACAGGCATGTTCAACCGGTTCACCAAGGACGCGCGATTCGCGGTCGTCGAGGCCCAGGAGGAGGCGCGCACGCTGGGACACGCGCGGATCGGCACGGAGCATCTGCTGCTGGCGATCGCCGCCCACGCGGCTGCGCCGGCCGGCACCACGCTGGCCCGCTTCGGCGTCACCGCCGAGGGCTGCCGCGCCGCCTTCGACCAGGATCCGGCATCGGCACCGGCATCGGACAGCCACTTCGACGAGGACGACGCGGAGGCGCTGCGCGCCTTCGGCATCGATCTCGACGCGGTACGCGACCAGGCGGAACGGGCGTTCGGGCCCGGCGCGCTGGACGCGCCGCCACCGGCACCCGAACCGGAGGGACGGCGGCTGTTCGGGCTGGGCCGCAAACCCGCCGGAATCGTGGGCCACATCCCCTTCGCGCCCCGCGCGAAGAGGGCGCTGGAAGGCTCCCTGCGCGAGGCGCGGACTCTGAAGAGCGATCACATCGGCCTCGAACACGTCCTGCTGGGCGTGCTCGGCTGCGACGACGAGACGACGGCGGACTACTTCCGGCGCCTCGGCGTGGAGCCCGCGGCGCTGCGCGCCGGGGTACTGGCCGACCTGGGGCAGGCGGCGTAGCCCGCGGCAGGACTGTGCCGCCGGGCCACGGCTTTTACGGTTCCCGGTAGTTGCCAATTGGATCAATCAGTCGTTGGGCCGGTCGTGCCGATGACCGACGCGCGGTGGGCCGCGCGGACCGAGCCGTTGCTCCCGGACCGTACTTCACACGCGACCTCGGATTTCCGGTCGCCTGTCACCCGCATACTGCTGGCCAGCGACGGCCTGACCACCGTCCTGCTCCAGGCACTCACACAAGCGGTCCTCACACCGCGGGTGGACGGCGTCGAGACGACGCCGGGGCGGCATGTGGAGGCGGCCGCGCGCGGGCTGTTGGCCCTGGCGGCGGACGACGAGTGCCTGGTGCGCCGCACCCGCCTGGTCAGCCGTGACGGTGAGGTGGTGTCGGTCAACATCGTGGTGGCGCGGGCCGGTAAGGACCAACGGGTCGACGCGGCGATGCGGGACCGGACCCGGCCCATCGGGTTCGCGTTCGCCGCGGCGGGCCTGCCGATGAGCCGCCGGATCAACCGGACCGGCCTGACGCGGTGGCCGCAATCCCCGGCCACGCACTGCGCTTTCAAGGACTACACCCTGAACGCCGCCGACAAGCCGTGGGCCTATATCCGCGAGCTGTTCAACCCCCGTGTCATTCCGCCCGGGACACGGACCGAGGCGGCGACAGCCGGAGGGCGTGCCTGAGATGTTCCGTGACGCCCTGATCGACGCGCTCTCCGCGAACGACGCCGGCATCGCCGTCCTCGACGGGACCGCGGCCCATTCCTATGCCGAGTTGGACGACTGGTCCTCCTCACTGGCCGCCACGCTGCGCCCGCTGGCGGACACCCCGCAGGACTGCGCCGCGGTGCTCCTGCCCAACGGCGGTTCCTGGATCGCCGCGTATCTCGCCGTACACAAGGCGGGCATGGCGGTGGCACCGGTGAACGCCGTGCTCACCGAGCACGAGATCGCCCGCGTGCTGGAGCACGTCCGCCCCCGGGCGGTGCTGACCGGCCCGGAACAGGCGGACGGCGTCGAGGAACTGTGCACCGGGCGGGGACTGCGCGTGCACGTGATCGCGGTGCCGCCGGAACGACCGGTCGCACGCGGTCCACGCGGTCCACGCGGAGCGGCAGGAGGCGTGAGGCAACGCTCCGGGGCGGACGCCCCCTGCATGGTCATGCACACATCGGGATCGACGGGCGCCTGCCGTCCCCTGGTCCAGACAGGACGGGCGCTCCACCTCGCGACCGGCTTCTGGCGCCACCGGCACCGCGCCCCCGATGACGTGGTGGCCGTCCCCATCCCCCTCGCGCACGCCTACGGCCATCTCGCGGCGGTCTCGACCCTGCTGGCGGGGGCGACGCTGCTGGTCTCCTCCCGTGCCTTCGAGCCGGCCCGGTGGCTGGAGGAGCTGGCCGCCCGCGACGTCACCGTCGTCGAGGCGGTGCCGACCGTCTACCGCGGACTGCTGGAGGCCGCCGACGGGCCGTGGCGGCCGACCGCTCTGCGGCGCTGCCTGAGCGCGGGGCAGCAGACGCCCGCCGACCTGCGCGAGGACTGGCACCGGCGCACCGGCGTCGAGTTGCTGCAGAGCTGGGGGATGACCGAACTCGGCGGCCCGGGACTGAGCCCCACCGCGGATTCCTGCCGGGACAGTGCCGGCGTCCCCGTCCCGGGCCTGGAAGTCCGCGTCGTCGACCACCGGGCAGCCGACGCATCCGGCCGGCCGGCACCGGCCGGCACGGCCGGCGAGCTGTGGGTGCGAGGCGCCCAGGTCACCCCCGGCCGCCGGGACGGCTCCCGGCAGGTGACCCCCGTCACCGACGACGACGGCTGGCTGCGCACCGGCGACCTGGTGCTCCGCGACGAGCACGGCTGCGTCCGCGTCGTCGGACGCTCCAAGGACACCATCATGACCGGCGGGTACAGCGTGGAGCCCGCCGAGGTCGAGGACGTTCTGCGTGCTCACCCCCGGGTCGAGGACGCCGCCGTGATCGCCCGTGCGGATCACCGGCGCGGCGAGGTCCCTCATGCCGTGGTCGTTCCCGGGCCCGGCGGCCGGCCGGACGCCGAGGAACTGCTCGGCCACTGCCGCCGCCTGCTCGCCCGGTACAAGGTGCCCCGCTCCGTCGACTTCGCCGAGCGGCTGCCCCTTTCGGCCACCGGCAAACTCGACCGTGCCGCGTTGCGCGAGCGCTACGGCGCACCCGAGCAGGAGGACATGCCCCATGCCGCCGTATGACGCGACCGGTGAGCGCCTCACCGACGACCCGCCCGTCGTCGTCATCACCGGCGCCACCGGCGGGCTCGGGGCGGCCATCGCCACCGCCTGTGCCGAACGGGGCTTCCGGCTGGCCGTCGTCGCGCGCACCCGCCCGGCGCTGGAGCGCCTCGCCGCCGCGCTGCCCACGCGACCGGGCCGTCCGGTCACACCGGTGTGCGCCGATGTCAGCGACATGGCGGCGGCGGCCGCCGCCATACGGCGGATCCATTCCGACCTCGGCCGCGTCGACGTCCTCATCGACAACGCCGGTGTGGAAGGCCCCATCGGCCTCACCTGGGAGATCCCGGTCGAACAGTGGTGGGAGGCGGTGCGCGTCAACACACTGAGCACCTTCGCCACCGTGCACGCCGTGCTTCCATTGATGATCCGTCACGGTGGCGGCCGCGTCATCAGCATCAGCAGCGCGGCGGGACGGCACCGCTGGCCCACGCTGTCGTCCTACTCCGTCGCCAAGGCCGCGGGCATCACGTTCATCGAGAACATCGCCAGCGAGGCCCGCCCTCACAACGTCCTGGCCTTCAGCCTCCACCCGGGGCTCGTGGCGACCGGACTCACCACGAGCGCGCTGACCGAGATCGACTCGGCCGACCCCTGGCGCCGCCGCCGCGCCCGCTGGATCCGTGCGGAGATCGAGGCCGGGCGGTCCGTTCCGCTCCCCCGGGCGGTCGGCGCCGTCCTCGAACTGGCCACGGGCCCGGCCGCGGCGCTGTCGGGCCGCTACCTGACGGTCGAGGACGTCCACGGCGCGGCCCGGCAGGGGTGAGGATCCCCCTGTCCCGTCACGCGAAGAGCTTGCGCCAGACCGCCCGGGCCGCGTGGTGGCCGGACATGCCGTGCACTCCCGGGCCCGGCGGGGTGGCCGAGGAGCACAGGAAGACGGCCGGGTGCGCGGTGGCGTAGGGGACGCGCGCGAGCCTGGGGCGCAGCAGCAGCCGCAGGCCCGCCACCGAGCCCGTGGCGATGTCGCCGCCGACGTAGTTGGCGTTGCGCGCCGCGAGCTCGGGCGGTCCGGCCGTGGCGCGGGCGAGGACGCGATCGCGGAAACCCGGGGCGAAGCGCTCGATCTGACGCTCAATCACCTCGGTGGCGTCGCCCTCCCAGCCGCTGGGCACATGACCGTAGACCCAGAAGGTGTGTTTGCCCTCGGGGGCGCGGGTGGGGTCGATGATGCTGGGCTGGGCGGTGATGAGGAAGGGGACGGACGGGTCGTCGCCCTCGACGGCGGCCCGCAGCGCCTCCCCGATCTCCCCGAAGGTGGGGCCGACATGGACGGTCCCGGCCCGGCGGGCGGCCTCGGCCGTCCAGGGCACGGGCCCGTCCAGCGCGTAGTCGATCTTGAAGACGCTGGGTCCGTAGCGGAAGTTCCGGTAGGCGTCGCCGAGTCCCGCGATCCGGGCGAGCGCGGTCGGCGAGGTGTCGAAGACGAACGCCCGGGCGGGCGGCAGGTCGTCGAGGTGCTTGACCTCGAAGCCGGTGTGGATGACGCCGCCCAGCTCGCGGAGGTACGAGCCGAGGGCGTCGGCGATGGACTGCGAGCCGCCGCGCGGTACGGGCCAGCCGCACTCGTGGGCGGCGAGCGCGAAGAGCAGGGCCATGCCGCCGGTGCCGAAGCCGCTGAGCGGGGCGATGCCGTGGGCGGCGAGCCCCGCGAGGAGACCGCGGGCCTTCTCGTCGTGGAAGCGGGTCCTGGCCAGCAGTCCGGCGGACTGCCCGGCGACCAGCCCGAAGCGGGCGTAGGTGACCGGGTCGCGGGGCAGCCCGTCCCACTGGGTGCGCAGGAAGTCGGCGGCCACGGTGTCCCAGCGGCCGTGGAAGGGCGCGACGAGCCGGCGGTAGCGGCCCGCGTCGCGCGGGCCGAGCGAGGCGGCGGTCTCGCCGACCTCCCGGGAGAGCACGGCGGCCGTCCCGTCGGGGAAGGGGTGGGCGAGCGGCAGCTCGGGGTGGATCCACTCCAGGCCGTGGAGGTCCAGCGGCATGCCCGCGAAGGCGGGCGAGCGGACCGCGAGGGGGTGGACGGCGGAGCACGGGTCGTGCCGGAAGCCCGGCAGGGTCAGCTCCTCGGTGCGGGCACCGCCCCCGATGGCGTCGGCGGCTTCGAAGACCTCGACGGCGAGGCCGCGCCGGGCGAGTTCCACGGCGGCGGTCAGCCCGTTGGGCCCCGCCCCCACGACCACGACGTCGAGCATGGTGGCCACCGGCGCTCCCCTCGTCTCCCCTTTGGTCAGCCGGCGGACGCCAGCAGACCCAGGATATGCCGCAGCGTCTTCTCGTCCCGCGCGGCGCTGAAGGGAAGGGCGTTGCCCCCGGTGATCCGGAAGGGCTCGTCCGCGACGGTGGCGCTCGCCCCGCCCGCCTCGGCGACCAGCAGCAGTCCCGCCGCGTGGTCCCAGGCGTTCTCCCAGGAGAAAGCCGTCGAATCCAGGGTGCCCCGGGCCACGGCCAGGTACTCCAGCCCCGCCGAGCCACAGGGGCGGGGGGCGACGCCGTCGGTGAGCAGCGTCCCCAGGACGCGCTTCTGCTCGTCGGTGGTGAAGTCGTAGTGCGAGGTCGCGACCGTCAGATCGCGGCCCGGCTCCGGGGAACCGGAGCGCAGCGGTACGCCGTTGAGCACCGCTCCCCGGCCGCGCCGGGCGACGGCCAGCTCGTCGAGCGCGGGGGCGTACGTCCAGGAGACCAGCAGCTCGCCACGGTGGGCGAGGCAGACGAGGGTGGCGAAGCCGGGGTCGCCGTGGACGAACTGGCGGGTGCCGTCGACCGGGTCGACGATCCACACCGGGGCGTCCCCGCCGAGGGCGTCGAGCACGGACGGGTCGGCGTGCACGGCCTCCTCGCCGACCACCACCGAGCCGGGCAGCAGGGCGGTGAGGGCGTCGGTGAGCTGTTCCTCGGCGAGCCGGTCGGCGACGGTGACGAGGTCGTGCGGGCCGTTCTTCTCCACGATCTCGTCCGCGGCGAGCTGCCGGAAGCGCGGCAGGATTTCGGTCGCGGCCGCCTTGCGGACCGCCTCCTCGACCTCGCGGAGGTCGCCCTCGAGGAAAGCGGCGAGGGACTTTTCGATCGTCTGAACCATATGAATATCGAACCACGTGGGGTCGACCACCGGTGGTGTGGCGATGGCCTCACGATGATGTTCCGGTGAACGCCTGGTCACCGCCGCCTCGTGGACCCCTCACCGTCCCACCGCGTACCCCTGCATCCCGCGCGGATTGGCCGCCGCCGACAGCACGCCCGTCTCCGGGTCGCGTGCCACCGCGCACAGCCGCCCCTCCGACCACGGCCCGCCGACCGTCACGTCGTGCCCCCGGCGGCGCAGCTCTGTGATGAGGCTCTCCCCGAGCCGCGATTCGACGGTGACGGCGCCGGGGCGGGCGACGCGCGGGAAGAACGAGCCGGGGAAGCCCTCCTGGTGCCAGTTGGGCGCGTCGATGGCGCCCTGGAGGTCGAGCCCGCCGCGCACCTCGGGGCGCAGCGCGACGGCGAGGAAGAAGTGGAGCTGCCACTGGTCCTGCTGGTCGCCGCCGGGGGTGCCGAAGGCCAGGACGGGCTCCCCGCCGCGCAGGGCCAGGGACGGGGTGAGGGTCGTGCGCGGCCGGCGGCCGGGGGTGAGGCTGTTCGGCAGGCCCTCTTCCAGCCAGGTCATCTGGAGCCGGGTACCGAGGGGGAAGCCGAGCCCGGGCACGACGGGGTTGGACTGGAGCCAGCCGCCGCTGGGCGTCGCGGAGATCATGTTGCCCCAGCGGTCGACGACGTCGAGGTGGCAGGTGTCCCCGGAGGTCGCGCCGTCGGGGCCGACGGTGGGTTCTCCGGCGCCCGCGCGGACGGGCGGGACCTCGCCCGCCGGGACCCGGGCCAGGCGCGGGACGCGTCCCCCGGGGCTGCCGGGGCGCAGCTCGTACGAGGCGGTGGCGCCGATCAGCTTCCGGCGTCCGGCGTTGTACGCGTCCGACAGCAGTGTGTCCAGTGGTACGTCGCCGGTGGCGTCGCCGTACCAGGCCTCGCGGTCGGCCATGGCGAGCTTGCTTCCCTCGATGAGGGTGTGGACGTAGTCGGGCGTGCCGTAGGCGGGCGGCCGCTCGGGCAGCAGGGCCAGCTGCTGGAGGAGGACGGGGCCCTGCGACCAGGGGCCGGCCTTGCAGACGGTCCAGCCTTGCCGATCGAAGGTGACGGGGTCCTCGTAGGAGGCGTGGTGGCGGGCGAGGTCGTCGCCGGTGAGGGTGCCCGCGTGGCGTTCCCCGGAGGTGTCCAGGGTGGGGCGGGCGGCGGACCGGACGAGGGCCTCGGCGATGAAGCCCTCGCGCCAGACCCGGCGGGCGGCGTCGATGCGCGTCTCACGGCCGGGCCCGGCCGCCTCCGCCTCGGCCAGGAGCCGGCGCCAGGTGGCGGCGAGGGCGGGGTTGCGGAAGAGGACGCCGGGGGCCGGGGGCCTGCCGCCGGGCAGATAGAGGGCGGCGGAGGACGCCCACTCCGGCTCGGTCTCGAACAGTTCCCTGACGGTGGCCACGGTCGCCCCGACCCGTTCGACGGGCGCGTGGCCGTGCTCGGCGTAGCCGATGGCGTACTCGAGCACGTCGCGCAGGGGCTTGGTGCCGTAGTCGCGCAACAGCAGCATCCAGGCGTCGAAGGCGCCGGGCACGGCCGCCGCCAGGGGGCCGGTGCCGGGGACGAGCTCCAGGCCGAGCGAGGTGTAGTGCGCCACGCTCGCCCCGGCGGGTGCCGGGCCCTGGCCGCACAGCACCCGCACCGGTCCCCCGGCGGGGGCGAGCAGCGCGGGCACCTCACCGGCCGGTCCGTTGAGGTGCGGCTCGACGACGTGCAGCACGAACCCGGCGGCCACGGCGGCGTCGAAGGCGTTGCCGCCGCTCTCCAGGACCGCCATCGCGGACTGGGAGGCCAGCCAGTGGGTGGAGGACACCATGCCGAAGGTGCCCTGGAGGGTGGGGCGGGTGGTGAACGTCGGGAACATGCGTCCCAGGAAACCCTTAGGAGGGCAGATCCTTCAACCACTGTGCGACACCGCCGTGATGGGAGCACGTGCCCCTGCGGTGCGCGGAGTAGGAGGCCGAGCCGTCGTTGCAGATCGCGGACGCGCCCGCGTGACCGCCGGTCGAGGACGAGCCGCCGGTGGAGGACGAGCCGCCGGTGGAGGTCGTGCCGGTGGAACCGCCGCCGGAGTGGTCGCTTCCGCCACCGGTGGAGGACGTCCCCTCGCGGGGCGCCGGGGCCGCGGTCGTCGGGGACGCGCTGCTGGGCGAGGGCGAGGGCGCCGGCGACGACGGCGCGGCCGAGGTCTCCTCGGCCGACGGCGTCGCGGACGGTGTGGCGGGCGCCGAGGTGGTGGCGGTCGGCCCGGTGTCCGCGGCCTTGCCGGAGTCGTCACAGGCGACCGTGCCGAGTCCCAGGGTCAGCGCGACGGCGAGGGCCGCGCCGGCCCGTCTCGCTCTGCGGGTCAGGGCCATGCTCATGTTCGGGTTCCCCCTCGAACGAACTGCTGCGCGGAACGCTTCCGCGCATGGCCCCGCACCCGGTCGCGAGCCGGCGCCCGGCAGACCGGGAGAGCGAGTGGGGGGAGAAAGAGCGTTACCTGTGGGGTACACACAGTGTAGGCGGATCAACCGCAGGAGTGACACCAGATGGTGGCGATACGGTTGATTCCGCAGTCGGCCGGGTGGCCGACCGGAGAGAACGAGCGGGAGGACACGGCCGTGCACGGCGAATACAAGGTTCCGGGCGGCAAGCTCGTCGTCGTGGACCTGGAGGTCGAGGACGGCGCACTGCGCCACGTCAGGGTCGCGGGTGACTTCTTCCTCGAACCCGACGAGGCGCTGCTCGACATCAACCGCGCCCTGGAGGGCGCCCCGGCCGACACCCCCGCCCCGGAGCTCGCCGCCCGCATCGACGCGGCGCTGCCCGAGGGCACCGTGATGTTCGGCTTCTCCTCCGAGGCCGTGGGCATTGCGGTGCGGCGGGCGCTGGCGCAGGCCACCGACTGGCACCACTATGAGTGGCAGCTGATTCACGACGGCCCCCAGTCCCCCGCCCTGCACATGGCGCTGGACGAGGTGCTGACCGCCGAGGTCGCGGCCGGGCGTCGGCCGCCCACGCTGCGGGTGTGGGAGTGGGCGTCCCCGGCCGTCGTCATCGGCAGCTTCCAGTCGCTGCGCAACGAGGTGGACCCGGAGGGCGCGGAGCGCCACGGGATGACGGTGGTGCGCCGGATCAGCGGCGGCGGGGCCATGTTCATCGAGCCGGGCAACACCATCACCTACTCGCTGTGCGTGCCGGACGCCCTGGTGCAGGGCCTGTCCTTCGCCGACAGCTACGCCTACCTCGACGACTGGGTCCTCGGCGCGCTGGAGGGCATGGGCGTCAAGGCCTGGTACCAGCCCCTCAACGACATCGCCACGGAGGCGGGCAAGATCGCGGGCGCCGCGCAGAAGCGGGTGGTGTCCGGCCGCGGCGCGGTGCTGCACCACGTGACGATGGCGTACGACATCGACGCGGACAAGATGCTCGATGTGCTGCGCATCGGCAAGGAGAAGCTTTCCGACAAGGGGACGAAGTCCGCGAAGAAGCGGGTGGATCCGTTGCGGCGGCAGACGGGGTTGGCACGGGAGGCCGTCATCGAGCGGATGGTGGCCTCGTTCCGGGGGCGGTACGGGCTCGCCGACGGTGCCGTCACTCCGGAGGAGATGGCGCGGGCGGAGGAACTGGCCGCGACGAAGTTCTCCTCGGAGGAGTGGACGGCGCGCGTGCCGTAGGGAGTGGTGCCCCGGCCCCGCCCTTTCGCGCCGGGCGGGGCCGGCCCGGTCGGGTGGGCCGGACCGCTGGGCCGGGCGGCTCACACCTGTGCCATGCCGCCGTCCGCGAAGAGTTCGACGCCGGTGATGAAGCTGGAGGCGTCGCTGGAGAGGAAGACCGCGGCCTTTCCCATCTCGCGCGGGTCGGCGATCCGTCCGGTCGGGTTGCCCTCTCCCATGGTCCTGACGGCGGCCTCGACGTGGTCGGCTCCCTGTGCCATCGCCAGTGCGCTGCGCAGGGAGTCGGTGTCGACCGCGCCGGGGCTGAGGATGTTCATTCGGATGCCTGATCCCTTGGTGTCCTGGATCCAGGCCCGGATGAAGTTGCGTACCGCGGCCTTCGAGCCGCCGTACAGGCTCATCCCTCGTGGAGGCTGGATGGACGCCGTGGAGCCGATGACGACGACGGTGCCGCCGGGCGACAGCAGCGCGAGCGCGGGCTGGACGGTGAACAGGACGCCCTTGGCGTTGACGTCGAAGGTCCGGTCGAACTGCTCCTCGGTGATCGCCCCGAGCGGGGCGTGCGCGCCGATCCCGGCGTTGGCCACGACCGCGTCGAGCCGCCCGTGACGCTCCTTCACCTGTCGGTAGGCGGCCTCCATGTCCGCGAGCTTGGTGACGTCGGCCACGATCCCCGAGCAGTTCGGTCCGATCGCCGCGACCGCCTCGTCGAGCGCCTCCTGGTGCAGGTCGGTGATGACCACGCGGGCGCCGTTGGCAACGAACTCCTGGGCGATGCCCAGGCCGACCCCGGACGCGCCGCCCGTGACGACGGCGACCTTTTCCACGAGCGAGAGGCTCATCTTCTTCTCCTCTGATTGTTTCCCGGGACTGGAGGCCGTGACCGCGCGACGTCGGGGTGCGGGACGCGGGCACGCGTGCGTTCGTGTGCGGTCGGCGCGGGCCCGCATGCCCTAGAGTGGAAGTGGAGGCGCCTCCAGTTCCCTTTACCGTAAGTGGAGGCTCCGCCGGTTAGCAAGCCGGGACGAGTAGGAGACCGCGGATGGCCGGAGAGACAGGGCGCCCGCTACGGGCCGACGCGCAGCGCAATCGGGACAAGATCCTCTCGGCCGCGGTGCGCGTCTTCGCCGAAGAGGGACTGGAAGCGCACCTGGAGCGCATCGCCAAGGAGGCCGGCGTCGGTTCCGGCACGCTCTACCGCAACTTCCCCACCCGGGAGGCCCTCGTCGAGGCCGCCTACCGCAACGAGCTGATCCGGCTCTGCGACGCCGCCCCCGACCTGCTGTCTTCACTGGCCCCGCGTGAGGCCCTGCGCGCCTGGACGGGCCGCTTCATCGACTACGCGACCGCCAAGCTCGGCATGGCCGACGCCCTGCGCGCCCTCGTCGAATCCGGCGCCAACCCCTACGCCCAGAGTCACGAGATGATGATGGCCGCCCTGACCTCGCTCCTGACCGCCGGCGTCGAAGCCGGCACCATCCGCTCCGACATCAGCGCCGCCGATATGTTCGCCGCCCTCACCGGCATCGCCCTCACCTCGGGAAAGCCGGAGCAGCGAGAGCAGGCCGAACGCCTCCTCGACCTCACCCTGGACGGCCTGAGTACCGACCGGCGCTGACTGCCGGCCGGGATGCGCCGTTGGAGCGCCGGGCAGGACTGGCCGGCCATCCACCAACTCCCCACCTGAGCAACCCGGCCACATCACGAGTTCAACCTCGTCTCCCGGGGCTCCGCCCCGGACCCCGGTCCTCGAACGCCGACGGGCTGAATTCAGCCCGTCGGCGTTCGAGGGCACCGCGAGCTCACCCCAGCGCCGGAATCAGATGCTCCCCGTACGCGTCGATCGTCGCCTCCTTCGCGTCGTGCATCGCGTAGAGCGCGAACTGGTCGACGCCCAACTCCCGGAGCTGCTCCAGGCGTTCGCGGTGGGCGGCCACCGGGCCCAGGAGGCAGAAGCGGTCGACGATCTCGTCGGGGACGAAGTCCGTCGAGGGGTTGCCGGCCCGGCCGTGGTGGCTGTAGTCGTAGCCGGAGCGGCGCTCGATGTAGTCGGTGAGGTCGTCGGGGACGGCGCCGGAGTGGGCGCCGTAGCGGGTGACGAGGTCGGCGACGTGGTTGCCGACCATGCCGCCGAACCAGCGGCACTGTTCGCGGGCGTGGGCGAGGTCGTCGCCGACGTAGGCGGGGGCGGCGACGCAGATGGTGACGGAGGACGGGTCGCGGCCCGCGTCGGCGGCCGCGGCGCGGACGGCCTTGACCATCCATTCGGTGAGGAAGGGGTCGGCGAGCTGGAGGATGAAGCCGTCGGCCTCGCGGCCGGCCAGGGCCAGGGCCTTGGGGCCGTAGGCGGCCATCCACACGGGCAGCCGGCCGTCGCGGATCCAGGGGATCCGCAGAGTCTTGCCGTCGCCGACGTCGGCCTCGCGGCCCTCCGCCAGGTCGCGGATGACGCGCATCGCCTCGCCGAGCGTGGCGAGGGTGTTGGGCTTGCGCCCGGCCACCCGCATCGCGGAGTCGCCCCGGCCGATGCCGCAGACGGTGCGGTTGCCGTACATGTCGTTGAGGGTGGCGAAGGTGGAGGCGGTCACCTCCGGGGTGCGGGTGGAGGGGTTGGTGACCATGGGGCCGACGACGAGGCGCTCGGTGTGTTCCAGGATGCGGCTGTAGATGACGAAGGGCTCCTGCCACAGCACGGCGGAGTCGAACGTCCAGCCGTAGCTGAAGCCCGCGCCCTCGGCGCGTCTCATGAGGTCCACGACGGCGGTGGCGGGCGGGTCGGTCTGGAGGACGAGGCCGAAGTCCACGTGCGGGGTGCTCCTTACGCGTTACGGGAGGTACTGGCAGGTGGTGCGGGGGACGTAGCGGCCGTGGCCCGCCCGGCCGGTGAACCGCCGCCGGTCGATGACGGTTTCGCCGCGCGAGAGGACGGTCTCCACCTGCCCGGTGATCTGTTTGCCCTCGTAGGCCGAGTAGTCGACGTTCATGTGGTGGGTGGACGCGGAGAGCGTCTGCCGCGCGTGCGGGTCGTAGATGACGATGTCGGCGTCGGCGCCGGGGGCGATGGTGCCCTTGTGGGGGGCGAGGCCGAACATCCGGGCGGGCGCGGCGCAGGCGATCTCGATCCAGCGGCGGCGGGAGATGTGGCCGTCGACGACGGCCTGGTGGAGGAGGTCCATGCGGTTCTCCACGCCGGGCAGCCCGTTGGGGATCTTCGAGAAGTCGCCCCGGCCCAGCTCCTTCTGGCCGGAGAAGCAGAAGGGGCAGTGGTCGGTGGAGACGACCTGGAGATCGTCGGTGCGCAGCCCGCGCCAGAGCGCGGCCTGGTGCTCGCGCGGCCGCAGGGGTGTGGAGCAGACGTACTTGGCGCCCTCGAAGCCCGGTTCGGCGAGGTTGTCGGTGGAGAGGAAGAGGTATTGCGGGCAGGTCTCGCCGAAGACCGGGAGGCCCTTGTCGCGGGCCTGCGCCAGCTCGGCGACGGCTTCCTCGGCCGAGACGTGCACGACGTAGAGGGGGCTGCCGGCGACGCGGGCGAGCTGGATGGCCCGGTGGGTGGCCTCGGCCTCCAGGAGGGTCCTGCGGACCTCTCCGTGGTAGCGGGGGTCGGTCCTTCCCGCCGCCAGGGCCTGTTCGACGAGGACGTCGATGGCGATGCCGTTCTCGGCGTGCATCATGATCAGCCCGCCGTTGCCGGCGGCCCGTTGCATCGCGCGCAGGATCTGCCCGTCGTCGCTGTAGAAGACGCCCGGGTAGGCCATGAACAGCTTGAAGGACGTCACGCCCTCCCCCACCAGCAGGTCCATCTCCTTGAGCGAACTCTCGTGCACATCGGAGAGGATCATGTGGAAGGCGTAGTCGACGGCGCACCGGCCGTCCGCCTTGGCGTGCCAGGCGTCCAGTCCGGCGCGCAGGGACTGCCCCCGCGACTGGACGGCGAAGTCGACGACCGTCGTCGTACCGCCCCAGGCGGCGGCGCGGGTGCCGGTCTCGAAGGTGTCCGAGGCGGCGGTGCCGCCGAAGGGCAGCTCGAAGTGGGTGTGGGCGTCGACGCCGCCGGGGATGACGTATTTCCCCGTGGCGTCGATGACGCGGTCGGCACGCCAGCCCCCGGCGCAAGCGCTGTCCGGGGCGGCCAGCGCCGCGACCTTGCCGTCCTCGATCAGGACGTCCGCGGTGATCTCGTCGGCGGCGGTGACGACGAGTCCGCCGCTGATGAGTGTGGTGGTCATGGCATCTCCTCGGCGGCGAGGTCCTGCTGGGCGCGCCTCAGCGACTCCTCGAGGATCGCGGCGCCCTCCTCGGCCTCCGCGACGGTGAGCGTCAGGGGCGGGGCGATGCGCAGGGTGTTGCCCTCGCGGCCGCCCTTGCCGATCAGCAGGCCCCGCTCCCGGGCGTGTTCGAGGGTGCGGGCGGCGGCGCGCGGGGACGGCGATCCGTCGCGTCCGACGAGCTCGACGCCGGCCATCAGCCCCCGGCCGCGCACCTCGTGGACGATGGACAGGCCCGCGCCGATGGCGCGCAGCCGCTCCAGGAGGAGGCCGCCGACGCGGCGGGCGTTGCCCTGGAGGTCGTGCTCGATCAGATAGGTGAGGTTGGCGAGGCCGGCCGCCATGGTGACGGGGCTGCCGCCGAAGGTGGAGATGGAGTTGGCGCCGAGGCAGTTCATGACGTCGGCGCGGGCGACGACGCCGCCGATGGACATGCCGTTGCCGATGCCCTTGGCGAAGGTGAGCAGGTCGGGCGGACCGCTCGCGGCGTGGGCCTGCCAGCCCCAGAAGTGGTCGCCGGTGCGGCCCCAGCCGGTCTGCACCTCGTCGGTGATCCACAGGATGCCGTGGCGCTTCAGGACCTCGCGGAAGGCGGCGTAGAGCCCGTCGGGCGGCGCGGTGAAGCCGCCGACGCCCTGGACGGGCTCGGCGATCAGCGCGGCGACGGTGCCGTGCGCCTGGCCCAGCACGTCCTCCAGGTCCGCCACGCACGCTTCGATGAACTCCCCGTCGCTCAAGGAGGCGTACGGCCCCCGGCCGCGGACGCCGCCGTGGACGTAGAGCGTCTGGAGCGGCGAGAGGCTGGTGGGCGACCAGCTGGTGTTCCCGGTGATGCCGACCGTGGAGAAGGAACGGCCGTGGTAGCTGTTGCGCATCGCCAGGATCTGGTTGGACCCGCGGTAGGTGGTGGCCAGCAGCAGCGCGGCGTCGTTGGCCTCGGTGCCGGAGGTGGTGAAGAAGACCCGGGCGTCGGGGATGCCGGACAGGCTCGCGACGCGCTCGGCGAGCTCGACCATGTGGCGGTCGAGGTAGAGGGTGGAGGTGTGGAGGATGCGGCCGGCCTGCTCGCTGACGGCCTTGGTGACCTCGGGGAGGGCGTGGGCGGTCATCGTGGTGAGGATGCCGCCGAAGAAGTCGAGGTAACGCTTTCCGGAGGCGTCCCAGACGTACCGGCCCTCGCCGTGGGTGAGCTCCAGCGGCTCGTCGTAGTAGAGGGCGAGCCAGGAGGGCATCACGGCCCGGTGGCGGTCGTGGAGCGGGACGGCGGGGCTCATGGCCGCACCAGCCCGTCGTAGGCGTCGGGGCGGCGGTCCCGGTAGAACGCCCACTGCCGGCGCACCTCGTCGATCACGCCGAAGTCGAGGTCGCGGACGAGGAGTTCCTCCTTGGTGTCGCTGGCCGGGTCGCCGACGAGCTGCCCGCGCGGGTCGACGAAGTAGGAGGTGCCGTAGAAGTCGTTGTCCCCGTACTCCTCCTGGCCCACGCGGTTGATCGCGGCGACGAAGTACTCGTTGGCGACGGCGGCCGCGGGCTGTTCGAGCCGCCACAGGTGGGAGGAGAGGCCCCGTGAGGTGGCCGAGGGGTTGTAGACGAGCTGGGCGCCCGCGAGGCCGAGGGCGCGCCAGCCCTCGGGGAAGTGGCGGTCGTAGCAGATGTAGACGCCGATCCGGCCGACGGCCGTGTCGAAGACGGGCCAGCCGAGATTGCCGGGCCGGAAGTAGTACTTCTCCCAGAAGCCCTTGAGCTGGGGGATGTGGTGCTTGCGGTACTTGCCGAGATAGCGGCCGTCGGCGTCGATGACGGCGGCGGTGTTGTAGTAGAAGCCGGAGTCCTCGATCTCGAAGACCGGCACGACGATCACCATGCCGGTCTCGCGGGCGAGGTCGCTCATCCGGCGGACGGTGGGGCCGTCCGGGACGGGCTCGGCCCAGCGGTAGTGCTCGCTCTCCTGCACCTGGCAGAAGTAGGGGGCGTTGAAGACTTCCTGAAAACCGATCACCTTGGCGCCCTGCGCGGCGGCGGCGCGGGCGTGCTCCTCATGCTTGGCGATCATCGACTCGGTATCGCCGGTCCAGGTCGCCTGGACCAGTGCCGCACGGACAACGTTGGTCATGAGCTGCTCCTCAGCCGGGGCTTCGAACAGGCTGCCGTACGCGGAAGATCCGCGTGTGCATGCGACCGTAGGTCCCGTCACTCCCCGTGGCAAGACCATCGCGCATGTCCCGCACCCTCGCATATTGGAAAGGCAGCCTTGCAAGGCTGCCTTTCTTTCTCCTAGGGTGACCGTATGACAGCCACCACGCTCGACCCGACGACCGCCCTCGTCCTCGTCGACCTCCAGAAGGGCATCGTCGCCCTGCCCACCGCCCACCCCGCTCCCCCGGCCGGCGCCGTCGTCGAGCGCGGCGCGCGCCTCGCCGCCGCCTTCCGCGAGCGCGGCCTGCCGGTCGTCCTGGTACGGGTCACCGGCGCCGCGCCCGGCCGCTCCGAGGCCCCGCCGCGCTCCGGCCGGCTCCCGGCCGACTTCGCCGAGCTGGTGCCCGAGCTCGGCCGCCAGGACACCGACATCGTGGTCACCAAGCACACCTGGGGCGCCTTCCACGCCACCGACCTGGACCTCCAGCTGCGCCGCAGGGGCGTCACGCAGGTCGTGCTCGCGGGCATCGCGACGGGCGCGGGCGTCGAGTCCACCGCCCGCGCGGCCCACGAGCACGGCTACCACGTGACCGTCGCGACGGACGCCGTCACCGACCCGGACCCCGAGGCACACCGCTTCTCCGTGGAGAGGGTCCTCCCGCGCCTGGCCGAGACGGACACCACGGACAACATCCTCGCGCTGCTGCCCGGCTGACCGGACGGGCCCGTGCGGGCTACCCCACGTGGGCGGCGTACAGCACCAGCGCGGCGGCGACGAGCGCGTACGCGGCCAGCCCGATCCAGGCGCCGCGGTGGTGGATCCGCTCCGCCCGCACCGGGTCGCCGCCCCTGACGGTCCAGCGCCAGGACAGCACGGTGGCCACCACCGCCAGCAGCACGTAGACGAGCGTCAGCAGGTGCAGCGCGTCGATGAGCGTCAGCCCGACCGTGCTCGTGACGACCTGGCTCACCTGCTGGAGGTTGAGCATCACCACGAACAGGCCGCCGCCCAGCAGCGCCAGCCGGCTCTGCATCGAGTCCAGCCGCTCGGCCATGCCCAATTCCTTGCCGTGCGTGGGCAGCAGGAAGGCGGCGGTGGCGAGGAGCACCATGAGGTAGAGCGGCCCGGTCAGCCGCCAGAAGGCCGTGGGGTCGTCGCGGGCCAGGTCCATCTCGACGACCAGCCTGCTGCGGGTGCTGCCCTTGCCCCGGGTGAGCGTGGCGTCGCCGAAGTTCGTCGGGAAGTGCTGTTCGACCGAGGCCAGATGGAAGCCGGTGAGCTTCCAGCCGTCGGGGGCGATCCCCTCGTTCGCGCCCGAGTCCTCGTTGTCGGGGGTGAAGCGGAACTTGTCGACCGTCGTGCGGGACGTGATGTTGATCGTGATCCGGTGCCGGTCGTAGGGGAAGGCGCGCAGGTCCCAGTCCTGCCGGAAGACGCCCTGGATCCGCACCAGGTCCCGGAACATGCCACCCTCCTCCGTCACCGAGGGCTCGCTCTTCTCGGCGTTGCTGGAGTTGGTGAACGCCACGTCGGGCAGCGGGTCCAGCTCGCGCTTCGGGCAGACGCTCCACACCGTCAGCCGCGCCGAGAAGGCGTTCTTGGCGGGGTCGAGATCGTAGAGATCGCTGAGATAGGCGCCGACCCGGCAGGTCGGGGCCTCCTTCGCCGAACCCGCCTCCATCGGTGCGGGTTTCGCCGAAGCCGTGCTCGCCGGGGACGCGCCCGCGGTGCCGGCTGCCGACAGCCACACCGCGAACGCGCCGATCAGTACCGCCAGGACCCGTGTCAACCGCCGTCGTCCACTCATGACATCAGTGATCGTGGCCCGGCGGCGGCCGCCCCAATCCGCCCCCGGTCCGGCGCGGGAACGCGCGGCACCCGCGCGCGGAGGGGCCGTCAGCGCACCGGCGGCTTCCCCTCGGGCCTCACCACCATCGCCGAGCCGCCCCCGCGCCGGCTCTTCTCGGCCGCGGCCAGCCAGCGCCCGTCGGGCAGCCGCTGGACTCCGGTGGCGGCGCCGATCTCCGGATTGAGCTTGAACACATGGCCCTTGGCCTCCAGCCGGCCGCGCAGCGGGCTGTCCCACAGCCCCGGCTCCAGCTCGGTGGCCGCCGCGTTGCGCTGGCTGGCGCGGGGCGCGGCGATGGCGTCGCCGAGCGGCATGCCGCGGTCCACGTGGTTGAGGAGCGTCTGGAGCACGGTGGTGATGATGGTGGCGCCGCCGGGCGAGCCGAGGGCGAAGGCGGGCCTGCCGTGCTCCAGGACGATCGTGGGCGACAGGGACGAGCGCGGGCGCTTGCCCGGACCGGGCAGGTTGGGGTCGTGGACGCCCGGGCTGACGGGGGCGAAGGAGAAGTCGGTCAGCTCGTTGTTCAGCAGGAAGCCACGCCCCGGCACGGTGATGCCACTGCCGCCGGTCTGCTCCAGCGTCAGGGTGTACGCGACGACGTTGCCCCATTTGTCGGCGACCGTCAGATGGGAGGTGTTCTCCCCCTCGTACGGCGTGGGCGCGGCCCAGCCGCCCGTCGCGCAGGCCGAGCCCGGGCGGCGCGGGTCGCCGGGCGCCAGCGGGCTGGTGAGCGCCGCGCCGTCCTTGATCAGGCAGGCGCGCGAGTCGGCGAAACGCTGGGAGAGCAGGCCCTGGACGGGCACCGATTCGAAGGCGGGGTCGCCGACCCAGCGGTTGCGGTCGGCGAAGGCGATCCGGCTGGCCTCGATGTAGCGGTGCAGATACGTCTGCTGGGGCAGCCGGTCGAGCTCGGAGTTCTCCAGGATGTTGAGGGCCTCGCCGACCGTCGTCCCGCCGGAGGAGGAGGGGGCGATGCTGTAGACGTCCAGCTCGCGGTAGGAGGTGTGGGTGGGCTCCTGCTTGCGCACGCTGTACGCGCGGAGGTCCCGCTCCGTCAGGTCGCCGGGCCGGGCCACGCGTCCGGAGGCCGGGTCGACGGGCGGCTTGCGCACGGTCCGCACCAGGTCGCGTCCCAGCGCGCCCCGGTAGAGGGCGGCCACGCCCTGGTCGGCCAGCAGGCCGTAGGTGCGGGCGAGGTCGGGGTTGCGCAGCGTCGAGCCGACGGCGGGGGGCTTGCCGCCGGGCAGGAAGATCTTGGCGGTGGCGGGGAAGTCCTTGAAGCGGTCGTAGTTGTCGGCGGTCTGCTTGCGGAAGGTCTCGTCGACGGTGAAGCCGTCGCGGGCCAGCCGCCGGGCGGGCGCCAGGACCTGGCCGAGGCTGCGGCTGCCCCAGGAGCGCAGGGCCGTGTCCCAGGTGGCGGGGGTGCCGGGGGTGCCGACGCTCAGGCCGCTGGTGACGGCGTCGGCGAAGGGCAGCGGGTGGCCCTTCTCGGTGAACAGGTCCTTGGTCGCGCTGAGCGGGGCGCGCTCGCGGCCGTCGATGGTGCGGACCTTGCGGGACTTGGCGTCGTAGTAGACGAAGTAGCCGCCTCCGCCGATGCCGGCGGAGTAGGGCTCGGTGACGCCGAGGGCGGCGGCGGTGGCCACCGCCGCGTCCACGGCGTTGCCGCCCTTGCGCAGCACCTCTATGCCCGCGGCGGAGGAGTCGGCGTCGACGCTGGCCACGGCGCCCCCGTAGCCGACGGCCACGGGGGACTTGGCGGGTGTGCGGGTTGCCTCGCCGGCGGGGGCGGGGGATGCGGCCGATGCGGCGGACGCGGCGGGTGCCGCCAGGGCCCCGGCGACGAGCGCGGCGGTGACGGCCAGAACGGGCAGGCTCCGGCGGGGGTTCGGTCTGGCGAGGGCCATGAGTGCCTCCGTGACGGACGAACGGGCCCCGGAGCCTACTCGCGGAGCGCGGCCGCCGACAGGGCACTGGCCCTGGCGGGGTCGGCCTCCGAAGCCGGTACGTCACCTGCTGGTGCGTCGTGGCCGGTCGCGCAGTTCCCCGCGCCCCTTCGGGGCGCTACCGGTCAGCCGCGTACGACCCCGTACACCGCTCCGGCCATGGCCGCCTCACCCTTCGCGTTGGGGTGGAACGGCGCGGCCGGGCTCTCGGGCTGGGCGCCCTCGACCCAGCGGTCCGCCGCCGGGGTGCACACGTCGTGGCCGACGGTCGGGCCGTAGGTGTCGACGTAGCGGACGTGCGCCGCCCGCGCCTGCTGCTGGAGCATCGTGTTCAGACGCTTCTCGGTGTCCCGCAGGTAGGGGGCGTCACCGGCGGCGATCGGCACGGACGGGAAGCAGCTCGTGCCGTTGTCCGGCATGATCGACGGGTAGCCGACGAGCGCGACCTTGGCGTACGGGGCGCGTTCGTGAACGGCCTTCAGCACCTTGGCGATCTTCGGTGCGGCGTCGTTGATCCGCTGGGCGAGCACGTCGGAGCCGTCGGCGGCGGTGTACTGCTTCTTGCAAGGGGCGCCGGTGGGGTCGCCGGCGGACAGCACGGCGCAGCTGCCGATGATGGTCCCGAAGCCGATGTCGTTGCCGCCGATGCCGACGGTCACGAGACGGGTCTGCTTGCCGAGGGCGTCCAGCTGGGGCCCGGCCGACCCCGCCTGGGTGTTCCACATGTCATTGGTCGTCGCACCGCTGCAGCTGACGTCCTTGAAGGACTTCTGGCCCAGCTTGGCGGCGGTCAGCGAGGGGTAGTTGACGCTGGAGCGCGCGCAGTCCCCGCCGGTCTGCTCGGGAATGCCGGGACCCGAGGTGTACGAGTCGCCGAGCGCGACATAGCGTGCGCTCTCGGTCTGACCGGCCGGGGTGGCCGCCGCCGCGGGGCCGGCCGCCACGGCCGCTCCGGCCGTCAGTGCCGAGGCCGCGCCGAGCGCCGCGAGCGCCTTTCCGTACCGCGCGCCTCGTTCTCGCACCTGTGCCACGAGTACTCCAAAAAGGGTGTGAAGGGGCCGATTTCCTACTGACCAACCAGTCAGTAACTGATCAGTGCGAGCAAGATTCCCGATCCGGTTACCGTCTGTCAATCCGACGGGACGCCCGGCCCGGGCGCGGGTTCCACGCGGACGACGCGTCCGTCCTCGAGGAAGTGGACGGTGTCGGCGTACGCGGCGACGAGGTGCGGTTCGTGGCTGACCAGGGCGAGGGCCAGCCCGCGCTCGGCCCTGAGCCGGGCGAGCAGATCCATGACCGCGGCGGCCGTGGTCGGGTCCAGGGCGGAGGTGACCTCGTCGCAAAGGAGCACGTCGGGGCGCGCGGCCAGGGCGCGCGCGATGGACGCGCGCTGGCGCTGCCCGCCGGAGAGCTCGTGGGGGTGGCGCCGCGCGTACTCGGGCGACAGGCCGACGTCCCGCAGGAGCTCGGCCACGCGCTCGGCGGTGTCCTTCCGGGGGACGATGCGGTGCAGCCGCAGCGGGCGGGCCAGCGACGCGCCGATGGTCCGGGTGGGGTTGAGGGCGCCGAGCGGGTTCTGCGGCACGAGCTGGATCCGGCGGCGCTGGTCGCGTCCGCGCGCGCGGACGCCGGTGGGCAGGGGCGCGCCGTCGAGGGTGAGCTCCCCGGCGTCGGCGGGCCGCAGGCCCGCGAGGACGCGCAGCAAGGTGGTCTTGCCGGATCCGGAGGGGCCGACGATGGCGGCGGCGGTGCCGGGTGCGACAGCGAAATCTACGCTGTCGAGGGCGTGTCGGTGCGGGGTTGCGCTGTCGCGTGCGGGGGTGGGGGCGGGTGCGGCGAAGGTCACCCGGACGCCCCGAGCCGCGAGCCCGCGCCCGGGCGCCGACGCCGGCGCTGGCGCCGACGCCGACGCCAGCAGCAGCGTGCTCCTCAGCCCGCACACCGAGGACGCCTTCCACCCCGGCCGGGCCCATCTGCTGATGCTCACCTGCATGCGCAACCACGACGCCATCGCCACCACCGCGGCCAGCGTCCGCCGGACGCGCCTGGACGACGCCACCGTCGAGGAGCTCACCCGGCCGGTGCTGCCGATCCTGCCCGACGACGCCTACGCCGAGGCCCAGGGCTTCGCCGGGGAGCCGCCGCGCGTCCCCGGCCCTGTGGCGCTCTGCGGACGGCCTCACCCTGCGCTTCGACCCGGCCTACACCCCGCTGGCCGAGGCCACCCCCGAGTACCGGGCCGCCTACCGGCGGCTGGAGGAGGAACTCGCCCGCGTCTCCGTGGCGGTGAGCCTCTCCCCCGGTGAGGTGCTCGTCGTCGACAACGACCTCGTCGTGCACAGCCGGGTGCCCTTCACCGCCCGCTACGACGGGACCGACCGCTGGCTCAAGCGCGCCTCGGTCCGCGTTCCCGGCCGCCGCACCCGCCCGGCCGCCGAGGCCGGCGAGCACGGCTACGGACAGGCCGCGATCGAAGCGCACGCCACCGAGGCCGCCGCCGCCTGACCTTCGCCCCCGCCCGGACCCGAAAGGAACCGCCCATGACGGACCCCGCCCCGGCCCACGGCCCCGCCCCGGCCCACGACTCCGCCCGAATACGCGACGACAGGACCCTGACCGTCCTGTCCACCAGCGATGTCGCCGGCATCGACATCACCCCCGCCGACGTCCTCGCCGCCGTGGAGAGCGCCTACCGCACCCTCGCCGCCGGCCGCTCCGACAACCCGCGCAAGCTCACCGTCTAGCCCGGCGACGGCCACTCCGTCGCCTACGCGATGCTCGGCCGCGACGGCTCCCGCGACGTCGTCGCCGTCAAGACCTCGTACAAGCACGGCCTCCACAGCCCCCGCGACGCGCAGCACTACTACACCGCCCTCACCCTCTACGACGACGTCACCGGGCTGCCCCTGGCGATGATGGACTGCGGCCGCGTCGGTGCCCTGCGCACCCCCGCCGTCTCCGCGCTGCTGGCCCGCGAGTGCGCGCCGCCCGGGGCGCGCGCCGCGCTGGTGATCGGCACCGGCACCCAGGGCCGGCTGGCCCTGCCGTTCCTGCTGACGGCGCTGCCGGGCCTGGAGCGGCTGATGCTCCACGGCACCCACCCCGACGGCATCACGGCCGTCCGCCGCCAGTTGCGCGCGTACTTCCCCGGCCGGGACGTGGAGATCGTCACCGACCTGCGGGAGGCCGCCGGGGCCGCCGACGTCGTCGTCGCCACCGCGGGCCCCCACACCCCCGCCGCCGTGGAGGCGTCCTGGCTGCGGCCCGGCGCCCTGACCGTCCTCGTCGGCCACGGCCTGGCCCCCCTCCACCCTCCACGAGGCCGACCGCGTGGTGGCCACCAGCGAGGCCCAGATGCGCGTCACCGGCACCGACATGGCCGACGCCGACGGCGAACTACCCGCTGTCGACGCCGAGTTCCCGGCCGTCCTCGCCGGGGACGTCCCCGGGCGCACCACGCCCGACCAGCGGATCTTCGCCTACAACAGCGGCCTCGTCGTCACCGACATCGCGCTCGGCCACCGCTTCGCCCAACTCGCCCTCACCCAGGGCCTGGGAACGCGGGTGCCGCTGTGGCAGTGACGACGAGCCGGGTGGCGGCCGCCCCGCCGCTGCCCGCCCACCCGGACCCCCAGGCGGCGGCTGTCCTTGCGAGCGGGCTGCTCCAGGAGCTCTCCTACGCCTTCGACGGGCCGTTCCACTTCCTGCTCCCCGACCGCTTCGACACCAACCTCGCCGCCTTCCGCGCCGCCCTCGCCGAGGCCGGTGTGGCGGGCCGGGTGTACTACGCGAAGAAGGCCAACAAGGCGGCCGTGTGGGTCGAGCGCTGCGCGGCGACGGGCGCGGGCGTGGACGTCGCCTCCGCCGGGGAGCTGCGCGAGGCCCTCGCCCACGGGGTGCGCGGCGAGGACATCACGGTCACCGGCCCCGCGAAACACGAGCAGTTGCTGCGCGTGGCCGTGCTCCAGGGCGCCCTCGTCCACGAGGCGCTGCGCCGGCTGCCCTCGCTGCCGCCGGGCAGCACGATGGTCGCGCTGGTCAACGACGGTGGCGAGAAGTATCTGGACACCGTCTTCGACGACGGCTGGATGGCCGCCCGCGACCTCCTCGACCCGGTCGTGGAACGCGAGGTCGGCGACCTCCTCGGCACCCTGCGCGGCCACTGATGCCCCCGGTGCCCGCCGCCCTGCCCCGGCTGCTGCGCGACAGCCGGGCTCTGGCGGTGCTCGCCGTCCCGCTCGTCCTCACCCAGCTCGCGCAGGTCGCGCTCACCACGACCGACACCGTGATGATGGGCCTGCTCGGCACCGGGGAGCTGGCGGCGGGCGGCCTCGCGATCGTCGTCTTCAACCAGGTGCGCACCATGGGCGTCGGCCTGGTGACCTCCGTCGGCAACCGCGTCGCGGCGGCTGCCGCGCGCGCCGGGACGCCCCCCGGGCGGGCCGCCGCCCCGGGGCCGGACGACGAGGTCGCCGCCGTCGCCCGGGCCGGTCTGGCGGTGGCGACGCTCGCCGGTGCCGCCGGGGCCGTCCTGATGGTCGCCATCGGCCAGTGCCTGTCCCTGCTGGGCCAGGACGCGGACGTCGCCCACCGGGCCCGTGCGATGCTGGTGGCCCTCGCGCCGGGGCTGCTGCCGTGCCTGTGGTTCCAGGCGGTGCGCCAGTTCACGGTCGGCATGCGGCGGCCGCAGGCGCTGCTGCGGATCACGCTGGCGTCCGTGGCCGTCAACGCGGGGCTCGACTGGGTGTTGATCCACGGCACCTGGGGCCTGCCCCGGCTGGGGCTGACCGGCATCGGCGTGGCGACGTCGCTGGTGCACCTGCTGTCCTTCCTCGCCCTGTACGCCTCGACGCGCCGGGACCCGGTGCTCGGCCCGCGCCTGAGCGCCCGGGTCCTGGGCGCGGACCGCGCCACCGTGCGGCGGCTGATCGGGCTGGGCGTGCCGATCGCGGCCACCTACGGCTCGGAGGCGGGGTTCTTCTCGCTGACGGCGCTGATGGCCGGTTCCTTCGGCAGTGCGGCGCTCGCCGCCCACACGGCCGTCAACCAGCTCGTCTACATCGTCTTCCAGGTAGCCGTGGGGCTCTCCCACGCCGCCTCGATCAACGTCAGCCGCGAGCTGGTCCTGGGGGACGTCGCCGCGGCGCGGCGCCTCCGGACCACCGCGCTGGCCTGCGCCGCCGCCGTCATGGCGGTGGTCGGCGGCTGCTATCTGGCCTTCCCCGAGGCGGTGTTGCGGCCGTTCCTCGACTCCGGCGCGGCGGGGGACGGCGACGCGCTGTCCATCGCGACCGGGCTGCTGGCGGTCGTCGCCGTCCTGCAGTTCTTCGACTGCGCGCAGAACATCGGCGTCGGCCTGCTGCGCGGCCTGGACGACACCAAGGGCGGCTTCCGGGCCACGCTCGTCGGCTACTGGCTTGTGGGGCTGCCCGCCTCGCTCCTCCTCGGGTACGCGGCGGACCTGCGCACCCTCGGTCTGTGGCTCGGACTGCTGGCGGGCCTCGCCACGACCGCGGCGCTGCTGCTGCGCCGCTACGCGGCGGGCCTGCGCGCCCGGAGCGGGGCGGTCGCGGAGGCGGTGCCCACGGGCTGACCACACGCCGGTCCCGGTAGGGGCGGTTCGCGTCCGCCCTTACCGGGACCGTGCCTCAGACGCCGGCCCGGCCGGCCGTGCTGACGACGACCGCGGAGAACGCCTCGCGGTCGTTCTGGCGTGCCGTGACCCGGGTGCGGGTGAGGGCGCCGTCGTCCTGCGGGAGGACGGTGGCCTCGATCCAGCAGGGGCTGTCGAACTCCACGTACTGGCTGAAGACGGTTTCCAGGCCCAGGACGGCGCCGTGGTCCGGGCCCGTGGCGGCGAGCGCGGCCTGGCGGGCGGCCTCCAGCAGGAGCATGCCGGGCGCGTGGTCGACCGGGTGGTCGAAGAGCACCGGGTGGCTGGGGTCCACGCGCAGCTGCCAGAGGCCGTCGGCGTCGGTGGGCGAGAGGACCACGTCGTGGAAGCGGTCGCGGCCGACGCGCCCCGGCGCCAGGGGCGGGGCCAGCGGCACGGCCCGGGAGACGACGGAGGGGTCGCCGTACTCGCCGCGCAACCGCCGGTAGACGGCCGGGGCATGGCTGGTGAAACGGGCCCGGGCGGTGCCCAGCGGAGCGCCGTCGCGCAGCGCGGTGACGTCCATCACCAGGGCGGAGAAGCGGCCCTGACGGCGTTTGACGTCGCTGCAGGCGATCCGCAGTTCTATCTCGGCGGGGGTGGCGGACACAGCCGTCGCGGCGGGGTCGAGCTCGTAGCGGAAGTGGTCCCAGATCAGGTGGTGGCCGAACGGTGTGTCGTAGGCCAGGTGGGACAGCAGGGGGATGGTCTGCCGCACGGTCTCGGCGAAGAGGAGCGGGTCGTAGCGGCCGTCGACCGGGGTGTAGAAGCTGTGGGTCCGGGGCCACTGGGCGCCGATCGTGAAGGCGTCGTCGGCGACGCGCTCCCAGCCGGTGAGGAGGACCTCGGCCAGGGCCGCCTTGTGGACGTACTGCCGGGGCACACAGGTGGTCAGGCCGTGCGACGCGGAGGGGATGGAGCTCAAAACAGGGGCTTGCTGAACCAGATCGTGCATAACCGACTTCCCGGACGCTCTAACGCTGCTGCTCTGTCTCTGACGCTGGAGCCGTAAGATAAAGGGTGTTCGTTTTGTTTGTCGAGAGATCACAGGGAGTCACCTCATGGCGAGGCCCAGACAGGACCGCGCGGTGAGGACCCGCGCCGTCATCCTTCACGCGGCCGCGGAGGTCTTCGACGAGCTCGGGTTCAGCGGCGCCAGCGTCAGCAAGATCATCGCCCGGGCGGACGCCACCCAGGGCGCGATGTACTTCCACTTCAAGTCCAAGGAGGACCTCGCCCGGGCGGTCATGAACGAGCAGGGCGAGGGCATCGTGATGCCCGGGGGCGAGGCCGGCCTCCAGCACCTGATCGACATCACCCTCCACCTGGCGACCGAGCTCCAGAGCAATGTGCTGCTGCGCGCCGGCGTCCGCCTCGCCGTCGAGCAGGGCGAGTTCGGCGTCCAGGACGACACCGCCTACCAGGAATGGGCCGCCCGCTTCCACGAGCAGCTGGTCGCCGCCCGGGGCCGGGGCGAGCTCCTGCCCGAGGTGGACGAACGGGAGCTGGCCTGGGTCCTGGTGAGCTGCTACACCGGCACCCAGCTCTTCTCCCAGGTCTCCACCAACCGCGCCGACCTGCCCGAGCGCGTGGCCCTGCTGTGGCGCTACCTGCTGCCCGGCGTCGCCACGCCGGAGACCCGGGCGCGGCTGGTCACCGAGCCCGGCGCGGCCGGGAAGGGCCGCCGGTGAGCGGGCCGCTGGTCGCGCTGACCGGCGCCACGGGGTTCATCGGCTCCGCCGCGCTGCGCGAACTCGCCCGGCGGGGCGTGCGCGTACGCGCGTTGACGCGCCGCCCCGGCCCGGACGCGGACCCGCTCGTCGAGTGGTTCCCCGGCGACCTGACCGACCCCGGCTCGCTGCGGGGGCTGTGCGAAGGAGCCGACGCCCTGCTCCACCTGGCCTCCTGCGTCTCCTCGGACGAGAGCCTGTGCGAGGCGGTCAACCACCGGGGCGCCGTCGCGCTGGCCGCCGAGGCCCGCCGGGCGGCGGTGCCCCGCGTCGTCGCCCTGTCGACCGCCGCCGTCTACGGCCCCGGGCCGCACACCGGGCCGGACGTCGACGCGATCCGGCCCGCGCCCGCCTCGCCCGCGAGCCGCACCCGGCTGGCGGGCGAGGCCCCGATGCTCGAGTGCGGTGCCGCGGTCCTGCGCCCGGGGCTGGTGCTGGGCGCGGGCGACCGCTGGGTGGTGCCGGCCCTGGCCGAGCTGCTGCGCCGGGTGCCCGCGCGCTGGGACGGCGGGCGCGGCCTGCTGTCGGCCGTGGACGTCAGCGATCTGGCGCGGCTCGTCGCGGAGCTGGCGTGCGGCCCGCACGCCGTGCCGGCGGGGGTCCACCACGCCAGCCACCCGGACCCGGTGCGCAACGGTGATCTGATGGACGCGCTCGCCGAGCACGGCGTCCTGCCGCGCGCCGGGGCCGACTGGCCGTGGGCGCGCTGCCTGGAGAGCCTGCGCCGCAACCCCGGGCGGACGAGCGAGCGGCAGTTCGCCCTGCTCGCCCGCGACCACTGGTACGCGAGCGCGGAGGTGTGGCGGGCGGCGCACTGCGCGCCGGGGCCGGGCGTCCTCGCCCGGCTGGCGGAGGCGGCGCCCTGGTACCGGCGGCACGTGGCGCCCACGGACTAGGCCGCACCCGGCCATCGGACCTGACGGCACCAGACCAGGCGCTCCGCCGGGAGTCCGGTACGTCATCTGCTGGTACGTCGTGGCTGGTCGCGCAGTTCCCCGCGCCCCTTCGGGGCGCCGTCAGCCGCGCACCGGCAGAAGCACCAGGTCCCAGATCCGGGCGAGCTGCCCGCCGACGTCCACCGCCGGCCGCCCGGCATCCGTGGCGGAGGCGCGGATCTGCGCCTCCGCGCCCACGATCAGATGGCTGACCAGGTCGGCGACCACCTCGGGCCGCGCCACCGGGGGCAGCACACCGGCCGACCGGGCGTGCTCTATCAGCCCCTGCGCAGCCGGCAGCCACGCGGAGGTCCAGGCCCGGCCCCCGGCGCGCTCCCGGGTGAGCCGGGCCGCCGAGCGGACCAGCGGCTCCTCCTCCATCAGCGCGGCGAGCGCCAGGGTGAGCGACACCAGGCCGTCCACCGGGTCGCCGTCCGGTGTCAGCGCTTCGCGCACCCGGGCCTCCGTCAGGAGCCACCCCTCGTCCTGCACGGCGTCGGCGAGTTCGCCCTTGGTGGCGAAGTGGAAGGTCAGCGCCCCCATGGACATCTCGGCCGCCGCGCGGATCTGGGACAAGGACGTGCCCTCGTAGCCGTTGCGGTCGAAGGCGCGGGCCGCGGCCCGGACGAGCGCCGAACGGGTCCGTACGGCGCGCTCCTGCATGGCCATGCTCCCTCCTAGACGTTCACTGCCATGGGCCATGGGACCGCGCCATTGCGGAACGACGGCTTCAACTTGCCGGAGAACGACCGGCGTTCAACCACCTTACGGCCAGTGATCGACGGGACCGGCACCCTCCCCCGGTTTCGAAGGTCACACGCCCCGGGACTTTGAAAACAAAGCGATCGTTCTCTATTCTTTCGCTCGCGGCCGGAGCCATACCGTCCGCGTCAGAAGGGACCGTGCGTTGGCTGTGCAGCATTCGACCCGCCCGTTCACCCCGGGCACCGCTCCACTCGTCTCCTTCGCCGAAGAGGTCTTCGGCTATCTGCCCCGCGCCGACCAGCGGCGCTGGGCCCACGCCTATCTGGAGGGGCTGCTCTCCACCCCGGGCAAGAAGACGGTCCGCCGACTGGCGGCCGCCGTCTCCGCCTCGCCCACCGCCTCGCAGTCGCTGCACCAGTTCGTCAACGCCAGCCCGTGGGACTGGGGCCCGGCCCTGCGCTCGCTCGCGCACTGGGCCCTGCGGCGGACCGTCCCCCGGGCCTGGACGATCGGCACGGTGGTCGTGCCCAAGCGGGGCGAGAGCTCGGTGGGCGTCCACCGCCGCTTCGACCCGGCCTCGGGCCGCACCGTCAACTGCCAGGTGGGCGTGGGGATCTTCCTGTCCACCGAGACCGGGCCACTGCCGCTCGGCTGGCGGATCCTGCTGCCCTCCCGCTGGACCGACGACGACACCCTGCGCGAGCGGGCCCGCATACCGGAGTCCAGCGTGGGCGACCGGCCCGCGTCCGCGCAGGTGCTCGACCTGGTCCACACGCTGCACTCCCGGACCACCGCCACCCCGCTGCCCGTCGTCGCCGACATGAGCTCCTGCACGGAGGCGGGCTCGCTGATCCGCGGACTCGAGCGCACCGGCTGCGACTTCGTCGTCGCCGTGCCCTCCTCGCTGGCCGTGCTGCCCGGCGGCCGCTCGCGCGGCGAGGGCCAGTACGCTCCGGTCCCGGTGCGGCGGCTGGTCTACCAGGGCGACGGCTTCGGCGAGGTCCCCGCCCTCCTGGGCGCCCCCGGCGCGGTCCCGGGCGGAGCGCCCCGACGGCTGCTCAACACGCTGGTCCGGCTTCCGGAGCGGCCCGGCACCCCGACGGGCACGAGCACGAGCACGGCGCCCCCGGTCCTCCGGGCGTTCGCGCGCAGGGTCCCCGGCCGGCAGGCCGACGAACCCGTGTGGATCACCAACCTCACCCGGCACTCCGCCGAGGAACTCATCGCCCTCACCGGGCACCACGCCCGTACGGCCGGCGCCCTGCGGGTCCTGGCGGACGACTTCGGGCTGCGGGACTTCGAGGGCCGGTCCTTCCCCGGCTGGCACCACCACATGACGCTGGTCTCTGCCGCCTACGCCTACAGCCGGCTGGCCGACGCGGCCGCCGCGCGCACGGACCGGCCGCTGGCCGTCGTCCGGTCGGCCTGACCCGCCGGGCGCCCCCCGGCGGCCGCCCGGGCCCCGGGGTGCCCGACCAGGTCCTGACCGGGTTCCGACCGTGTCCCGAGCGCACCCGGCCGCGTCCCGCCCGGCCGCGTCCCGCCCGAGCGTGTCCCGTCCGCTCAGCGGACGTCGAGCCCAGCGAGGAACCACTCCTCCAGCGCCCGGATCCGCGCCTCGCATTCCGCGCGGTCCGCGCCCGCCACCACGAAGGCGGCCAGGAAGTCCCCGGAGTGCCAGGCCTCCTCCATCCGGTCCCCCGGCGCCGCGAAGTACTGGTGCTTGACCACCCCTTCGGGCATCCCCGCCGGATCGGGCATCCGGTGGACCGTGCCGGGCCGCCGGGTGAAGAGCAGCTGACCGCCGATGCGTACCGGCCTCCCACCGCCCTCGTACGGGAAGTCCAGCCCCAGCTGACGACGGACCGGCGGCTCGGCGGGGTCGAAGCCGAACATCGCGCGGTGGACGTCCCGGACGCCCGCGCCGCCGGCCCGGCAGGCGGCCTCGCACAGCACCAGCTCGTCGTCCGGGGTGTGGAACACCTCGATGTGGAAGGCGAAGTGGTCGCTGCCGCCGAACTCCGCCAGCAGCCGCTCGCCGAAGGCCGTCAGCCGGTGGCGCAGCGGGTCGTCGGCGTCCAGGGCGATGTCCATGCGCCCCTCGCGCTGGGTGTAGTCGGCGAGGACGTAGGTGTAGCGCGAGGGCCACATGGTGACGACGCGCCCGTCGAGCACCACGCCGTCGATGTGGCACATCCCGCCCTCGACGAACGCCTCCACCAGCCAGGAGGGTTCCTCGCCGGGTGCGGCCAGGTGGTCCCCCGCGAGCCAGCCGGCGACCTCGTCCTCCGTGCGCAGCACGGCCAGGTCGATGGAGCCGGCGCCGCGCCGGGGCTTGACCACCACGGGCAGGCCGTGGGCGGCGGCGAAATCCGTGAGGTCCCGGGGCTCGGTCAGGAGCGCGTGGGCGGCGACGGGGATGCCGGCGCGGACGGCGGCGCGCTTCATCTCCCACTTGTCGCGGTAGGGCACGACGTCCTCGGGGCGCGGGCCGGGCAGGCCGTAGCGCACGCGCAGGTGGGCGGCGCGCTCCAGGTCGTTCTCCTGGCAGGCGACGATGTCGGTCACGCCGTACCGCTCGATGAGCTCGGCGGCCCGCTCGGCGACTCGGGGGCTGGTGTCGTAACCGGGCAGCGCCTCGGCATGGGCGAAGGGCGCGGCGGTCGGCAGTTCCTCGCCGTGCACGGCGAGTTGTTCGCTGGAGGCGAGGACGACGACGTCCGCGTCGTAGCCGTCCATCCAGCGCTCGTAGGGGTTGGCGCGGAACGATCCGCGGTGGAGGACCAGGGCGGTCATACGGTCACCTCATGATGGGCGGGTGCGGGGGCGGGGGCTTTCAGGACTCGTTCCAGAGGCTGACGTAGCGCTCGCCGGTGTCGGGCAGGACGGTGACGATGGTCTTCCCCGCGTACTTGGGGAGCCTGGCCAGCCGGGCGGCGGCGTGCACGGCGGCGCCGGAGGAGACGCCGACGAAGAGGCCCTGACGGGTGGCCAGGGCCCGGGCGGCGGCCAGGGCGTCGTCGTCGCCGCAGGTCAGCACGTGGTCGATGAGCGATTCGTCGGTGGTGGGGGCGACGAAGCCGCCGTTGAGGCCGGGGATGCGGTGCTGGCCGCCGAAGCCCCGGGAGAGGACGGGCGAGCCCTCCGGCTCCACGGCGACGACCTCGATCGCCGGGTCGCGCTCCTTGAGGTAGCGGGCGCAGCCGGTGATGGTGCCGCCGGTGCCGACGCCGGCGATCAGCACGTCGACCTTCCCGGCGGTGTCGGCCCAGATCTCCGGGCCGGTGCTCTCGTAGTGGGCCAGGACGTTGTCGTCGTTCTCGTGCTGGCGGGAGTACCAGGAGCCGGGGGTGCGCGCGTGGATCTCCTCGGCCTTGGCGATGGCGCCGGGGAAGCCGTCCTCGCTGGGCGTCTGCACGACCTCGGCGCCCAGCGCCTTGAGCAGGCCCACGCGTTCGGGGGTGGCGCTGTCGGGCAGGACGACGACGCAGCGGTAGCCGCGGGCGGCGGCGAGGGCGGCCAGCGCGATGCCCGTGTTGCCGGAGGTGGACTCCACGACCGTGCCTCCGGGTGCGAGGTCGCCGCGCTCCTCGGCGCCGAGGATCATGCGCAGCGCGGGCCGGTCCTTGCTGCTGGAGAAGGGGTTGACGGACTCCAGCTTGGCGAGGACCTCGACGGACGGGTCCGCGCCCTCCAGGTGGAGCCGGACCAGGGGGGTGCCCCCGATGAGGTCCTCCAGGCCGTCGGCGATACGGCGGGTGCCGGTGGTGACGGGGCCGGGATGGGCGGTGGCGGCAGCGGCCATGGGTGGGTCTCCTACTCGGGGCGTGGTGGGTGGGGGTCGGCGGCGCGGTTCACCAGGAGCCGGCCGAGGCGAGCAGGCGTACGGGGTCGGTGGCCGGGGTGACGTCGCCGCCCGGGGTGCGGATCACGGAAGGGGGCGCGTAGACGCGGGCGTCGGCCGGGATGTCCTTGGTGACGGTGGCCATCGCGCCGATCAGCGCGCCGGCCCCCACGGTCACCGGGCCGAGCACGGTGGCGTTGGCGCCGAGGATGACGCCGTCGCCGACGACGGGGTGCCGGCGCTCGCCCTCGGGGCGGGCGTTGTCGTTCCACCAGCCGACGGCCCCCAGGGTGACCTGGTGGAAGATGGTCACGTCGTCGCCGATCACGGCGGTCTCGCCGATGACGACGCCGCAGCCGTGGTCGATGAAGACCCGGCGGCCGAGGACCGCACCGGGGTGGATCTCCACCCCGGTGTGCCGGCGGGCGCCGTGGGCGACGAGCCGGGCGGCCAGGCGCAGGCCGCGCCGGTGGAGCCGGTGGGCGACCCGGTGGGCCCACAGCGCGGGCAGCGCCGCGTGCAGTACGCCCTCCCGGCGGTTGCGGATGGACGGATCGCGCTCGACGACGACGTCGAGGTCCTCGCGCAGCGTCCGCAGCAGTCCGGGTTCGGTGGGCATGGGACTCAACTCCTCCTGGTACGACGGGTGGGCGGTGCGGCCGCGCCGGGCGCCGTCCCCGCGGGCTCCCCGGCCGCCTCCGCGCCGCTCGGCTCCGCGCTCCCCGGCTCGGGGGCGGGCCGGACCGCGTGGGCGGGCAGGCGCGGCTCCAGCCGCAGCATGGCGAGGCTGCCGATCAGCACCCCGCCGGCCAGCAGCAGCCAGGTCAGGTTCGCGGAGACGGCCAGCAGGGTGGTGAACAGGGCCGGGGCGGCCGCCTTGGCGACCGACCAGGACAGGTAGTAGACGGCCAGGTAACGGCCCCGCAGGGCGTCCGGCGCGGCATCGGTGGACAGGGCGCCGGAGGACGGGCTGTGCAGCAGCTCGCCTCCGGTGTAGAGCACGGTGGTCAGCAGCAGCCCGGACACCAGGACGACACCGCCGTCCAGGGCGGACAGCGCCGCGAAGCCCAGGAAGGCAGCGGCGAAGACCACTCCGCCCATCGCGGCCACGCGGGTGCGCCGCCACCTGGACGTCCAGGAGTTGACCGGGACCTGCGCCAGGGCCACCAGCACGGTGTTCACGGTGAACAGCAGGCCGGGCAGGGACGCCGAGGCGTGGAGCGTCTGGGTGGTGTAGACGGGCAGGATGACGCTGAGCGAGGAGTAGCAGAACGCCAGCGGCACGGTCGCCAGCGTCAGCCCCAGGTAGGGGCGGTCGCGCAGGACGGCACCGTAACCCCCGGCGGCCTTCCCGTCCGCCTCCGTGGTGGTGGCGGTGGCCGGGACGCGCCCGGAGGGCAGGCCGGCGATCAGCACGGCCGCCAGCGCGAGGCCCGCGCCGCTGCCCAGGACGACCGCGTGGTACGCCCAGTCGGCGTCGGCCGCCAGCGCGAGGCTGGCCAGCAGGCCGCCCACGCCGAAGCCGGCGTTGCGCAGGCTCGACTGGGTGGCGATCATCCGCTGCCGCTCGGCGCCCTGGGCGAGTTCGGATATCAGGGCCTGGATGGACGCCTGGAACGAACGGTCCCCGACGGCGACGAGGGTGGCGGCGGCCAGCAGCTGCCACCACTGGTGGACGAACGGATAGCAGACGAACCCCACGGCGCGCACGGCGAATCCGGCCGCCACCACGCTACGGGCCCCCAGCCGGTCGACCAGCGCCCCGAAGAACGGGCTCACGACCAGGCCCACCAGCGCGGCGACGGTCAGGGCGCCGCCCACCTGCCCCAGCGGCAGCCCCGCCACCCGGTGGAAGTACAGCAAGGACACCGGGACGTACATGCCGCCACCGACGGCCTCGGCCGACACGGCGGCCAGATAACGGTAGCGGGGGAACGTGCCCTTGCCTGGGCGTGTGGGGCTCACGGGAACTCCTTGGTTGCCGGCGGAGTTCACCGACTCCGCGCGCTGCTGCCGAACAGAGGGCAATTCTCGCTTGGGCGAATGGAGCCAACCACGCGGGGCCCGGCCCGGCAACATCCCGATAGCGGCCCGTTGCTACTTCAGCGACTTGCCGAAGTAGCGGACTTGCCCAAGTCGCGGCCCCACTTCGGCAAGTCGCTGAAGTAGTGGGCGAGAACGCCCCGAGCCCTTGCCGCCCCGCTGACCGGCATGGTTGGCTCCAACTCGCCAGGGACGGCCCGTCGTGGACGCGAAGCCGCATTCGCCGCGGACGACCGCGGTCCCGGTATTTCCGTAAAGCCACGGGCCACTGTTGGGATCCGAATTCCCCGGAAGGTGCCCGGCGGTGACTGTCGAATTCCTGCCTCCCAGTGGTGCCCGGTCGCATGACGCCGCGCCCCCGAAAGGAATGAATGGTGTCCAGCTTTGAAATCCGCAAGGTCGGCGGCCGTATCGGCGCCGAGGTCCTCGGCGTCGACCTCGGCACCGGCCTGACGGACTCGGTGTTCGCCCAGATCCACGAGGCCTTCCTGGAGCACAAGGTCCTCTTCTTCCGGGACCAGGACATCACCGACGAGGCGCAGCTGGAGTTCGCGGCCCGCTTCGGCCCGCTGACCCAGAAGCACCCCATGATGCGGACGGTCGACGGCGCCCCCCAGGTCATCCCGATCGACGGCGAGGACCAGCGCGCCAACCACTGGCACACGGACATCAGCTTCACCCAGGCCCCGTCGCTGGGCACCACCCTGCGCGCCATGGTGCTCCCGCCCTACGGCGGCGACACGATGGTCGCCAACGGCGCGGCGGGCTACAAGGACCTGCCCAAGGAGCTCCGGGAGATCGCCGACAAGCTGTGGGCGGTGCACACCAACCGCGCCGAGCAGCCGAAGCTGGGCACCGAGCGCGGCGAGGAGGTGCGCAAGGCGTTCATGGCCAAGCGCTTCGAGGCCGCGCACCCGGTGGTCCGCGTCCACCCCGAGTCCGGTGAACCGAGCCTGTTCCTGGGCGGCTTCGCCCAGCGCTTCGTCGGCATGACCCAGCGCGAGTCCCAGGGCCTCATCGACGTCCTGCAGGGCTACGTCCGCCGCCCGGAGAACACCGCCCGCTGGACCTGGCGCGTCGGCGACGTCCTGATCTTCGACAACCGCGCCACGCAGCACTACGCGGTCAACGACTACGACGACCACAAGCGCGTCCTGCACCGCGTGTCCATCACCGGCGACGTGCCGGTGGGCCTCGACGGCCGCACCAGCTACGTCATCGAGAACGGCGTCGAGGACGGTGAGGGCGAGTGACCACCACCGCGAACACCACCGCGTACTCCACCTCGCAGCCCGCCCCGCACACCGACGGGCGGCACGACCCGGCCACGTTCGCCGCGCGGCTGCGCCGCCGCGAGCGCCTGCTGGGCTACTGGATCGCCTGTGACAACCCGGCCGGCACCGAGCGCATCGCCGGCGTGGGCTACGACTACATCGGCGTCGACGGCCAGCACGGTGTGATGCACCGGGCCGGCTGGCAGACGGCCATGCTCGCCGTGGACGCCCGGCAGGTCTCCGCCGGCGTCCTGCGCGTCCCCTCCGTCGACCCGATCGCCATCGGCACGGCCCTGGACTCGGGGGCCCGCGGCGTGGTGGTCCCGATGGTGAACACCGCCGAGGAGGCGTCGATCGCCGCCCGCGCCTGCCGGCACCACCCCAGGGGCACCCGCAGCCTGGGCGGCCCGGTCCGCGGCGAGCTGCGGATGGGCTCGGTGCCCGCCGAGGTCGACGAGGCCGTCGCCTGCATCGTGATGATCGAGACGGCCGCCGCCCTGGAGAACCTGGAGGCGATCTGCGCGACGCCCGAGCTGGACGCGGTCTACGTCGGCCCCGCCGACCTGTCCGTGGCCCTGGGCGCCAGGTTCTTCGGCGACCCGGACGTCGCGGACGCCCTGGAGGACGCGCTGAAGCGGATCACCGACGCCGCCGAGCGCGCGGGCATCGCCTGCGGCATCCACGTCCTCAAGGGCGCCGACGCCAAGCGCCGGCTGGCCGAGGGATTCACCTTCGCCACGGTCTCCAGCGACATCACCCACCTCCAGGAGGCCGCCGTCACCCACCTCGCCGCCGCCCGCGGCGAGGCCTGACGGCCCCGGCCCCGCCCCGGTCGCGCCGGCGGCCGCACCGAAGACGAACTGCGATGACACTGCGATGAAAGCTGGAGCTTTGATGACAGGGAACGCGCCCTCCCCCGCCCCCGCCCGGGCCGCGCGCCGGATCGTCCGGTCGGCGGAGGAACTGGTCGGCGACACCCCGCTGATGGAGGTCCGCCTCCCGGGCGTGCCCGACGGGGTCCGGCTCCTGGCGAAGCTGGAGATGTTCAACCCGCTGTCCAACGTCAAGGACCGCCCCGCCCTCTACATGATGCGCGAGGCGGAGCGGTCGGGCGTGCTGGCCCCCGAGGGCGGCACGGTCATCGAGTGCTCCTCCGGCAGCACGGGCATCTCGATCGCGGCCCTCAGCGCCCAGCGCGGCCATCGCTGCATCATCGTGATGCCGGACAACGCGACCGAGGAACGCCGCCAGATCCTGCGGGAGTTCGGCGCGGAGATCGTCCTCGTGCCCCACCAGGACGGGCTGCTGCCCGCCTGGCGCTACGCCGAGGAGCTCCAGCGCTCCATCCCCGGCTCCTGGCTGGCCCACCAGGACGAGAACCCGGCCAACCTCCGCGCCCACTACGAGACCACGGGCCCGGAGATCTGGGACGCCACCGGTGGCGACGTCGACGTGCTGGTGTGCGGCGTCGGCACCGGCGGCACCCTGATGGGCGTGGCCCGCTACCTCAAGGAGCGCCGCGACGTCCATGTGGTGGCGGTGGAGCCGGCCCGTTCGGCGATCCTCTCCGGCGGGGAGGCCGGGCCCCACGGCATCCCCGGCATCGGGGCCGGCTACGTCTCCGACATCATGGACCTCGAGCTGATCGACGAGGTCGTCGCGGTGCCGGACGACGCCGCCGCGAGCACGACGCACGAGGTCAACAGGGCCACCGGCCTGCTGGCCGGCATCTCCTCGGGCGCCGCGGCGTACGCGGCCCGGCTCCTCGCCCAGCGGGAGCGCTGGGCGGGCAGGACCATCGTCACCGTCTTCCCCGACACCGGGGAGCGCTACCTCTCGATGGCCCGCGACCAGGGCTGACGCCCGCACGGCACCCGGCGGCCGGGCGTCCCGCAACGCCACGCCCGGCCGCCCGCATCTTCCCGGCTTCACCCCGGATTCCCGGCTTCTCGGCTTCACCCCGGAACGGACACCTCATATGTGCCGCATCTACGGCTACTTCAACGCGATCGCCTCCCCTCACGAACTGCGGACGGTCGCCGCGCTCCAGCGGCACGGCGGCCCGGACGACACCGGTTCGGCGCGTGACGCCGGCTGGGGCATCGGCAACAACCGACTGGCCATCGTCGACCTCGACGGCGGCGTCCAGCCCTACGGACGGCCCGGCCGCTACCAGGTCGTCTTCAACGGCGAGATCTACAACCACAACGAGCTGCGCGCCCGCCTGGAGGCGATGGGCCACACCTTCGCCGACCGCTGCGACGGCAGCATCATCCCCGCCCTGTACCGCGAGTACGGCCTGGACTTCACCGACCACCTCGACGGCATGTACGCCCTCGCCCTGGTCGACGAGCGCGGCGAGCGGCCCAAGCTGATCCTGGCCACCGACCACATCGGCATGAAGCCGCTGTACTACCGCTGGGACGCGGCGGAGCGCTCGATCCACTTCTCCTCCGAACTCCCCGCGCTGCTCGGCTTCTCCGGCGTGCCGGCCGGCTTCCGCCCCGAGGGACTGGACGCCTATCTGGCGACCAAGACGCCCTTCGGCGAGGAGACGATGTTCGCCGGGATCCAGGTGCTGCCCCCGTCCACCACCATGGTGATCGAGGCCGGCGGGACCCCGCGCGTCATCCGCCGCCCGCAGCGCCCCGACGCCACGCCGCAGACCGACGAGACGGCCGCCGGCGAGCTGATCCGGGGCCGGCTGCGCACCGAGGTGGGCAGCCTCCTCAACGCCGACGTGCCCGTCGCCGTGATCACCTCCGGCGGCCTGGACTCCAGCCTGGTCACCGCGCTCGCCGCCGAGTACGGCCCGGTGGACTCCTTCAACATCGCCTACAAGGGCGACTGGCCGTTCGACGAGCGGCACTTCGCCCGCCAGGCGGCCGAGCGCGCGGGCGCCACCTACCACCAGGTGGAGACCGACCCGGCGGACTTCCCCTCGCTCCTGGAGGACGTCGTCTGGCACCTGGGCCAGCCCAACGCCGACCCCATCACCCTGAGCACGTTCTCCCTCTTCCGCGCCGTGCGCGACGCCGGCTTCAAGGTGGCCCTCACCGGTGACGCGGCCGACGAGATCTTCGGCGGCTACGGCCGGATGCGCGCCGCCGCCCAGGCCGCCGCGACGGGCGCCGAGTGGTACCAGGACTACGTCGACGAGCTCGGCGTCCTCCCCGCCCACCGCCGCGCCTCGCTCTACACCGACGACTACCGGGCGCTGATCGCCGGCGTCGACGCCATCCCGGGCGACGCGCTCGCGCGGCTCCGCTCGGGCGAGGGCACGGTCCTGGAGCGCATCACCGAGTTCGAGCTCGGCCACCGGCTGCCCGCCTACCACCTGCGCCGCGTCGACCACCTGAGCATGGCCAGCTCCGTCGAGGCCCGGCTGCCGTTCTGCCAGCGCGACATCATCGCCCCCGGCCGCGCCCTGCCGGACGCGCTGCGCATCCGCGACGGCAAGGTCAAGCGGTCGCTGTACGCGGCGGCGGCCGGCCTGGTCCCCGACGACGTCCTCAACCGCCCGAAGCAGCCGTTCACCCTGCCCATCACGGCCATGCTGGCGCCCGGTTCCGCGCTGTGGGAGTACGCGCGGGACATGCTGAACCCGGGCAGGCTCAAGGACGCGGGCCAGCTGGACGTCCAGGCCGTGGAGCGGCTGTTCGCCGTCCAGGCGGAGCGGCCGGACGACACCACGTCGCTGACCCTGTGGGCGCTGCTGGTGCACGAGGTGTGGCGCGAGCTGTTCCGCCGCGCGGCCCTGGGGCCGGTGGCGGCCGGGCGCACGGCGGTCCCGGCATGATCGGCCATCTCGCCTACGCGTCGGGCAGCCCCTGCCCGACGGTCGTCCTCGACGCGGGGCTGCTGGCCCCCGACGAGGAGTCCGTGCGGCGGGAGCTCACCGCGGTCCGGCGCTATCTGACGGACGCGGGCGGCTCCCACGTCCTGAAGATCGCGCTCGTCCGGCCCTCCGAGCACCCGATGTTCGACCTGGACTACCGCTTCGTCCAGGCGCTGCCCGGCGGCCCGGACCGCTTCGACTTCCGCGGCTCCTGCGGGCATTCGATCCTCTCGGCGGTCGTGGCGGCCTCCCGGTCGGGGATGCTGCCGAAGCTGACGCCGGGCGGCCGGATCCGGGTGAACGTCCTCAACAACGGGGACAGCGTGGTGTGCGAGGTCGACGCCGTCGACCGGGACGAGGTGCGCTTCACCGTCTACTTCGTCCAGCCGGGCGGGGTCGCGGTCTCGCGGCTGCTGCTCACCGGCGAGGCCCGCACCGAGCTGGCGGTGGAGGACGGCGGGAACGTCACGGTGTCCCTGGTGTCCTCCGGCAACGCCTACGCGTTCGTCGACGCGCGGGAGCTGGGCATCGCCGACCACGGCGCGCTGTTCTCCGCCGGGAGCGAGCTGTTCGAGCGGATGGCGCGGATCCGCGCGGCCGCCGCCGCCCATCTGGGCTGGTCCCCCGAGGGCGCGTTCCCCAAGATCGCGGCGATCGTGCCGATGGAGCCGGGCCGGCTCGCGGCGCGCGCCATCTCGGTGCCGTCCTGGCATCCGACGATGGCCCTGACCGGGGCGGTCTGCCTCGGCGCCGCCACCCGGGTGCCCGGCACGATCCCCTGGGCCATGGCCCGGGAGCAGGGCCCCGCCGACGGACTGATCGACATCACCACACCCGGCGGTGACACGGCGGTCACCGCCACCACGCTCGAGACCGCCGGGGAGCCGGCGCTCACCTGGGTGGGCGTGGGACGCAAGCGGGTCACCTTCCAGGGCTCGTTCGTGCTCGAACCTCTCGCCCATCTGCAATTCGAGGAGATTGCCCAATGCCTGGCACTGTCAGCGACGTCCGCATGAGGACGGAAACCGTGCGGACGGAAACCACGGAGACGGAAGCCACGAGGACGGAGATCGCCCCCGCCCTGCGGGCGCGGCTTCGCGAGTCCGCGGAGCAGACCGCGCTGAGCGGGGCCCCCGACCACGAGGTGCTCGCCGAGCTGCGGGCATCGGGCCTGCTGGCCACGGCGGTCCCCACCGAGTACGGCGGCGCGGGCGCCGACGCCCGCGAGGTCAACCGGGTCGTCGAGGAGATCGCGACCGTCAACCCCTCGGTGTCCATCATCGCCTTCCAGCACTTCGCGGTGAGCGCCCGGATCGCCGAGTGGGGCACCGAGGAGCAGAAGCGGGAGCTGCTGCCGCGGCTCGCCGACGGCACGTACCTGGCCGCCTCCGCGTGGAGCGAGACCGGCGCGGGCGCCGCGAAGCAGAAGCTCGCGAGCACCGGCACCCGCCGCCCGGACGGCACCTGGGTGCTCAACGGCGCGAAGTCCTTCACCACCGGCGCCTCGGTCGCCGACATCTACCTCGTCCTGGTGCAGACCGAGGAGCCGGAGGCGGACACCGCCCGGGTGTACGGCTCGGTGGGCCAGACCTTCTTCCTCGTCATGGGCGACAACCCGGGCCTGGTGCCGGACCTGAGCCTGGACCTGGTGGGCATGCGCGGCTCGGCGACGGGCTTCGTCTCGCTGGTGGACTGCGTGGTCCAGGGTGCGGACATGCTGGGCCCGGAGGGCCGGGCGCCGGAGATCATCGCCGGGGTGCGGGAGTCCGGCGCCACCCTGGGCGCCGTGGCCGTGGGCACCGCCCGGGCCGCCTTCGACCTGGTCGTCGACCACGTCGAGCGGCGCGGCCTGCTGGAGAAGCCGACCGTGCGGCACCGGCTGGTGGGCCTGGCCACCCGGCTGGAGTCGGCGCGCGCCATCGTCGAGCGCGCCGGCGCCCGGACGTCGCCGACACCGGGTCTGACGACGCTGCACAGCAAGCTCCACGCGTCCACCGAGGCGGAGGAGATCTGCCTGGAGGTGGCCCGGATGCTCAGCTCCGCCGGCTACGTCACCGGCTCGCGGCTGAACCGGCTGCTGGCCGACGCGCGCGCGGTGGCGCTGATGGGACCGACGAACGACCTCGCCCGAGAGTTGGTGGCTGTGTCATGGCAGAACTGAACGAAGACCGCTCGGGCGTGGATCTGGTCGTCACCGCTCGTCGGCTGGTCACCCCCGAGGGCGTCCGCCCGGGCCGGGTGCTGATCGCGGGCGGCCGCGTCCTGGCCGTCGAAGACGTGGAGGCACCCGACACCGTGCCGGCGTCCGTGTCCCGGATGGACGCCGGGGACCACTACGTCCTGCCCGGCCTCATCGACTCCCACGTGCACTTCCGCACCCCCGGTCTGACGCACAAGGAGGACTGGGAGCACGGCAGCCGGGCGGCCGTCGCCGGCGGCTTCACCACCGTGATGGACATGCCCAACACGGTCCCGCCGACCCTGACGGAGGAGGCCGTCCGGGAGAAGGCCGCGATGATCGCGGGCCACTCGCTGGTCGACCACCGCTTCCACATCGGCCTCGACCCCGAGCGCCCCGAGCTGCTGGCCTCCCTGGACCCCGAGGTCGCCACCAGCGCCAAGGTGTTCATGGCCGGGCACCACACGGCCCCGACCGTGGTCCGCGACCCCGTCGCCCTGGAGAAGGCGTTCGTCGCCGCCGCCGAGGGCGGGGTGCAGCTGGTCCTCCACGCCGAGGACGACCTGCTCTTCCAGCTCCTCGACGGCTGGTGGGGCGACCTGGAGAACTACCGCGAGTACGAGGCCCGCCGGCCCCGCAGCGGCGGCATCGCCGCCGTGGCCCGCGTCATCGAGCTCGTCCGCCGCCACGGCACCAGGGCCCACATCCTCCACCTGTCCAGCGCGGAGGAGGCCGACCTGGTGAGCGCCGCCCGGGCGGCCGGGCTACCGGTCAGCTTCGAGGTGACCGGCCACCACCTGTCGTTCACCGACGAGGACACCAAGCGGCTGGGCGCCCGTACCCGGCTGTCGCCGTCCATCCGTCAGCAGTCGGACCAGGACCGGCTGTGGGAGGCGCTGCGCTCCGGCCACTCCGCCACCATCGGCAGCGACCACGCGCCGCACACCGTCGAGGAGAAGACGCAGACGGTCCAGAAGTCGCCGCCCGGCCTGCCGGGTGTGCAGGAGCTGGCCGTCGGCGTGTGGACGGGCATGCGCCGCCGCTGGCCGGACGAGGACCCCGACGTGGCGGTCGCCCGCCTCGTGCGGCACCTCGCCGAGGGCCCGGCGGACCTGTTCCGCCTGCCGGGCAAGGGCCGGATCGCGCCGGGCGCCGACGCCGACCTGGTCTTCTTCGCGCCGGACGCCACCTGGATGCTCTCCGCCCACGACGTCCGCGCCAAGTGCGGCTGGTCCGCGTACGAGGGCTGGACGATGACCGGCCGCGTCGAGCGCACCGTCCGCGCGGGCAAGGTCGTCTGGGACGCCGCCACCGGCGAGTTCGGCGACTACGACGGCCGCTGGCTGGGCTGCGCCCCGGCGCGGACGGAAGGGGAGTGACGAGCATGGAGCGCAAGCGCACAGCGATCGTCGCCGGCGGCGGCATCGGCGGCCTCGCCACCGCGGCGGCCCTCGCGGGCGCCGGCCTGGACGTCACGGTCGTCGAGCGCGCCGGGCACATCGGCGACGTCGGCTCCGGGCTGATGGTCTACGCCAACGGTGTCCGGGCGATCGACGCGATCAGCCCGCGCCTGGGAGAACGCGTCCGCGCGAGCGGTCACCCGACCGTCCCCGGCGACGTCCGCCTGCTGATGGACTCGGCCGGGAACACGCTGTCCGAGGAGCCCATCGGCGACATGGGCGAGCGTCTGGGCGCCCCGCAGATCCCGATCCTGCGCACGGCCCTGCAGACGGCCCTGCTCGACGAGGCGCTCGCCGCCGGCGCGGTGCTGCGGCTCGGCACCGCCGTCGAGGGCCACACCGGCCGCGCGGACGGGGTGAGCGTCCGGCTGTCGGACGGCAACACCTTGGATGCGGACCTCCTGGTGGCGGCCGACGGCATCAAGTCCGTCATCCGGCAGGCGATGCTGGGCGACGGCGCCCCGACGTACCGCGGCTACACGTCCGTCCGGGGCCGGACCACCGGATCGTCGCTCTACCCGCGGCCGTTCGTGGCCAACGGGCGGGGCATCCAGCTCTTCGTCGCCCCCGTCGGCGGCGACACCATGTACTGGGCGGCGAAGATCACCGCCGAGCCGGGGGTGTGGCCCGCGAAGGGCCGCGACGTGGCCCTGAAGGAGCTGGTGGCGGCCCTCGACGGCTGGCACGAGCCGTTCGTGCGGCTGATCCTGGACGCCGACCCGCAGGACGTCGCGGTCACCGACATCCACGACCGCGACCCCGCCCCCCACTGGGTGGACGGCCGGGTCGCCCTCCTCGGCGACGCGGCCCACCCCATGGTCCCGGCCATGGGCCAGGGCGCCAACATGGCCCTGGAGGACGCGGTCGTCCTCGCCGCCGCGCTCGGCGCCCACCACGACGTGGACACCGCCCTGCGCGTCTACCAGGAGCAGCGCCTGGAGCGGACCTCCGCCGTCGTGCTCCACTCGCGCCGCCAGGGCGCCCTCGACCAGGGCGCCAGCCGGGACGAGGAACGCGCGCGGAACGACTTCATGCGGTCCCACGGCCGCAAGGACGAGGCGATCTTCGACGTGGTCGCCTGGCGTCCGGAAGACATTCGGCTGGACGTCCGGCCGGTAGCCGGCTGACCGACAACAACAGCTCACTTCGCATGTCTCGTATGGAAGGTTGCCGCAGCGTGCAGACGCCACACATCGTACTGATCAGCGGGTCGCTCCGGGCCGGGTCGACCTCCGACCGCATCGCCGAGTGGTGCGCGCGGGAGTGCCGGGAACAGGGCGCCACGGCCCGGACGTTCACGGGTGCCGAGATCGACTTCCCCTTCTACCGGCCGGGGATCTCCGGGGACCACGCGGGCATCGCGGACTTCCTCGACGAGCTCGGCCGCGCCGACGGGGTGATCCTGGTCTCGCCGACCTATCACGGCACCCTGTCGGGCCTGCTGAAGAACGCCCTGGACTTCGTCAACGACCTCGCCGGGCCCCGGCCGTTCCTCGACGGCCGCGCCATCGGCTGTGTCGCCGTCGGCGCCGGCACCCAGGGCGCGGTGACCACCCTGGAGACGCTGCGCACCATCGGCCACTCGCTGCGCGCCTGGCCGACCCCGCTCGGGGTGGTCCTGCCGAACGCGGGCTCGCTGAGCGCCGAGGGCACGCCGGGTGAGGCGCACCACCGGGAGAAGATAATCGAAATGATCTCCCAGGTGCTGACCGTGAGCGGCGCCCGCGCCAGGGCCCAGGACCGGCTCCCCGCAGCGGCCTGACATCGCATCACCACGCTTTCCCACTCCACCACTTGAGATTCAGAGATCCAGGGAGACAGAACATGTCCGCAGCGGACGCCCCCGCACAGCCCTACTCCATCGGCCCGATCTGGCGCGACTCGAACGTCCGCTCCGGCCCGTCCCTGGAGAGCCCGGTCCAGAAGCTGCTGCTGCCGGGTGACGACGTGAGCTACGACGCGGTCGGCTGGGTGACCGGCGACGAGGTCGTCGAGGGCGAGAACCCCAAGGGCGTGATCATCAGCGACATCTGGTTCGAGCTCGTGATGGGCGGCTGGTGCAGCGCCGTGAACTTCGACCAGGAGACCGTCGCCCGGGTCGTCGCCGAGCACTGAGGCACTGCCTGAGGCACCGCCTGACGAGCAGCGCGTGCTGCCGCGCCACCCCCGTGCGCGGCAGCACGCGCTTTCGCGGCCTTTAATTGGACTCCCATACTCGCATTAACTAAAGTGAGTGACGTGCGACTGACCAAGAGCACCGACATCGCCCTGCGCATCGCGATGCGCCTGGCCGTGACGGACGACGCGGGGGATTCCGCGGCGCCCACCACCCGCGAGGTGGCAGGTGCCGTCGGCGTGCCGTACACCCACGCCGCCAAGGTGGTCAGCCGCCTTCAGCACCTGGGCGTCGTCGAGGCCCGCCGGGGCCGCGGCGGCGGGCTCGCCCTCACCACCGCCGGGCGCGGACGGTCCGTCGGCCGCCTGCTGCGCGAGCTGGAGGGCACGGGCGACGTCGTCGGCTGCGAGGACGAGCCGCCGTGCCCGCTGCGGGGCGCCTGCCGGCTGCGCGGAGCGCTGCGCGAGGCCCAGGAAGCGTTCTTCGCGACGCTCGACCCCCTGACCATCGAGGATCTGACGGGCCCGCCGACGGGCCCGGTCCTCCTGTCCCTCACCACCCGCCCGGAGCACTAGAAACACCCCCTCCCCGACCGTAGTCCCCCACACCCAAAAATACGAATCTCAGATACCAATTAAGGACCCGAGGAGCCGCAGATGCTGTCCCCGAAGTCGACCGAGCTCGTCCGTGCCACCCTGCCCGCCGTCGGCGGCGCGATCGGTGAGATCGCCCCGCTCTTCTACGACAAGCTCTTCGCCGCCCACCCCGCCCTCCTGCGCGACCTGTTCAACCGCGGCAACCAGGCCCGGGGCACCCAGCAGCGGGCCCTCGCGGGCGCCGTCGCCGCCTTCGCCACGGGCCTGGTCGAGAACCCGGACGCCCGGCCCGACGCGATGCTCTCCCGCATCGCCCACAAGCACGCCTCCCTCGGCATCACGGCCGACCAGTACCCCATCGTCCAGCGGCACCTCTTCGCCGCCATCGCCGAGGTCCTGGGGGACGCGGTCACCCCCGAGGTCGCCGCCGCCTGGGACGAGGTCTACTGGCTGATGGCGAACGCCCTCATCGCCGTCGAGGCCCGCCTCTACGCCGAGGCCGGCACCCCGGACGCCGACGTCTTCATCCCCTGCCACGTCATCGCCCGCCAGGCGGAAACGCCCGAGGTCACCACCTTCCTCGTCCGCCCGGCCGACGGCCGCCCGCTCCCCGTCGCACGCCCCGGCCAGTACGTCTCCGTCCAGGTGCCCCTGCCCGACGGCGCGCGCCAGATACGCCAGTACAGCCTCTCCGGCCACCCGGAGAACGCCCTCCAGTTCTCCGTCAAACGCGTCGCCGGCGACCCCGCGGGCGAGGTCTCCAACCACCTCCACGACCACGTCGCCGTGGGCGACACCCCCCTCGTCAGCGTCCCCTTCGGCGACGTCACCCTGGCCGACGGCGACTCCCCCGTCCTGCTGGCGTCCGCGGGCATCGGCTGCACCCCGGTGATCGGCATGCTCTCCCACCTGGCCGCCACCGGCGCCACCCGCCGCGTCATCGCCGTCCACGCCGACCGCACCGAGACCGCCCACGCCTTCCGCGCCGACCTCCACCAGCTCGTCGCCAAGCTCCCGAACGCCGCCGCCCACGTCTGGTACGAGCACCCTGAACTCCCCCACCCCACCAGCCGCACGGGCCGCGCGGACCTCACCACCCTCGACATCCCGGCGGGCACCGTCGCCTACCTCTGCGGCCCCCTGCCCTTCCTGAAGACGGCCCGCGCCCAGCTCCTGGCATCCGGCGTGGCCGCCGCCGACATCCACTACGAGGTCTTCGGCCCGGACCTGTGGCTGGGGGCGGACGCCTGATCCGGTCCCCTTACGGGTGCGCCCCCGCGCCCGGCATCAAGGTGCCCGGTTCCGCGGGGGCGACCTCCACGGCCTCCGTCTTCACGCTGCGGCGCTGGCGCTTGGCCACCCAGGTGGCGAGCCAGGACAGCAGCATGCACATCCCGATGTAGATCGGGGAGATGATCATCACGACGGGGATGAACGGCAGGTCGTAGTCGAGATTGCTGGCGATCAGCTTGCCCGCGTGGAGGAACTCCTCGTACGTGATGAGGAAGCCCAGCGAGGTGTCCTTCAGGGCGACGACGAGCTGGCTGATGATGGTGGGCAGCATGGCGCGCAGCGCCTGGGGGACGAGGATGTGGGTCATCACCTGGGTCTTGTACATGCCCAGGGAGTACGCGGCCTCCCGCTGGCCGCGGTCGACGGAGTTGACGCCGGTGCGGAAGACCTCGGCGAGGACCGAGCCGTTGTAGAGGGTCAGGCCGGTGACCAGGGCGGGCAGGGGCTGGACCTTGAGGGCGACGAAGACGAAGAAGATCATCACCAGCACCGGCATCGCGCGGAAGAACTCCACGACGACGGTGGCGGCCCAGCGCAGCGGCCGGTGGACGGAGAGCCGGCCGCAGGCGAGGATCCCGCCGAGGGCGAGGGAGAGGACGGCGGCGTAGCCGAAGGCCCGCAGGGTGTTGCCGAGGCCGCGCAGCAGGAGCTCCTGGACGCCCTTGTACTCGAAGGGGCTCCATTTCGCCGCCGTGAACTGGTGGGTGTCGAAGAGGAGCGTGACGATCCAGGCGAGGATGCCGAGGATGACGGCGGTGGCGGCGAGCCCGTAGAGCAGGTGGCGGCGGCGGGCGTGGGGGCCGGGGATGTCGTAGAGGGCGGTGGCGGCCGGCGCGTGCGCGGTCATCGGGCGACTCCCCAGCGCTTCTCCAGCACGTTGAAGAGCGCGCTGATGGACAGGGTCACGATCAGATAGCCGACGGCGATCCAGATGAAGGACCAGATGATGCTGTAGCCGAGTTCGTTGAGCGTCTTGTAGGTGCCGAGGAGCTCGGTGACGCTGAACGAGCCGGCGATGGCGGAGTTCTTCGCGAGGGCGATGAGCGTGGAGCCGACGGGCGGGATGACCGAGCGGAAGGCCTGGGGCAGGACGACGGCGCCGAGGGTCTGGCGGAAGGTCATGCCGAGGCTGCGGGCCGCCTCGCCCTGGCCGGTCGGCACGGTGTTGATGCCGGAGCGCAAGGCCTCGCAGATGAAGGCGGAGGTGTAGCAGCCCAGGGCGAGGACCGCGAAGAGCTGGAAGGGCAGGACGAGCCCGAAGCGCGGCAGGCCCAGCAGGACGGCGAAGAAGAGCAGGGTGAGCGGGGTGTTGCGCAGCACCGTCACCCACACCGTGCCGAACACGCGCAGCGAGCCGACGGGGGCGACGCGGAAGGAGGCCATGAGGAAGCCGAGGACGAGCGCGAGCAGCGAGGCGTAGACGGTGAGTTCGACGGTGCCGAGGAAGCCCTTGCCGTAGAGGGAGAAGTTGTCGGTGAGTACGTTCATGGGGCTCGCGTCCTCCTCAGCCCGCCGGGTAGCGGTCGACGGCGGGCGGCTTCGGGGCGGGGACCCCGGACAGGCCGAGGGTGGCGTCGTACGCCTTCTTCCAGTCGCCGTTCTTCTCGTGGGCCGTGATGGCGTCGTCGAGGGCGAAGCGCAGGGCCGTGTCGGAGTGGGGGACGCCGATGCCGTAGGGCTCCTGGGAGAAGAGGCGGCCCACGACCTTCAGCTCCTCGGGCGCCTTGGCGGCATAGCCCAGGAGGATGGTGTTGTCGGTGGTGACGGCGTCCACCTGGAGGCTGAGGAGGTTGTCCACGCAGATCGAGTAGGTGTCGTAGGCGACGGCGACGGCCTTGGGGTAGTCCTTCTCGATGCGCTGCAGCGGGGTGGAGCCGGCCGCCGAGCAGACGCGTTTGCCCGCCAGGTCCTGGGGCCCGTCGATGCCCTTCTCGTCCCTGCGGATCAGCAGGTCCTGCCCGGCGATGAAGTACGGCCCGGCGAAGCCCACCTGCTTCTTGCGCAGCGCGTTGATGGTGTAGGTGCCGACGTAGTAGTCGATCTGGCCGTTCTGGAGGGCGGTCTCGCGGTTGGCGGAGGCGATGGTGCGAAAGGCGAGGTTCTTCGGGTCGAAGCCCAAGGAGGCGGACATCATCCTGGCGATCTCGATGTCGAAGCCGGAGTAGACGCCGGTCGCCGGGTCCTTCTGGCCCAGGTAGGGCTGGTCCTCCTTGACGCCGGCGACGAGGTGGCCGCGGCGCTCGGCGGCCCGCCAGGTGGCGGAGTCCGGCAGCCGGAACCCCTGGGCGACGTGGTAGACGGGCAGCGCCGCCGGCTTGGGCCCCTTGACGGGCGGGCTGCCCTCCTTGCCGCAGCCAGCGGCGAGGAGGACGACGAGACCGGTGAGGGCGGCCAGGGCGAGGGGGGCGAGACGGCGTCCCATGGTCGGTCCACCCGCCTCAGTGCTTGAGGATCTTGGACAGGAAGTCCTTGGCGCGCTCGCTCTCGGGCGCGGTGAAGAACTCCTCGGGGGTGCGGTCCTCGACGATGCGGCCGTCCGCCATGAAGACGACGCGGTTGGCGGCGTAGCGGGCGAAGCCCATCTCATGGGTGACGACGACCATCGTCCGGCCCTCCCGGGCGAGCTGCCGCATGACCTCCAGCACCTCGTTGATCATCTCGGGGTCGAGGGCCGAGGTCGGCTCGTCGAAGAGGAGCGCCTTGGGGTCCATGGCCAGCGCGCGGGCGATGGCGACCCGCTGCTGCTGGCCGCCGGAGAGCTGCGCGGGGTACTTCTCGGCGTGGGCCAGCAGCCCGACCCTTTCCAGCAGTTCGCGCGAGCGCCGGTCGGCCTCCTCCTTGCCGCGTCTGCGCACCTTGACCTGAGCCAGGGAGACATTGGCGAGGACGGTCTTGTGGGCGAAGAGATTGAAGGACTGGAAGACCATGCCGACCTCGGCGCGGAGCCGGGCGAGGTCCCGGCCCTCCTCGGGCAGCGGCTGCCCGTCGAGGGTGATGGTGCCGGACTCCACCGGTTCTAGGCGGTTGATGGTCCGGCACAGGGTGGACTTCCCGGAACCGGAGGGCCCGATGACCACCACCACCTCGCCGCGGCCGACGGTGAGGTTGACGTCCTTCAGCACGTGCAGTTTTCCGTAGTGCTTGTTGACGTCACGCAGCTCGATCAATGGCTCGACGGCCATACCAGTCCTACCCACTCGCTCTCGGCGCTCCGGCGGTCGCCGCACCGTAGTCCGCGGGGAGACGGAGCCCCGGCGGTGACACACGGCGGGCCCGCCGATGGCACCGGAACGGGTCGGCGCGAGCGGCCATTTGCCCTAGGTACACAGACCCAGCCTGGGTACCTAGCCTGTGGGGTCCGGACGGGGGAACCGAGGGGGAAGGGAGCCCCACGTGGGCGACAGCAGGCCCGTATATCTGCGCATCGCGGACGACTTGCGGCGGCGGATCGACGAGGGTGGGCTCGCCGTGGGCGACCGCATCCCGTCCCGCTCCGAGCTCAAACGCGCGTACGAGGCCAGCGATCAGACCGTGGACCGTGCGGTACGGGTGCTGAAGGCGGCCGGCTACGCGGAGGGCCAGTTCGGGCGGGGGGTGTTCGTCACCGACCGGGCGCCCCTGGGCACGCTGCTGCGCTCGACCGGGGCGGTCGACTCGCCCTTCGCGGCGCAGATCCGCTGCTACGGCGGCAGGGGGGCGCCCGCCCCGGGGCCGGGCGACCCGGCGGCCCGGGACACGGCGCTGTCCCTGGACCCGGCACTGCCCCGGGACACCACGCCGACCCGGGACGCGACGCCGGCCCGGGATACGGCGCTGACCTGGGAGGCCACCTCCAGCGAGACGCCCGCCCCGGCGCCGATCGCCGAACGGCTGGGCATCGGCGCCGGCGAGCCGGTGCTGTGCACCCAGTACGAGTACCTGGCCAACCGGCACCCCGTACAGCTCGCCACCAGCTGGGAGCCGCTGACCATCACCGAGGGCACCGACGTGGCCCTCCCCGAGCGCGGCCCCTACGCCCGGCGCGGGGTGCGCGGCCGGCTGGCCGCCATCGGCATCCGGGTCGTCAGGGCCCGTGAGCTGGTGGGTTCCCGGCCGGCCACCACCCCGGAGGCGGAGGCCCTGGGGTGCGCGGCGGGCCAGTGCGTCACCGTCGTGGAGCGCACGCACTTCGACGGCGACGACCGGGCCGTGGAGACGTCGGACATCGTGGTCCGCGCGGACCGCTGGCGGCTGGAGTACACCATCACGTTCACGAGCTGACGGGCGTGACGGGCGTTCCCCTGGGCCCGGCGCCGACGGCGGCGTCAGACCTCGGCGAGCTCCGCGTAGAGCTGCGACAGCTCCGGCGCGCCGTCGGCCGCCCACGTCCGGCCCGCGTCCACCACATCGATCTCCCGGCCGCCGGCCAGCCGCACCACCGGCTGGCCGTCCTGCCGGAGCCACCAGCCGGCGCCCCGGACCGTACGGACGACGACCGTGCCCAGGTAGAGCCCCGCGTCATTGCCGAGCCAGGGCAGCAGTTCGGGGTCGTCGCGCCAGCGCGGCTGGAGCTGGTCCAGCGCCTCCAGGGACGACGGCGCGTCGTCGAGCGCGACACCGGCCGACTCGGCGTGGGCGCGCAGCAGTTCGCACTCCGCCAGCAGCTCGGCCAGACCCTCCGGGTCCCTGTTCGCGACGTCGGGCGACACCGCACCGTGCGACGGACCGTGCCGCTTGCGCCAGCCGTCCAAGAAGGGAATGTTCATACCGCGCAGGATCTCACTCGCACGGATGGCCCCACCACCGGCACGCGGTGAACGACGTGGCCGGGTGGCCTCCTTGACGTTCCCCAGCCGTCTCCTTAGCTTCATCCCGCCACACTCAGAGCGGGGGAACGCTGGGAGGCATGACGCGCATGTTCCGGACATCGAAGCCCAGGGGGTCCGGTGGGACGCCCCACGGAACACGTCACAGACCGGTCGCCGCCGCCCGCCGGGCGGTCGTGACGGGGGCCGTCGCGGTGGCCGCGGCCTGCGCCCTCGGGCTGGGCGCCCTCCCCGCGACGGCGGCCCCCGGCCCGGACCGTGCCGACACGGCGGCGGACACCGGCGGGTCCGACGCGGGCGGGCCCGACATCGGCAGGTCCGACGCAGGCGGGTCGGGCGCCGGCAGGCCCGACACCAGTGGGACGGACACGACCGGACCGGACACCACCACCGGCCCGGACGACCCCGCGTCGGACCCAGCCTCGGACCCGGCACCGGACCCCGCGTCGAACCCCGCATCGAACCCGGCACCGGACCCCGTACCCGACCGGATCCTGACCGGCGACGCCGCGCCGGACGGACAGCCGCTCCCGCTCCCCCTGGAGCGGCTCTTCGACAACCGGGGCGTCAGCGACGACGCCCGCCCCGGAGCCGCGGACTTCGACGGCCGGGGCGACTCCTTCTCCGCCCAGGAGCTCAGGGCCGCGGGCTGGACGCCCGGCCGGACGATCGCCGTCGACGGCGCCGCGCTGCGCTGGCCCGCCACGGCGCCGGGCCACCCCGACAACGTCCTGGCGGACGGTCAGGCCGTACGGCTGACCGGGCGCGGCGAGGCCCTGACGTTCCTGGTGGCGGGCGGTTCCCGCGCGCGATCGCGCGACGGCGCGGCCGGTACGGGCCTGGTCCGCTACCGCGACGGCTCCCGGAGCCCGTACCGGCTGCGCGCCCCGGACTGGCGCACCGGCCCGCTCCCCACCAAGCTCCTGGGCCTCCCCCACCGCAACACACCCGACGGCCGGCGGGCCGGGACCGTCCGGCTGTACGCGGTGACCGTGCCCGTCGAGCGGGGCCGCGAGGTCTCCTCCGTGACCCTGCCGAGGGCCGGCCGCGAGGCCGGGCTGCACGTCTTCTCCCTCGCCCTGCGCGATCCCTCGAACGGGTGGACCGGCAGCTGGGCGGCGTCCACGTCCGGGTACACCACGGTGGGCCCGTGGACGGACCGGACGCTCCGGCTGGTCGTGCACAGCAGCGTGGGCGGGCCGCGCGCCCGGATCCGGCTGGAGAACACGTTCTCCCCCGCCCCGGTCCGGATCGGGCACGCCACGGTGGCGTTGCAGGGCAAGGGCGCGGCGGCGGCCGGGCGGCCCGTGCCGCTGACCTTCGGGGGGCGGTCCGGGGCGGAGCTGCCCGCCGGGGCCCAGCAGTTCAGCGACCCGGTGGGCTTCCGGGTGCCGCCGGACACCAACCTCCTGGTGAGCATCCACCTGCCGGGGACCGTAAGGGCCCTGCCCGTGCACAGCTACACCAGCCAGACCTCCTACATCGGCGCCGACGGCGCGGGCGACCGCACGGGCGAGCGGGGCGGCGAGGCGTACGGCACCGCGCTGGCGAGCTGGCCCCTGCTGACCGGGGTGGACGTGGCCGGCGGCCCCGGCTCGGTGGTCGCCCTGGGCGACTCCATCACCGACGGCGAGCGCTCCACGCCGGGGGCGAACAGGCGCTGGCCGGACCTCCTGGCCCGGCGGCTGCGCGACCAGCGGGACGTGCCGCGCCTCGGCGTCCTCAACCACGGCATCTCCGGCAACCGCGTCGTGGCCGACCGCTACCCGGGTACCGGGGCCAGCTCGGTGCTGAGCGGGGTGAGCGCGGAGCACCGGCTGGAGCGCGATGTGCTGGCGCAGACCGGCGCCCGGACCGTCGTGGTCTTCGAGGGCGTCAACGACATCCGCGCCGGGACCACGGCCGACGAGGTCATCGCCACCCTCGACAGGATCGCGGCCACCGCCCACGAGCGGGGCCTGCGCGTCGCGGTGGCCACCGTCGCGCCGTGCGGCGGCTTCTTCGACTGCACGGCCGAGGCGGAGTCGTACCGCGTGGCCATCAACCGGCACATCCGGGCCGGGCTGGGGCTCTACGACGCCGTCTTCGACTTCGACGCCGCGATCCGCGACCCTGACCGGCCCGACCGTATGCTGCCGCGCTTCGACGGCGGCGACCACCTCCACCCCAACGACGCGGGGATGAGGGCGTTCAGCGAGGCGATCGACCTGCGGCGGCTGGTCTGACCCGACGACCGCCGCCCATGTGGGCTGGGCTGGGCCGGGCCTCAGACGTCCAGGTCGACGACGACCGGGGCGTGGTCCGAGGCGCCCTTGCCCTTGCGCTCCTCACGGTCGACGTAGGCGTCCTTGACCGCGGCGGTGAAGGGCGCGTTGGCGTAGGCGAGGTCGATGCGCATGCCGCGGTTCTTCGGGAAGCAGAGCTGGCGGTAGTCCCAGTAGGTGTACGGGTGGTCGTACTTCAGGGGGCGGGGGACGACGTCCGACAGGCCCGCGTCGCGCAGGGCGGCGAGGGCGGCGCGCTCCGCGGGCGTCACATGCGTGGCGCCCTCGAAGACGGCCGGGTCGTAGACGTCGTCGTCGGCCGGGGCGATGTTGAAGTCGCCGAGGACCGCGAACGGCCGCTCCCCCGTGGCGTCGGCCGCGACCGCGTCGCGCAGGGCCTCCAGCCAGCGGAGCTTGTACGCGTAGTGGTCGTGGCCGACCTCGCGGCCGTTGGGCACGTAGACCGACCAGACGCGGACGCCGCCGCACGTCGCCGAGATCGCGCGGGGCTCCTGCACGCCGTCGTACTCCGGCCCGCCGGGCAGGCCGGAGACCACTTCCTCCAGGCCGACGCGCGAGAGCAGGGCCACGCCGTTCCACCTGCCGTCGGCGTTGACCGCGGACTCGTAGCCCAGGGCGCGCAGCTCGTCGACGGGGAACTGCTCGGCGGAGCACTTGGTCTCCTGGATGCACAGCACGTCCGTGCCGCTGCTCTCCAGCCAGGCCAGGAGCCTCGGCAGTCGGGCGGTGATCGAGTTCACGTTCCAGGTGGCGATGCGCATGCCGCCACCCTAACGGCCGGGTGTGACAACGCGGGCTCCGTCGGGATCCGTGCTGGTCAGAGGCGGATGCTCTGGCCGGCGGCCAGCCGGGAGTGCTCCGCCCCGCCGACGCCGGGGCCGTCCGGGCCCAGCATCCGGTCGTACACCGGCCGGGCGAGGTCGGTGAGGAGCGCGTCGTGGATGTCGATGGCGCGGCGCGGCTTGACCTCGCGGATGTAGTCGATGACGTCGGCGACCTTGTTCCAGGGGGCCATGACGGGGACCATCAGCGTCTCGACCGGCTGCCCGGGGAGGGTCAGCGCGTCGCCGGGGTGGAAGAGCGCGCCGTCGACGAGGTAGCCGACGTTGGTGATCCTCGGGATGTCCGGGTGGATCACGGCGTGCAGCTGCCCGTGCACCTGGACGTCGAAGCCGGCGGCGCTGAACGCGTCGCCCTCCCCGACGGTGTGCACCCGGCCGGGGAAGGCCGCCGAGACCTGCTCCGCGACGCTGCGCAGCGTCCACAGCTCGGCGGCCGGGTTGGCGTCCAGGGCGGCGCGCAGCCGGCCCTCGTCGAAGTGGTCCGGGTGCTCGTGGGTGACGAGGATCGCGTCCGCCCCGACGGCGGCGTCCACCTCGCTGAACCCTCCCGGGTCGATGACGAGGGTGCGGCCGTCGTCCTTCTCCAGCCGGATGCAGGCGTGGCTCTGCTTGGTCAGCTTCATGGCGCCATCTTGCTACGCGCCCGCTTCTTCGGCGACGACGCGGCGGGCGACCTCGAAGGCCCTGCCGACGGCGGGCAGACCGCAGTAGAGGGATGCTTGCAGCAACGTTTCCTTTATCTCGTCGGGGCTCACGCCGCCGCGCAGGGCGGCACGGGTGTGTGTGGCCAGCTCGTCGAGGTGCCCGCCGGCGGTCAGCGCGGTGAGCGTGACGAGGAACCGGGTCCGCCGGTCGAGCCCGGGCCGCGACCAGATGTCGCCCCAGGCGACGCGGGTGACGAGGTCCTCGTAGTCGGCGGAGAAGTCGCCCGGGGCGAGGTGCCGCGCGAGCGCGTCACCCGCGCCGAGCACCTCACGGCGCAGCCGCAGCCCGCGCGCGTGCGGGTCGCCTCCGGCGGGGGCGCGGCCGGGGGCGGCATCGCGCCCGCCGTCACCGTCGCTGTCGCCGCCACCGCCACCGTCGCCGTCGCTGTCGCCTCGGCGGGACGCGTCCCACGCGCCGCTTCCGGCAGCGCGGCCCGCACCCGGCGCGGCGTCCCCGTACGGACTTCCGCTGTCGGGCGTACGTCGGGCGCCGGCGGGGGTATCCCCCTCACCGGGGGCTCCCACTCCGGAGCGACCGACTCCGGCAGCGCGATCCACGTCCGGGGCGGCGGGCCGCTGCGGGTCGCCACTGCCGGCGGCGCGGGCCGCGTCGCGCGCGGCGCCGTCGGCGCCGATGCGCACGGTGTCCGCGTACGGCCTGCCGCCGTCACCCGCCCCGCTGCCTCCGGCAGCGCGCTCCGTGAGCCGGACGGTCTCGTTGTACGGATTCCCGCTGCCGACCGCACGACCGGCGGCGGACGGGGTATCCCCCTCACCGGGGGCACCGGAGCCGCCGACTCCGGCAGCGCGATCCACGCCGGGCCCGCCGTCCGCGTACGGGCTTCCGCTGCTGCCCATGGCACCGGCGCGGCCCGGGAGGCCATCGCCGGACCGGCCGCCTCCGGCAGCGCGATCCACGCCGGACGCGCCGTCCGCGTACGGATTCCCGCTGCCGGACGCACCGGCCGCCCCCGCCGCGCCCTCCGTCCGGTACGGGTTCGGGCCTGCGGCAGCGGCCTCCGCCGGAGCGGGCTGGCCCGGGGCCGGGGCCAGCCCGGGCAGCCGGCCCTGGGGGCCCTGCGGCCCCTGCGGGCCGGGTGGGGTCGTGAGGTGGCGGGTCAGGAGGTCCGTCACGGCCGTGGGCTGTTCGACCGGGGTGAGGTGACGGGCCGACGGGACGACGGCGAGGTGGGCGTCGCGGATGCCCGCGACGAGGACGCGGACGTCGGCGGCCGGCGTCACCTGGTCCTCCGCGCCGACGATGACCAGCGCCGGCAGATCGATCCGGCCCAGCTCGGCGCGGACGTCGAACGCGGCGAGCGCCTCGCAGGCCGCCTCGTAGCAGGCCAGGTCGGTCGTCCGGACCATCTGGACGGCCCAGTCGACGATCGCCGGCTGGGCACTCGCGAAGGCTGGGGTGAACCAGCGCTCGGGCGCCGTCCGGGCCACCGGCTCCAGACCGCCGGCCCGGACGTCGGCGGCACGCATCCCCCCGCGCGGCGCGGGCGCGAAGTGCGCGGCGGAGCCGACGACGGCGAGCGAGAGGAGCCGTCCCGGGTGACGCAGGGCGAGGTCGGTGCCCATGGCCCCGGAGGCGCAGCAGCCCACGTACGCGAAGCGGTCGACGCCGAGCGCGTCGAGGGTCGCCAGCAGCCGGTCGGTGAGCTCACCGACCGTGCCGGCGGGCACCGCGGGGGCGCCGCCGTGTCCCGGGAGGTCGAAGCGGATGACGCGCCACCGGCGGGTCAGCTCCGGTATCTGCCGGTCCCACATATGCCATGTGGTACCCAGCGCGGGCCCCAGGACCAGGACTGGGGCGTCTTCTGGCCCGTCAGAGCGGTATTGGAGGGTGTTCGCCGGTGTCTCACTCACCCGCCAGACCCTCTCATCTGTCACGACAGCCCCTATGAGTGGGGTCCTGGCTGTAACTGTCTGACCAGGTGGAAGACCTCCCGGGCCGCGTAACGCTTGAGGCAGCGGACGATTTCGCGACGGGTCTTGCCCTCCTTGATCCGACGCTCGTAGTAGTCCTGGGTGGCCCAGCGGCGGCGCCGCCCGCTGCGGGCACTCGGGGTGTACGAAGACGCCACAGCAGGACCGAGGAGCGGACCTCGCCACCGAGGAACACCGAGACCCTCTGCCAGCACCTGCCCGGCGGGGGCCCCAGTGACCATCACGTGTCACGACCGCCCCCATCACGGAGCACCGCACCCACATGGGCATCCCGGTGCGTATCCGCCCCCAAAACCACCTCCCCCACAGGGCGGCGACGGCGGTTCTGCGAAGCAGACGGCGTAGTGGACACGATCGATGTGGGCATGTCCGCTCCCCTTCCAGTCCGATGGCGCGTCGCGCTGCCGGTACCGGGCCGCGTCGGACGGTCAGAATCGTGAGGACGCCACAACAACCGGCAAGCCCCACCCAGGAACACCGAGCATGCTCAGCCCCAGCCCTTGACGCATCCTGGACCCGACTCCGACCGATCGTTATACGGCACAGAAACCAGCATCTTCGTTCAGGGCGGCGCCGCCCGCTGCGGGCACTCGAGGCTCTGATGCCCCTGTCCGGAGCCTCCCGCCGATCCGCTCCACCGCAGGCCGCACCGACGCCGGCCGGCCACGCTCCACGGGGCAAGGGCTGTGACTACTTCCACTTGCGCTGATGGCTGCACTGGCAAGACATCACCCCCTACAGCGCTGACGGTGGACTGTGACCACCTCCTCTCACAGATCAGGGTTGTGTGAACTGCGTATTTACGCGGCCGACCTCGATCGTGTGTGGAACGAGCCGAGGTGTACGCGATTTCGATGGCCCTGGGAGTGCCGGAGGCGAGGGAGTCGCCGGGAGAGGCCGCTGGCGCAGGCGATCCCCCCGCCAGGACAGACGACGGCACACACGGAGCGCGCGGCGTCCAGCGGCTCCTGCATGCCAGCCACCGCGCAGGCGAAGCCGGTGCCCTGCGAACCGACACATCGCGTCATTCCGAAGGAATGCGAAACTCGAATTTGGGACGGTCCCACGGCACGGCGGGCGGGTTCGCGAGCGCGGTCCCGGTCCGCACTGCACCGACCCGGTGGTAGAAGTCCTCGGCGGGAAGATGCGACACGACCTTGACACGGTCGAGCTCGGCGGCACGGGCCTCGGACTGCATGTGCGCGACGAGCAGCCTTCCGATACCACGTCCTTGCGCTTCGTCGGCGACGAACAGCAGGTCGAGCTCCGGTGGAGCGAGGACGAGCGAGTAGAACCCGATGACCCGGCCTCCATGCCCGTCGGCGCCGACGGCTACGAAGGCGCGGTGGGCTTCGATGTAATCAGGACCGACCCGGTAGCCCGCCACTGCGGCTGCGTACTTACCCTCGTAGGCGCCTGAGCCACGCACGAGCCGCGTGAGCCGTTTGGCATCCCGCGCGACTGCCCTCCGTATCGTGATCGGCTGGCTGATCGGAGAAGTGCGTGAACTCATCGGGAGAGTATTTCGCACCGGGGAGTGCCTTCCTGCGGCGGGTCGGCTGCTCGGGCAGGCGTTCCCGCACCGCTCCCGGGAACCACTCGTGCGAGCGCAACCGATCTCACGCCGAAGCCGCACCGGAGCGCTCTGGTGCGGCTTCGGCGTCTCACGGCTCCGCACGGAGGTCCCCGTCGGAACGGTTTCTGGCGGATGATCTCGCGCCGGGTCTTCCCTTGCCCGTCCACCGAACACGGAGGCCCCCGTCGGCACCATCAGACGGGGCTCCTCAAATCACACCGATGCAGACCCTCTCGACGGCTATGGGCGCCACGGCGCAGGGCACCAACGTGCCGCCCGTTCGGGCCGACCCGCAACGGGTGGCCCAGCGGCGGCGCCGCCCGCTGCGGGCACTCAAGGCGTTCGCAGATGCCGCAGCAGGATCGAGGAGCAGATCCCGCCGCTGAGGAACGCCGAGGCCCCCTGCCAGCACCTACCCGGTGGGGGCCTCAGTGACCATCACGTGTCACAGCCCCTATGAGCGGGGTCCCGGCTGTAGCTATCTGACCAGGTGGAAGACCTCTCGGGCCGCGTAGCGCTTGAGGCAACGGATGATTGCGCGACGGATCTTGCCCTCCTTGATCCGGCGCTCGTAGTAGTCCTGGGTACGTGGGTCGACCCGCAGTCGGGTGAACACGATGCGATGGAGCGCGGCGTTGGCCTGACGGTCACCACCACGGTTGAGGCGACGGACCTGCCGACGTCCCGAGGAACGCTCCACAGGACTGACCCCGCACAGTGCGGCGAACGACGCCTCACTGTCCAGGCGTTCCGGGTTGTCCCCCACCGTGATCAGCAACGTGACCGCGGTGTCCGGACCAATGCCCACCACGTCGAGCAGCTGCGGGGCATGGCGTTCCACTAGGCGGGCCAGGCGAGCGTCCACATCGCGGATCTGCTCGGAGAGCTGGCCGATCCGGTGAGCCAGCAGACCCAGCGCGATCCGAGTCGCCTGCAGCACCGACTCCTCTCCGCCTTCCTCGTGACCGCTCGCGCCGGCGAACCGCGCGCAGGTACGGAAGAGTTCGGCATTACCCAGTCCGGCCAGTGCTTCCCGCAAGGCAGGGTCAGCCGTGACGAGGACGAACTTGAGCTGGTTGATGGCCTGGGCACGGGCTTTGACGGCCGACACCTTCGTGAGCTTGTACATCCTGGCGATCTGCACCGGCCGCCCGTCGCCAGATTTGGCACGAGCACAGGCCCGCCCGCTCAATACGGCTCGCGCCGCGTTCTGGGCATCGAGCGGATCCGATTTGCCCCGCCGACGGCGATCAGCCCGGTCCATCCAGTTCACGTCAAACACATCCACACCCTGGGCCAGCGGATAGCGGGGCAGGGACGCCCCATAGGAGCCGGTTCCCTCCACCCCGGCCCGCCGTACGGCTCCCGACGTCCTGGCCCACTTCAGCAGATCCCGGTATCCAACCGCGCTGGCCGGGAACTCGCTGGTGGCCAACACCGCCCCCGTCAAGGAGAGCACCGCAGCCACATGCGCATCGCGGTGCGTGTCCACTACCCACCGATCCTCCCGCCCCCACAGCATCCGCACCCGGCGTGCTCAAACTCGACCGCCGACCGCACCTATGCGGCAACTGATGTTCGTTGATGACGACGAACATCCGAGAGGCACAGCAGCGACGAATGCAACGCGGCAGCTCCGCCTTCATAGACAGAGCGACCTCCTGATCTGTGCAGCGATCCACCGTCTCGGGCGGATCGTGTAGGCGAGTCCTTCACCCCGGCCCAACAACAGTCAATGGGCTTGCAGTTGGGGTGTCAGTGGCGCGTGATACCCCTGAGGGCGTGAACTCTGCGGATCATGCACGGAATATTTTGAGGCATAAAAGCGTGTATCCTTGCTGGAGTTGAGACTAGCCAGGGATGGGGGTGGGCCGTGAGCGATCAGAAGGAGTTGCTGGCGGATCCCACCATGCTCGCCCTGGCGCGCGACTCTCGGGGGTGGACCCAGTCCGAGCTTGCCGAGCGGATGTCGCACGTGGAGGGCAGCCGCATCACACAGGGGTACGTAAGCCGGGCCGAAGCCGGACGGATCCCAGTCCGGGCCGATCGGGTCCTCCTGTTCGCCGCCACGCTTCACTTCACCCCCGAGATGCTGTGCCAGGCTGCCGATACGGCCGGGGTGGGCATCGGGCTGATACACCACCGCAAGCGGGCCTCGCTGGGGGCCCCCGCGCTGCGCCGAATCCATGCGACGCTGGCGCTCACCCGCCTCCAGGTCGAAGCGGTGACCCAGGCGGCAGCCCTCCGTCGCCCTCACCGGTTCAGGCCCATTGAGGTCAACGACTTCGACACTCCCGCGGACGCCGCGGAGACGGTACGCGAAGAGTGGAACGTTCCCGCCGGCCCCATCGACGACCTTGTCGCGCTGCTCGAAGACGCCGGCGCCCTGGTTGCAGTCCGCGATCTGGGGACCAGCGAACTCGACGCCGTGAGCCAGTGGCCGCACGGCCGGGCGCCGCTGGTGCTCCTCAACTCCACTGCCCCTGGTGACCGTTCGCGCTTCAGCCTCGCTCACGAGCTGGGCCATCTGATCATGCACCGCGAACCGGGCGAGGGACGCGCTCAGGAGACCCAAGCCGACCGGTTCGCCGCCGAGTTCCTCATGCCGCACGAGGGCATCCTGGGCGAGTTGAAGCCCGGCATCGACGTCGCCCGCCTCATGGATCTCAAAACCCGCTGGGGGGTCTCCATGGCCGCCCTCGTCCGGCGGGCCGTGGACCTGGGCGTGATCAGCGAATGGCAATACCGCACTCTCATGGTCGAGTTGTCCGCGCTCGGCTACCGCACCAATGAACCAGTCGTCATCCGGCGCGAGACTCCGCGTCATATCGCTCAGGCCGTCACCCGGCTTGAGGGACAGCACCACCTCAGCGCGACCGAGACCGCTCACCTGGCGGGCCTGGGTCGTGAGGAGTTCCACGAGGTCTACTTGTGCGCTTCTTCTCCGTCCGGACACAAGGACGTGCCGGACCCTTCTGCGAGGTGATTCATGAGCGACGCCCCCGTTCCCAGGCGGCGACCGCCCGCCGTGAAGACGCTCGACCACACCGTGGCAGCGGTGCCGCTCCTGCAGGGACGCGTACTGCTCCACGAACACGCCCAGTACACTCCCCGACCTCGCCCGGCCCTCGATGACGGCCTGAGCGGCGTGGTCATGACCGGCGCCAACGCCGACGCACGCGCCTTCCAGCTCCGCGCCGACGTCGGCTACCAGGGCACATTACTGATCGACAGCGCCGTGTACACCACGTACACGGCAACGGCGGAGGAGCCGTTCATGGCACCTCCCGACGAACTGTTCGCCACCGTGGACACCTCGCTGAACTTCCAGAAGGCGCGAGGGGCAACCGCAGCGCTGACACCCACCGGCTACATACCGCCGGCGGACTCCCGTGCCCTCAAAGCGGTAATGCGGGAAGCCAACCGGATCGAGCGAGCCGACACGCTGGTCTCCCTTCCGATCGATGTCACCTGGCTGAACCGGGAGAACATCGGCCAACTGATTGCGGTTTGCGCCAAGATCCGTCACCCGAAGGCAGTCATCCTCTTCCGCCAGTTCGACCCGCTGGAACAGGCGAAGGACATTCCGGCCAACCTGCGGCGGCTGGTCACCGAGGTCGAGCACATGTCGCTATTGCGCACAGACCTCGCAGCTCTCGACGTGATAGCGCACGGTGCCCTATGCGCGGGAATCGGCATCCAGAGCTCGCTCCGTCACGCGATACCGCCCGAAGAGAAGGCCCGGATAGGCAAGCGCGGCGGCGGACCCACGTACCCGCACATCCTGATGCCGCAGTTGATGTGCTTCAAGGGCGCAGAGTTCTTGTCCAAGGTCTACGGCAATGCGGATCCGGCAACCTGCGACTGCGAGGAGTGCGACGGGCGCAGCCTCGACAGCTTTTATCTTTCCGACGGTGAAACGCGGCGTGAGGCGGAGAACCACAACGTCCACACCTGGGGCGCATGGGTCAGCGACATGGCCAGCTACCGAGCCGGCTCCGAGCGTAAGACGTGGTGGCGCAATAAATGCGCTGCAGCCATCGACCGCTACGCACTGGAAAACCAGCGCATCGGAGTGGGCGCGAGCCCCAAGTCCGGGTTCCAAGCACCCTCGCCGCTCAAAGCATGGGCGACACTGCCCGTCACTCAGTAGCCGGATGCACCCCCTCAGGGGAGCTGACGGTTGACGTCTTCCAGGAACTTCCAGCCAGCAACCGTATGGCGCTTGCGCACGAAGGGGCTGGGTGGCACAACAACCTCGACCGCATCCCCCTGGACGTGGAGCAATCCGATGCCGTAGAAGTCAGCGCGCATCACCGCCTCGTCCTTGCGCCGCAACACGCCATCCATCAATACGGAACGAGCAGTGAACGGTGTGAACCGCTCGGCCTGCTCCATCGCCGACTCCCAGCTGCGTCCAGGCACCAACACCATGTCGACATGGACCGGCCGGGTCGCCAGACGAGTAATCAATCCGTCGCGCCGAACCACCGCCCCCTTCGGCAGAGCCTTCAACGCTCGGCGTTCCCTGCCGTTCAGTGATCCGGCAGGCACCGGCTCGCCGAGCGGCAGCGCCATCAAGAGGTTCAGGGCATCCGGTCGCGTCAGCGGAGCCATGCCCGAAGCCGCCCGCCGCTCCCGCTCTCGCGCCTCGAATCGGTAAGCCGCGACGACCTTCACCCGCTCGGCTTCAACAACCGCCAGGCTCGCATCGCGAGGTACGAGATCGCCGGGAGCCAGCGCCTCCGCAACCACACCCAAAGGCTCTCGTGCCACGATTGCCATCGACCAACCTGCTCTCGTCCTAGACCGACGCTCTCCCCAGCAGGGCTGTACGCACTCATCCTTACCGCTTGCCCCGCGCCACCGGAAGCAGCCTCAACAACAAAACCAACAGACCTCAACCGGCCCTAGACACAGGAACGCGTCCAAACGAACGGCAAGGCTAGTACGGACACCCGTGCGATCATCAGCCGCCTCCCGGATAGCTCCGCATTGGTCATCGACCACCGCCTCGCTGCATAATTTGCATCCACAACAGGTCGCGTACGGGCAACTCCGACCTCAGCCATCCCGCGCCACGATGCCCACAGTTGTTCGAATTCTTGCACCGCCCCGACCTACCGAGAGCATCTACTCCCGAACCGCAGCCGACCAGCGCCGCACCATCGGCCCGGGAAGACAGAACCCCCGCCGAACTAGCCGACGGGGGCAACATCTGTCACGCCCGAGTCACCAACAGCATTGACGGGCCTGGACGACAAGATCCGAACTCGCTCAAACGCTCCCGATCTGGACCACGTGGACGCCAGAAGACGGTTTCGCCCACCTGTGCCATGTGGTACCCAGCGCGGGCCCCAGGACCAGGACTGGGGCGTCTTCTGGCCCGTCAACGCGGTACTGCAGGGTGTTCGGTGGTCTCTCGCTCACCCGTCAGACCCTCTCATCTCTCACGGCTGCCCCTATAGCGGGGGCTGTGAGGATGTGGGCTGGACCAGGTGGAAGACCTCTCGGGCAACGTAGCGTTTGAGGCACCGGACGACCTCGTTGCGGGTCTTCCCCTCTTTGAGGCGGCGTTCGTAGTAGTCCTGGGTACGCGGGTCGAAGCGCAGCCGGGTCTGCACGATCCGGTGCAGGGCGACGTTCGCCTGCCGGTCGCCGACACGGTTGAGGCGATGGCAGTGCCGACTCCCGGAGGAACATTCGGGGCTGACTCCGCACAGCGCGGCAGACGACGCCTCGCCGGCCAGACGTTCCGGGTTGTCCCCCACCGTGGTCAGCAAGGTGACGGCCGTGTCCGGACCGACGCCCACCACGTCGTGCGTCACGCAGGTTCCCCCGCTTGCACGACCACCGAATCCGAGAACCATGCGGCGAGGGCGAGGAGCCGTTCCCGCACCTGCTCCTCACTGGCGCCGCCGACGACGACGCGCCCGGCCCTCACATTCGACGCCGTGCTGAAGTCCGGAGTCTCGGAACCCGGAGTAAGGATGATGGTCGCCTCCAGGCAGCCGGGCTGCTCCAGGACCTCCGACTGCTGGGGCACGTGCTGCGCCACGCCGACCGGTGCCGGCAGTTGTATCCAGCCGCACTGCAGGGTACTGGGTTGAGCCGGCTGCCCCGGGGGCAGGTCCAGCACCGCCCGAGCCCATTCATCGGACAGGTTGACGCCAAAACGTCGCAGCACGGTCTCCTGGATCATTCCTCCGCCCAAGCGGCCGCCGCATTCGCTGAAGACGAGCGTGCCGTCCTTCTCGAAGGCTTCGGCATGGAAGATTCCGTCTCCGTGGCCGAAAGCCTCGAGCGCTGCGGAGACCAGAGCCTCGGCCTTTGCGTAGAGGTCCGGGCTCTGATCGGGGTCGATCACAGCGGATCCGACCAGACCGCCCGACTTGATGTCGATCACATTCTGCACGTAGCGCGATACGGAGAGGGCCCGAATGGCCCCGGAGCGGACGACGCCGTCGAGGTGGAGCTCTTCCCCCTCGATGAACTCCTCCACCAGCCATGGGCCGCGACGAGACTTCTGGTCGCCTGCGGCGAGGGACTCCAGCTCCAGCGGGTTGGAGACGATGTGGGTGTCCTTCGCACCGGCACCGGTGAGCGGCTTCACCACGATCGGGTAGGTCAGCTGCTCGCCGTCGAGATCGGACAGGAGGTTCGCCACCCGCGCCTGGGCCACCGGAAGCCCCGCCTCGCGGACAAGCCGCTTCTGAACGAATTTGTCACGCAATGCGATCGCGGTGGAGACCCGCATGCCGACTGCTTTGCTCTGCTCGGCAAGCAGCGCCGCAGCGACGAGCGGGAACTCGCCGATCGTGCATACGACGTCGAATCCATCGAGCGCGATGCGGGCTCTGGCCAGGCCGGCCAGCACTTGCTCGGCATCGCCGGTGTCAGGCACGACCACGAAGGTTCCGTCCGGGTCATGGGCCTGGGCATCGCCCAGGTGCCTGGCCTCGATCACGGTTGCCACGCGGGCCTGGTGGTCGTTCAGCGCCACGAACGCCGGGGCACACCAGCCGATCATCAGAACCCGGGTAAACACATTGGTGGACATTCGCTCAAGCCTATCCGTAGATCGCTGACTGACCTGCGTAGAGCCGATAAACATCGGTTTCCCGAGCCACATTCTTCCGGAACCGGAAGAATGGATTCCGAAGCCCTTTCGGGAGAGAGTCGGAGCGATCCCCTGGATGCTCACACAGGAAATATCCTCGGCCCACACTCCTCGGCCACCCGCACTGCGGACGGAAAGGGCGGCCAAGCCGCGTGCCGTCAAACCGTGAGACGTCAAACGATTTATTCGCCCGAGGTGTTCCACCTCAAGCGGCTGATTCCGTCGGAGACTTTATTACCGGGCGACTTGCGATCTTGTCAACGCTCACCCGGCCCACTTGAGCACAGGGTCAGATGTGCCATATCGCAACACCGACACCAATGACCGCCATAACTGATCATATGGAACATTTCGGCGAGCGGGGCAACCTGCCACAGGCGAGTCCGCCCGGATCGTCCAGCGTTCCGAATGGAATCCCGGCGAAGCTGTGATCAGCGTCACCGTTGCGAAGCGATCTTCGGCGTGGAACGCTGCCACAGCCATCGAAATCAGTGCGCACTCGCCGAATGAACGACCAAACATTCGATGCCTGGCGTCCGACGGGTCGGATGCGCCTGGAAAGGCACAGGGCGGGTAAGGCTCTTTGAGAGACCCTTACCCAAGGGGGAAAGCGATAACCGTGCAGCCAAACAGGGAAATGACGTACTCCAGTTTGCGGCCATCGAGGGATGCTCTGGCCTCAATCTTTCGTGACACTCCATCGGTTATCGGCTGAACCGGTGATAGCGACCGGTCGTGTCGGTCCTTGACCCCTGCGACATGCCCGCTTGAATAAAAGCTCAACGCCGTCCTGGGGCACAGCCTGCAGGTGACACCGAGCAATGAACCTTCAGCGGTGCGAGACCTTCACGGCTTGTGGTGCTCGACTTGCGACAGCACCCATTCCGCATTATCCATCATCCTCGGCAGCCGTGATTTCATGAAATCGATGCGCAGTCCGCATTTCGGGGGGCATGGCGCACAAGGAAGTCACCAACGGCTCTATTTTCCATTCCCATGCGCCTGAGATCACCTCGCGGGTGCGCCGGGAGCTCAACGGCCGGCCTCGACGGCACAGCGATGACGATCAACGCCTTGGGGGCATCAGGTCTCGGGGGGAGACATGAAACGTAACTCACCACGTTCCGTTCTCGGTGCGGGACTTCTTGATCATGCGCGGCATCGGCCCGATGGGGTCGCCCTTACGCTGGGCAAGCGCGACATCACCTATGCGGAAGCCGCTGAAACCGCCTTACGATGGGCCGCCCTCATCCTTGACGCCAATGGGGCTCAGCCTCGTCGCGTCGGAATCCTTGCGCACCGTAGTGAGGTTTCGTACCTGGGGGTTCTGGCAGCACTGTATGCCGGAGCGGCATTTGTTCCGCTCAACCGGCGTTTTCCCGTGGATCGTACGCGTGCGATGGCGGACCGTGCAGATCTGGACGCGCTGATCGTCGACGAGGGTTCGCTGCCTCAACTCCCCGAGGTGCTACGAGGGATGGAGCGCAAGCCGCTCGTTCTGCTGCCGCAGAGCGACGCCTCGGTCCGTGGGGAGATTGTCGCGGCGGGTGCACGGGGTGCGTATACGGCGAGTGATCTTGCGAGCACAGTGCCGCTTGTGGCGCCTGCGGCGGTGCCGGCGGATGGGCTTGCGTATCTGTTGTTCACTTCTGGTAGCACCGGTGTCCCAAAGGGTGTCCCGGTGACCCATGGCAATGTGCGGGCCTTCCTCGGCGCGGCGCAGGCCCGGTACGGGATCACGCCTGATGACCGGTTGAGCCAGACCTTCGACCAAACCTTCGACCTGTCGGTCTTCGACCTCTTCATGGCATGGGAGCACGGCGCCCGAGTCTGCGCGATGGACTCCATCGAGCTTTTGGCGCCCTTTCGTTATCTGGAGCGCAATGAGGTCACCGTCTGGTTCTCGGTGCCATCGGTCGTGGCCGTACTGCGCAGGCGTGGTTCGCTGACGCCGGGCCGGATGCCGACGCTGCGGTGGAGCCTTTTCTGCGGTGAGGCTCTGCCGCAGGAGGCCGCCGAGGCGTGGCAAGCGGCAGCTCCGGGGTCAGTGGTGGAAAACCTGTACGGTCCTACCGAGCTCACCATCGCCTGCACCGCGCACCGCTGGGATCCGGTCGCCGGGGCCGCATCGTGCGTGCACGGCAACGTCCCCATCGGGCTGCCCTTCCCGGGGCTGGACCCGTTGGTCGTGGACGAGCGGCTGGAGCCGGTGGCCACCGGTGAGACCGGTGAGCTGTGCATGGCGGGCCCGCAGACGGTGCCCGGATACTGGCAGGACTCCGCGCTGACGGCCGAGAGGTTCTTCGAGCGCAACGGCCGGAGGTACTACCGCACCGGGGACATGGTGCGCTTCCAGGACGGTCACTACGTCCATCTGGGCCGCGACGACCAGCAGGTGAAGGTCGGTGGATACCGCGTCGAACTCGGCGAGATCGAGGCGGCATTGCGCCGGGCCGGCTGCGCCGAGGCCGTCTGCCTCCACCTGCCCGACGAGGACGCGCTCGTCGCCGTCGTCACGGGAGCGGACGACCCCGCCGGTCTCGCCGACGCCCTCGGCGCCCGGTTGCCCGCGTACATGGTGCCCAGGGCCGTGCACCTCATCGACCAGATGCCCGTCAACGGCAACGGCAAGGCCGACCGGCAGGCTCTGCGCTCCCGGTTCGGCACTCCCGCCGCGGCCGTCTGACCTCCCGCACGTCTCAAGTCCAGGGGGAAGAACATGAACAGCGTCGACCGTCTGATCGCGCACACGCTCAGAATCGACGAGGACAGGGTCACCGCCGACCTGGAATACCAGTCCATCAGGGAGTGGGACTCCCTCGGCCATGTGACGCTGATGGTGGCGTTGGAGAACGCCTACGGCATCACGGTGGATGATGAACTCACCCTGGAGCTGCGCTCGGTGGAGGAGATCCGCGCGTTCGCCGCCCGGCAACAGGGGGATTCGAGGAGTGTGGCGGAGCCGGCCACACCCCGGCCGGAGCAGCAGCCGGACGAGGTCGCCGTTCACCGTGGCCTGGAGGGTGTCAGCTTCGACCACACCGCCATCACCCGGATCGACGGGGCCGAGGGCGTAATGGAGTACCGCGGATACGGCATCCACGACCTGGCCGAGCACGCCTCGTACACAGAGGTGGCCCACCTCTTGATACACGGTGAACTGCCGGACGCCTACCAGCTGGAAGCCTTCGACAAGGAGCTGCGGGCCCGGCGTGCCGTGCCGGCCGAGGTCCTGGCTCTTGCCCGTGGTCTGGCCCATGCCCACCCGGTGGAGGCGCTGCGGACCTGCGTCTCGGCGCTGGGCGCCTATGAGCCGCGGCGTGACGCGTCGGCGGACGAGACGTACGAGGAGGCGTTGGAGGCGGGGATCACGCTGCTGGCCCGCGTCCCGCTGCTCGTCGCCGCCCATCATGCCTACCGCCAGGGTCAGGAGCCCCTTCTGCCGTCGGAGGACGTGCCGTTCACGGAGGGCTTCCTGACGGCCCTGCTGGGTGCTGGGCCGAGCCCTGCCGCCGTCCGGTTCATGAACAAGGGCCTGATCGTCCACGCGGACCACAGTTCCAACGCGTCCGCGTTCACCGCCCGCATCGCCACAGGCAGCCGGGCGAGCATGATCGCCGCGATCACCGCCGCCATGGCCACGTTCAGCGGTTCGCTGCACGGCGGCGCGGCCGAGCGCGTGGTCCGGCTGATCGACGAGGTGGACGGGCCCGCGGACGCCGAACGTTATGTGCGTGAGGTACAGGGCCGTGGTGACCGGGTCATGGGCTTCGGACACCGGGTCTACCGCACCGAGGACCCACGGGTGCGCCATCTGCGGGCCACCGTCGTGGAGTTGAGCCGGGAGCGCGGGGACACCCGTGGATTGGACACCCTGGACGCGATCGCCGCCGCCATGCGCCCGTACGCCCGGCACGGAGTCGCGCCCAATGTGGACCTGTACGCCGGGCTTGCCTACCGTCTGCTCGGCCTGCCGGATGACCTGGCGGTACCCCTGTTCGTCGTCGGGCGGACCGCCGGGTGGGTCGCGCAGGTCCTGGAGCAGCACGCCAACAACGTGCTCATCCGCCCCCTGCTCCGCTACAACGGCCCACGTACCCGTTCCTACCCGGGAAGCACCGCGTGAGCCGGCACCTGCTGTGTGACGGCCGGTCGCGGCGGACGCCCGCCGAGGCGCACCCCTACGGCCTGCGGCAGAGCGTCGTCGATGAGTCCGGGCCGCGTGTCCTGGACACGTCGGGGCCCTTGGAACGCGTTGAGCTCGCCTTACGCATCGACCTGGACCCCGCGTGGATCCGCCAGGTGACAGGAGGGCCCGTGGTGCCCGGCTTCGTCGTCGAGGCGTCCCGTTCGGCCGCCGTGACGTTCGTGGCCCCGCTCGCCGAGGCCGTGGAGCGCAGCCGGGCGGCGGCCGAGAAGCCGAGGGACGTGGCGACATGCGGGGGGTGAGCCTGGGCCGGACCGGCCGGTGGCTGCTCGCCGGGACCACCGCGACCAGCATCGGCGGCGGCATGCAGACGCTGGCCGCCGGAAAGCTGTTGTACGACCGGACCGGCTCGATCGCCGCGTTCGGCATCGTGCTGATCGTCGAACAGGTCCTCACCTTCACCGTCCCGCTGGTGGCGGGGCCGTGGGTGGACCGGGGCGACCCCCGGCGCATCTGCACCGTCATCGAGCTGGGGCGCGGCGCCGCGCTGGTCGCCATCGGCGCGGTGATGCTGACCGGGCCCAGCCCGCTGGGCTGGATCATGGCGATGTCGTTCTGCATCAAGGCGGGCCAGCCGTTCTACCGCGGTGCGATCTTCTCGCTGGCCCCGGCGGTCATGCCCGGTGCGGCACTGGGCTCCTTCAACGCCTACTCCAACATCGCCCAGCAGGGCGGCGCGCTGCTCGGCGGCGCCGCCGCCGGCGTGATCATTCAGGGCTGGAGCGCCTCGGGCTGCTTCATGGTCACCGGACTCGGCTTCCTCGTGTCGGGCGTGGCCATCACCGCCGCCCGGCTGCCGCGCCCCGAGGGTGCGGCAGCCGGGGAGCAGAAGGCCGGATCCGGCTGGGGCCCGGTCGTCGCCCTGCTGCGCACGGAGCGCGGCTTCGCCCGTCATCTGTTCCTGGGCACGGCGGACAACGTCGCCGTCGTGCTGTTCAATCTGCTGCTCTTCGCCGTCGTCGCCCGGGACTTCGGCGACAGCGCCTACTGGCTGTCGGCGATGGACTGCGCCTTCGCCGTCGGCGCGATCAGCACCGCGCCCGCTCTCGGCCCGGTCGGTGCCCGGCTGGGCGCCGCCGGCACGGTGCGGACCGGGCTGGCCGGGCAGGCCCTGTGCTTCGCGGCCCTGGCGGCCGGGCCCGGCGGCCCGGCCGCCATCGGCCTCGCGCTGCTCCTGGGCGCCTGCAGCACCCTGTCGTGGACGACGGTGACCACGACGCTGCAACTGAGGGCCGGACGGGCCGTACGCGGCCGGATCGGCAACGCCCGCAACCTGGCCACGGCCGCCGTCTCGGCCGCCCTGGTGCCGGTGATCTCCCGCCTGGAGGCGCGCTCACTGGCGCTCGCCCTGTCGGCGGCCGCGGTCGTCGTGGCCGCCTACCTGCTCATGGCGGGGGTCGTCGCGGGACACGGCGGGGAAACGGACGGCGCGGGCGGGAGCAAGGCGTCCGACGCGACATCGGGGGACGAGAGAGAAGTGACTGCCACATGATCACCAGGGAGCGGCTCGCCGGGCGTGAGGTCCGGCTCGCCAGCCTGCCGGCGTTCGCCGCCGAGCACGGCGCCGATCTCGCCGCCGTGCCCTACAGCGGCCGGGTCCTGCTGGAATCGCTGCTGCGCGACGGCGACACGGAAACGGCCGTCACCCTGGCGACGCGGCTGGCCGCGGGCCGGGACGCGGAGCTGGAGATGGCCTTCCGCCCGGCCCGCATCGTCATGCAGGACTACACGGGCATTCCGCTGCTGGTCGACCTCGCCGCCCTGCGCGACCGCGTGGACCGGCCCGAGCGCGTCAACCCGGTGCTGCCCGTCGACGTCGTCGTGGACCACTCCGTACAGGCCGACCTGGCCGGGCGCCCGGACGCGCGGGCGCACAACGAAGCGCTCGAACACGCCCGCAACGCGGAGCGCTACGCCTTCCTCAAGTGGGCCCGGGGCGCCTTCGACGGGCTGCGGGTCATCCCTCCGGGCCAGGGCATCGTCCACCAGGTGAACCTGGAACGGCTCGCCACGGTCGTCGCCTCGGGCGCCGACGGGCTGCTGCTGCCCGACACCGTCATCGGCACCGACAGCCACACCACCATGGTCAACGGACTGGGCGTGCTCGGCTGGGGCACGGGCGGGCTGGAGGCGGAAGCCTTGATGCTGGGCCTCGCCCAGCCCATCCGCATCCCGCCGATCGTCGGAATCCGCCTCACCGGCACCGTCCGGCCCGGCGTCTCACCGACCGATGTGGTGCTCACCCTCACCCAGCGACTGCGCGAGGAGAACGTCCGCGGCCTGCTCGTCGAGTTCACCGGATCCGGCGTCGACGCCCTCACCGCGGCCGACCGGTGCACCATCGCCAACATGGCCCCGGAGTACGGGGCCATGGCCGCCTACTTCCCGGTGGACACGGAGACCCTGCGCTACCTGCGGCAGACCGGACGCCGCACCGAGGACATAGCCCTGGCCGAGGCGTACTGCCGGCATCAGGGGCTGCTGCGGCGGGCGGACGCTCCGGAGCCGTGCTTCGGCCGGGAGATCCTCTTCGACCTCGCCGCCGTGCGGCCGAGCCTGGCCGGCCCCAGCCAGCCGGACCAGCGCATCGAGCTGGCCGGTCTGCCCGCCTCCTTCGCCCGTTTCCACGGCGGTCCGGTGCGCACCGCCGACGGGCTGTCCGACGGCGACATCGTGATCGCCTCCATCACCTCGTGCACCAGCACCTCCAACCCGCAGGCCATGCTGGCCGCTGGCCTCCTGGCGCGGCGGGCGGTGGAGCGTGGCCTGAGCGTCCCGGAGCGGGTCAAGACCAGCATGTCGCCCGGATCACGTGCCGTCACGCGGTATCTGAGGGACGCCGGACTGCTGCCCTATCTGGAGAAGCTGGGCTTCCATGTGGCCGGCTACGGCTGCATGACCTGCAACGGCGGCAGCGGCCCGCTCAACAAGGGCATCGGCGAGGCCGTCGACGCGCACGGGCTGAACGTGGCCGCCGTCCTCAGCGGCAACCGCAACTTCGAGGCCCGCGTCCACGGCCAGGCACGGGCCGGCTATCTGGCCTCACCCGCGCTTGTCGTCGCCCTCGCCCTGGCCGGGGACGTCCGTAGGGACCTGGAGAGGGAACCGCTGGGCTTCAGTGGCGGCGAACCCGTGATGCTCGCCGACATCTGGCCCGACAGCGAGGAACTCGCCGAGCTGGAACGCGAGTTCATCAAGCCCGAGCTCTTCACCGCCGCCCCCGCGGCCGATCCGGTCTGGGACGCCCTGCCCGCCCAGCCGGGTCCCGTCTACGCCTGGGACGAGGACTCCACCTACATCCGGCCGCCTTCCTTCGTCGGAACGGCCCGGCCCGCCGACACCCCGGTGCGCGGCGCCCGGGTGCTGCTGGCCCTGGGCGACGACGTCAGCACCGACCACATCTCCCCGGTCGGCGCCATCCCGCCGGACTCCCCCGCCGGACTCCATCTGCGCCGGCGCGGCGTGACCGACTTCAACTCCTACGGCTCACGCCGCGGCAACCACGAGGTGATGGCCCGCGGCGCCTTCTCCAACCCACGTCTGCGCAACCACCTCACCGGACCGGGCGGCAGCGGCGGTATGACGCTTCATCTGCCGACCGGCGAGTTGCTGCCCGTCCACGAGGCCGCCCGGCGGTACGCCGCCGACGCCACACCCCTGCTGGTCCTGGCCGGACGCAACTACGGCAAGGGTTCCTCACGCGACTGGGCCGCCAAGGGCCCCTGGCTGCTCGGCGTCCGTGCCGTTCTGGCCGAGAGCTTCGAGCGCATCCACCGCACCAACCTGTGCGCCATGGGCATCCTGCCGCTGCTGCTGCCGGAGGGGACCAGCTGGTCCGGCCTGGGCCTCACCGGGCACGAGGAGTTCGCGCTGGAGGGCCTGGACCGGATGCGCGAGACCGGGTCCGTGCGGGTGGTGGCCGACGGTACCGCCTGGACCGTGCGCGCCGATGTGCAGTCGGCCGGGGAATGGGACGTTCTCCTCGCGGGAGGCACCCTGCCGTACCTGCTCGGCCGCCTCGACGGCGGCGCAGAGGAAGGTAGCGCATGAGCGGGCGCCTCCTCGCCGGGCTGGGCCTGCTCGACGCCGTCGACACCGATGCGCTCAGCACCCGCCGCCTGTCCTTCGCCTCCGTCCACCTGGGCACCCGGGACGTGCCCATCGGCACCCTGCTCGACCTCGTCCACGGCGATGCGGCCCTGCTGCCCCCGCGCACCGGACACCTGGGCAACTGGGAGGACATCGCCCTGGGCCGCTCCGGCCCGATGGATTTCAACGCCGCCATCTGCGGCGGCGGGCACGGGTATCCACTCATCTATGGCTTCACCCAGACCGAGACCGAGGCCCAGGGGGAGACCGCGGCCGGAGGCGACACCGTCTACCTGCCCGGGTCCCTCGTCGACCGGGGCAGCAGGCGGGTGCTGCCCCTGTACACCTGGGACGGCCGGGCGTTCGTCCGCCGCGACCGCAGCCGCCCGCTGTTCTGTCCGTTCGTCGCCACCGAGATCGACGGCGGCCTGGTCCCACTGGTGGAACTGCACTGGCGGCGCATGGGCACCCTCGCCGGATACCGCTTCGCGCTCGAGGCGTCCGCGGTCATGGCGCACGCCGAGGCGTTCACCGCCATGCTCACCCATCTCCTCCAGGAGGCGGCCGCCCAGCCCAACCCGCGCCGTGCCCTGGGCAACCTGGTCAGTCATGCCGCCCGGCCGGACGGGCGGGTCGGCCGCTGCGAGCTGCTCCCGGAGGGCCGTGGATTCCGTCTTGACGGCCACCTCTACGGCTCGGCCGACGCCCTGGCCAAGGCTGCCCTCGAACCCTTCCGCGCCCTGACCGACCCCCAGGAGCTGCCCTCCCGCATCGGGGCGTTGCCACCCGTGCTGCCGGTGGTCTCGCATCTGCTGACCAGCGTTCTGACCGGCCTCTTCGGCACCCACCACCCGGACGGACCCCCGAGTGACAGCGCCGAACCGTACATCACCCACCCGCACTGGGGAGCGCGGGCGATGGCCGGCTGCCCGCCGCGGCGCGGCGGCTACTTCTCCAGCAGGTCCACCGTGCGCGGCATGCGGGCCATCGCTTCGGCTCTGACCGCTGCCTTTCCGGAGACCGTGCCGCTGTGCGTGGTGCTGCTCCCGGCCCCGGTGTTCATGCTCTGTCCCGCCGACACCGACCCACGCGACGCGGAGCTGCTCGCCGCGCTCTTCCGCACCGTGCGCGCGGTGGGCCCGGACGACGCCTACCCCACCGCGCTCGGCTGGCTCGGGGAGCACGGCGGGGGATTCTCCGGCTACCTGCGGGGCAGGTTCCGTGACGGCAGTGGGGTCCCGCGCGACGGAATCCGCCGTGAGCCGTCAACTCCAGTACAGCCAGAAGGGTTTCGGGAGCTGACGTTCCGTCAGGCGTCTGCGGTGGTGGCCGCTTTCGAGGAGGTGGCCAACGCGTGAGAACTCCGCTGAAGGCATCGCACCGGCCGTTCTCGGTGGCCCTGGCCGAGCCGTTCACCAGCAACACCGGCGTGACCACTCACGTCGAGCAGAGGCTGCTGGTCCTGCGCTGGGAGGGCCTGACCGGTTACGGCACCGCCCGGGCCACCAGCGCCGAAGAGCTCGACGCCGCGCTGCCCCTGCTGGAGGACGCCGGGCCGCTGGAGCTCGTCCGTACCCTGGACCGGCTCCGCTCGGCGGGCGTCCGTGCCCCCGTGCTCTGCGCGGTCGACATGGCCCTGCACGATCTGCTGGGGAAGCGGGCCGGACTGCCCCTGCACAGGCTGTTGGGCCTGGACGGGCTGCCGATCGGTCTCACGGCCCTCTCCCTGGGCGCGGGCACGGACGACGAGCTGCGCCGGCGCGGCCGCGAACTGGCCCACTGGCCGGTGCTCAAGCTCAAGCTGACCCCACAGGACGACGGGAGCCGGGCCGGGGTCCTGCGCGAGGTCTACGACGGCCGCATCTGGGTGGACGGCAACGGCTCCTGGAGCCCCGCGCAAGCCGTCGCCGTCGCCCGCGAGCTGCACCGCCACGGCGTCGAGCTGCTGGAACAGCCCGTCCCGCCGGGCCCCGCCGACCGGCTCCGTCATGTGCACGAGAACGCGCCCCTGCCCATCGTCGCGGACGAGGACTGCGCCGGCCCCGAGGACGTCCTGCGTCTGCGGGGCTGCGTCACCGGCGTCAACATCAAGCTCATCAAGTGCGGTGGCCTGCGTCGCGCCCAGGAGGCCATCACCCTCGCCCGGCAGGCCGGACTGCGGGTCATGCTCGGCTGCAAGACCGAAAGCGCGCTCGGCGTCACCGCCATGGCCCAGCTCGCCCCGCTCGCCGACCATCTCGATCTCGACGGTCATGTCGACCTCGTCGACGACCCCTTCCGCGGGCTCCGGATCGACCGCGGAAGGCTCACGCTGCCCGATGGCCCCGGTCTCGGGGTGACCCCGACCGCACCCGACACCACCGATGGAGAAGAGCAGTCATGACACTACGTTGCGCCGTACTTGATGACTTCCAGTCCGTGGCGACCACCATCGCCGACTGGTCGCCGCTGGCCGGGAAGGTCGACGTCGTCACCTTTCCCGACCATTTCGGCAGCGAGGACGAACTGGCCGCGGCCCTGGCGGAGTTCGACATCGTGGTCACCTTGCGGGAGCGGGTGCCCTTCCCCGCGTCATTGCTCGCCCGTCTGCCGCGGCTGCGGCTGCTGGTCGCCTCGGGGATGCGCAATTCGGTCATCGACTACGCCGCGGCGAGGGCGCAGGGGGTGACGGTGTGCGGTACGGCCAGTTCTTCGACTCCGCCGGTGGAGCTGACCTGGGCGTTGCTGCTGGGTCTGGCTCGGGGCATCGTGCCCGAGGCCGAAGCCGTCCGGGAAGGCGGCCGTTGGCAGTCCACTGTCGGAGCGGACCTGCACGGCCGCCGCCTGGGCCTGCTGGGGCTGGGCAAGATCGGCAGCCGGGTGGCCCAGGTGGGCCTGGCCTTCGGCATGGACGTCATCGCCTGGAGCCAGAACCTCACCAAGGAACGCACGGACGAGGTCGGCACCGCTCTCGCGGCGACGAAGGAAGAACTGCTGGAGAGCAGCGACTTCGTCTCCGTCCACCTCGCCCTGGGCGACCGCACCCGCGGCCTGGTCGGCGCCGCCGAGCTCGCCCGGATGCGCCCGACCGCCTACCTGGTCAACACCTCACGGGCCGCCATCGTCGACCAGGACGCCCTGCTGTCCGCCCTGCACGCCGGGACCATCGCCGGCGCGGGGGTCGATGTCTTCGACACCGAACCGCTGCCCGCGGACCACCCCATGCGCACTGCTCCACGCCTGCTGGCCACTCCGCACCTGGGCTATGTCACCCGCGCCAACTACGAGAGGTATTACGGCCAGGCCGTCGAAGACGTCCAAGCCTTCCTGGCAGGCTCGCCCGTCCGCCTCCTCGGCTGACTCCGGACCCGTGCCGTCGACGGGCCGCCCCGCCGAAACCCTCGCACGCATCAGGCCGTCCTCCCACCGCCCACCCGTTCCCCACCGGAGCACTCTGTGAGCACAAACCGTCGCATGATGAACCTCGGGGCCTTCCTGCCGGCGCCCGGACACCACGTGGCCGCCTGGCGGCACCCCAACGCCCGCCCCGACGGGGGCCTGGACTTCGCCTACTACCGCTCCCTGGTACAGACCGCCGAGCGCGGCAAGTTCGACATGATCTTCCTCTCCGACGGCGCGGGTATCCGCACCCACTACAAGGACGCCGACGAACTCAGCCGCCAGGGCCGTATGGTTCACTTCGAGCCGCTGACTCTGCTGTCCGCTCTCGCCGTGCACACCACGCACATCGGTCTTACGGCGACGGCCTCCACGACCTACAACGAGCCCTTCCACATCGCGCGGAAGTTCGCCTCGCTCGACCACCTCAGTGCGGGCCGCGCCGGATGGAACGTCGTGACGTCCGTGACGGACGCGGAGGCCCGGAACTTCAACCTCGACCGGCAGCCCCCGCATGCCGCCCGCTACCAGCGCGCCCGCGAGTTCATGGAGGTCGTCACCGGCCTGTGGGACTCCTGGGAAGACGACGCCTTCCTCTACGACAAGGAGTCCGGCCGCTACTTCGACCCGCGCAGGCTCCACGTCCTCGACCACCAGGGCGAGCACTTCCGCGTGCGCGGGCCGCTGAACGTCGCGCGCTCCCCGCAGGGCCACCCGGTCCTCGTCCAGGCGGGTTCCTCCGGTGACGGCATGGACTTCGCCGCCCGCTGGGCCGAGGTCGTCTTCACCGCTCAGCAGAGCCTCGACCAGGCGCAGGTCTTCTACAAGGACATCAAGGACCGCATCGCCGGTCACGGCCGCGATCCCGAACACGTCAAGGTCATGCCCGGTGTCTTCATCATCGCCGGGTCCAGCCAGGCCGAGGCCGAGGACAAGTACGCCGTCCTGCAGGACCTCGTCGACCCCGTCGTGGGGCTCGGCCTGCTCACCGGGCTCCTCGGCGACGTCGACATCTCCCACCTGCCGCTCGACGGCCCGCTGCCCGAACTGCCGCCCACCGAGGGCAGCACCAGCCGCCAGCAGCTCGTCTACGAACAGGCCCGGAGCCAGGGCCTGACCATACGTGAGCTGTTCCTGTCCGTCGCGGGCGGTCGCGGGCACCGCTTCCTGCTGGGCACGCCGCAGACCATCGCCGACGAGCTGGAGTCCTGGTTCACCCAGGGCGGGGCGGACGGCTTCAACATCATGCCGGGCTACCTGCCCGACGGGCTCGACGACATCGTCGAGCTCGTGGTGCCCGAGCTTCAGCGGCGGGGGCTGTTCCGCACCGACTACGAGGGCACCACCCTGCGCGACCATCTCGGGCTCCCCCGCCCGGACTTCGCACCCACCGGCGACCCGTCGTGACCGTGGACGCCGCAACCCTGCGCTCGGTGCTGCGGGCCCATGCGTCGGGCGTGGCCGTCCTCACGGCCGCCGGTCCGGCGGGGCCCGCCGGGGTCACCATCACCTCGTTCGCCTCCCTGAGCGCCGAACCCGCCCTGGTGTCCTTCGCCCTGGCCACCACCTCCTCGACCTGGGCGCGGATCGCCGACGCCCGGTGGTACGGCGTCCATGTGCTGAGCGGGGACCAGGCCGGCCTGGCGGAGAGGTTCGCCACCAAGGGCGCCGCACGGTTCGCCCCGCCCACCCGCTGGCGGCCGGGCCCCCACGGCGTCCCCCTCCTGGAGGGCTGCCTCGCCCGGCTCGTCTGCTCGCGCCACGAGCTGGTCCGGGTGGGTGATCACCACCTGGTCATCGCGTCCGTCGAACACGCCGAGCGCGGGGCGCCCGGAGACAGCCTCGTCCACCTGCACGGGGCACTGCACGCCGTCGGCACCGCCGTGCCCGCCCACCCGTGAACCCCTGATCCGCCCGATCCCGTGAACCACCCGGACCTGCAACAAGGACCCGACCGCATGAAGAACATCCTTCTCTTCTCCCGCCGCCCCCTGCGACGCCGCCCGCTGCAGGACTGGCTGGGCGACGCCGCCGCCCGCGTCGTGCTCGTCACCCCGCGCAGTGCCGTCGAAGGCGCCGAGGAGATCGTCACCCGGCGTTTCCTGGGCCACCGGCTCGTCGACTCCTACGACTCCTGGGCGGCCGACCTGGCCGCCGAGGCGGCCGCCCGCGAATTCGGGGTGGGTCTGGTGGCCAGCACCAGCGAGGACGACGTGATCCGGGCCGCCCGGTTGCGCGAACGGTTGGGCCTGCCGGGGCAGCGCCCCGTGTCCGCCTTCGCCTACCGGGACAAGGCGGTGATGAAGGAGCTCATCCGCGAGGCCGGGCTCGCCGTGCCGCATTTCGCCCCTGTGGACCACGCGCTGGACCTGCTCGACTTCATCGACGCCCACGGCTACCCGGTCGTCGTCAAACCCCGCTTCGGTGCGGGCGCCGAGGGCGTCGCCATGCTGTACACGGACAAGGACCTGGACGCCTTCCTCACCGACATACCCCGCCTGGGAACGCCGTTGGTGCCGGGTCAGTGGATGGCCGAAACCTTTGTCCGCGCACCGTTCTTCCACGTCGACGGCATCATGCGCGACGGAGCCGTGATCCACTCCTGGCCCGCCCAGTACAGCGGTGGCGTCGCCGAACACCTCAAGGAGTCGGTCGGCATCGGCAGCGTATTGCTCGACCCGGCGGACGAACGCACGCCGCTCCTCCAGAACTTCGCCGCCGACGTCATCGCCGCCCTGCCACCCACCGACCAGGCCACCGCCTTCCACCTGGAGGCGTGGATAGACGGCGACGGTCGTCCCGTGCTGTGCGAGATCGCCAGCCGCGCGGGCGGCGCTCTCGTCGCCGAGGTGTACGAGGAGGCTTTCGGCGTCCACCTGGCCAGGGAAGGGCTGCGCGCCCAGTGTGAGCTGCCCCTCTCCCTCACCGTCCAGCCGGCCACACCTCGGGCAGTCGGCGGCTGGCTGCTCCTGCCGCCCGGACATGGCCGCTTCAGCCCGCCTACCGGAACATGCCCAGTCCCTGGCGTGTCCTTGACGGTGCACCTCGACGCGGGCACGTCGTGCGCCGGGGCACAGTACGCCGGGCACACGGCCGCCTCCGTCCTGGCCACCGCCGCGCCCGGAGACCCCGCGGACACCGTCAGCGGCCGTCTCACCGAGGCCGCGGAATGGTGGGCGCGCCACGCCGGCTGGACCTGATTCCCGTTGGCCCGATAACCCAACCGTGCCCCTTTGAGCAACAGTTGGGCCCGAGGCGAACGCTGAGCGGTCACGCATCCCGAGCGCGGCCGACAGACACGACCCCTGCCTGGGCCTGATCGAACGGAAATGGACGGAAATGCGTCCGAAGAGCTTGATGACAAAAGGTGAGAGGCTCAGCATGAGCAAGACCAATGCGACGATGACCGAGGTGTACAACCATGCCCTGGCTGCCTGGGCGATCAGCGCAGCCTGGGAGATCGGCGCCTTCGAGGAACTGCGGGAGGTCGGCCCGCTCGACACCGACGTGTTCGCGGCCGACCGCGGGCTGGACGCCCGCTCGGTGCACGAGCTGTTCCGCGCACTGGCCGCGGCGGATGTGGTCAGCCGGGAGGACGGCAAAGTCAGGCCCGGGCCGAACTTCGACGAGGCGGACCGCGCCAAGTCGCTGTTCCACTGGATGACACGGGGTTGCGGCGAGTTGTTCAGCACGCTTCCGGACTTGGTACGTACGGACAACCGGACAGGTTCCTTCTACCGGCGGGACGCGGCGGCGATCAGTGTCGCATGCCGCGAGATCAACGCCCAGTGGTGGAACCCGGTCTTCCTGCCCGTGGTGAACGAACTGGACTTCACCTACGTGGCCGACCTGGGCTGCGGCAGCGGCGAGCGGCTGGTCCAACTGACCCGGACGCGGCCGGGCGTACGGGGCCTCGGCATCGACGTGGCCGGCGGGGCAATCGACGTCGCCACCAAGGCGGTGGCCGAGGCGGGCCTGTCGGACCGTATCCGCATCACCCAGGGCGACGCCACAGCCCTCGAACCGCGTCCCGAGTACGCGGGCGTCGACCTGCTGACCTCCTTCATGATGGGGCATGACTTCTGGCCGCGCGCCGAGGCGGTCGCGTCGCTGCGGCGTATCCGGGAGGTCTTCCCGGACCTGAAGCACTTCCTCCTCGCCGACGCGACGCGCACGACCACGTACGCCGACCAGGACATGCCGATCTTCAGCATGGCCTTCGAGTTCGCCCACGCGGTGATGGGTGATTACCTGCCCACCCTGGAGGAGTGGAAGCCCGTCTTCGAGGAAGCCGGCTGGCACCTCACGGGTCACTACCCCATCTCCGTACCGGCGGACAGCGTGATGTTTCACCTGACGCCGGCCGAGTGACCTCCACGCGGCCGCCCGGGCGCTCTCGGCACGGGGGTGTACGGGCGGTCGCGTGTTGGGGACCGTCTCGTCGCTACGGGCAGCGCGCCCCGCGCATCGCAAACCCTCCAGCCGCCGAAACGCCTCGTCCCGGCCGCCGCCTCGCCCCCTCCACCGGCCCGGCGGGGGTTCCCCACCTGTCGCCTGCTCTCAGCGCTCTCCCCTATGCCGGGGGCCGTGATGGTGAGGGCCTGACCAGGTCGAAGGCCTCTCGGGCGACGTCGCGCTCGGGGGGCTTGCCCTCCTTGAGGCGGCGCTCACAGCCCGAGGACAGCGGCCCGATCCATCTACGTCGGAGTGGCAAGGGCGGTGTGATTGGGGTTGTTTACCACCCTCAGAGAGATCGGGGGAAACGTGGGCAACCGACAGAGCGGCATCGTGAAGTGGTTCAACGAGGAGAAGGGGTTCGGCTTCATCACCCCTTGGGGGCGATTGCAATCATTGGCACAGGACACCGGCCAGGGCGCTGCCCTGCTCCGGGTCAGCCGACGGCTTCCGACGTCGGGTAGCACACTGTTCGCCACTGGTCTGGCATGCCGGTCGGTCGCTACCCACCCGGCGACAGCTTCCGGACGCTGCCGCTCAGCGGGGTGCAGGGAGGCGTTCGCCTACCGGTCGCCACCATGGTTGAGCTGGTGCGAGCTCCGGCAGCCCGAGGGGTACTCGATAGGGCCTGACTCCGCACAAAGCGGCGAAAGACGCCTCCGTGCTCAGCCGCTCGGGATTGTCGCCCATGGCGATCAGGAGGGTCACAGCGGAGTCCGGGCCGATACCCACCGGCGCGAGCAGCTGCGGGACATGGCGTTCAACGAGCCCGGTCAGTCGCTGATTCAGCTCGTCGACCTGCCCGGTGAGCTGCTCGATGCGCTGAGCCAGCATGCTCAGGGCCATGAGGGTGGCGTCAGTCACGGGGTTCGCATCGCCCCCCGTCGGCCTCGCCCTCGTGCGAGCTGAGGCGTGCGCACGTGCGGAACAGTTCGCGGTTACCCAGGGCGGGCAGCCGTTCCCGCAGGGCCGGGTCGGCTATGACTAGGCCGGCCGGCCTTGAGCTGGTTGATCGCCTGGGTGTGGGCCGTGACCGTCCGAGCACTCTGCACCGGACCGTCGCCGCTTTTCGGGTTAAGAGAAGATCTTTAGCCACTGGTGTGCAAGCACCGGCGGTTCGCCCCTACTCGGCATGGGGCGGGGATCGCACCGGGAGAGCCTGCCCCCAGCTACGCCTTCCCCCCAACAGGCGAGCAGCCCGGAGATGACCCCTTTCAGGGGCCGTCGGAACACGTCGGCGAATTGCCGAGGGTCGGTTGTCGAGCCGTTTCGAGGACTACACGGCGACGGCCTCCAGCTACACCGATACCAAAAAGAGGCAGGATGTCCGCGTACTCGCCGGGCGTACACCGGCACAGAGTGCGTGGGCGCTGACCAAGCCTGCACTGGACCACGGTCGCCACCGTGCGCGATGTCATCGACGACCTGGACGCTCCCTTCAGCTCCCCCACGGCTCCTGGATGCCGTGGAGGTGACCGTGAGCCGGACGCTCTCACTTCCACCAGGATGCGGATCTGCTGGCCACCCGTAGCTGATGACGCAGTGTTCACCAGCAATCGCGAACGCATTCTTCTGACTCCGCGCCACTTCGCCTACCAGCCAACACGCGCTCTGGACCGTGCACGTGCTGTCGCTCTGGCCGAGCTCAAGGCTGTCAGCACCCTGTGTCATGATGCGGATGCGTCCCAGGGGAGTGGGGCGCGGTCTACTGATTGTCAGGGGTTGGGGATGGGCGCGGGTACGGAGCCGGACGGTTCGTCCAGGTCCGACGAGGAGTGGGAGCGGTTTCTGCGCGAGTCGGTGGCGGGTGCCGCCGACGCGCCCAAGGAGCCGTCGGCGCGGGCCCGCACCGTGGCGCAGCGGCTGCGCGCGGAGCCCGGCCGCGGGTCGGAGGGCTGGCGCAGCTACACGCCCGCGCAGCCCGGGCGGCGCAAGGTCTGGTACGTGGTCGGGCTGCTGGCCTCGCTGGTGCTGCTGGTGGTGGCGCTCGCGCCGGGGCGGATAGTGGAACTGTTCGCGGACACCGACTCCCAGGCACCCCCGAAGAAGGGGGCCCGACTCCCCACCATGGCCGAACCGTTCCGCGGTTCGCCAGCGGCAAGCTGGGCGGACGGAGCAGCGGGGATCACCGTGCCGAAGGCCGAGGCGGTCGGCTGGATGAGCGCGGCCGAGGTCGAGCAGGCCCTCGCCCGCAGCCGGGACTTCCTCGTCGCCTCCAGCCTGGACCGCGGGGTGCTGCGGGGCGAGCGGCCCGACAAGGCGATCGCGCTGATCAACCCGCGCCAGAAGGATGTCCAGGACCTTCTCGCAACCGCTTTCCGCACCCCGAGCGAGAAGAACGACCCCCTCCTCCTCTTCAGCCGCTTCCAGCCCTCCCGCACCCATCTGGTCGGCGACGTCGTGAAGACCCGGGGCCGGCTCAGCTACCGGGAGGGCGAGCGCGGCGCGCTCCAGGTGACCGCCGACGTCACCTTCGTCTACCCGGTCACCCGCGCGGACGCGGGCGGCGACGACGAGATCGTGCGCACGATCGTCCGCCGCGAGCTGGTCCTGAATTGGGACGATCCCGCGAAGGTGAGCACCGAGCCGGGCACGTTCTCGATCGTCTCGTACAAGTACGACATGACCAACGGCGGCTGCGGCGCCCCCACGGGCTACTTCACCCCGCCCTTCGGCACCGACCGCCGGGCGGACGGAGCCGGCAAGGAGGTCGACCCCTACGACCGCAGCACGCCGGTCGGGGGAGGCGACTCCTCGGGGGGCGAGTGCGACAGGGCGACGCGGTCCTAGCGGGCGTCACCCGGTGAAGGCCGCCCCCACCCCGAGGGCGATGAACATCCCGCCGCCGATCCGCCTCCAGCGCCAGCCGGTGGACGACTGGCTGTGTTCGTGAGAACGGCCCTCCTCACCGCGACCGCCGACCACCTTCCAAGCCTTCCTGGGCCTCCTAGGCCAGCACGAGATTGCCCGGTCGAAGTCCTCGTGAACACCCGGCAGTTGACCACGACCACCCAAGATCACCGGCAGAGTCAAGCCGAGGAAGACCGAGACGGCCTCGTATGGCTGTCGGCAGGGAAAGCTTGGGGCGGCGTTCCTGGAGCGCCTCGCTGCCGACGCGGGACGGCGTCGGCAGCAAGGGGGACGGCGGACGCGGTGGCGTCCGCTTCGAAGCGAGATCAGTCGAGGACGTCGGGGATCGGCTTGGTGTTGCTGCGCAGGAGGGCGGTCCTGGAGCTGGCGGCCGGGCCGAGGGCCCAGTCGGAGAGCGCCATGGAGTCCATGTAGCGTTCCTCGTCGTTCAGCAGGACACCGATGATGGTCTTGCCGTTGCGGGTCACGGAGAAGACGAGGCACTTGCCGGCGGCCGTGGTGGTGCCGGTCTTGACGCCGATCGCGCCCGGGTACCCGTAACCGGTGGGGCGCGGCTGGACCAGGAGGTTGCTGTTGCTCCAGTTGGCGACGGTGGCGGTGCCGCCGGTGCTGTACGTGGCGGTCTTCACCAGGGTCTGGAACAGAGGGCTGGTCATCGCGTGCCGGGTGAGCTGCGCGAGGTCGCGCGGGCTGGAGAGGTTGTTGCCGGTCGCTGAGATGCCGTCGAAGGAGTCGAAGACGGTGTTGGCCATGCCGAGTTCCTTGGCCTTGGCGTTCATCTTCGCGATGAAGTCCGCAGTACGGGCCGCCATGGTCGTGCCCGTACCGAAGGTGTCCGCGAGGGCGTACGAGGCGTCGCAGCCCGACGGCAGCATCATCCCGTACAGCAGCTGACGGACCGTCGGGGTCGCCCCCGCCTTGAGCTGGGCCGAGCTCGCACCCTTGGCGTAGACGTAATCCAGGTACTCCTGCTTGACGGTGACCTTCTGGTCGAGGTTGAGGCCCGGCAGGGAAGTGACCACCACCGCGGTCATGATCTTCGTGGTGCTCGCCATCGGGCGCTTGGTGTCGGCGTCCTTGGCCATGAGCGCGGTGCCGTTGGTGCCGTCGATCACGATCGCGCCGGCCGCGGTGAGGTTCGGCACTGCCGCGGCCTGGGCGGGAGCCGTGGCCGTGAACAGGGCACCGGTGGCTATGGTCACCGCGAGCGCGCCCTTGGCGCGCCGCATCAGGTTGGAGATCACTTCAGTCCTTGATCGTGTTGAAGAACCCCGGCTGGGCGGCGCCACAGAGGCTCCTGCCATCCGGGAAATCGCGTGACCGGGTTCCCTGCTGCGGTGTCAGCCGGAGCCGGGAACCCGGTGGGTTGCGGAGGCGTGGGTCGGGCGGTGTGCGGGTCAGCCGCGGGCCTTGATTCCCGGCCGTTCCGTACCCAAGGCCGCCTGGACCGCGCCGTCCGAGTGATGTGTCGTCTGCGCTGGAGCAGCTCCGCAGGAAGTGTCCCGGCCGCGTGCGACGGCGGGCCGGTGGGTCAGAGCTGGATACCCGGGGCGAACGTGCCGTTGCCCCTGCCGCGGTGGAAGGACATCTTGGCGCCCTTCCAGCTGACGATGTCGATCTTGCCGTCGCCGTCGACGTCACCGGTGACGATCTTCAGGTCGGTCCAGATGTTGCCGGCCGCTGCCAGCTCGCCTGCGTCCAGGGTTCCGTTGGCGTTGCCGTTCCAGTGGACCAGGGAGCCGTTCTCCCAGACGCCGACGACATCGTCACGGCCGTCGCCGTTGAAGTCACCGGTGCCGAGGATGATGACGTTCTTGAAGGAGGTGTCGGGCCAGATCTTCTTGCCGCCGGTGAAGTCGAGCAGGCCGTTCGTGCCGACCTTGTAGGCGTACAGCTCGCCGTTGGAGCGGGTCGCGAGGACGCCGTCCTTCGCGCCGGCGGCGTCGAGCTTGAAACGAGTGAGGTGCTTGAGCTGGGCCCAGGTGGCCTTCTCGGGGCTGAGGACGATCGTGGTGTTGAAAGTGCCGTCCCCCTTGCCGGTGTGCAGGAGGATGCGGTCGCTCTCCCAGACAGCGGCGATGTCCTGCTTGCCGTCGCCGTTGAAGTCGCCGGCGAATATCCGCTGGACGCTCTTCCACACACCGGGGGTTCCGACGGCCTTCGGGGTTGCCTCGAAGGTGCCCTCGCCACGGCCGCGGTAGAGCTGGAGAGTGCCGCCCGTGTCGACGCCGACCAGGTCGGCCTTGCCGTCCCCGGTGAAGTCCGCCAGGGCACGGAGGTCGGTCAGGTTGGTCGTGTCGGGGCCCGGCTCGGTGACGTTGCCCTTGATCCACTGCCCGAGGTCGTCGACACGGACGGCGCGAGCCCCCCTGCGGGTCTCCCCCTTGGGCGCGCCGAGGCAGGAGCCGAGCCAGGAGCCGGTGGTCAGGGCGACCACCTCGTGCCGGCCCGCGTTGTCACGCGTGAGCGGGCCGCCCGCGTCGCCCTGGCACAGTGCCGCGTCACCGGTGGGCTCAAGGTCGACGACCGCGGCGGTGGTGGCGGTGACGTTGAACTGGCCGCTGTTGAGCTGACCCGGGACCCAGCTGGTCGCGGTGCGTCCGAAACCGGCGCTGTGCAGGGCCTGCCCGGCGGCGGGGGCCTGGCTGGACAGCAGTGCCGGGGTGACATTGGCGACCGGCGTGCTCAGCTTGAGCAGGGCGACGTTGCGCTCCGGGTGGACGATCACATCGGTGGCCTCGACGACGGCGCCGGTGGTGCTCGCATTCAGGTCCGCGCGGCCGACGGTAACGGTGGTCTTGGCCTGGAGCTTGCCGCTGACGGGCCGGCCACTGGTGGCCGACACACAGCTGGCCGCCGTAAGGACGTAGCTCTTGTCGACCAGGACACCCGAGCAGCCCTTGATGTGATCACCGAAGACGATGTTCGCGGTGAAGGCGCGACTTCCGTCGGTGACCGGTGCGCCGGACAAGGAGGAGGCGGGCGTTGCGGTGAGCACGCTCGCGGTGGCCGCAGCGACCGCGACGGCGGCCGCGACCCGCGGGTGACGGAAACGATGGGAAAGCATCAAGGAGTGTCTTTCGGGAGAGTACGTACGTGGTTTGCGTGGTCACGGTCGTCGCTGACGAGCCGGCACCGGAGGTGATGACCGACCAGCCGGTGACGCGGACTTCCATGAGGAGCGATCGGACCAGGTTGCGCGCGATATTCAGCCGAGGCCGCTGCGCGATGCCCGCACGGTGTGCGTGGAGAGCGTGCCACCCGGGCTACGGGGGCGGCCGGCCCAGCCGGCTTTCCGCCCCGTCGAACGCCTTGTGCGCGCGCCTTGTGCGCGAGAGCGGCATCGCCGACGCCGTCCGCGGCAAGAGGGTGATCACCACGGTCCCGGACGGATCCGTCGAGCGGGCACCGGACCCTGGTGGACCGGAACTTCGTCGGTGGACCGGAACTTCGCCGCGAGTGCACCGAACCGCTGCCGAGTCGCCGACTTCACGCACGTGAAGACCTGGTCCGGGGGCGTCTGCGTCGCGTTCGTCGTGGACGGTTCTCCCGCCGGATCGTCGGTTGGTCCGCCCCACCTCGAAGGAGTCCGGACTCGTCCAGGACGCTCTGGAGAAGGCCATGCAGCAGCGCGACCGCGACGGTTTCCCTTACCGGAGTGGTGAGTTGATACACCACGCGGACGCCGGGTCGCCATACACGGGATTCCGGCTCGCCGAGCACTTGGACGGCGCCGGCATCGCAGCTTCGATCGGCAGTGATCGGCAGCGTGGGCGACGCCTACAGCAACGCCCCGATGGTATCGGCCATCGAGCTTTTCAAGACCGAGCTCGTGAAAACCGGGGGCGCTCCTGGAAGGCGCTTTCCCAGCGATGTGGGCGCCCCGGGCGCGTGTGTGCTACTTGGAGGTCCTGATCTCAAGGAGCACGAAGTCGCGGCCCTGTTTGTCGGCGGACTCACCCACGGCGGTCCAGGCGTTCTTGTCGACGGTGAAAGTCTTCTGCTCGGCGCCGGCGGACATCTCGACCCGCGCGTCGTAATCGTTTCCCTTGACTCCGAAGACCGCCGGTATCTCCAAGCTCAGGTAGCCCTTGTCCCCGGTGACACGGAAGCACACCTTCTCGTTCTTGTGCGAGAAGACCTCCATCAACTCCGGTGCGCCCGTGCATTCGGCCAGGAGTATGTGCCCGTCTCCGCTATTGAGCTTTATCTTCTGCTCGGCGAGGATTTTATCGGCGTTCGGGTATGCGAAGTTTTCGACGGCGTCGGGCGGGCCCTCATCGGCGACCGCCTTCGTTGCGATGGGTTCCGTGCCGGATCCACCAGTCACACCGCCCGCAGCTGCGATCCAGGTCAGAGCCCCTGCAGCCACAGCTGCACCGACGATTCGCCGGATTGCACTACGTGCCTTCATTTTCGTCCTTAGTGTCGATCCAAGATGTTCGCGAGCATGCGTGAAGGCGCAATGAAAGAAGGGGCTCGCCCAGCTTCTCACGGCCCCCCGTCGATGGCTGCCCGACGCCGTCGAAATGGACATTCGGCGGTGTGGCGCACTTGCTGGCGATCTTCCGAATGAAACCAAGCCATGCGTCATTCAGCCAAGAGAATAAATGGCTCTATTACCGGACACATCACCCGCCGGAGAGGTGACTCGTGTCACACCATGGAATGGTTGCAGCGGTTTTGCGAAAAATTGGGGGCGAGATTCAGCCATCTTTCGGTCATTGCGCCGGTTGGGTTCCGGCCAGTTATGTTCCGGGCGTGTGCGCTGCATAAGGTCGGGTCATCGCCGTTCCGGTGAAATATTCCCGGGCAAGATTCGGCCTCGATCTCGAGGAATCGGAACCAGAGAGGTTCTTTCGTGCAGGAAACGTTTTGGAGCCGGCGCCGTTTCGCCACCGCCCTCGCGGCGAGCGCGGCCGCCGTATCGACTCCCCTGCTCTTCACCACACCCGTACGGGCAGCCACCCGCGCCGCCGCCCCGGCCGGCGACGCGCTGGCGCTGCCGGACACGGATCGGGCCAAAGCCGTCCAGGCATGGATCCTGGGCGGACGTTCGGTCAAGGAGGCGGCTGCCTACGCGCTCGCCGGCACCGACCGGGAGATCACGACCTTCCTCACCGAGCAGTTGCCGAAGGCCACGCGGATCGACAACCGTGTCGCCGCGTTCACCTACCTGGGCTTCGGAGGCAAGAGCGTTCGAAGGGACGCGAGCGCCGCCCTCAACGGTGGGGACGAGACGATAGCCGCGTTCGTCAAGGACGGCTTCCGCCCCTCGGTCACGGAGGACATGCGGGTCTCGACCCTCTCCGTCATGGCCAACGGCGGAAAGAGCGTCAAGCGGGACGGCAACGCCGCGCTGAGCGCCGGCACCGACCAGGCACTGGAGCAGTTCCTGCTCACCGGCCAGTACACCGCCAGGCTGGAGGACATGCGCGTAGAGATCATGCGCAGCCTCGCCACGGCCGGCCCGGAGCTCAAGAAATACGCGAACCGCGCCCTGAGCGGGACCGCGGACGACGTGCAGTGGTACCTCGACACCGGGCAGCACATCGCGCGGGCACGGGACCAGGAGGCCGCCACCATCGCGCAGTTGGTCGCCGTCGTCGAGCGTGAGAGCGCGCGCGCCAGGGAGCAGACCGACCTGGCCGTCGAGGCCTCGGAGCGGGCGACGACAGCCGCGGGCAGGGCCAAGGAGAAGGCCGAAACGGCTGCGGCCGAAGCCGAGAAGGCACGGGACGACGTCCGGAGGTCCGCCGAGGCGGCCCGCCAGGCCGCCACCGCGGCCAGCGGCGCCGCGTCCGCCGCCCGGACGGCCATTCGTGCTTCCTCCGCCGCGGTCCAGGCGTCTCAGCGGGCGTCCTGGGCGGCCACGGCGGCCTCCCAGGCGGCAGCAGCCGCCGGATCGGCGGCCACCCGCGCCTACAACGCCGCGATCGCCGCGTCGAAGGACGCGTCGAGGACCAACGAGGCGAAGAACGCCGCCGTCGCCGCCCGCGACGCCGCCGCCAAGGCGTACTCCGCTGCCAAGGCGGCCGATGACGCAGCCGTCGCGTCCGAGCAGTCCGCGAACGCCGGCCTGGCCGCCGCCGACGCGGCCCGTGACGCCGCGGCCGCGGCCAAGGCCTCCGCCCAGGCGGCCGAGGCCTCCGGCGTCGCCCAGGACGAGGCGGCCGAAGCCAAGCGCCAGGCCGCGATCGCCTCCACCGCCGCCAACCAGGCCACCAACGCCGCCTCCACGGCCCAGGCACTGGCCTCGACCGCCGCGCGAGCCGCTCGTGCCTCGAACGCCGCGGCCAAGTCCGCCGCCGGACACGCCGAGAAAGCCGCCGATGCCGCCGAAGAGGCCGTCAAGTACGCCGGTCAGGCCATCGACTTCGCGAACAAGTCCACCGCCCACGCCGACGAGGCGGTCAAGGCCGCCAACCTCGCGACGCAGGCCGTCGCCGACGCGCTGACCGTGGAGAAGAACGCCCGCGCGGCCGAGGCGGCCATGCTGGAGGCCGACAAGCTGCAGGGCATGAAGGAAGCCGCGCAGCTCGCCCAGCTGGACAAGACCGAACGCGCGGCGGCCCTGAACAAGCGCACCCAGGCACAGCAGACCGCCCAGGCCACCAAGGACCTCATAGCCAAGGCGGAGCAAGCCCTCGGCAACGACGAGCTCACCGTCGCCGCCACCCTCGGCCGCCAAGCGGCCGTCGCACTGCTGGACTCCAAGGGCACCTGGACCCGTCAGGCCGCCCGCTTCGCACTCGCCGGATCCGACTACGACGTCCACACCTGGATCGACATCGACCGGCAGCTCGCCGAGTCCCAGGACAACCGCGAGACCGTCCTCTTCATCGCCCAGGTCTCCGAGCCGGCCGTCGCGAAGGCCGCGGTTCAGGCCCTCGCCGGCGGCGTCCCCGCGGAAGGGGACTTCAACACCTCCGGCGTCATCAAGTCACGCGCCGAGGACAACAGGGTCAACATCCTGAAGATCCTGCACGAGAAGCCCGGCAAGGCCGTCACCAAGGTCGCCAACGACGCGCTCAACACCAACACCCCGGAAGCCCTCCAGAAGTTCTTCGACGAGGACCTGGCCAAGGCCGTCGAAGAGGACGACGCCGTCGCGACCCTGACGGTCATCGCCAACGGAGACGCCTACTCCAAGGCCTACGCCGAGGTGGCCATGGAGGGCCCCGCGTGGATGCGCCGGAACTTCGTCCAATCAGTCCGGCATCGGGCCGCCCAGCTCGACTACGACTCCCTCAGCCACGCTGCCGCCATGCAGGCGGCCATCGCGGCGGCGGCCAAGATCGCCCAGGAGGCGCAGCGGGACGCGGCACTCGCCTCCCAGGTCGCGGCAGTGGCCCGGGACGCCGGCCAGAAGGCTCAGGAGTGGGCCCAGAAGGCGCTGGACTCGGCGAAACTGGCCGATGACTACAAGGATCAGGCCCGCCGGCACGCGGACGCGGCGGACAAGTCGGCCGCCGACGCCCAGGCTTCGGCGAACAAGGCCAAGGACGCCGCCGCCACCGCCCAAAGCGCCTCCCGCGCGGCGAACCACTCCGCGAACCGCGCCATCGACGCGGCCCGCAGCGCACAGGCCTCCGCCTACAGCGCACAGGCCTCCGCCGCCAACGCCCACCAGGCCGAGCTCGCCGCCGGCCGGGACGCCAAGACCGCTGCCAAGGCCGCCGCCGAGGCACGCCAGACCGCAGCGGACAAGCGAACGGCAGAAGTGAAGGAAGCCGCGCGCCTCGCCGCCGAGCAGGCACAGAAGGACCGGGACGCCAACCGCAACCCCTCCGACACGACGAACAACGACACGGTCAACCCCAAGGGAAGCCAGCCCGGCAAGGACGAATGGTGGAACGACGCCAAGTGGTGGGCTGACACCGCCGACAAGGTGAGCACCGCCGCAGGACTCCTGGCGACAGGTTTCGCCGTGTCGTGCGTGTTCTTCCCGGCGGCACCTGTTCTCGGCAGCATCGCCGCCGTCTGCCTCGGCGTCTCTGTCGTCGCCGCTGGAGTCAGCGCAATCGCCACCGGAATCGAATACGGCTTCACCAGCGGCGAATTCGTTTCCTCCGCGGGCCGCTCGGCACTGGGGCTCGTCACCCGTGGCGGCGGACGGGCGGCCACCGCTGTGGCCAAGCCCGTCGTCCGGACCGTGGAAAAGGCCGCCGGGGCTGCGTCCAAGATGCTCTACGACCTCGTCGCCTGACCGCCGATCCATCGGCCTCCGGCCCCTGGTCACGGGCCGGTTCAGCGGATCGGCCGGTGATGAAACGTTCCGTCAGGTCGGAGTGGCCGCCCTCGGAATTGCAGTCGTGACAGGTAGTCAGTGACGGGTTGATCACCAGGAATATTCACTGGCTGCATTTCCCGCCCCGGGCGGCAGAAGGCGATCCGGATCAATTGATCGCGCAGTGAGCCGGATTCCGCTCGGGGCGGCTTTCTACAGAGAGAAGACATGATTTCACCACGCAGGAGACGGATACTTCCCGGTCTCCTCCTCGTTCTGAGCCTCACCGCGACCGGCACCGCCGCCGCGGACGGCCAGGCCCTCGCCCCGGTCGGCGCCGGCAAGGCGCCGGCGGCGGAGGCGTCCCCCCGCACGTCGGGCGGCGTCGACCCGAACGGTCTGACCGGTGTTCGCGGCCCGAGCAAGACCCGGCCCGCCACGGTGACTCCCGGGGAGAAGTGCGAGCCCACGCCCGCCGGCTCCCGGGAGCGCAAGGCGGGAGCCGTGCGGGCCTGCGTCACCACGATCGCCACGCCGGCGCCCCCGACCCGGCGGCAGACCCGCGCCGCAGCGCAGCCGGCGGCCGCGGCTGCCGCCGCCGACACGGGCAGCTGTGCGATCGCGCCCCCCAGGACGTGGTACTACAACCGCTTCGCCTACTGCGTCCACGGCCTGACCGTGCTGTACACGCTCAAGGACAGCAACGACAAGGTCATCGGCACCGGAACGCTGGACGTTTCGAGCAGCGCCGTCCTGCCCGCCAAGGGCACGACCTGGAGCGAATTCGTCAGGGTGACCATGACCGGTGCGACCGGGGCCGTTACGACCCTGAGCCCGAACTTCAAGCCTGCCTGCTCAGCCGGCTGCAAGGTCACCAAGTCTCCCCGGTGGGTACGCAAGACCATAGTCAAGGACCAGGTCCTCACCGGCGATGTGGTCTACGAATCCACCCCGGCTCCCGGCACGAAGGTCGACTTCACGACGTCGTACGAGTTGTTCGTGACGTCTCCCGGCGCTCAGGTCACGGACCCGAGCGCCTCCTGGAGCAACCCGGAGAAGATCCGCTGCGACGACGCCGTGCGGGACACGACCACCGGCGCGCCCGACCCCGGCTGCGTCGTGCCCAGCATCATGCCGGTCGTCAGGATGAGCGACCAGCCGAACCCGCAGGGCTCGGGCGCCGCGGCGGCCGGCTACCTGTGGGCCCAGAGCAACCTCACCGGCTGGGGACGCGACAAGCCGCTGACCCGGGCAAAGGGTGACGTAGCCGGCCGGAGCGCTCGGACCTGCGGAACTTTCCAGGCCCGCACGGACCTCGTCGCGACCGACAGTTGCGGCGAGTTCCCCTTCGCGGAAACCCGTGAAGGAGGAATCGACGGCGCTCAGTGCGCCGAGCTCCTCCCCCGTCAGAGCACCCACGGGGGCTGGGTCACCGATGTGCTGGACGGCGGCACGAGCAGCCCTTGCGCACGCGCCCACGTTCCGCTCGCGGACAAGCAGGCTGCCGATGCCCAGCTCGCCGAAGGCTTCGTGAACCAGCGAGTGGTGGAAGACGACCAGTTCAAGGTGGAGATATCCGGTTCGATCGCCGAGCCGCTGGCCGTCTGCCGTCAGAACGCTCCCGCCGGATCGGTTCCCTCCGGCGACGGGTGGTTCAAGAACACCACCGAACCTGTCCCGCACATCAACAAGACCACCACCCCGCTGGGCCCGGCCGGTACTCGGGCGTCCACGGCACAGGCTTGCTTGGGTGTCGCCCTTGGACAGGGTTCCGATGCGAAGGGGGACATCACCGGCTGGTTGGACGCCGACCTGTTCCGCCAGGCCAACTCGACCACGGCCGGACTCGCCCGGTGCCATCTGATCCCCAACATCCTCGGTGGCAAGGGTGGAACGACCGATGGCGGACCGGACAATCTCTTCCCCTGCTGGCAGTCGGGGACGAACACCGGAACGCCCAGCATGCGGACCTACGAAGCCGTGGCCCAAAGGGCGGCGAGAAAGGTCAAGGACGGTGGCATCCTCGGGCCGAATGACGCGATCTTCTACCAGGTGACGCCGGACTACCGGAGTAGCGACAGCACGATTCCGCAGGGGGTCACGATGAGCGCTAGGGTCGAGCGGTCGGACGGATCGTCGCAGCCGCTGTTCCCCGACGTCTACATCACCAATACCCAGAGAAACACTGGGCTGCTGAACCTCGGAAACTAACCTCACCTGATTCGTGCCATCGGGAGCCAGAATGAGCCGTACCACCCCGCCGCGGCCGGTTGACGTCACCGCGGTCTTTCCTCAACTGGCCCCGCTGGCACGCCCGGCGATCCGGTTGCATCCCCGCCCCGGGTCTCCGACACCGCACGACAGTTCGGTCGGCGGGCCGCTGCTGTGGCCCGCCGACGAGCCGTGGCCACACTGCGACGAGTCACACAACCAGATGGACGACCTGTACGAGGCGTACGAGGTGTACGCCGGCCAGGACTACGAGTGGGACGACGGCCCGAACCCCATGGTGCCCGTGGCCCAGCTGTACGTGCGCGATATACCCGTGCTGCGACCGCCCGGACAGGCCGACCTGCTCCAGGTGCTGTGGTGCCCCTTCGAACACGAGCCGGACTACAAGCCTCCGACCGCACTGTTCTGGCGATCCTCCGCCGAGGTCACCGGTGACCTCGGCGCCCCGCCCGGCCCCTTCGCCGTGGAGTTCGACGGCTATATACCGCGGCCGTGCGTGCTCGCGCCGGAGCAGATCACCGAGTACCCCAACCCCATGGACCTGAACAAGGAGCTACAGCAGCAGCTGCGGGACTGGAGCAACTGGCAGGCAGCCGGATCCGCCCTGGACAGCTCCTGGGCCCCCTACCCGGATTCGTTCTACGACAGCCAGCTGTCCGTCGCCCCGGGATGGAAGGTCGGCGGCCGGCCCCCGTGGGGCCTCACCGACCCGATCGCCTGCTTCTGCACCGCATGTGGCGCCAAGATGGCCCCGCTGCTGACCATCGCCTCGAACGAATGGGACAGCAGCAACAGGGGTTGGGTCCCGTACGAGGACCAAGCGCTCGGCTCCCTCGACGACCCTTGTGTGGCGAACCCGCCCAAGGTCCAGGTATCCAGGGGAAACCACCTGCAGCTCTACGTCTGCCCGGAGTCCCCGGATCACCCGCACACGTCCCTGATCCAGTGAGCTCACCTCCGCGCTGAGCATCCCCGGCTGCCGTACGGACGCGCGCCTCGGCCGTTCCCGCCGGCGCCGGTCCAGGCGTGACAGCGCCCCCGCAACCAGGGTCGCTGTCGGCCGTCGATCAAGCGGCCGCTGTGAATGAGTCGGTGGTACTACCTCGACCGGTAGTAGGCGTCGATGGGGGCGCGGGCCTCGTCGAAGAGGGCCGGGCCGTCCTGTGTCACCGTCGGCCAGGCGCCCGACTGGGGGTTGAGTTCGACGAGTTGTTCGGTGGAGAGCGCGTAGACGACCCGGACGATGCCGGAGCGGACGATGCCGCCGGCGCACATGCCGCATGGCTGGCAGCTCGTGTAGAGGGTGGTGCCCGCCGCTGTTCGCGGGTCGAGTTCACGGGCGGCCCAGCGGGCCAGCTTCAGTTCCGGGTGGGCCGTGATGTCGTTGTCGCGCCGCACCGTGTTGTGGGCCTCGGCGAGGACCGTGCCGTCGGGGGCGGCCAGGAGGGAGCCGTACGGGGCGTCGCCCTCGGCGATGGCATGGGCCGCGATGCCGATCGCGCGGCGCAGCAGCGTCTGGTCGGCGGTGGTGATCACGGTGCTGTCCTCCAGTGGGCGGCCACCTCGGTGAGTGCCTGCCAGGCCGTGTGGGGTCGGCGGGTCTCGTCCGGGTCTCCGTGGTAGGGGTCGAGAACGACGGTGTCGGCACCGAGCAGGCGGAGCTGGTCGAGGTCGTCGAGGATCTGCTCGATGGTGCCGACGCCGGCTGGCCGTTCGGGGTCGTCGACCGGGGTGGTGGTAAGTCGCAGGGCGATGCGGGGTGCGAACGCCGGCAGCGAGTGGTTCGACAGGACGGTTCGCATCCGTGGCAGAGGGAGTCGCAGCGGATGCCAGGCGTCCCCGAACCGGGCCGTACGCCGGAGGGCCGCCGCGCTGTGGCCGCCGACCCAGACGGGGATCGGGGTGGCGCCGTCCTCGGTGTCCGTGCGCCAGGCGTCCCTCAGGGTGGTCAGGTACTCGTCGGTCAGCCGGCCGCGTGCGGTGAACGGCACGCCGAGCGCGTCGAACTCCTGGCGGGCCCAGCCGACGCCCACCCCGAGTACGAGCCGGCCGCCGCTGAGCCGGTCGAGGTTGGTGGCCATTCGCGCCACCAGCAGCGGATGCCGGTAGGGGAGGATCAGGACGGTCGTGCCCAGTCGCACCTTGGTGGTGATGCCGGCCAGCCAGGACAGTGTGGTGAACGGCTCGTAGAACGGCTCCGGGTACCGCTCGGCCACATCCGGGGTGACGGCCACGTGATCCGACACCATGAGGAGGTCGTAGCCGAGGCCTTCCGTGATCCGGGCCCAGTCGCGCAGCAGGCCGGGATCGGTTCCGGGCCCGAAGTTCGGTACGTTGACGCCGAGTTGCATGGCCCGAGGCTATCCCGGCGATCCCGGCATATGGAACCGATTCTTCCTGGTGGTAGGGGTCTTGCTCCGTGAATCTCCCGGTAGATTCACGGTATGGCCGTGAATCTTGATGACATCGACTGGGCGATCCTCGCGCAGCTGCAGCGGGAGGCCCGTATTTCCCTCAGCGAGCTGGGGCGGCGAGTGAAGCTCAGTCCGTCGGCCACGACGGAACGGGTGCGGAATCTCGAGTCGCTGGGCGTCATCACCGGCTACCACGCCTCGGTGGACCTGACCAAGGTCGGCTATCCCGTGCTCGCCGTCGTCCGGCTGAAGTACCCGGGCAACCGCCACGAGCCGCTGCGCCGGCTGCTCGCCGAACGCCGGGAGATCCTGGAATGCCTGCGCACCACCGGCGACGACTGCTACACCCTGAAGGTGGCCGCGACCTCCATGGAGCATCTGGAGACACTCGTGGACGAGCTGGCCGGCTTCGGCAGCACGACCACGAACGTCGTCTACAGCCAGACACTGCCCTATCGCGGCCCTGACCGATCCTGACCGATCCTGATCAACAGACCCGCCACCGGATCCACCGGACCTACCGGATGTCGCCCTCCTCCGCCGTCGTCTTCACCCGGGTCGTCACCTCCTGGGCCAGGCGGGCCGCCCCGACGAGTTCGGTCATCGTCTGCTCCAGGAGCCGGCCGTTCGACTGCTCCACGGCCTGGCCGCACGTACGGCCCGTCTTCTCCAGCCGCGCGATGAACTCCTTCCAGAGCTGCGCGGCCCGCGGCTCCGGCACCCGGAAGAACGCGTCGGCGTCCCGCGCGATCCTCCCGAAGTCCTCGCAGAAGGGTCGGACGCGGGATCCGGACACCTCGCCCCGCCCCTTGGTGAGGAGGTCGAAGAAACCTTTCGCGCCGGTCATGAAGCGGTTCCTCAGCAGTTCTTCCCCACCGTAGAGGTACCAGGAGAGCACCTGGATCTCCCGGGTCCGGGCGGACGCGGGCGGTCCCGTGGAGCCGCCCGCCGCCTCGCCTCGACCGGGAGAGACCGCCGGCGCGTGGCTGTGCGCCCTGTCGGCGCGGCTCTGGCCGCCCCCTCCCAGGAGCGTCCCCGCCGCCACGGTGGCCCCCACCGCCACGGCGCACAGCAGGCCCACCGCGACGGCGCGGCGGGCGGGCGGCACGGCCCGGCGTACGGTGGCGGCGCCACGGGACGCGGCCCGCCGTCGCACGGTCCCGACATCCGCCACGGTCCCGGCCACCGACGCGGTCCCGACCTCCGGCGCGGTCCCGGCCACCGACGCGGTCCCGGCCACCGACGCGGTCCCAGTGACCGATACAGCCACGGCCATCGTCGCGGCCGCGGCCACCGATACGGCCGCGGCCGCGACGACGGCCACGACCGCGCCCAGCAGCAAGGCGGGGCCCAGCAGGAGCCGGAAGAGCGGCCAGGTCACATCGGGGTGCCAGCCACAGGTCCGGACGAGCGTGCTGAGCGGCCCCACGCATCCGTCGAGCGACGAGAGCGCGAACGTCCCCGCGGAGCCCGCCAGAACGGCGGCCTCGGCCGCGATGAGGGCGACGAGCAGCCGATAGGAGCGCGCCGGTGCGCTCGCGGCGACGGCGGCCACCGCCGCGGCCGTCCCGAGGGCCACCAGAAGCCATCCGCAGTAGGCGACGACGAACGCGGGGAAGTCCGTGGTGGCCCGCCGGGTGTGCAGGAAGGCCATCGCGCCCACGAGGGCGGCACAGGCCGACGCGGCGCCGAGCAGCACGGCCAGGAGCACGCGCCGCAGCGGCGGCACGCCCTCCCCTCGCCCCGCCCCGGCGCCGCCGCCTTCCACGGCTTCCCGCATCCAGCGGGGTGGGGCACCGGACGGGCCGATCGCCCAGGCGAGCAACGGTACGACCCACAGCGCCGCGACCGCGGGGAGGACGAGGGGACGGCCGGCCACCGTCATCAACTCCGCCAGGACCTTGGCGGGCAGGGAGCGGTAGGCGTCCTGGATGGACATGAGCCCGGACGACTGCATGAAGCCCCCCGTGTCGAAGGGTGCTCCGCCCGCGTACAACGCGCCGCTCGTCTGCCACCACTCGAACCACGCCGACAGCACCAGGCACATGGCCGCCAGCCCCAGCAGCATCGCCGGGCGGATCGTCCGGCCGGGCCACATCCGGACCCACAGGTGGGCGCACTGGGTGGCCCACCATGCGAACGCCCCTCCCGCGAGCACCACGAGCGCGAGGACCCAGGGACGTGCGGGCAGCCAGGCGAAGGACGTCACGCCGTCGACGACCAGCTCGCCCGCGGCCATCCCCGCGCCCAGCCACAGCCCCGCGCGCACCCCGGACGGCACCCGGCGCAAGGTGAGCACGGCGTGGGCCACCCCGCGCCACAGCGCGACGCCGAGCACTCCGACGACCAGCGCGGCCGAGACCAGTACCCGCGCGTGGTTCGCCCACTGGGCGTTCGCCGCGAACGCCTCCTCCCCCGCCTGGGAGTTGATCAGGGTGGCGGCGGCTCCGGTCAGGAAGAGCGGCAGCGCCTGCACGCCGAACAGCACGACGGGATCGTCGAGGGACTTCCGGCGCAGTTCCCACCGCGGGTGGGTGCGCCACAGCTCGGCCAGGGCACCGACCGACCGCCGCCACACGCCCGGCGGCGGGCCCGGGGTCGCGACCGCCCAGCCCCGGGGATCCGCGCCCCAGCGCACCGCCGCGCGGTCGGCGTAGATCTCCCGGCTGCGCAGCACGTCCGCGCGGGCCAGGTAGACCAGCACGACCAGGAGTGCCAGCAGCCCGAAGCCCCGTACCGCGGCCGGGAGCTGGACGTCCCGGAACCGCGGCGCGATGGCGAGGGCGCTCCTGATGTGGACCGCCAGCGCGGGCAGGAGCACCACGGCGACGAACGCCCACCACACGGCGAGGGTGGTGTAGGTGAGCGTCACGTCCCGGTTGCGGATGTGGGCGAGTTCGTGGAGGAGGACCGCGCGGAATCCCTCCGGGTCGGTGCGCCCGCGGGCGAGCAGGCCCCCGTGGAGGCACACCGTGGGGCGGCGGTCGCTGCCCAGCACCACCGCGCCCGTCGAGGCCGCCGCGGGATCGACGACGACGCGCGGTGCCCTGGGCAGCCCGGCCACCGCCGCCAGCTCCTCCACCAGCCGCAGGATCCCGCCGTCGGGGTCGACGGCCGCCAGCGGGACGACCCTGCCGGGCCGCGTCCTCCAGGCGGGGACGCCCCGGAACAGCGCCCAGGCCACGACCACGAGGAGAACCGGCCAGGAGAGGGTCACCCACCAGGCCAGCGGCGGCTCGTAGCGGTCCAGGCACGCCTGATAGGCGGGGGCCTGGAGGTTCGTGGCGACCACGTCGCGCGCGACGTCGCCGGCGAACGGATCGCCTCCGGCGGCGAACAGGCAGCCGAAGTGATCGAGGCCGGTCCGCAGGGCGGCTCGGCGGGTGATGCCTCCCATCACATGCCAGCAGCTCACCAGCAACAGGACCATCAGGAGCACGAAGCGCACCGTCGTGCCCGCGCCCATCACCCGCTCGTCGACCCGTATCCGCGACGGGGTCGTGGGCGTCATGCCGCTCTAGCCCCGCTCCGGAGGACGGGGCCCGGGGGCCCCGTCCTCCGGCTCCGGCAGCGCCAGCCTGGCCACCACCGCGTCGGCGATCGTCTCCGCCCGGCGCTCCCCCAGGCCCCGCGCCAGGGCCGTCTCCACCACGCGCCGGCGGATCCCGGCGAGCTGCTCCGGGGTCAGGGCGGCGGGGAGGACGACCGGAGCGGACGGCCGGCGCAGGACCTTGCGCAGCACGGACCTCGACCTGGTGGCCGCGGCGTCCACGGCGGCGTCCGCCATCCGGCGCCCCGCCTCGTCCAGGACCAGCCACACCACGGGCGCGGCCATCGCCACGACCTCGCCCAGCCCGAATCCCAGCGGCTCGCGCCGCCCGCCCGTGCGGCCCAGCCGCCGGACGACCGTGGCGTCGTCGAACCGGGTCAGCGCCGTCACCAGCGGCAGTTCCTCCGGCGCGACCTCGGCCACGACGTCATGGACCACATCGCGCACGCGCACCGTCATCCCGTCGTACGGAGTCGCTCCAGAGCCCATCGCGCCCTCCTGTGGCGTGAGTTCCGCAAGGGCACGGTACTGCGGAGCCTCTCCTTCCGCCCTCGGTTCCGAGAGTTCGTTCGAGTTCGCGAGCGGGCCCCGCTCAGCCGGACGCCGGGGCCAGTCCGAGGGCGGCCTGGAGCCGTCCCAGCATCCCGGGCGCGGGCGGGCGGTCCGCCCCCTTGGTGTGTTCGCGGGTGCGCATCAGGCTGGCCAGCATCTCCGCCACCTGCTCCTCGTGGGTGGAGTAGTTCGCGCGGGCGAGCAGGCGGTGGATGAGTTGTGGGTCCAGGTCGCGCAGGAGCCGGTGGAGCTGGCCGTCGTGCTCGGTCACCGAGTGGTGGTCGAAGAGGATGTGGCTGATCTCGTGCAGCACGATGTGCTCTTGGTGCAGGCGGGTGGTGTGTTCCTCGTAGAAGATGTGGTCGTCGGTCGCGGTCGCGAGCCACAGGCCGAAGGCGCCCGCACGGACGGCCTGCATCGGCATCGGGTGGAGGTGCAACGGGCGTCCGCGCAGAACGCGGACATGGCGGCAGAGGGCTTCGACGGAGAACGGGCGGGGCGGGCCGACCCGGTCCAGTACGTCCTGACAACATCGGCGCAGATCTGCGATGGGCTGAGACATGGCTGCTTCCCGTCCCCCGAGTCCTGGGCAGCGGTGGTAGAGGGCGTGCGCGCGCGGAGGCATCGGTTCTCCCGGCCTGTGGGAGCGAACGCGGTGCCAGGACGGACGGGGACCGGCTGTGCTCACCGACCGCCCGGCGGTGCCTTCGTCCCGGTGTCGTCGTCATCGATGGGCGAGAGGTTCTGGACCTTGCGCGCCTCGTTGACCATGACGATGAGCGCGTCGAGGCTCGCCGGGGAGAGCCCCTCGGCGCGCAGCGCGAGGTTGCGCACCTTGGCGTCGCGCAGCGCGACGGCCAGGGCCAGCTGGGCGTCGATCCGTTCGGCCGCCTCGTCGTTGAGGAAGTACTCCGGGGGCACCCCGAAGAACTCCGCCAGGACGTCCAGTTGCTCCAGGGTGACGTTGCGCTTCTTCCCGGTGGCCAGTTCCCACAGGTACGTGCCGGAGATGGTGCCGCCGGTCTTCTCGGATATCTCCTTGGCGAGCCGGCTGTACCCGGGGCGCCGGCGCTCGTCCGGGTAGATCGTGGCGATCAGCTTGTTGAGCCGCTGGTCGAACTTGCGCACAAGGGGCCGTCCGGGCCGGTCCGGTGCCGTTTCGCTGCCGCCCATGCTCTGTTCTCCGTCTTCGCTGGTGGCCGGCCGACCGCTCCGGCCCGCTGCCGCAGGCGTCCGTTGTCCGGAAAACCATCCAACCATCCGCCACTGTTGACAATCGCGTCTTTGGACAGCGTACGCTCAAGCTCCGTAGCATCCGCTGAAGTGGACAGTGAACGTGGAGGCTTCCGGCCGTGCCCAGTGGGCCGCGGGTGGGGCGAAGGGGAGTGTTCATGGGCCGCGACATGTCCTTCCGTGTACTCGGGCCACTCGAAGTGGCGGTCGGCAGCAGAAAGGTCCTGATACCCGGCGGCAGGCCGCGCAGCCTGCTCGCCGCTCTCCTGGTGAACGCGGGGGACACTCTCACCCCCGAGGACCTCGTCCACTCGGTGTGGGGCGACTCCCTTCCCCGGCAGCCGCGTCCGGCGCTGCACACGGCGATGACCCGGCTGCGCCAGGGGCTGGACGGCGGGGGCGCGGACCTGTCACGGCTGTTGCACACCTCGGCCGGCGGATACCGCCTCGACGTGCCGCCGGACTCCCTCGACCTCCACCGCTTCCGGGGGTTGACGCAGCGGGCGCGCGCCGCCGGCCGCGTCGGGGACCTGGAGTGCGAGCGGACCCTGCTGGCCGACGCCCTGCCGCTGTGGCGCGGACGGCCCCTCGCCGACGTGTGGTCCGAGGAGTTGCACCGCGACGTGGTGCAGGGGCTCACGGAGGAATGGATCAGGGCGCGGGAGCGGTACCACGACGTGTGCCTGGCGCTGGGCCACCATGACGAGATCGTCGCCGACCTGCGCACGCTCACCGCCAAGTACCCCTTCCACGAGCGGCTCTGGCACCAGCTGATGCTCGCCCTCTACCGCTGCGGCCGCCGGGGCGAGGCCCTGGAGGTGTACGCCCAGGTGCGCGGCTTCTTCCGGGACGAGCTCGGCGTCGATCCCGGCGCCGAGCTCCACCGGCTCCACCTCGCCATGCTCCGCACCGACGGCAGCCTCCTGGCGTGCGGCGCCTGACCGCCGCCCCCGCCGGCGCGCCACCAGGACGGTGACCGCGGCGAGCAGCAGCACACCGGCGCTCACGCCGAGCGCCCCGGTCCCGCCGAGCCGGGCCGCGAGACGCCCGTACGACGCCCCGGCCGCGTACCCCGCGCCCGCCTCGGCGCTCGCCCAGACGGTCGCCGCCACCAGGCTGTACGGGGCGAGCCGCCGGTAGCGCAGCCCGGCCGCGCCGGCCAGATACGGCGCGAACGTGCGCGCCAACGGTACGAACCGGCAGAGAAGCAGGGCCGGTCCGCCGCGGCGCCGGATCAGGCCGGTCACCCGCTCCCGGGCCGCGGCCGGCACCCGGCGCCCCAGCCGGCCGTCCAGCAGCCCGTCCGAGAGCCTGCGCCCCGTGCGCTGGGCCGCCAGGTCGCCGGTCACCACGGCGGCGACGGCCGTCGCGATCACCAGGGGCAGGTGCAGCACCCCCGCCCGGGCCAGCGCGCCCGCGCACACCAGCAGGCTGAGCGTGGGCACGAACGAGCCTAGGAACAGGACCGATTCGAGGAGCACCAGGCCGGCCACGGTGGCGTACGCGGCCGACGGCGGTACGTCCGTGAGGAGTTCGGCGGGCAGCCGCATCAGACCGCGTCCACGGTCCGGCCCGGCCGCTCGGGGGTCCGCAGGTGCCACACCCGGGCCGGCGGCAGGTTGCGCCACACCACGCTCTGCCGCCCGCCGTGCTGCCGGGCGAACGCGTCGACGACGGCGCCCACCTCGCGGTGCCGGGCGGCCTCGGCGCGGCTGCTGAAGGCGGAGCGCAGGGCGTGGGTGCCGAGGTAGGCGAAGAAGGTGAGGTGTCCCCCGGGGACCAGCACGGACAGATAGCGGTCCAGGATCGAACGCACGACGGCCGGTTCGAAGTTGGTGAACGGCAGGCACGACACGATGACGTCGTAGTCGCGGTCCAGCGGCATCTCGGTGATCGATCCGGCCAGGATCCTGATCCGGTCCGCCGCCGGCGCGAGCACCGGATCGGTGCGCAGCGATCCGGACAGGATCTCCACGAAGCGCGGGTTGATCTCGACGGCGTCCAGCCGGTCGGCCGGGCCGGTGAGCGCGGCCAGCGCCCGTGTCACCGGGCCCGTGCCGGCGCCCACCTCCAGCACCGCAGCGGGGCGCCGCACCATCGACGAGGGCCACATGGGGGCGGCCAGCCGGTCGGCGAGATGCCGGCTGCTGGGCGCGACGGCCCCGGTGGTGCGGAAGGTGCGGGCGGCCTCGCGCAGGAAGAGGGGCCTCGGGACGGCAGGGGCGAAGGTGGCGGAAGGGGCGGAAGTGGGCTGCGGATTCACGTGCTTCAGATCCATGCCCTCGACGCTAGGGAGCGGCGTGAACCGTGCCATCGGCTGTCGGTCGGCGGGCGCACCGTACGAAAGTAGGGGGTCGTGATCGCCCGTCGACGGATAGGGGAACGCTCGTGGACGCCTACGCTTTACCCGTGCTGAGCGCGGACGTTCGGAGATGGCCCTGGTGGGCGGAGGCCCTGTTGGTCGCCCTGGTGGGCGAGTTGTCGGTGCAGACGGCGGTGGTCGGGGCCGACGGCGATCCGCTCGATCCGCGGGTCGCGGTCGCGGCCGTCGCGAGTCTTTCGCTGCTCCTTCGGTACCGGCTGCCCGCTCTCACGGCGCTCGTCACCACCGCCGCGGCCGCCTGGCTGGGCGACCCGATGCCGCTCCTGGTCGCCGTCTTCTACTTCGCCTCCCGCGGCTGGATCGCGGCCGGCGTGCTGTGCACGGTGGCGGCGCTGGTCGGCAACCACTTCCTCCAGCCCGACGAACTCCTGTGGAGCGTGCGCTCCTACGGCCCGGTCATGCCGTTCGGCCTCGCCCTGGTCCTCGGGATGTGGGCCAGCAGCAGGCGCCGGCTCGTCGCGAGTCTCACCGCGCAGGTGGAGCAGCTCCGCGTGGAGCGCGAACTGCGTGCGGAACAGGCCAGACTCAACGAACGGACCCGTATCGCGGCCGAGATGCACGACGTCCTCGCCCACCGCCTGAGCCTGATCGCCCTGTACACGGGTGCGCTGCGCCGGCGCGCCCACGAACTCCCCGAGCCGGTCGCCGAACGTATCGCCCAGTTGCGCACCACCTCCACGGAGGCGCTGGGCGATCTGCGCGACGTCCTGGGGGCGCTCCGCGACCACGAGGGCGAGGGCCCGCGGACGCCGGGTCTGCAGAAGCTGACCGAGTTGCTCGACGAGGCCCGGGCGGCGGGTCAGCGGATCGAGGCCGACGTCCGCGGCAGCGCCGACGGCCTTCCGGCCAGCCACCGGCTCGCCGTGCACCGGCTCGTCCAGGAGTCCCTCACCAACGCCCGCAAGCACGCGCCGGGGGCCCCGGTGCGGGTCAGTGTGCGGTACGGCCCGCCCCTGTCCACCGTCGAGGTCGGCAACGGCCCGGGGACGGTCGCCCAGGAGACCGTCGTCACCAGCGGCTACGGTCTGATCGGACTGGCCGAGCGGGTCGCCGCCCTGAACGGCGGCCTGCGCTACGGGCCGTCCGGTTCCGGCGGCTGGAGCGTCGCCGCGGAACTCCCCGTGGACCAGGGCGCCGACGCCCGTCCCGCGCGGGGGACGGCATGATACGTACCCTGATCGTCGACGACGACCGTCTGGTCCGCGTCGCCCTCACCGACATCCTCGACGACGACCCGGGCATCACGGTCGTCGCCCAGGCCGGCGACGGGCGGGAAGCCCTGGAGGTGGCCGCCGCGCAGAGCGTCGACGTGGCGTTGATGGACGTGCGGATGCCCCGCCTGGACGGCATCGCCGCCACGCGGGGGCTGCGGGCGCTGCCCCGGCCGCCGCAGGTCGTCCTTCTCACCACCTTCGACCTGGACCAGTACGTGTACGACGGGCTCGCAGCGGGTGCCTCGGGTTTCCTCCTCAAGGACGCCGACCCGTCCGACATCGTCCGGGCCGTCCACGTCGTCGCCGAGGGCCAGGCCATGCTCCACCCGGTGGCCGCCCGCCGTCTCGTCGACCGCTACCACCGCTCGGCCGGCGGCCGGACGCAGGCCGCCAGGGCCCGGATCGAGCGGCTGACCCCGCGCGAGCGGGATGTGCTGGAGCTGCTGGCCGACGGGGCGTCGAACGCGGAGATCGCCGCCGTCCTGGGCATGCGGGAGAGCACGGTGAAGGCCCATGTGAGCCGCATTCTGGCGGCACTCGAGGTGGGCAACCGGGTGCAGGCCGCGCTGTGCGTGCGGGACGCGGGACTGCACGGGGGCGACGCCCGGGAACACGGGCGCGACTCCCGGGAATATTGATCGGTCGCTATTGATCGGATCGCCGTGAAAGCGGTCTGAAACCGATGTGTAAGAGACCGTCCCTAGGGTGGGGTCCACCGGGATCCGAATGGATGGGGATGGTCCATGAAAAGCGCGAAGGAACCGACGGTCTACCAGGACGTGGATGTCATTCGCCGCATTCAGGAGCTCATGGTTCTGTGTTCCTTGCTGCCGCCCGACGGCAAGCTGCGTGAGGTGCTGGAGATGGCTCTGGCAGTTCACGAGGAGCCGCTGCTCGCCCGGATCACCCCCGTCACCAACCTCCACCCCTTCGCCACCAAGTCGTGGCTGGAGAACCTGTGGGACCCGGCCTCGACGACCGGGGCGGAGAAGGAGCTGGTGTCCTGGCAGAACACGAGCGAGAACATGGGGCCGGCCATTCAAGAGCTCAAGAATGCCGAGCAGCAGATGGGCATTCGGCTGGCCGCCGAGAAAGTGTCGTCACAGTAATCCCTATCGGAGGAAATCGTGACCACAAGCCTTCTTCAGCAGGCCGTCGTGGACGCCGAGTTCCGTGCGGCGCTCCGTGAGAACCCGGCCGAGTTCGGTCTGACCGAGGCCGTCCTGCCCGCCTCGGTGGAGCAGCACGACCAGGCGTCCCTGGACTTCTGGACCAAGGACATCGCCGCGACGGAGGCCTACGCCTGCGTCAACAGCTGCAGCTTCGGCCCCCTGACCTGGTCGTGCGACGGCAACACCAAGTAAGTGAACGCCGCCGCTAGGCGGCAGTGATCACCTGGCTCGACGAACACCGGCTCGATGACGCGGTGGGCCGCCCTCCGGCCGCCCACCGCGTCGTGGTGCCCCGGCCCGGCCACGACGGCTCCTTCCAGATCAGGAGAGATTGAGCATGGGACGCACGGATCCGCTGGACCTCGCGGCACGGGCGAGCAACCTGGCCGAACGGCGGCATGCCGTGGCCGCGCTCGGCGGGCCCGGGGCCGTCCCGGGGGCCGGGGGCGCCCTGGACGCGTTCGACCGCTGGAAGATCCGGAACCTGGCGGGGAAGCTCGCCGACAAGTTCCACCAGGAGTCCCTCCACCGGGCGGAACCGCCCCAGCACACCCGGGACGAACTGGTCACCCTGCTCACCGCGTTCCGTCTGCTCGAACGGAACCTGGACAAGGCCGACGACGCCGCGCGCGAGACGCTCATCGGCCTCCACGAGGCCTGGCTGCCCACCTACGAGGCGGCGCTCGACCACTTCGCGCGGCACCCGGAGGAGACGGCCCTGCGCGGCTCCGACGAGCACTACGGGCGGCTCGCCAAGGCCTGCGAGCCCTTCCTGCTCCACCTGGAGCACACTCTGCGCACGGAGTGCGCCGGCCACCCGCTGCTCCGGACACGGCTGGTGGAGGACCTACGGGCCCATTTCCTCGACCGGTTCGAGCTCGCCCTGGCCTGGGCCGTGGAGGCGGACGCCAAGGCGCACTGCGCCGAGGCGGGCATCGACGCGGACACCGCCACCACCGAGGACTACCTGCGCTACCTGGACGAGACGTTCGCCGACCGCGCCGCCTACCACCGCTTCTATCTGAAGTTCCCCGTGCTGGGCCGCTGGCTCGCGCACTCCACCGCGCTGCTCGTCGCCCACGGCCGTGAGCTGTTCCAGAGCCTCGCCGAGGACGCCGACGCGATCGCGGACGAGTTCTTCGGGCAGCGGATCGTCGCGTTCACCTCGCTGCGGCTGGGCGACTCGGATCCGCACGCGGGCGGACGCACCGTGGCCCGCGTCACGGCCGAGCTGGCCGACGGCAGCACACGGGAGTTCTTCCACAAACCCCGCTCCGTGCGCTCCGAGGCCGCGCTCCAGGTCCTCCTCGGCCGCCTGGCCGACGACGGTGTGCTCGGCTTCGCGACCCGCCCGGTGCTGCCGAGGGACGGCTACGGGTACGAGGCGCTGATACCCCCCGGGCGCAACCACGTCGGCACACCGGAGGAGGCCGCGCGGATCTACGAGGAACTGGGCGGCTACCTCGCGGTGTTCTACGTCCTGGGCGGCAGCGACCTCCACTTCGAGAACGTCATCGTCGCCGACGGCCACGCTTACGTGTGCGACGCCGAGACCCTCCTCGGGGTCCGGCCGCGGGGCCGGGCCCACTCCGAGGGCACCTTGCTGGACTCGGTGTTCAAGACCGGTCTGCTGGAGTGGCCGCGGGCCGACAGGCCGGCCGGGGAGACCGCCGGCGAGATGAGGATCAGCGGCTACACCGGCGGCGAGGGATACGACATCCCCATGCCGGTGCCCCGCGTCAACGAACACCGGCTGACCTTCCGGGCGGCGGTGGAGCACCGCACCGGCATCCGCGTCGAGGCCACCGCCTCCAACCGGGTCTTCCTCGACGGCGAGCTCGTCCGGCCCGAGGACCACAGCGAATCGATCAAGAGCGGCTTCAACCGGGTGTACGAGTGGTTCCGGCGCGACCCGGACGCCGCCACCGACTTCCTCATGACGGCCTTCAGCGCCGTCACGGCCCGCTTCGTCAACTGGGGCACCCAGATCTACGTCCAGCTCCTGAGCGCCGCCCGGCACCCGCGCTGCCTGGCCGAACCCCTCGAAGTGGACCTCCTCGCCAACACCGTACGGACCTTCCCGCGCACCTGGGACGCCCAAGGGGTGCTCGCCGAACGCGAGGTCGCCTCCCTGTGGCAGCTGGACGTGCCCATCTTCACCGCGACCGCCCACGCCCGGCGGCTGGTGCACGCCCATCGCGAGCAGCTCGCCTCGCCCCTGGAGACCTCGCCGATCGAGCTCGCCGCCGACCGCATCGCCAAGCTGTCCGAGCGCAACCGCGAGCAGCAGAACCAGTACATCTCCGCCGGACTCTCCTCGGCGGAGATCAACAGCCCCTCCTTCGTCGCCACCTCCCTGGAGTACGCGGAACGGATCGGCCGCCGCCTGTGCCGAGAACTCCGGGACGATAAAGCTGCCGCGCCGTGGACCTCGTACGAGCTGTCCGGCGGCCGGCTGGTGGAGGCCGACATCGAGGGCGACCTGTACCAGGGGTCGGCCGGGATCGCCTTCTTCCTGGCCCACCTGGACCGGCTCGCGCCACGCCCCGAGTACCGGGCCGCCGCCCGCAGGGCGCTCGACCACGCCCTCGACGGCCTGGACACCAAGCGCATCGGCGCGTACACCGGGGCCGGCGGCACCGTCTATCTCCTCACCCACCTCGCCGGACTGTGGCAGGAGCCGGCACTCCTCGACCGGGCCGTCCGGCTGAGCGACGAGATCGCCGAGCGCATCGAGGAGGACCGGCACTTCGACGTCCTCCACGGCGCGGCCGGGCTCGTCCCCGTCCTGCTCGGCCTCGCCCGGCAGGCCGACGGCCACGGCATCGCGCACGCCCACCGGTGTGCGGAACACCTCCTGCGCCACGCCGTCGACGACGGGACGACACTGAGCTGGCCGCCCTTCTCGCCCGACGAGGCGTACGCCAACCTCACCGGCTTCTCGCACGGCTCCGGCGGCATCGGCTGGGCCCTCGTCCAGCTGGGCGTGGAGACCGGACACCCGGAGTACGTGGCCGCCGCCCGCAAGGCCTTCGCCTACGAGAACCGGCACTTCGACACCGCCGAACACGACTGGTACGACCTGCGCACCGACAACGGCGCGGCCGTCAGGGGCGCCCGGCACTTCTCCAACGCCTGGTGCAACGGCGCCGCCGGCATCGGCCTCGCCCGCGTCACCAGCTGGGCCGCGCTCGGGAAGACCGACGACGAGCTGCTGCTCGACGCCCACCGCGCGCTCAGCGCGACCCTGCGCAACTTCCCCAGGCTGAAGAACCACACCCTGTGCCACGGCACCTCCGGCAACGCCGAACTCCTCCTCCGCTTCGCCGCGCTGCGCGCGGAGCCCGCCTTCCAGCTGGAGGCGAACGTCCAGGTCCAGGCGCTCTGGAGGAGCTTCGAGGACGCCGAGAGCGGCACCGCGGAGCACAGCGCCGACTTCTTCCCCGGGCTGATGCTCGGCATCTCCGGATTCGGGACGCACTTCCTGCGCCTGGCCGCACCCGACCGGATGCCCTCCCCCCTGCTCCTCGAACCGCTGCCGCACCCCGAACCGTGAAGGAGCCGAACCGGCATGCCGCTCAAGACCTGTGAGGAATTCCTGCACGACGTCCACGACCCCGGCCTGTTCCGGCACGAGTTCAAGGCCGTCACGGCGATCGAGGAAGTCGTCGTCCTCGGACGCCGCCACGGCTACGGCTTCACCGTCGCCGAGTTCCTGGAGAAGGCCCGGGCCTTCGGCGCCCCCGGCGGCGACCGGCCCCCGGCCGCCCCGGCCGGGGCGGGGCCGACGACCGTCGCCCACCACGAGTACGAGCTCGCCGACCTGCCCGGCTTCGCACCCGTACTGGCCGAGCTGCCCCGCCTGAAGACCATGCCGCCCACCGTCGATGCGGCCCGGTTCGCCGGCGACTTCCGCGCCGAGGACCTGGACTCCACCTCCCGCAACCCCACCGACCCCGGCTACCGGGCCTGGCACCGCAGGCTCGCCGCGGCCGGCTGGCGCGACCCCGGCACGCCCGACGCGCCCCGCCGCGACTTCCACCTGGTCAACCTCGACGAGCACGTCGAACACGACGGCTACGAGGAGTACTTCGCGGCCAAGCGCCGGGTGGTGTCCGCCCTGGAGAACGTGTTCGACGGCGAGGTCCGCTGCTCCGGCTCCCTGTGGTACCCGCCGAACAGCTACCGGCTGTGGCACACCAACGAGGACGACCCGGGCTGGCGCATGTACGTGGTCGACTTCGACCGCCCCTTCGACGACGACGGGCGGACGTCCTTCTTCCGCTACCTCCACCCGCGCACCCAGGAGCTCGTCACCCTGACCGAACGGCCCAGGACCGTGCGGTTCTTCAAGGTCTCCCAGGACCCGGAACAGCTTCTCTGGCACTGCATCGTCAACCCCACCGACCGGCACCGCTGGAGCTTCGGCTTCGTCGTCCCGGAGAACTGGATGGACGGAGTCCGCCGCAACGGCTGACCGGCACCGGGAACGGCGCCGGGAACGGGAGGAACGATGTTCGGAGCAGGACAGCGGGCGGCACGCCGGCCCGCACCGGCCGGCGCACCGCCGGCCGCGCCACCGGTCCCCCCGGCCGTGCGCGCGCGGGGCGTGGTCAAGTCGTACGGCGGGCGCGAGGCCGTCCGCGGCATCGACCTGACCGTGGCCCAGGGGGAGACCTTCGCCTTCCTCGGACCGAACGGGGCGGGCAAGACCACCACCATCCGGATGCTGTGCACCCTCGCGGCACCGTCCGCGGGCAGCATCGAGATCGCCGGCCACGACACCCGCACCGCGCCCCGCCAGGTGCGGCGCAGCCTCGGCCTGGTCTTCCAGGAGACCACCTTGGACCCGGAGCTGACGGCCGAGGAGAACCTGCGCTTCCACGCCGACCTGTACGCCCTGCCGACGGCCGGTCTCGGCGAGCGGATCGACGCCATGCTGGGCCTGGTGGGGCTGCGCGAACGCCGCGGTTCCCTGGTGCGCACGTTCTCCGGCGGCATGCAGCGCCGCCTGGAAATCGCCCGCGGCCTCATGCACCGGCCCCGGCTGCTCTTCCTCGACGAGCCGACCATCGGTCTCGACCCGCAGACCCGGGCCCAGGTGTGGACGCACCTGGCCGAGGTCCGCCGCCGCGAGGGCACCACGGTCTTCCTCACCACGCACTACCTGGACGAGGCCGAACAGTGCGACCGGATCGCCATCATCGACGAGGGCCGGATCGTCGCCGAGGGCGGTCCGGACGCCCTGAAGGCCGTCATCGGCTCCGACCGGGTGCAGCTGCGCACGGACGACGACGAGGCCGCGGCCGCGCTGCTGCGCGGACGGTTCGGGCTGGAACCGGCGGTGGCGGACGACGGGATCACCGTACGGGTGGCCGACGGCGCCCGGCTCGTACCGATGGTGTGCGCCGGACTCGACGTCGCCGTCCACTCGGTCGTGGTCAGCCGGCCCAGCCTCGACGACGTATTCCTCCACTTCACGGGGCGGGGCATCCGTGACGACCGGCCGGCGGGCGGCACCGGAGATGCGGGAGGCGGATCGTGACGGCGACGTCGGCGGGCGCGGCACCGGCCGCGGGGCGGGAACCGGGCCGGTTCGCCGCCGAATGGCGCGCGGGCGTCATGGTGTGGCGCCGCGAGATGATCCACTTCCTGCGGAACCGGACGGGGATGGTCGTCTCCCTCCTCCAGCCGCTGCTCTTCCTCTACATCCTCGGGATCGGCCTGTCCCGGATGTTCTCCGGGCCCGGCTCGTCCTCCGACTACATGGTGTTCCTCTTTCCCGGCGTGCTGGTGATGGCGGCCCAGGCGCCCGCGATCTCCGTCGGCGCCTCGATCGTGTGGGACCGGGAGAGCGGATTCCTGCGGGAGATGCTGGTGGCGCCGGTCCGCCGGAGCACCCTGCTCGTCGGCAAGTGCCTGGGCGGCGCGACCGTGGCGGCCTGCCAGGGAGGGGTGGTGCTGGCCAGCGCGGGGCTGACGGGGATCCCCTACCGGCTCGGGATGTTCGCGGAGCTTCTCGCCGAGCTCGTCCTCGCCTCCCTGGCGATGACGGTGATGGGCGCGGTGGTCGCGGTGCGCACCCGCCGGGTGAGGACCTTCCACACCGTGCTCACGGTGCTGACGGCGCCCCTGGTCTTCCTCTCCGGGCTGATGTTCCCGGTGAGCGCGATGCCCGGGTGGATGGCGGCCGTCACCGTCGTCAACCCGCTGACGTACGCCGTCGACGCGATGCGCCGCACGGTGCTCTCCCACTACGACGCGCCCGCGGACAGCCGCCTGTTCGACCCGGTCACCTGGGGCGGCCACGCGGTGCCGCCCTTGCTGTCGGTGGCGCTGGTGGCGGCGTTCTGCGCGGTCATGCTGGCGGCGGCCAGCCGCGCCTTCTCCCGGACGGAATAGCAGGCCTCCATACACGGACGGACCACGCAAACCACGAAGACCACGAGAGGAGTCGGAGCATGCGGAAGAACGGAAGAGGTGTCCGCCGGGGCGTGCTGTCGCTGGGGGCGGTTCCCCTGGCGGCGGCCATGCTGCTCGGCGGGCAGGCACACCCCGCGGCGGCCTTCGGCACGATCAACGCGCTGGGGCAGCACGCCGAACACGAGCGCATCACCCGCGCCGCCCTGGCCTGTGCGCCGGGCCAGGGCTCCGACGGGTCCTGTTTCGAGCCGCGGTCCCTGGACCAGGTCGCCGGCCACACCGGTACGTTCGGGGCGGTGGGGTCCCCCGACTCCGACGAGATCACCGTCACCGCCGCGCACTGCGACAACGCCGACCACCTCGCCCGGCCCGGCTATCCCATCAGCCGGGAGCAGGCGTCGAGCCAGCTCATATCCTGTGTGACACACCTGCAGTGGCGCTTCGGGAAGGGGACGGACGCCGCCTCCGGCGTGCTCGGCGGCGACGGCGCCGTGGCACCCTCCGAGGTCGACCTCGGCAAGGACTGCGTCTTCACGCTCGGCATCCCCGGGCGCGGCAAGTGCAACGCCATCGAGGGTTTCGGCCGCGCGCTGCACGGGGTGCAGGACTTCTACTCGCACAGCAACTGGACCGACCGGGCCGACCCGGCCCGCCCCATCGGCAAGGACAACCCGCCCGGACTGCAACTGGCGGCCCCCTCACCGCTGTTGCAGCTCTCCCGGGGGAAGGCACCGTCGCCCGGCGCGATCCCCGAGGACCTCACCACCGGCTGCTTCTCCCTCCTGGGCGGCTGCTCCAGCCGGGTCGACCACGCCGACGTGAACAAGGACACCGGGCTGATCGACCCGGTGACCGGCGCCACCAGCGGCCCGACCACGCCCCGCGGCAGGACGGCCGGCAACTTCGACCGGGCCGTCCAGGGCGCCATCGCGGACACCCGGCGCCAGTGGGCGGACTTCCGCACCCTCCTGCGGGAGCGCTACGGCCAGGAGCGGGGCGACCGGATCGGGTGCGCCCTGACCCACGACAACCCGGTCCGCGACTGCCGCTGACAGGTGGTCACTTCGCTGTCGCCGACGGGCTCGCGGTCCGCTCGGCGAAGGCCCGGGCGATGCCCGGCCAGGCGGCGGCCATGTCGACGAGGAAGGCCTTCTCGGCGTCGAGCCCACCGCCCGCCAGCCCGTGGTGACCGAGGCCCGCCTCCTGTTCCGGGCGGCCGGCGAGCCTGGCCGCCCGGGCCGCGGCGATCACACAGGCGAGCTCGGCGGCCGCCGCCCGGGGCCCCGGCACACCGCGGACGGCGACGTACCGCCGGGCGAGCCCGAGGGCCCCGGGCGGCACATGGCCCTGGAGGGCGATGATGGCGTCCCGGGTCTCGATGACCTTCCGGTACACGAGCAGGTCCCGGGGCACGAGCGGCCGCAGCAGCTCGGCGACCCTGCCCCGCGGCTCGGTCAGGGCCACTTGCGGCACGGCCACCATCAGGTCGTACCACAGCGGCCACAGTCTCCAGGCCGTACGGGCGTCGGACGCCAGGCGGCGGGCGGCCTCGAGGACCGGCACCAGGATCGCCGCGGCCCGCAGCAGCGCGTGCAGCGTCAAGGCGACCGGAAGGTGCCGCAGGGCCGTGTCGTCCCCGACGGCGAGACGGACGCACTGCCCCGCCCAGTACACCCACGCGAACGCGGTCCCGAGCCCGAAGAGCCGGAGCCCGGCGGCGAGGGAGCGGCTCTCCGTGCGCCGTCCGTAGTGCCAGCACACGAGCACGCACAGCGTGTTCACCACGAGGTGCACGCCGATGACGATCAGCCAGTAGGCGACGGAGGGCGACGGCCCGCCGGCGACACGATGCTCGTCATGCGGTCCGGCGTGGCGGTCGAGGAACAGCAGCAGGGCGATGGTGAGGCAGCCGGCCGGGACGAGTACGCGCGGCACGCGGCGGACTCCCGCCGTGGCCAGGAGGAAGTGCAGCACGGCACCGGCCGAGACGACGCCGGTCAGATTCCTGGCCTCGGCCAGCTCGGCGCTCCGCCCGAACGTCTCCCCCGCCGGCCGCGTCACGACGGGCAGATTCAGCGTCATGGCGAGCGCCGCCGTCCCGACCGCGAGCCACAGCGCCCGCTGCGCCGGACACCGCACGGCCCCGCGGGCCCGCAGCAGCACGGCGACCCATAACAGGATCACGCCGGCGGTCTGCGCGTGAGCCTCGATGTCAGCGGACATACAAGGCAGTCCGGTCGAGGAAGCCATGGGCGCACATATGACCACACCCTGGCAAACGAACACCCGCGCGACAAGGGGTTGCGCGAACGAACAGGCGGAACCTGCCACTTGGGCGGGTGCGGGGACCGTCAGGGAGTCGTCGTGGAGATCACATAGGCCCGGGGGCGGTTGGGGTTGTCCCAGTTGACGACGATCTCGAAGTTCGGCTCGGGCTTGTCGTGGGAGACGGCCGTGCCCCGCCAGTGGTGGTCGTCGGGGCCGAACTTCCAGCCGACGACGTCCGCCTCGTCCTTGTCGATGGTGATCCGGCCGGGCTGGAGCTCGGCGGAGGAGGTGCCGAGCTGCTCGAGCCAGTGGTCGAGCCGGTCGCCGGTGGTGGTGAACTGCAGGTACAGCGAGCTCGACTTCCACGAGTTGGTCTCGTAGTGGGCGACGTACGCGGCGCCCGGCGGCACCGTCATCCCGTAGATGCGGCGCTGCAGCCGGGACGGCCAGCCGGACTCCAGTCCGGTCTGGGCCGCCTCCTCCCGCTTGGACTCGCTGCCGCTGCGGCTCTGCATCGCGGAGATGTAGAGGTATCCGGCGGGGATGGCGACGAGCAGGAAGACGATCAGGGGCTTGACCCAGCGGGGGGCGCGCCGGGGCGGGACCGGCTGTTCCTCGGGGCGGGCGAGCTGTTCGGGCTGCACGGCGGTCACCCCCGGCCGGCCCGTGCGTAGCGCTCGTAGCGCTCCACCCGGCGCCGGTTGGCGCGGCGGAAGCGGCGGGCGACGAGGCGGGCGAGGTCGGCGGCGCCGACCATGCCGGCCTCGGGGCCGAGCTGGGCCTTGACGATGCGGGCCTCGGGGCGGTAGCCGCGGCCGGTGAGGTGGCGGCGGAAGGCGTCGCGGGCGGGGGCGATCAGCAGGTCGTCGGCGGCGCTGACGCCGCCGCCGATGACGAAGCAGGAGGGGTCGAGGGCGGCGGCGAGGTTGGCGATGCCGACGCCGAGCCACTGGCCGATGTCCTGGAGGAGCTCGACGCACATGGCGTCGCCGGAGCGGGCCAGCTCGGTGATCAGCGGGCCGGTGATCTCGTTGACGCTGCCGCCGACGCGGTCCATGATCCCGTACGCGACCGGGGACTCGGCGGCGGCGAGCTCGCGGGCCTCGCGGACGAGGGCGTTGCCGGAGCTGTACTGCTCCCAGCAGCCGCGGTTGCCGCAGGGGCAGCGGTGGCCGCCGGGGACGACCTGCATATGGCCGAATTCCCCGGCGACGCCGAACTTGCCGCGCTTGACCTGGCCGTCCTCGAGGATGGCGCCGCCGATGCCAGTACCGAGGGTGATCATGACGAGGTCGTCCTCGCCCCGGCCAGCGCCGAAGCGCCATTCGGCCCAGGCGGCGGTGTTGGCGTCGTTGTCGACCATCACGGGCACGGCGAGGCGGCCGGCGAGGCGGTCGCGCAGGGGCTCGTTGCGCCAGGAGAGGTGGGGGGCGAAGAGGACGCGGTTGCGGTCGGCGTCGACCCAGCCGGCGGCGCCGATGCCCACGGCGTGGACGTCGTGGCGGTCGGAGAGGTCGAGGACGAGCTCGACGATGGTGTCCTCGACGACCTTGGGGCTCTTGGACTTGTCCGGGGTCTCGGTGCGGAGCTTCTCCAGGATGTTGCCGTCGGCGTCCACGACGCCCGCCATCACCTTGGTGCCGCCGATGTCGATGCCGACCGTGGGGACGCGGGGCGCGGTGAGGTGCGAGCGCCGCTCACGTGTGCCGACCGTGCGGAGCACGGTCGCTGTCGCACTGCCCCGGTGTACCCGCTCGCGGTACATGCTCATCGCGGTCGTAGCCCCTGCGGTGGTCTCGTGAGGCCGTGGGCCTCGTGGATGCGGTCGTGGCCGATTGTGCCTCACGGATGGGTCACGACGCACAACGGCGCTGGTCACCCGGTTGTGGGCAATCGTCCCGTAAGGACGGAGGGCGGGGGGGGGGGGGGGCGGCCGCCCGCGCCCCCCCGGTGTTCGCGTGGTGGGTGAAGGGGCCATTTTCCGCGAATACGGTGGCGGGCCGGCGCGCCGTTACGGGCCCGGCGC
>NZ_JBIAUP010000016.1:0-171758 GCF_042892945.1 Streptomyces sp. NPDC001678 | reverse complement strand
CTGCTCCGACGAACAACTCCCCTGGTCCTTCCTCACCCACACCGGACTGACCATCCACCCCCAACAACCACAGAACTAACGAAAACCTCAGTAGGGACCATGCTCCGCACCCCCTTCCCTATGCGTGCCGTGACCCGGCGGCGTCGTTCCTTTCATGCAGCAGTTCGAACCCTTGCGTCTCGTTGTACCTCACGAGTCCGGGGAAGTGGCAGCCGCGCCGAACCCACTGCTTACCCTGTTGCGCGGCTCGGTCCACGGCCCACAACCCCATCACGGTGCCGGGCTTCTTCTCCCGGTACGCCGGGTCGGTGACCGACGTGTACAGGTAGTGGGCCGGCTCGCTCAGCTCGACCTCAATCCATCCCCACGGCGGGGTGTGCTCCTGCACGGTGGTGCACCCAATGACCTTTCCGCCCTCAGCGAGGACCCATACGTCCCCGTCGCGATTCTCCGCTTGTCGTGCGAGGTCGGCGGCGTTCTCCCGCCAGCTCGGCAGGCCGCGTTCCTCCAGCCAGGCTGAGCGGGCGAGGATCGTCGTCTCGACGGCGGGGACGTCGGCGGCGGTGGCCGGGCGCATGGCGAACATGTCTCTCCTGTTCTTGGCGTCACGGGAGAAAGGCTTGGGCAGCGGGAAGTGGCCCGTAGGCCGCTCCGGGCCCTTGCTACCGGAGACGGAGCGGCCTGAGGAAGGTCAGACGATCCTCGCCGTCACGATCAGAGTCCCTAGGTTCTCAGGGTCGGGGGCCTCCAGAACCCGGGCCTCCACGTCCAGGAAGCCATGATGCATGAGGATGCCCTTCCACATCTCTGCGGAGTACGCCCACCGCTGCACCGGAAGGATCTTGCCGTTGAAGCCGTTGCCGTACATCCCTTGCGCGCCGTAGCAGCCGTCGACGGCCGGTGCTTGGGAGAAGACGAGGACGCCGTGCGGACTGAGTCGTTCACGGATGGCGGGCAGGAGCCGGCGGGGGTCGGTGAACCAGAAGGCTCCCCAGATCGAGTAGATCGCGTCGTACGTCTCGTCCGTGGTCCTGAGGTGGTCCACGGCCTCCCGAAGGAGGAAGCGGGCACCGGTGAGGTCACCCCAGCGCTCGCCGGCGGTCCTGATCTGCACAGGCGACAGGTCCAGGCCCGTTGCGTCGATGCCCTTACGCGCCAGGTAGGCCACGGTGTCACCGCACCCGCAGCCCAGCTCCAGCGTCTTCTCCGGCTGGCAGAGCAGTTCCTCGGCGGGGCCGTGGTGGTCGTACTGCGTCCAGCCGAACCCCTTCTCGATGGAGACCTCCACCGGGCCGATCTTCTCGACGGCTCCGGCCGCGTAGCGGTCCCAGTAACTCTCAACGCTCATGCAGCAACGTTCCTTGGTGGCTTGTTGGTGAGCATCCGTACCGTCAGGCTCCGACGGTCACACGCTACTCCCGGGCCTTACCGAGGGGTGGGGGTTCTGCGGCCTTCCCTCGAACGAGAACCGGCGACACCCTCAGGGTGCCGCCGGTCTTCACGCGGTCGTACTACTCAGTGGCAGCTCGTCCCCTGCGTGCAAGGCGAGCAGGTGGAGGCGTCGCGCTCCCACAGCGGCCAGTCCACCTCGAATCCGTGCCGCTCGACCACGGCCGCCGTCCTCATGACGGTGCCGTCGGCTTTGCGCTCGATCTCGGGGATGTGGTGGAGGAACTGCCCCTTGTTGTACTTGTTGCAGAATTCGGCGTAGTTCGCCGTGCCGAGGATGAGCGCGTGGACTGCCGTGTCCACCAGCTCTCCGCAGCCGAGCTCCAGACCCTCGCCCATGGTCTCCATGGCGGTGATCAGGTAGGCGACAGCCTGGCCGAGGAGACGGCCGGCCATCACGGTGTCCATGAGGTTGTCGCGGACCAGGAGCTTGATCTCGCGGTCCCAGACGTCCTCACCCAGCAGTTCCTTCGGATCGCGTACCGCTACTGCTGTACCCATGCGGGCACCTCCAGCTAGAACCGATCTTGCGGAACCCTCCCCGTCCGACGGATGCGGCGTTGTCGGAACCGACGACGAACGGGGAGGGGCCTTGCCCCGCTCCCGGCCTGCTCGACCTGGCCAGGGTGCGCCGACCGGGGCGGGAGTCACGGGGCCGGCGCAGGCGCGCCGACGAGATGGCGGTGCAGGGTGGATGCCCCGGCAGCCGGCTGAGTGGCTGTCGACGAAGCAGGGCGGCCGCCGATGTCGAGGGCAGCTACACCGAGCGCGTGGTGGTCGGGGAACCGACGGGCACCGCAGCGGCAGATGATGAGGCCGTCCGTGGTCGTGCAACGCTCGGGCGGGTGCGGGCAGCGCACGGTGCCGTGCGGCGCCCTTTGGGGTACCGGAGGACTCGGCGGAAGGCCGCCGGGGACCTCGGCGGTAGTGCGGGGGGTGCGGGGATCGCCGAGTGGTGGTTCGTGGGGCTCTCGCAAGGGGGGCCGCTGTCAGGGAAACGAATGGGGCCGACGCCCGCAACGTGTAAGCGCGACCGGCACGGAGCTCGGCCAACACGTGTTCGTGGTGGTCATGGTCGGCTACCCAAGCCCTTAACGACTGGGTGACGTCCGGCCACGCCGCGGGAAGGCCGACGCGGAGCGCCGCGAGCCGGTGAGGATCCCCGGTGCGGGGTCGAGCTCCTGGGCGGCTCGACCAGCGTGCCACTGTAACCAGCGCAGCGTCAGGCGCGGCGTCGTCGTGGGTTCGGCTGCGAGCGTCATGGCCTCGGGCTCGTCGAACCTGGCGGCCTGCAACTCGCACCAGCATGAGGACCCCGTCGCATCCCGATGCCGCGTCGTGGACAAGTGACCGGACGGGCGGCAACCCCAGACTCTTGATGCTGTCCGGAGTAGCCGACTCCAGCGACACCCTTCTGTGCACCAGCAGCCACCCCGCAACCTGCTGTCTCTGTTAGCCTCCGCCACCCGTGCACTCATCCGCGCCTCGGCAGGTGCCGGTTGAATGTGCTGCGGCTCCGCTTCCCACTCCCGTCCGCCGGCCGGCGGACGGAGCTGGTAGCGGGGGCCGACGTTGTCCATCGCGATGCCGATGCGCTCGGCCCGGACGTCGAGCACCACGTTCCTCGGCAAGAACAGCACCCCTGGGGACAGCCCCACCCTGTACGCCACCGACCAGGACAGCTACGTCGTCCAGGGATGGAAGATCTATGGGAACGACCTGCTGATGCAGCTCGACGTGCCCACCGGCCACACGGCCGTGGAGGTTCCGCCCGAGTTGTTCGAGCACCTGGTCAACGACGGCCTGCCATCAGGCAAGATCAAGCGCTTCGAGGCACCCATCATGCTGGTGACCGAGCAGGGGACGTGCGTCCTTGAGGGACCTGCTATGACGGACGCCGAAGCTCTCGGCCAGATGCGCATGCCCGACTACGAGACCTGCATCGAGGTCCCCAAGTCCTCGATCACGGCCCTACTGGAGGAGAACAGTGGACCTGATCACTAGCGCCGAGCGCGACAAGCTCTTCGAGAGCTTCGAGCGCGACGCCTTCCACCTCGAACTACGGGACGACTACGGCTCTCCGGTCGAGGACACCCCGTACACGCGCTGGCAGCGCGGGGAATCCGACGACTACGCATGGCTCGACCCGTGGATGACGCTCATGAAGCGGGTGACGGGCGGGGGCAGGACGGTGCGCCGGGTCCGGGTCATCAGCGAGCCGCACTCGCAGTACGTCCGGTGGGAGCATTCTTTGACCCGGCTGAACATCGAGGCCGGCGAGGACATCCGGTGGCTGCCCCGGCACCGGGTGCCCGACGGGATCACGTTCCCGGTGGCCGGCAACGACTGGTGGCTGTACGACGACCGCTTGTTGGCGGTCGGCCACTTCAGCGAGGACGGCCGCGTCCTCGGTTCCGAACTCATCGACGCCCCAGCCACGGTCTCTGAGTGCATCAAGATCCGCGATGCTCTCTGGTCCGTGGCCATCCCGCACGGCGAGTACCAGCCCTGATCCACCAGTGAGTAACAGAGCACAGGAAGCGCGGGAGGCCCTGGGTGCCCGGCTGCGAGGATTCCGTAAGGACGCGGGGTTCGCCAGCGGCCGGGCATTCGCCGCGGTAACCGGGTGGCAGGAGTCCAAGGTCTCCCGCATCGAGAACGGGCGGCAGAACGCCAGCGAAGACGACATCCGGCTCTGGTGCCAGAAGACCCACACCGAAGACCAGGTCGACGATCTCATCGCCACAGTTCGGCATATCGAGGAACTATGGCTTGAGTGGCGGCGTCAGCTACAGGGTGGCGCGGAGCAACGACAGCGCAAGGCGCTCCCTGTATATGCGAAGACCAGGGTTTTTCGGATCTTCCACCCCACGGTGGTCTGGGGCACCCTCCAGACGGCCGAGTACGCCGCCGCCACCTTCCAACAGGTTATCAACTACTATGAGATCCCTGACGACACGGACGCTGCGGTGGCAAAGAGGATGGAACGCCAGCAATACCTCTACCAGGGCGACCGTATATTCAACGTTCTTCTCTCCGAGCAAGCGCTTTACACCAACATCGGCGGGAGAGACGTAATGCGGGGCCAGCTTGATCGCCTTCTTGTCGTCATGAGGCTGCCCCGCCTCAGCCTGGGGTTCATCCCTCGTGACGCAGTGATGCACCTCTGGCCTGGTAACTCCTTCTCGATGTTCGACGACAAGCTTGTACTCATCGAGACCTACTCGGCAGAGTTCTCCGTAACCCAGCCCCGAGAAGTCGCCTTGTACGCAAAAGCCTTCGACCTCCTGAAGCAATCCGCGGTGTACGGCGAGCGCGCCAAGGCACTCATCACCAGGGCTCTTGGCCACTTGGACTAGCCCCCGAGGTAGTGCCGCAAGACGGGCCGACGATGGGCGAGCACAGCGCTACCTCGGGACGGGGGGCAGTGCCGACGGGTCGCCGGTCACCCACTCCGACGTGAATGGTCTGTAGCGGTTGTCCTCGCCCTGGAGCCGGTGAAGTACAGCAGCCCGGCCCCCCAGGAGCCGGGCGGCAGGACGGAGCCGCCGGCCTTCTGCATGAGGGCGATGCCGTGGAGGATGTTCTCCTCGGTCCGGGGCCCGAAGCCCTTGAGGTCGCGCAGCTTCTCGTCGTGGATGGCGTCGAGGAGTTGCTCCACGGAGGAGACGCCCAGCTCCTCGTAGAGCGTCATGGCCTTCCTGGGGCCCAGCGTCGGGACGGCGATGAGCTCGCGGACCCCGGGCAGGATCGCCGCCCTGGTCTCCTCCAGCGCCGGGATGCGGCCGGTGTTCAGGTACTCCAGGACCTTGTCGGCGATGGACTTGCCCACGTTCGGGATCTCCCGCGGGCCCTCGGCGTCAAGGGTGGAGATGTCGGTGGGGAAACCGCCGATCGCACGGGCGGCCTTCTCGTAGGCACGTGCCTTGAAGGCGTCGCCACCGGTGATCGAGACGAGATCGGCGTACTCCTGGAGCAGTGCCTCGACCTCGTCATTGGGCCGGGCCATAGGTCAAGCGTGCCACCGGGGCGGTGCCGCGCAACCGGGTCCCCGGCCGCGCGGGCGCGGGGAGCCGGCACGCGGTGGTGGTGGGGGTGCCGCTGTCGGTGACCCCGGGCGAGCCGGGCAGGAGGCCGAGCACGGCGGCGGTGCCAAGGGTCATGACAGGGGTGCGGCGCATGAAGTACCTCTTATCCGGTCATCGGCTTGGACGTACGGGGTCTGCCCCCGGGGCTGTGACGGCACGCGCCGTATCGCCCGTACGGGGGAAGGAGAAACGATCTCTCGGCACGGCGTACGAGCGGATTCCACCGGATCGCATGAGATCGTCCCGGGTTTCCCGCGCGGGAGGAGTACGTGGATGTCCAGGTCCCGTCGTCGGCTGCTGCCGCTCGCGGCCGCGGTGCTGCTGCTGGCCCCGTCGGCGCCGGGGGCGGCAAGGGAGCCCGGTCCCGGTTCCGTCTCCGGGCGGCCGGGGTGTGGCGGGACGGCGCTCCGGCGCGTCCCCACGGAGCGGAAGGTCATCGCGCTGACCTTCAACGCGGCGTGGAACGAGGACGGCATCGTCCGGGTCCTGGCCGTGCTCCGGAAGGAGCGGGTACCGGCCATGTTCTTCCTGACGGGGGACTTCGCCGACCGCCACCCGAGGGCGGCCCGCGCGCTGGCCGCCCACCACCCCGTGGGCAGCCACTCCTACAGCCACCCGCGCTTCCCCGGGCTGTCCTTCCGCGAGGAGCGCCGGGAGGCCGACCTGGCCGCGCGGGCCATCCGCCGGGCCACGGGCCGTACGCCCGTGGCCTTCCGTTTCCCGTACGGCGAGTTCACCGGGCAGAACGTCCGTGACGTCAACGCCCTGGGATATCCCGTCGTCGAGTGGGTGGACGACACGGCGGGCTGGCGCGGCCCGGACGGGGGCGTGACGGTGGACATGGTCGTCCGGCGGGCGGAGCGGGCGTTCTCACCGGGGGCGATCATCCAGATGCACGTGGGCTCCACGGACGCGCGCCACTCCGTGCTGGACGCCGACGCCCTGCCGCGGATCATCGCCTCCGCCCGCGCCCACGGCTACGGCTTCGCCGGCCTGGGACGGCTCGTACGGCGATGCCGCGTGCGCGGCTGAGACGCCGGGCTGAGACGCCGGGCTGAGACGCCTGGCTATGACGTCCGGCCCGGGCAGGCCCACCGGTGGCCCGGCCGCATGCGCGGGATGAGACTTGAAGCACTCGACGGAAGGAGCGGACCATGGCCGAGATACGGATGCCGCAGGCCATCAACATGGACCTCGGCGACCACGCTCCTTACGACCCGGGTTTCCCGCCGAAGGCCATCGCGCACATCACGGCGGACATCAAGACCACGGCGGACAATCCGAAGGACCTTGTTCCCTTCACCAGTCTCCAAGGTTTCTTCACCCACGACGGGAAGGAAAAGGCGCCGCACATCCTCTGGGACCCGTTCGCCGGCGCCTTCGCCCAGTTCTTCCCCGCGACGTCCCGGAGCAGGGCGGTGCACGACCTGGCGGGCGGTACGCGGACCGACCGCGCGGGAAAGGTCGTCATCCAGATCGAGGCGCTGTTCTTCCCGTTCTGTCGCGTCAACGGCAAGGTCTTCCGGCGACTGGTCGACACCCCGTGCAAAGGGTGGCGGGAACTGAACGCATGGGTGCGTTCCTGGGAGGTTCCGGATACCTGGCCCATGGGGCACCCCGTGGATTTCACCTCCAATCGCTCCGAGACCGTGTGGGAGACCCAGGGCGGCTGGTACGCGCACGCGCAGGTACCCGAGAACACCCATGTGGATCCCGGGTCCTGGCCGGACTTCGCGTAACAGCCGCGCCGCGCCTCGTACGCGGAGCGCTAGCTCGTCCTCCCGCAGAACTCGGCCTCCGCCAGGGCGAGCGTGTCGAAGGGCACCCCGAGGGCGTTGCCGCCGAACGCGGCCGTGTGCGAGGCGTCCCGGACGCTGCTCACCTGGGAGACCGCCCCCTGGATCCCGCCGTCGTGCCCCCACACCGTCACCCCGCAGGACAGCTGCCGCGCGGCGATGCCCAGGCCGTACCGCGCCGCCGGGCGCAGCCCGGTGTCCACCGTCGTCAGCATCTCCGCGAGCTGGCGGGCGGGCAGGAGCCGGCCGCGCAGCAGCGCCCGGTAGAAGGTGTTGAGGTCGCCGACGGTGGAGATCATCTCGCCGGCGGCCCAGGCCTCCGTCGGGTTGATGTCGGTGACGTCGTGGAACGGTGTCCCCGGCTCGTCCGGGAAGCGGATGTAGCCGCGTCCGCCGGGCCGGGGGAGGGCGGCCGACCGGCCGGGTACGGAGGTGGCGCGCAGGCCCAGGGGCCGCAGGACGCGGTCGCGGATCTCCCGGCCGTAGGGGTGGCCGGTGACCTTCTCGATGACCATTCCGGCCAGCACGTAGTTGGTGTTGGAGTAGCTCCAGCCCTTGCCGGGGGCGAAGACCGGCGGATGGGACACGGCCGTGCGCACCAACTGCCGGGGCGTGTAGGTGTCGAAGCGGTGGTGGAGGAAGTCCCGTTCGAAGAGCCGTTTGTGGAGGGCGGGGTCCGCCGCGTAGTCGAAGATCCCGCTGGTGTGGTCGAGGAGCTCGCGGAGGGTGATGGCGCGCCCGTCGTTGCCGTGGCCGCGCACCACGCCCGGGAGCCGGCGCTCCACGGTGTCCGTGAGCCGGAGCCGGTGCTCGGCCTCCAGTTGCAGCATCACGGTGGCGACGAACGTCTTGGTGTTGCTGCCGATCCGGAACCGGTCGCGCGCCCGCGGCGCCCGTGGCCGCCCGAGGTCGGCCGTCCCCGCGGCCCCGTCCCAGACGCGGCGCCCGTCGAGCCCCTCGCGCGCCTGGCCGACGACGCCGGGCATCCCGGCCCGTACGAGCGTCTCCATGGCCGCCCGGGTCCGCTCGTGCGCACGGCCGTCCGGCGGCACGGACGACGGCGTGGAGGGCGGCGTGGAGGACGGGGTGCCGGCCGACAGGGCACCGGACGCGCCGGACGCGCCGCCGAGCAGCGCCACGGCGGTGAGCAGGGACAGCAGAACGCTGCGGACGGTGCGCTTCGTCATGACTCTTCGCTACCGCAGAGCACGATCCGCTCATCGGACGAGCGGAGCAAGTCATCCGTACGGGTAGGAAGCCTCCGCACGGGTAGGCGCACGGCACCCGTGCACCGGGTGGACCCGCTCGATTGGCCGTTCGGCCATGCCTCTGGTGAGCTGGAAGACACCCCGCAGGCCCGAGGAGGACCTTGATGGACATCGGCGAGCTGACCGACGAGACGCTCCGCGACCTGCGCCGTGAGCGCCCGTACCCGGCCGTTTCAGTGCTCCTGCCGACCACGCGGCGCGCCGGCACCAGCACCCAGGACCAGGTCCGGCTGCGCAACACGGTCACGGAGGCCAAACGACGACTCGCCGAGGACCCGAGGGTCACCCGGAACGCCCGGGTGGACGTCGAGGCGCAGATCGACGCCGCCGTCAAGGAGGTGGACCTCGCCCACGCCGACGAGGGCCTGCTCATCCTGGCCGCCCCGGGCGAGCACCAGGTGTGGTACCTGCCCCGCGCCGTGCCGCAGCGCGTGGTGGTCTCGGACACCTTCCTCACCCGCAACCTGGTCGCGGCCCGGCTCACCGAGGAGCCGTACTGGGTGCTGGTGCTCTCCGAGGCCGAGACCCGGCTGTGGGACGGCGCGGGGGACCACCTCGTCGAGACCATCGGGAGCGGCTTCCCCGTCCGCCCCTCCCTCCCCGACCACGAGGACGCCCTGCCCGGCGCGAACTTCGACAAGGTCGGCAACCACTCCCTGACCGCGCGCGGGGAGGCCCACGTGGAGCGCGAACGCCAGTACGCGCGTACGGTCGTCGGCGCTCTCATGCCCGTACTGGACCGCGAACCCCGGCCGTTGTACGTCGTCGGGCTGCGCGAGCAGATCGCCCTCCTCGAGAAGCTCTGCCCCAGGCCCGACGCGATCACCGCCCGCATCGAGCAGGGCGGCGCGATCGGCCTGTCCGCGCACGCGCTGGCCGAGGTGCTGCGCCCGGCGTTCGAGGAGCGCCGCGCCGCACGGCAGGGGGAGGTGCTGCGCCGCCTCAGCGACGCGCGGGGCCAGAAGCGCTTCACCTCCGGGCTGGACGAGATCTGGCAGACCGTCCGCCAGGGCCGGGTGGCGCTCCTCGCGGTCGAGGACCACTACCAGATCACCGCCCGCGTCGACGGCAACGGCGGCCACCCGGTGCGCCTGGAGGAGCCCACCGAGCCGCTGACGGCGGATCCCGCCATCCGCGAGGACGTCGTCGACGAGATCGTCGAGGCGGCACTGAACAACGGCGCGGACGTCGAGTTCGTCCGGGACGACACGCTCGCGGAGGAGGACCGGCTGGCCGCGGTGCTGCGGTACTGAGCGTTCTGCCTTCGGGGCGCCGGCCGTTCCGACTTGAACCTCACGTCGCGTGAGGATGCATCGTTGTCCCATGACCGCTTCCACGACCTGGAAGGTCGGTCCGCTCGCCGAGGCCAGCGGACTGACCGTCCGGACACTGCACCACTGGGACACCATCGGCCTGCTCAGCCCCTCCCGGCGCACCGCCGGAGGGCACAGGGAGTACACCGAGGACGACCTCGTCCGGCTCTACCAGGTGCTCGCCCTGCGCGGTCTGGGGCTGGGCCTGGAGACCATCGCCGTCTGCCTCGACGCCGGGGTGGACCCCGCGCGACTGGTCCGGGACCACCTGGCCGGGGTGGAGGCGTCCATCGCCGCGCTCGACGTCCTGCGGCAGCGGCTGCGCGGCCTCGGCGACAGACTGGCGGCCGACCAGTACCCGACGACCGGCATGCTGCTCGACGCCCTCCACGCCATCGGCGGCACCGGCCCGGAGGGCGAGCGCACGCTGCGCCGTCACCTGGACGACGATCAGATGCGGGTTCTGCAGACGCGCGCCGCCGCCCTGGGGCCTGCGACGCACTACCTGCTGGAGGTCGAATGGCCGGAGCTCTACCGCCGTGCCGATCGGCTCCGTAGGGCCGGGACCCTTCCCACCGATCCGAAGGTCCGGCGCCTGGTGGCGCGGATGGACGAGCTGAGCACGCTGTTCTCCGGCGGCGACGCGGGGATCTCCACCGGTGTGCGGGACGCGTGGCGTGACGACCCGGCCGCGATGTCCGGCGCCCCGGACGCCCCGGCCGACGACTGGCGGGAACTGGCCGACTACCTGGACGCGGCCCGCCGCGACCCGGCCACGTGAAGGGTCCCGTCATCGGCTGCACGCCGTCCGTCACCCCGCTGATTCCCCCATCGCTGTCCTCTCCCGCTGTCCCCTCCGCCGAAGGAGCCCGGCCATGAGCCACCGCCGTACCCGTATCCGCCTCGCGCTGTTCGCGATATTCCCCACCGCGCTGACCGTTGCGCTCCTCGCCCTCCTGGCGGCGTTCGGCGCGGTTCCCGGCGAGGTCCTCCTGGCCTTGCCGGTGGCGCTCGCCGTGCAGGCGGTTGTGAACTATGTGCGCTCGGGCTCGCTGTACCGAGGCTGATTCCGCCGCCGCGCCTGGTTTTCGCCGGGTGACGGCTCGTTAAACACTCAATCCTTGGCCAAAGACCAGTGCGAACTCGTCATGGGCGAACGGAGTGGTTCTGCGCGGCCGGGGAAGCTGCGAGAGTCCGTCTTCGGCCCCCTCACCTGGGGGCATCGGTGGAAGAACGACTCGACGAAGGGACCCTTTCGTGGGGAAGAAGACCGCCACAACACTCGCGGCCGCCGCACTGATGGCCATCACTCTCACGGGCCAGGCGAGCGCGGCCGCTCCCGGCCACACCTCCTCGGCGAACGGCACGACCGGCGCGACCGCGGCGAGCGGCGCTAGAACCATGGCGAGCCAGGTTCTCTACGCTCCGTTCGTCCTTGAGAGAGGCCAGTCGGTGACGTCCGACACCGCCCAGCTGGTCATGCAGTCCGACGGCAACCTCGTCGTCTACGACGAGTTCGGCCGGGCCCGCTGGGACTCCAAGACCGTCAACAGCGGCTGGCGGGCGGTGTTCCAGGAGGACGGCAACTTCGTGGTCTACACCCGCTCGGGCAAGGCCGTCTGGAACTCGGGCACCGCCGGTCACCCCGGGTCCCGCCTGGCCGTCCAGGACGACGGGAATGTCGTGATCTACGACGGCAGCCAGGCGATCTGGAACACCCGCACGGCTCACTGACGACAGCGGTCGACGACATCGGTGGGTGATGTCGATCGACGGCATCGATCGACGGCATCGATCGACGGCATGGATCCGGCGTCCGGCGGTCGCCTCGCGGCCGCCGGACGTGTCACACCGCCCGACGCAGATGGTTCCGGGCGAGCACGGTCATGACCGTCTGGGTCTTCGACGCCTGCCGCGGGGCGGGCCGCAGACCCCGCTCCAGCACGGTGCGTTCCAGCAGTTCCTGGGCGCTCGGGGCATCGGCGTGCGGGGCGCGCAGGGACAGTTCGAGGAAGCACGGGCCGTCGTCGCCGACACTCCAGAACTCGGCGGTGAGCGGCCGGTCCAGGTCCGGGCGGGAGGGCTTCCACCGGACGGCGCCGACCGGGCCGAGGGCCACGGCGTCCCGCAGCCCGTCGTCGGTGACCCCGGCGTACGCCAGCAGATCGCGCTGGTCGGGGGTGAGCGGCGGCGGCCAGGGGACGGCCCCGTTCCTCTCGCCGGCGACGGGCGCCTCGAAGTTCCCGTCGACCTTGAGCGAGGCCGACCAGACGCGGTCGCTGCCGCTCCAGTCCTCCTCCACCTTGAACTCCCATCCCTTCCCGCCGCGGTTCTCGCGCCATTTCGCGGGCAGCGCGGCAGGGTCGCACGGCCGGAGTTTCGCCGTGAGGTCGCTCTTGTTGCCCTTGCCGTTCTTGTCGTCCTTGCCGTCCCTGTCCGGGCCGTCCCTGTCCGGAGTGCGCAGCCGGATGATGGCCCCGGCCTCCGCCAGCGGAAGGCGGATGCCGTCGCCGTCCTCCCGCGGGGCATCCCAGAAGTAGATGCTGAGGTGTTTCCCGTTCCCGGGTTCCAGCCCCAGGGACCGGAGCGCGTCCTCCGCCGTCCCACCGGCAAGAATGATCTTGATTTCGGCCTCGGCGTTCCTGAACGTATCCGCCATGTCACCTTTTATGACACAGAGGGAGTGTGCGCGCCAACTGGCTGACATCCATGGGTCATTAGGGGTTCATCATTGCCGCCGAACGGCCGAACGGCCGATCGGCCGCCTTCCGGCGCGCCGCGCACCGGCCCGGCCGGGCCCGGCGGGATCCTTGCCCCGTGAGTGATGTCCGGTGAGTGATGCCCCGTGAGCGATCAGGACTCGCCGCACCACGGAGGGCCCGTCCAGGCCACCGAGGGGCGGCTCAACTGGCTGCGCGCCGCGGTCCTCGGCGCCAACGACGGGGTGGTGTCCACCGCCGGCCTCGTCGTCGGCATCGCCGGCGCGACCGAGGAGCGGGGCACCCTGCTGACCGCCGGAATGGCGGGACTGCTGGCCGGTTCGCTCTCGATGGCCGCGGGCGAGTACGTGTCGGTCTGCGCCCAGCGCGACGCGCAGCGGGCCGCGCTGGAGCTGGAGGAGAAGGAGCTGCGCGAGCACCCCCGGGCCGGGTTCGCGGCACTGACCGCCGCGCTGGAGCGGCGCGGCCTGAGCCATGGCGTGGCCGACGCCGCCGCCCGGGAACTCAGCAGGAACGACGCGTTGCGGGCGCACGCGCGCGTGGAGCTCGGCATCGACCCGGACGACCTCACCAACCCCTGGGCCGCGGCCGTGGCCAGCTTCCTCTCCTTCACCGCCGGTGCTCTGCTGCCCCTGCTGCTGATCGTCCTGCCGCCGGCCGACCGGCGGCTGCCGGTGACGGTCGTCTCCGTCCTCGCCGCGCTCGTCGCCACCGGCTGGGCCGGCGCCCGGCTCGGCGGCGCCACCGTCCGCCCGGCAGTGCTGCGCAATGTGATCGGTGGGGCGCTGGCCATGGCGGTGACCTATGGGGTCGGCACACTGCTGGGTTCGACCGTCTGACGCGGCAGGCAGCAGAACGCGTCAGGCGGCTGTCGGGTCGGAGCCGGGAAGGGTCAGAGTCGGGAAGGGTCAGAGTCGGGGCGGTCCCTGTTCGGTGCGGCGGAGGACCGTGTCGAGGTGGGAGAGGCGCGGGTCGCGGATGGGGAGCCGTTCGTCCCACCAGGTGGCGCCCGCGTCGAGGAGGGGCCCGATGACGTCCCGCGCGGCGGCCGTGTCGTTCGCGGGGGACACACCTCCGACGACCACCTCGAAGGGCGCGTCACGGCGCTCGTCGGGCCGGTGCCGGCGGACGTAGGCCACCAGGTCGCGCAGCTCGTCCACCGGAGGGGTGCTGCCGTGCCCCGCCGAATCGAACAGGGGCACCGCGCCGTCCCAGCGGGCCGCGCGCCGCATGGGCCTGCGGTGCGGCCAGTACCCGGCGATCCACACCGGCGGGCGCGGGCGTTGCACGGGCGGTGGCAGCAGCGCCACGTCGTCCGCGTGGAAGTGCCGGCCGTGGTGGGTGACCGGCTCACCGGTCCAGTACCGCTCCAGGAGGCCCAGCCCCTCGTCCAGGCGCTCGGCGAGCAGGACTTCGTCGGTGGGCTCGCCGAAGCTGCCGTACTCGTCCTCCACCGGCCCGCCCAGGCCCGCCGCGAAGATCACCCGGCCGCCGCTGATCCGGTCCAGCGTGGCGACCTGCCGTGCCAGTTGGTGCGGCCGCCGCCGGGGCACCGGCGTGACCAGCGTGCCCAGCCCGATACGCGTGGTGGCCAGCGCCGCCGCCGTGAGCAGCATCCACGGGTCGCCGACGGGGCGGGGGGAGCCCTTGTGATGGACGATGTGATCCCACAGGAACACTCCGTCCCACCCCGCCTCCTCGGCGGCCACGGCCAGGGTCGCGACATTCCTGGCGTCGGCGAAGTCGCCGAAGTTGGGTACGTTCACCGAGAACCGCATCCTGGCATCGTGGGCCCGGTCCAGGTCTCCCCGCAACACGGGCGTCCCGAAGTCGTCGGCCGGACCTCGTCGTTGAAATGGGCACGAAGTGGCGTGAGATGCCCTGGCGGCCGAGCGGGCGGCACGGCCATCGTGGTGTCGTACGGCCCGGCATATGCCGACCGGCCGGCACTTCGGAACCGTTTCTGGAGGCAGCCCCGATGGATCACACCACCCCATCCGCCCCCGATCCGCACGTCGCACACCTCACCGACTACGCGCTGAGCTATCTCCACTCCGCCGCGCTGCGCACGGCGGCAAGCATCGGCGTGGCCGACCACCTCGCCGACGGCCCCCGCGGCGCGGGCGAGCTCGCCGCGCTCACGGGCGCCTCCGAAGGGCATCTGCGCCGGATCCTGCGGCTGCTCGCCACCAGGGACGTCTTCCGCGAGGACGACAAGGGCGCCTTCCACCTCACGCCCCTGGCCGAACGCCTGCGCTCCGACACCCCGTCCTCGTTACGCGAGGCCGTTCTCATGGCCACGGACGATTCCTTCACGCGGCCCGCCGCGCGGCTCGAGGACACCGTGCGCACCGGACGCTCCGTCTTCGACGAGATCTACGGCGCCCCCTTCTTCGAGTACCTGTCCCGCGATCCCGGTGCGGGCGAGGCGTTCGACCGGGGCATGGCCAGCGTCTCCAGCGGCGAGGACGACGGGGTCGCCGCCGCGTACGCCTTCCCCGCGAAGGGCACCGTCGTCGACGTCGGCGGCGGACGCGGCGGGCTGCTCCGCCGGGCGCTGGTGCGCAACCCGGGGCTCACGGGCGTCCTGTACGACCGGGACGCCGTGCTGCGCGGGCACTCGCTCGACGTGCCCGAGCTGGCCGGGCGCTGGGAGGTCCGGCCCGGTGACTTCTTCACCTCGGTCCCGGCCGGTGCCGACGTCTACCTCCTCAAGCGGATCCTGCACGACTGGCCCGACGAGGACTGTGTCCGCATCCTGCGCACGTGCCGCGCCGGGATGACCGCCGACAGCCGGCTGCTCGCCGTCGACGCCGTCATCCCGCAGGACAACGCCCCGCACCCGGGGAAGATCCTCGACGTGCTGATGATGACCACGCTGAACGGTCAGGAGCGCGGTGAGGAGGAGTTCCGCCGGCTGTTCGCCGAGGCGGGGCTGCGGCTGGTACGCGTAGTGCCGACGGGGACGGCGGTGTCGATCGTCGAGGCGGCCGTGGCGGCCTGACGCGACGCGCCGGCCGGGCCCCGCGGTGTGTGCGCCGATGTGCGCCGCGGGGCCCGGCCGGGAGTCACAGCGCCTGAGGGAAGTCGAAGACGCGCCGCGGGTCGTACTGCCGCTTCAGCTTCGCCAGCCGGTCCGCCGCGTCCCCGTAGTAGGCCTTGCGCCAGTCCGTCAGGCTCGGGTCGGTGTAGTTCTGGTAGGCGGCGCCCGAGGCGTGGCGGCGCATCGCCGTGTGCGCCTCTTCCAGCCAGGTGGTCTGCGCGGTGCCGGGACCGCCCGCCGCCCATGACGTCAGGTACTGGGCCAGCATGCGCGAGCGCCGGTGCACGAAGGCCGTGTCCAGAGGATCGACGCGGTTGACCGCGCCGCCCAGGGCCGTCAGCTGCACCGAGGCACCGCCGCCCTTGACCCCGCGCCCGAAGCGCTCCAGCTGGTCGAGCAGCGTCCGGACGCCCGCGTCGTCGAGCGAGCGGTCGAAGAAGTCCGAGCGCGCCGCGTACGTCTCGCGCTCCAGCTGCCCGGAGGACGCACGGCCGGGCGTGGCGCCCGGGAGGTGACACTGCTCGGTGGACTTGTCGCCGCAGCCGGCGTACGCGCGGACCGTGTCGAGATAGGAGTGGCGGCGCAGCCGGACGGTACCGATGCCGTCACTGCCACCGCTCGCCTTGGCCACCTTGCCGATCAGCTCGTCGTAGGCGTTCTCCAGGTCCCCGTACGAGCCGATCGAGAACGCGGCGACGGATATCCGGGGAGTGCCGCCCGCCGCGGCCGACAGATCGCAGGCGGACCAGATCTCGTCCGGCCTGCTCGGTCCCCACTCCTGCCACGCCCGCACGACGGCCGCGGCCTTGGACCACGGGAAGGAGACATATCCCGTCACTCCCTCGCCGACGGCACGGGTGCGGAAGCGGAGCTCGGTGACGACGCCGAAGTTGCCGTTGCCCGCGCCGCGCAGGGCCCAGAACAGGTCGGCGTCGCGGGTGGCGTCGCAGTCGACGGTCTTGCCGTCGGCGGTGACGAGAGTGGCGCCGGTGAGGTTGTCGCAGGTCAGACCGTACGCACGGGAGAGGACGCCATGTCCGCCGCCCAGGGTGAGCCCGGAGATCCCGACGGTGGGGCAGGACCCCGCCGGGATGGTCACGCCGTGCGCGGCCAGGTCCGTATAGACGTCGATGAGCTTGGCTCCGGCGCCGATGACGGCGCTGGACGCGGACGGCGTGCGGACGCTCTTGAGCCGTGAGACGTCGATGACGAGCCGGCCGTTGCCGCTGGACCAGCCCGCGTAGCTGTGGCCGCCGTTGCGGATGGAGACGGGTATGGAGAAACGGCGCGCGAAGGCCAGGGCCTCGGTGATGTCCGGGGTGCCGGCGACGTAGACGATCGCGGCCGGGCGCAGGGCGTCGAAGCGGGTGTTGTAGAGCTGACGGGCAGCGGTGTAGTCGGCGTCGCCGGGGCGTACGAGGCCGCCGGTGAGGCCCTTGCCGAGGGCGGTCCAGTCGCTTTCCGCAACCCTGGCCGCTTTGGACGCGCCCCACGCCTCGCTGGCCCTCTTCGTGTCGGCGCTCGCCGCGCCGGTCGCCGCCGTGGCGCCCCAGGCGGCTGCCGCCGCCAGTCCGGTACCCGATGCCAGGAGTGTGCGCCTGTTGATGGCCATGCCGATCCCTGCCCCTTTGGTGCGTGTGCGTGTGCTTTGACGCGCATTGCCGAGTCCCCGTTGATCAAACAGATGTGTCAGTGGGGGCAGGTGGTTCCGGCCGTGAGCGACCGATGGCGAACGGCTGGCACCATGGTGGGATGCACGAACAGATCACCGCCGCGTGTGACGGCGCGTCGAAGGGAAACCCCGGCCCCGCCGCCTGGGCATGGGTCGTCGGGGACGCCACCGGCGAGGTACACCGCTGGCAGGCCGGACCGCTGGGCACCGCGACGAACAACGTCGCCGAACTCACCGCGCTTCAGGAACTGTTGGAGTCCACCGACCCGGCCGTCCCTCTGCAGGTGAGGATGGACTCCCAGTACGCGATGAAAGCCGTGACGACGTGGCTGCCGGGCTGGAAGAGAAAGGGGTGGAAGACGGCGTCCGGCACCCCGGTGGCCAACCAGGCGCTCGTGATGCGGATCGACGAGCTGCTGACCGGCCGCACCGTCGAGTTCGTGTACGTACCGGCCCACCAGGTCGACGGCGACCCCCTCAACGCCGTCGCCGACGCGGCCGCGAGCCACACCGCCCGTACCCAGCGGGAGGCGGGCACCTCCTTCGGCTCCGCCCTGCCGGAACCGGAGGCCGGGGCCGTGGCCGGGCCCCGGGCCGGCGGCCGCGCCCGGAAGCCCGCTTCGGAGCCGGGGACGCGGCGACCGTCGGGCGGGGGGACGAGGGGATCGCTCAAGGCGAGGTTCCCCGGGCGCTGCCGCTGCGGGAAGCCGTACGCGAAGGGCGAGACGATCGCGAAGAACCCCGACGGCTGGGGGCACCTCGCCTGCGCCACGACCGCGACCGGCTGACGGAGCCGGCTGACGGGGCCGGCTGATGCGACCGGCTGGCGGGGCCGGCCCCCTGGTCAGGACACGAGGGTCTGCTCCTCCAGCTCGGTCAGCCTCACGGTGCACAGGCCGCCGCGCTCCGTCTTCACGTCCGTCACCTTGAGCTGCGTGCCCGGCGCGAGGATGAATTCCTCCTCGCCCGTGAACGCGGAGAAGTTCTGGATGCCCACGGCCCGGGCGGGGGTCACCTCGAAGAGCGTCCGCTTGCCGCTGCTCCCGAGGAACGCCCGCGCCACACCGAGCTCGGACGTGCACGAGGAGACGCCCCACCAGGTGACGGTCCGGCCGACCGGGTACTGCGCGCGCAGGTCCAGCGACACCCCGCGCCACAGCGGTTCCGTGCGGGCGGGAAGCCCCGACACCGCGGAGAACAGCAGTCGCAAGTACGGGAGGTAAGGGATGAGCCTGCTCCGGTCCGGGGCGCGCAGAATGGCGTTGATCTCCCGGTAGAACGCGGACTCGCAGGTGTAGAGGTAGAGAGCGGCGATCGCGTCGGCGGACAGACCGCCGGCGCCCGCCGCTTCGTCCGCCCGCCTCTTGCCGAAGTCGTGCGACAGCTCGACATGCCGGCCGAGACCGGACAGCAGCTCGGCGACCGGGGCGACGGCCTCCCGGAACCCCATCAGCGGGGTGTCGAAGACACCGGTGATCGCGGGGAGGGCCAGACCCTCGTCCTTGACGCCGGCGAGCCGCTCCAGATACAGCTGGTGCAGCTCCATGGTGGACGCGATGAACGCCCCCATGCGTTCGGCGACGCCGCCGTCCGCCCCGCCGGCCTCCACCGCGGCGTCGTTCCACCCCTTGCCCGGCAACCAGTCGATCTGATCCATGCCCAGCGACGCGAGGGCGTCGTTCACCACTCCGAAGTGGTCGCCTTCGCAGAAGATGTCGCCCTGTGCCGCGGGGTTGGCGTGGTCGATGTGCCGGACCTCGACCTCGGGGTACTTCTCCTGGAGCTTGAGGACGATCTTCTTCAGGTTGCGCGCGTGCGCGCCCCACCACGCGAAGACGACACCTCGGTCCTCCTCGTCGGCGTTCTGCTTGGCCTTGAGGATCTCCTCGACGATCCGCTCGGCGACCGGACGCCAGAACACGGTGTGCCGGTCGGCTCCCCGCGCCTCGGCGCTGCTGGCGGTGAGCGCCGCGTTCAGCAACAGCACACCCTGGGTGAGCATCGCCTGGAACCACTCCGGCGGCTGGACGGTGTCCTGCTCCTTCAAAAGCGCGCGGATATCGGCGATCGGGGTCTTCTTGGGTATGCCGTGCTTCCACATCGCCGCCGCCTTGATGATGCAGCGGATACTGACGACCCGTCCGAACTGACTGTCCTTCCAGTCGTGGAAGGTGTTGTCGAACATGGCGATGCCGGTGGCGCTCTCCGGCCGCGGATAGGGGTTCTGGCCGAAGACGACGACCTTCCATTTGTGCGGCGGATTGGGCTTGAGTGCCTGGAAGGTCAATTCACGGACGGGGACGACCTCCGGGCCACGGCCCGGGCCGATGAAGGCGGCCGCGTCCGGCTGTGCCTCGATCACCGGCCTCAGCAGCGGAAGCCACGGTTCACCGCCGCCCTCGAAGAGCTCGGCGAGGGCCAGCGGGTCGTTCGGGCCGGGCGTGGCGGGGGAGGGGGCATCGCTCATGGTGCTGGGACTCCGGTGTTCGTGGGAGTCCGACGGATGGCAGGCGGACCCCACAGCTGTGCGGGACACCACTGTTATACCGAGGGGGTCCGACAACGGCGCCCGAGACGGAACGGCCTTGTCAGTGGGGCGCGGTAGCGTCGTGAACGACCGAGGCCCGCGTCACCGAGGGCCGATTCCCCGATCGGAGTGGAGCATGACCATGGACCGTACGCAGTCGCCGCTGAAGGTGGTGCTGACCGACATCAACGCGTCGGTGGTGGAAGCGTGGCGGGCGGCCTTCGCCGACACCCCCGGCATCGAGATCCGCGAGGGCTCGATCCTTGACGAGAAGGTCGACGCCTGGGTGACCCCGACCAACTCCCGGGGCCGGATGGACGGCGGGGTCGACGCGGCCATCAAGCGATACCTCGGCGCGGGCATCCAGCTGCGCGTGCAGCGGGCGATCCGCGACCGGTTCGCGGGAAGCCTGCCGGTGGGGAGCGCGGTGTGCGTGCCATCCGGGGCGGTCGACCCGAAGTTCCTGATATCGACGCCGACGATGGAGCATTCGGAACAGAATGTGAGCGAGACCCTGAACGTGGCCCTGGCGTGCGCCGCCGCGTTCCAGGCGATACACCGGCAGAACACGGAGGCGCCGGGCAGTATCGCGTCGGTGGCGCTGGTCGGCATGGGCGCCCAGACCGGCCGCGTGCCGGCGCGGGTCTGCGCGAACCTCATGTGGACGGGCCACACGCTGTTCCACGACTACCACTTCGAGGACTACGACGAGCTGCGCGCCACGATCCTCGCGCAGCTCGACGACATCGAGAACGCCCCCGTCGAGGAGCGCGTACGCATCACGCCGCCCGCTGACCGGCGCCCCCGCTCCCGCGGCTGACCGGGCTCCCGGCGCCCTACGTCTCCGGCTCGGACCGGGCCGTGCCGAGCCGCGAGGCTATACGTTCCATGTTGGCCGATCCCCAGTCGCCCAGTGGCATGAGGGCGTCGAGAAGCGACGAACCGAACTCGGTCAAGGAGTACTCCACCTTCGGCGGCACCTGGTGGAATTCCTCGCGGTGCACCAACTGACTCGCTTCCATCTCCTTGAGCTGGCTGATCAGGACGCGCTCGCTGATGCCGTCGATCGCGCGCCGCAGCTGTCCGAAGCGCAGTGGGCCGTCGCTGTGGAGCGCCCAAAGGATCAGCATTTTCCACTTGCCGCCGACGACGGCGAGGGCGGCGTCGAACCCGCAGGTGAAGGTCCGCTTCTTCATCAGCACTCCCACTCCCACTGACCTGGATGTATGTACCCGTCAAAATAGTCGGTACTTGAGGAAATGTCTGCGTGGGCCGGAGCATGGAGGGGCAACGGGCCGCAGGTCCGTAACCGTCCATGAGCAGACTGGAGTTGAGCATGCTTGCGAACGACCGCCGTACGCCGGTGACCGTCATCGGCCTGGGCGCGATGGGTACGGCACTGGCCGAGGCGTTCATCGGGGCGGGGCACCCGACGACCGTGTGGAACCGGAGCGCGGAGAAGGCCGCACCGCTGGTCGCCAGGGGAGCGCGCCACGCTGTCACGGTGGAGGAGGCGGTGGCCGCCGGCCCGCTGGTCATCGCCTGTCTGACCACGTACGACGCCACGCGCGAGGCCCTGGAACCGGCCTCAGCCGCCCTGGCCGGGCGCGCGTTGGTCACCCTCAACTCCGGGGCACCGGAAGACGCTCGCCGCATGGCGACCTGGGCGGGGACACGAGGAGCACGGTTCCTGGACGGCGCGGTCAAGAATGTGCCTCCGGCCGTCGGCAGACCCGACACCCTTCTGTACTACGGCGGCGACAGGACCGTGTTCGACACGTACGAGGCCACACTGCGGGTGCTGGGCGGGGACACCGTCCACCTCGGCGACGAGCCGGACCTCGCCGCCCTCTACGAGCAGGCCGTGGGTGGGCTCCTGCTGCCGGCGCTCCTCGGCTTCTTCCAAGGAGCCGCGCTGGTCACCGCACGCGGTCTGAAGGCCGGCACGTTGGTGCGGTACACCGTCAAGTGGCTGGAGATGATCGCCGCCGAACTCCCGGCCATGGCAGATGAGATCGACAGCGCCGACTACACCCGGCCCCGCGCGACGGTCGGGATATTCCACCAGGGAGCCGGCAACGTACCCCGGCTCGGTCAGGAGGCCGGCATCGATGTGTCCTGGCACACGCCGATGCGCGCGCTGCTCGAACGGGCCGTCGCCGCCGGCCACCGCGACCACAGCATCTCGGCACTCGTCGAGGTCCTCCGGAGGCCGGAGCAAGAGCTCGCCCAGGCCGGAGGGTGATCGAGGCCGCTCCCGGAACCGGGGTGCCTTGCCCGCGCCGTCAGCCGACCTGCCGGGCCAGGACCTGTCCCAGCCAGGAGTCGGACAGAAAACGGACGGTGGGAGTGAAACCGTTGCGCTCGTAGAACGCGACCAGCTCGCCCCCGCCGCCCGCCCAGCAGTCGACCCGCAGCAACGCGACACCGGCCCGCCGGGTCTCCTCGACGGCATGGGCCAGCAGCGCCGCCCCGATGCCCAGGCCGGCGTACCGCCGGTCGGAGACCAGCAGCCGGACGTACCGCTCGGGCTCCCCGGCCGGTGCGATCGGCATCTGCGGGCTGGGCCCGGAGTCCAGCACCATGGCTCCGACGGGTGTTCCGTCCAGCTCCGCGATGTAGGGGGCGTTCTCGGTCACGTACCGCTCGACCCGCGCCACCCCGCCGGGCTTGCGCGAATACGGTGTCGTGCCCCACTGCTCGGTGTTGCCGCGATCGTTCATCCAGGCCACCGCGGAGTCGAGCATGTCCAGAATGGCCGCCGCGTCGGTCGGGCCACCCGGTCTGATCCGTATGTCATGTGTGGTGTCGTTCACGGCGAAAGCTTAAGCAGCGCGTGGTGCGCGCTGAGCCGTGCCGGGGGTTAGCCCTACTCGGGCCGGGAGGGTAGCAGGATCGTCGTGGGCCGCCGCGTCCGGAAGTGTGGGGTCCGGCGCGTATCGCCGGTTTCCCCATCATTCCGTAGGAGTCGACTCATGCGTGAGCAGGCATGGAACACGTCACTTTCGTCCAGGCGGCGGGGCGGTGGTGGCCGGCGCAGAGCCGTGCCGGCCGCGGTCGCGGCCGCGGTGGCCGTCGGCGTGATGGCGACGGGTGCCCTGGCCCCGTCCGCGGCATCCGCCGCCACCAGGCCGGACACCGTCCAGCAGAGCCTCAACGCGCTGGTGAAGGCCGACGGCCTGCCCGCCGCGCTGGCGGGCGTCAAGGACCGCGACGGCCGCACCCGCAACTACACCGCCGGAGTCGGTGACCTGGCCACCGGCGCGAAGGTGCCCGTCGACGGTCAGGTGCGGATCGGCAGCAACACCAAGACGTTCACCGCCGTGGTCGTGCTGCAACTGATCGGCGAAGGAAAGATCGGCCTCGACGAGCCGGTCGACACCTACCTCCCCGGCCTCGTACGCGGAGAGGGAATCGACGGACGGCACATCACCGTCCGCCAGCTCCTCCAGCAGACCAGCGGACTCCCCAACTACACCAAGTACGACCTCCAGCCCCGCTACTACGAGCCCCGCGACCTCCTCGACATCGCTCTCCAGCACAAGGCCGACTTCGCCCCCGGGACGAAATGGGCGTACAGCAACACGAACTACCTGCTGGCCGGCCTGATCATCCAGAAGGTCACCGGCCACACCCTCGCGACGGAGCTGGACCAGCGCATCGTCAAGCGCGTCGGGCTGCGCCACACCTACCTCCCCGCCCCCGGTGACGCGACCATCCGCGAACCCCATCCCAAGGGGTACTACCGGGAGTCGGCGGGCGGACCACTGCGCGACGTCACGGAAACGGAACCCTCCTGGGCCTGGGCGGCGGGCGGGATGATCTCCACCAACTCCGACCTCAACCGGTTCTTCACCGCGCTCCTGGGCGGGCGTCTCCTCCCGGACGCCCAGCTCGCCCAGATGCGCACCACCGTCCCCGCCGAAAGCCTCTTCGGCGACGGCGCCCGGTACGGACTGGGAATCGTGAGCAGGCCGCTGTCGTGCGGCGGCGTCTACTGGGGGCACGGCGGCGATCTCCCCGGATACGAGACCCGAGGCGGTGCCACCGACGGCGGCCGCGCCGCCAACGTCGCGGTGACCGGCAAGCCGTCCGACGAGGCGGCCATGCGGCGCGTGGAGAAGGTCGTGGACACGGCCCTGTGCCGCTGAGCCCGACCGCGCCGACCGGCCGACTGCTAGAATGATCGCGTCGGCCTTCGGCGCCCCAAGAGGTGCGCTCGGAGGCTTTTTTCATGCCTTCCGACACATCCACACCCCTCATCCCTCCCACCACCGGCTACCGCGCCCTGCTGCGCAACCGTGAGTTCGCCGGCTTGTACGCCGGCCTCACCCTGACGGTCGCCGCGAGCACCCTGTCGGGCTTCGCGCTCGGCACGCTGGTCGACCGTCAGACCCGGTCCCCGTTCCTGACGGCCGTGAGCATGTACGGCGCCACGTTCGCCACGGTGCTCGGCGCGCTGACACTGATGTCGGTCGCGGACGGGAGCCGCCCCCGCCGTACCCTCCTCTCGCTCCAGTGCGTCGCGCTGGCGGGCGCCGCCGCCCAGGCGGTTCCGGGGCTGCCGCTCGCCGCCCGGTTCGGGCTGCTCCTGGTCGTGGGCTTCTTCCAGTCCCTGGAGACCGGTACGCGGATGGGGCTGCTCGCCGAAGTGATACCGAACTCCGCGTACGCTCCGGCACGGTCGCTGATGAACATCACCTCGGGTGGCACGGCGGTTCTCGGCTACGCCGTCGGCGCCGTGCTGCTGCGGCACCTGAGCCCGCGAGAGGTGTTCGTCGTCGCCACAGCCCTGACCGGAGCCGGGCTGGTCGTGGTGGCGGCGACCATCCGGGAACGCTCGATCCGTCTGACCCGTCGCCCCGGACTGCGACAGACCTGGACGACGAACATCGCCCTCTTCTCCCGCTCCGGCCGGCGGGCACTGCTGCTGAACCTGTGGGTTCCCAATGGACTGATCGTGGGTTGCGAGGCGCTGTTCATCTCCTACGACCCGGATCTCGCCAGCGTCCTTCTGGCTGCCGGATCGGCCGGCATGCTCCTCGGCGACCTGACCGTGGGGCGGCTGCTCACCGCCGACCGGCGACGCCGCTGCGCGTTCGCCCTGCGGTTGCTGCTCGCTGTCCCGTACCTGCTGTTCGCCGTCCACCCGCCCGTGCCGGTGGTGACGGCCGCGGTGTTCGTCGCGGGTGCCGGGTTCGCGGCCACACTGCCGCTCCAGGAACAGCTCCTCGCGTTGACCCCGGATCCGGTGCGGGGCCAGGTCCAAGGTGTCGAGTCCGCCGGCCGGATGACATGGCAGGGCATCGGAGCCGCCGTCGCCGGTGGTGTCGCGCAGTACCTCACTCCCGGGACCGCGATCGCCGCTCTGGCCGCGACATCCGTCGCCGTCACCGTCTTCTCCCGCCCTTTCGTGGCCCGAGCCCGCCACGACGACTTCATGAGCGGCGGCTTTATGAGTGGCGGTCGCGCGGAGCCCGGGCCAGGAGTGTGACGCCGTATCCGATGCTGGTTCTCACGTCCGCCGAACGGGGAAGGACAGACAACGTTCACCGCACACCGACATGGAGGTAGACATGGCCGGATTCCTGGACAGGGCCAAGGAGCAGGCCCAGCAGGCCCTCGCGCAGGGGAAGGAGAAAGTGGAAGAGGTGCAGGCGCAACGGGCAGGAGGTGACCTGCTGAAGAAGCTCGGCGCGGCCTACTACGCGGAGAAGCGCGGATCGGGCACGCCCGACGCGACCCAGGAGGCCCTCACCGCCCTGGAAGCCCACATCGCCACGCATGGGGATGGATTCCTGCGCGGATAGCCACCCGCCATCCCCGGCCCGATTCGGCGGGCCTGCCCGGACCGGTGACGACCGGCACCGGTCCGGGAGAATGCCTCGGATTCCTCAGTGTTTGACGAACAATTCAAGGTCGTTGCGGCCGTCGCAGAAGATGTATTCGAACTGCTCGTTGACCAGCTCGTGCCAGTAGTTGTTCGTGTCCAGCGCCCAGATGCCGAATTTATTGACGCTCACACACTTCTGTCGCCCCGGCGGGGTGTTCGGAGTGGTCACGGTCAGCGTCAGGCTCGTGAGGTCCTTCCAGAACAGGTGCTGTCCCGGCTTCGGCCCGCCCAGCAGGTTGACCCGGCTCCAGGTGTTCTGGAAGTCGCCGAACTTCTGGAGACGCTCCGGGTCGGTCTCGCAGCCGTTGTTGTTGGTCCGTACGAGCTTGGTCCATGTGTCGCTGCCGGACGCCGGGTCCCGGTAGCGTGCCGTGACCCACGAGGGAATGCATTCATTGGTGTTGGACAGCGCGGTGACGTCGAACCACATGTTGAACGCCTTGAACTCCTCGGCGCCGGCAGCCGAAGCGGGTGACACGTTGGCCAGAAGGGCGCTCAACGTGACTCCCGGCAGCATTGCCAACGCTCTTCGGCGCGCCCGAGACCTGGGTCTGCTCATAAACGAGCCCTTCCCTTCCCACCGCCCCAAAAGACCTCGACCTTGATGATCACCGCTGCCTCGGCAGAGGTGATCGCGGATTACTCTCCTGCTCCCCATGAGTTCCGGCAAGCACACGATCTGGACAGATGCGGCGGGACGCCGGGCCGTTCGGGTGAACTCGCCCGAAGCCGGGAGCTATTTCGGCTCCGCGCACACGTAGGTGTTTGTGTCGATCAAGATTCTTTCCATTCGGTACGGGCAGGCGGCCGTCGAGGAGAGCACGTCGACCGGCGTGGTGCGTACCGCGTACTTGTCGGCACCGGACCAGCACGGCACCTTCACCCAGTCCTGTTTGTCGCGGTGGACGCAGTCGCCGACCTTGGCCGACGCCGCGGAGCCGTGCAGGTAGTGGCTGACCCAGCCGGAGAAGCCCGGGCTGAAGGCGTACAACAGGAGGGCGGCGGCCAGTGCGGCGGCCGCATAGGCCCAGTTCCGGGCGGTGGACGGGTCCGCCGGGGGAGCCGGCGGAGGAGTCGGCGGCGTTTCGGGCGCCGGGCGCGTGCGGTTGGACGTTCCGGGCCGCGGAGGCGGAGGTGTCGTCGTGGGCGGCCGACGCTTGGGCGGCCGCTGCAATATCCCGTCGCCGGTCAGGAGCAGTTCGCCGCCCTCCCGGCGGACGGTGAGGTGCACGGGATGGCGGGTCTCGAGCTGTAGCACGCGGGACACGGTGCCCAGCTTTCCGGTGTTCACCCGTAGTGTGCGGGCGGCGGCGGGTCCGGTCTCGAAAATGGTGGTCCGGCCGTCGGCGACCCAGCCGAGGTGATCCACTCCGAGGTGGAGGCGGGCAGGTTCTCCGCATTGGTTGGTCACCGTGAGCGTCACCTTGCCGGGGGTGGTCTCTTTGGTGACCACTGGTGGCGCGACGACCTCCGTGGGTGTCCACGGTTTCGGCTTCGGCTGCTCCTGCTCCGGCTGCTCCTGTTGCGGCCTTTCGTCGCCTGTGAGCAGGGCCATCGCCACGGCGATCTTCGGGCGGGCCGCCGGGTCCTTGGACAGCAGGGCGGATATCAGGGGCCCGAGGCGGCCGGCGCGGCGCATCGGCGGGGCCGCGTCGTAGCGGACGGCATGCGCGGATGCCACCCAGGAGTCCCGTAGGAACGGTGAGACACCCTCCACCGCCTCGTACAGCGTCACCCCGAGCGAGAACAGATCGCTGCTCGCCTTGCCGGGCCGGCCGGCGGCGCGCTCCGGGGCGAGGTAGGGCGCCGAGCCGATGACGACCCCGGTCGAGGTGATGCCGGTGCCGGTCTCGGGGGCGGCGATGCCGAAGTCGCCGAGCAGGATCTGGTCGTCATCGGTGATCATGACGTTCGCGGGCTTGACGTCGCGGTGCACGATGCCCTGTTTGTGTGCGGCGTCGAGCGCGCCGAGAAGGGCCGCGGCGATTCGCGCGACATCGGGAATCTCCAACGGGCCGCTGCTCAGGCGCTGTTGCAGCGTGCCGCCGGAGACCAGCTGCATCACGATCCAGGGGATGTCGTGCTCGACGACGACGTCGTGGACGGTGACGATGTTCGGGTGGTCGCGCAGCCGGACCGCGCTGAGCGCCTCCAACTCGGCGCGCTTGAGGAGCGCGGCCCGCTGCTCGGGGGCCATGGGCCCGGTCAGCCAGAGCTCCTTGACCGCCACATCGGTCTGGAGACGAGCGTCGTACGCCTTCCAGACGCGGCCCATACCGCCCGAGGCGATCGACTGGACCAACTGGTAGCGGCCTCCGACAACATCGCCCGCCCGTGCCCCCTCTGTCACTGTGCCCCCGCTCAGCGCGAATATGTGTCCGAGAGCATATAGCGGGACGCTCTGCGGCAGATGCCGGTGGAGGTGCTCGCTTCCTCGGCGTACGCGCGGGAGTTACCGCTCGTTCAGGCGCATCAGCAGATGACCCCGCCGGAACCGTTCCTCCTCAAGCGGTTCACGAAGCATCCGGCCGACTTCGACGAACCCGGCTTCGCCGGCCAGCCCCGCCATCTCGTCGATCGGCCACCGATAGGCTGTCGTCACCTTGTGGTCGAACGCCGTGACCGGCTCGCCCTCCGACTCGAAGAAAGCGAGCAGGAGATGGCCACCGGGCGCCAGCACCCGCCGGAACTCCGCGAAGTACGAGAGAATGTCCAGAGGCGGGGTGTGGATGACCGAATACCAGGAGACGACGCCGTTCAGCCCGCCGTCGGCCAGGTCCAGGTCATCCATGGAACCGACCTCGAACCGCAGATCCGGGTGTGCCTCACGGGCGAGGTCGATCATCACCGGCGAGAGGTCGATGCCGAAGGCGTCCAGCCCGAGGTCCCGCAGATGCGCGGTCATATGGCCGGGACCGCACCCCAGCTCGGCGACGGGCCCGGCGGCGGAGGTCCGCACGAGCTCGGCGAACGCGGCGAGTACCGCGCGGTCCAGCGGAAGGGCGTCGAGGGCACCACTGACGAATTCGGCATAGCGGACGGCGACTGCGTCGTAGGCGTCCGCCGTCGTACGGAGATACGGGGAAAGTTCCATCACGAGCGAGCACCCTACCGGCGGAGATCACGTCCGGGACGAGGCCGGCGACCGGCCGAGGGCGCGGGCAGCGCGGGCGGCGGGCTCGTAAAAGGCCACGTCAGCGTGGCCGGAATCGCACATTTCCCTTGCAAGTGTGACCGGTACATATCCTTCCTGGCCATCCATACCCGTCCATTATTCATGGGAGGGGGTACGTCGAACGACGTCGTACAAACCTAGGCGAAGGGTTGAGCGTGGGGAACGTGCTTCTCGAACGGGATGAGGCGTTGGCGGAGGCGGCGAGGGCCGCGGAGTCCGCACGCTCCGGCCATGGGCGCTGGCTGATGTTCGGCGCGACGACAGGCATGGGCCGCACCGCCCTGCTGGAAGAAGTGGTACGACGGGAGACGGCGGGTGGCGGCATGCGCGTCCTGCACGCGCGTTGCTCCTCGGAGGAATCGGCGTTCCCCTTCGGCCTCGTACGCCTGATCTTCTCCGAGGCCGGAATCGAAGCCGAGGACATTCCCTTCACGGACCCGCCTGCCGCCGAGGAACAGCGGACCTTCCACCGCCTCGTGACCTCCCTGGCCCGGACCGCCGCCCGACGGCCCGTGCTCCTGGCCGTCGACGACCTGCACGACGCCGACACGGTGTCGCGCCGCTGGATCGGTTACCTGGCCCGGCGGCTGACGGGCCTGCCCGTGCTGCTGGTCCTCACCGAGTGCCTTGAGGAGGGTGCCGACGCGAGGGGTGTCATCGCGAAGAGTGCCACCGTGAAGAGTGGCACAGCGAAGGGGGCCACCGCGTTACCCGGCGCGACGGGTACGTCCGTGACGCTCCGCCCGCTCGGCCCCGCGGCCGTCACCCGCCTCGCGCTCGCCGGCCCGGCACCCACCCGGAAGCACGACGCCGACCGGGCCGAGCTGTGCGTCCGGGCGTGCGCCGGCAATCCCGCACTGGTGCACGCCCTCCTCGCCGACCTCCGTGAGGGCCCGCCGCCCAGCCGGTTGGCCGACCTGGCCGGACGCCGCTACCGGGACGCGATCGGCCACTGGTTGCGGGCCCGGGCCACCCCGCGGTCGCGCCGGGTCGCCCTGGCGCTCGCCGTCGCCGGGGACGGGCCCGCGGTACTCGGTGGAAGACTGCTCCACGAGGCCGCCGGCCTCGGCCCGGACAGCCACGACGCGCTCGCGGACGTGCCTGCGGACGTGCCCGGCCTCGGCCGTCTCTTCTCCCACCCCTTGGCACGCGAAGCCGCCCTCGCGGCCGCCGAACCAGCCGAACTGGACGCGCTGCGCCGCCGTATCGCCCGTCTGCTCGACGAACAGGGCGCGCCCGCGTCCCATGTCGCCGCTCACCTGCTCCACGTCGACCTCCACGTCGACCTCCACACCGACGTCCGCACTGACCTTCATGTCGACCGGCCCGGTGAGGAGTGGATGACGCAGTCCTTGGAGGACGCGGCCGAGGACGCCGTACGCGACGGCCGCACCGACGAGGCCACCACCCTCCTCCGCCATGCCCTCACCGCTCCGCTCGCCCCCGGCCGCCGCGCCGGGCTCGCCCTGCGCCTCGCCGCCCTGGAGCTGCCCCACAGCGTCGACGCCGGCATCCGCAGGTTGCGCGCGGCCCTGGAGCTTCACGCGGACGGCCATGAGCGCGCGGCCGTCGCACCCGCTCTCGGCGCGGCGCTCGTGGCCCGGGGCCGTACGGACACCGCCATGCACGTCATGCGCCAAGCGGGCAGTGCCGTGGAGGACGACGAACTCGTCCGCGTGCTGCAGAGCACCGCCGCCCTCATGGCCTCCCATGACGCGATCGCCTGGCGCAACGCCGTCGCCCGCATGCGGGAGTTGGCGGCGACGGCCCCCGCCACCATCGAACCGCTCGCCTGCGGCCTGGTCACCGAGTACGAGGTGGGGGCCGGCGAACTGTCGGCGGCCGAGGCCATGACCCGTGTGCTGCCAAGGCTGAAGGCGCCGGTGGACCCCCGGCTCCGCACCGGCTGGCTGGGCAGCGCGGCCACCTTGTTGCAGTGGGCCGACCGGCTGGACGACGCACGCGCGCTCGCCGACGAGTGCCTCCCCGCGCCGCCCGTGCTCCCGGACCTGACGGACATCGGCCAGCAGTGCCTGATCAGCGTACGGGCGGAGGCGGCCCTGTGGACCGGCGACTTCCGGCGGGTGGTCACGGAGAACACCCCGCTCCTCGACGCCTGCACCGGGCAGGGACTCCACATGCCCCACCTGGTGTCCATGGTGGCACTCGCCCACTACGAGCTCGGTCACCGCGCTCATGCCCGGCTGCTGGTGGCCGCCCTCGACGAGGCGAGCGCCGACAGTTCCTGGGAATGGAACGAGCTGCGCTACGCCAGGGCCCATATGCACATGGCCGAAGGGAGTTGGCAGGCCGCACTCGACGACTACCTGTCCTGCGGTCGCGGGCAGAGCGCCCGCGACTTCGTCAGCCCTGTGGCCACGCCGTGGCGGTCCGGCGCGGCCCTCGCCCTGGTCGGGCTCGGACAGCCGGTGCGGGCCCTGGACCTCGCCGAGGAGGAGCTGCGCCACGCGCGGACCTGGGGGACTCCCCGTACGGTCGGCCGGGCGCTACGGGCCCACGGCGCGGCCATGGGCGGCCGCCGGGGACTGGACTCGTTGCAGGAGGCGGTGGCCGTGCTGAGACAGGCACCCGCGCCCGTGGAACTCATCGAAACCCTGCTCGACCTGGGACACGCGCGGATCGGCGCCGGGAACGGCCGCAAGGGCCGGGACGATCTGTACGAGGCCCATGCCCTGGCGGTGCGGCTCCTCGGCCCCGACCCGGTGGACGGACGTCTGGTCCGCGCCACCGAGGACGCCCTGCGCACCGGGGGCGCCCGTAGGACCAACCGCGCCACGATGGGCAGCGCCGCGCTCACCGTCGCGGAACGGCGCATCGTCGAGCTCGCGGCCACGGGACGGACGAACGCCGAGATCGGTGCCGCGCTCCACCTGGCCCGCCGCACCGTGGAGACCCACCTCACCAACGCCTACCGCAAGCTCGGCGTGACGCGCCGCACCCAGCTCGCGTCCCGCTTGGAGAGGACGGGCGCGGAGGCATTCTCCGTCGAGCGGGACATGACCGCGCCGGCCTGACCCTGTTGCCGTTGCCGTTCCTGCTGCTGTTCCTGATCCCGATCCCGATGCCGTCGTTGTGGGTGGGGTGTGTGTTCGCTGTGTTCGTGGTCTTCCACGATGGCCCGGGAATCCGGCTGCCGGGCATCGTGGGAGCCACGCCGGGCAGCACCGTCAAGGCCCGCCGCACCGAACGGGGTTCGAGTGCGGGGCCCCGGCGTTTCCCACCGGACACAGGCGGGCCACCGACGGCTCGCGGGAGAGGGGTAACCACCATGAGGACGACTGCGCGCAGGCCCGTCCGGCGCTCCGCGGCCGTGTTGTTCGCCGCCGCGGGCATCACCGCGGGGCTCGCCCTGCCCGCCACCGCCGCCGGCACGGCCGTGCCGGACGCACCGGCCTCGGTGGCCCAGCAGGCGCAGCCGAAGGCTGCCGCCGCCCAGCAGCTGGCCGGGTTGCAGGGGAACCAGCTGTGGAAGCTGCGCAAGAAGGGCGACAAGTACGAGATCGCCAACGTCCACAGCGACATGTGCCTGAAGGCGAAGGGCGGCTCTCCCGACAACGGGGCCCCCATCGTCCAGGATGACTGCGGCACGGCCGCCGAGAAGTTGTGGAAGGCCGAGGCGACGGACAACGGAACGTACATCCAGCTCCGTAACGCCTACTCCAACAAGTGTCTGAGCATCGAGGGCGGCAGGGCGGTCAAGGGCGCCAAGATCGTCCAGTGGGACTGCCTCGGCGGCGCCAATCAGAAGTGGTGGGACACGGACAACATCGACGCCAACGCGGGCTGGTGGATCAGCGGTAACACGCCGAGCGGCTCCCCGGTCTGGATGTGCCTCGACATGCCGGGGAAGAGCACCGGTTCCGGCACGCAGGCGATTGTGTGGGAGTGCACCAGCTGACGCCTTCTCCGGCTGACGTCTTCTCCGGCTGACGCCGGGTCACCTGGAAATTTCCGCTCAGAACCCGTCCCGTAGGAGTCCAGCATGCGCGTGTCGCACCGCCCCTTGAACGCCGCCGTCCTCGCCGCCACGACCGTGGCCGCCGCCGTCATGACCACCGGAGCCGCCTTCGCCGCCCCCGGGCCGGCCGGGCCGGCGGTCGTGGCGCCCCCGGCCGCCCAGGCCGCCGCCTACCCGAACCCGGTTCTGGACACGGAGAAGGCAACTGCCAAGGACTACCGCAAGTTCGTCCAGGACCTGCGGCTGAGGGCCACCAACGGCAAGATCTTCAAGGACAGGATGTATGTGCTCGACCCGAAGGCCACCAAGGACCTCTTCCCCGTACGGCTGACCACGGCCAAGGGCTCCGTGGACCTCGTCGTCCGCGCCGGTGACCTGTACGTCGTGGGCTGGTACACCGAGCAGAACAACACCTTCCACTCCCTCAAGGAAGACAAGACCAACCCCGTCTACATGCCGAAGAAGGACACGAAGCAGGACCCGCTCAAATACGACGGGGCCTACGGCACCCTCGAAGGCCGCGCGAGCGGGAAGGCCACGCGCATCAATGTCGTTCTCGGCAAGGAGAACACCAAGCAGAGTGCCATCAACCTGATGTCCACGCCGGCCGATGGCGGGGATGCCGCCAAGGCCCTCCTCGTCCTCATCCATGAGACCAGCGAAGCCGCTCGGTTCACCAAGATCGACGCATTGATCGCCGCCGGCTGGACCGGAGGATCCGTCGGTGAGCGCGCGTTGATGAACGACCTGGAGAACGACTGGGGAAACTTCTCCGCCTGGGCCGGTAAGAAGCTCAAGAACCAGCCCGCGGATCCCCACACGATCGGTGGCAAGACGTTCGCGACCCTTGATGCGGCCCAGGAGTACCTCACGATAGTCAAGCCGTAGCAAGCAGGCCTGTACGGGAGGCCGCCGCCTCGTGGTGAGGCGGCGGCCTTGTCGTGTCAGCCAGTTCGGTCACGGACTGCGGGAACGTTCCGCGTGGTCGCCCACAGCACGAGGGCGGCGCAGCTGAAGGCCGCCCCCAGGACGGACACCCCCGTCCATCCGGCCGTCGCGTACGCCAGCGATGAGCCGGCGGCGCCGAGGGCGCTGCCGGCCGAGTAGAAGACCATGTAGCCGCCGATGATCCTGCTTCCCGCGTCCGGGCGCACCGCGTAGATGAGCGACTGGTTGGTGACGTGCACGGCTTGGACGGCGAAGTCCAGGAGGACCGCCCCGATCGCCAGCGCCCACAGCGACTGCCGGGTGAGCGCCAGGGGGAGCCACGACACCGCGAGCAGCACCAGGGCGGTACCAGTGGTCCGTTGGGCGAGGCCGCGGTCGTTCCAGCGGCCGGCCGTTCCCGCGGCCAGCGCCCCGGCCGCTCCGGCGAGCCCGAACGCGCCGATGGCGGTGTGCGTCAGCGACCACGGCGGGCTGCTGAGGGGCTGGACGACGCTGCTCCACAGGGTGCTGAAGGCCGCGAAGACCAGGAATGCCAGCGTGCCGCGTATCCGGAGCAGGGGATGCCGGGCGAACAGGGTGACGGTGGACACGAGCAGGCGCCGGTACGGCAGATCGGCCGTCGGCGGCCGGCTTGCCGGCAGGGTGCGGTGGAGGAGCACGGCGAGGGTGGCGGTCACCGCGGCCGAGCAGAGATAGACGGCGCGCCATCCGGCCAGGTCGGCCAGTATGCCCGCCACCGTGCGGGCCAGCAGAATGCCGGTGATCACTCCGCTGGTGACCGCTCCGACGACTCGCCCCCGAAAGGCCGGAGCGGCGAGGGAGGCCGCTGCGGCGACCATCGTCTGGGCGACGACGGCGAGCGCGCCGACCGCCGCGAGGGCGGCGAACAGGACGGCGGTCCCGGGCGCCGACGCGACGGCCAGCAGCGCGGCGGCGAGCAGGCCGAGCTGGAGCGTGATCAGTCTCCGCCGGTCGACCAGGTCGCCGAGCGGAACGAGTAGTAACAGGCCTGCCGCGTACCCGAGTTGGGTGACCGTGACGATGGCGCCGAGTAAGCCGGGGCCGAGCGAGAATCGCTCGCCGAGCGTGACGAGTAGTGGCTGGGCGAAGTAGACGTTGGCCACCGCGCTGCCGCAGGCGATGGCGAAGAGCAGGACCAGCCGGGTGGGCGGTGGTCCGGCCGGTGCGAGTGCGGTGTGCGCGGGCGCCCGGCCTTTCGCCTCATTCGTCTTATTCACCTCTTTCGCCTCTTTCGCTGTCGAGCAGTCATTTGGCATGCGGCATCCTCCCGATGGTGGTTGCAACTTGCTACCTGTCGAGACTCTAAGGTCGCTGGTAGCATGTTGCAACCAAGTGTGTGGTGAAGGAGGCAGGCCCGATGGTTGCCCGTACGCGATTCGACGCCGATCCCTGTCCCGTCGCCCGGTCGGTCGACGCCATCGGTGACTGGTGGTCGCTGCTGATCGTGCGCGACGCCTTCGACGGCAGCCGCCGCTTCGGGGAATTCCAGCGCAGCCTGGGCGTCGCCAAGAACATCCTCACCACCCGGCTGCGCGTTCTGGAGCAGGCCGGGGTGATGAGAACGGCGCCCGCCTCCGACGGCAGCTCCTACCGGGAGTACGTGCTCACGGAGAAGGGGCGCGCCCTCTTCCCCGTCATCGTCGCGCTGCGCCAGTGGGGCGAGAGCCACTGCTTCGAGCCCGGTGAGGCGCACTCGCGGCTCCTCGACCGCCGGACCGGGGGTCCGTTGAGCCCGCTGGAGATCCGCGCCGGCGACGGGCGCCCGGTCGGCCCGGACGAGACGGTGGTCGAGAAGCTCGGAACCGTCGAGGGCGCCGATTGACCGGCACGTGTGGTGCGGCACGGTGCCGTGTCGTGCAGAAACCTTTCTCGATCTCGTCTTCTCCCCGGATTCGGCCAAACCCCCGCGCTGCCGCCCCACAAGCCGCTTGAATGCGTCTCCATCTACGGTTCCCGGCTCTGGGGGTTCGATGACGGGTGTGGAGATAGCGGTCGGGTACTTCGCCGCGTGGGCGTTCCGCAAGGCACGGCGGGTGGCCGGCGCGGCGGACGCGGAAGTCGACCGGGTGCTGGACGCCGGCATGGCTCGGGTGCACGACCTGGTCAGCGTCCGGCTGGGAGAGGACTCCTCCGTCCGGCAGATGGCGGCGGAGATCGAAGTGGGTCGCGAGGAACCCACCGAGCGGACCCGTCGGCGCGTGGAAATGGCTCTGGAAGAGGCCATGGAGGCCGACGAGGACTTCGCCGACCGGCTGAGCCGCGTCGTCGACGAGCTCGAACGTCACCGGAAGGCCGTGGGAGGCGCCCCGGCGGGCGACGGCTTCATCACGGCGGGCGGGAACGTCGAGGTGCGCGCGGACAACTCCTCGCTCATCGCCCGGGACATCTCCGGCACGGTGAACCTGGGAAACCCTACGGACCCGGGGCCGGCCCTGCGCTGACCGACCCCGGGGAGGAACCGGAGCATTCCGCCGCTCACGCCGTTCACCTGCAAGGCTCTGTGATGGCCAGGGCGATCGGCAAGGTCATCCAGTACGTGACGATTCCACGTGACCCGCTCCGGGAACGGCTGGCCACCCTGGCGAGCGCGGTGCACGCCAGCGAGTGCGCACAGTGGGGCCGGCTGGTCGGCGGTGACGTCAAGCGCATCGACCTCTCCTACACTCGGCACCCCGCGGACGGCCGGATGGACGTCGGCGCGGCGACCTCCGGACGGCTGCTCGGATCGGGCCCCGACAGCGGCGTCGATGGCATGGAGACACCCGACGTCGTCGGCTACTTCCGCGGTATCGGCCCCCGCCGGCTGCTGATCACCGGGCTGCCGGGCGCGGGCAAGACCACGCTGGCCCTCGGGCTCGTCACCGAACTCCTCGAACGGCCCGAGGCGAACGAACCGGTGCCCGTGCGTCTCTCGCTCTCCCGCTGGAACGCGGACACCGACCTGGACGCGTACCTGACGGAGCAACTCTCCGAGACCTACGACATGGCGCCGAAGGAGGCCGCTCAACTGGTCCGTCGAAGACTGGTGCTGCCGGTGCTCGACGGCCTGGACGAGCTCGACCCGCTTCGGGAGGACGGCACCCCCGATCCCGGAGCGCCCAGGGCCCGGTCCGTCCTGGCCGCGCTGAACACGTGCCGGGGCAAGAAGGGAAGCCGGCTCGGCCCGGTCGTCCTGACCTGCCGCACCGACCACTACGAGGCGTTCGGCACGCGTCCCGGCGCGGACGGCGGCCAGTTGCTGGACGCGGCCCGCATCGAGATCGACCCCGTATCCGCGGCCGACGCCCACGCGTATCTGAGGGACCGCACCGTGGGTCCCGGCCGCTTCCGGGGCCTGCTGGAGGTCCTGGAGCGGGAACCGGACGGGGCCCTGGCCCGGATCCTCTCGACGCCCTGGCGGCTCTGCCTGGTCGCGACCGTCTACCGTACGTCCGGGAACCCGTCGGAGCTGCTCGACCACCCCACCCCCGAAGAACTCGACGCGGACCTGCTCGCCCGCTTCGTGCCGGCGTCGGCGCTTCTCCACCTGGAGCACTTGCAGCACCCGGAGCTCCAAGAGCATCCGGAGCGCCTGGAGCACCCGGAGTATGCGGAGTACACGCCCGAGCGGGTCCACCACTGGCTCCACCGGCTCGCGCGACACCTGGAGAACCCGGAGGACGAGGCGGGCCGCGAACGGACCGCGCGCGACAGGACGGACATCGCCCTCCACCGGCTGTGGCCCATGGGCGGCGTCGAACGGGTCCGCCGACTCGACGGCTTCCTGACCGCGGGCTTCTACACACTCTTCGTTCCCCTGATCCTGAGCCTGTCGTGCCGGGCGGACAACCCCGGGGCCGTGGCCGGCGGGGCGTGCCTCGTGTGGTCCGCGGCGACGCGCAGGAACGTCGGCGCGCCGAACCGGCTGCATCTACGGGGCCTGCGCGGCCGGTCCGGAAGGCGTAACCTCGCCTGGGTCCTCGGACTGAGCCTCGTCTGCGGGCTCGGGTCGGGGACCTTCTTCACGATCTACTACGGACTTCCGGCCGGCCTCGCGTCCGGGGGGTCACTGGTCGTCCTGTACTTGCTGTCGGGCGCGATGACACGTACGCCCTCAAGGGCCGCGCGCCCCGGTGACCTCGTCTTCGGGGACCTGGCCGCACGGTCTGTGCAGGGGGTCGCTTACGGGCTGATGCTGGGGATCCCGTTCGGGACGATGTTCGGCGCACCGGTGGGCCTGTCCATGGGCCTCTTGGGCGCCTTGGCGCTGAGCGGCGGAGCGGGCCGGAGGTACCTCGCCTTCCTCCTCTGCGCCCGCTGGGAGAAGATCCTGCCCTCGCGGCCGGGTGTCTTCCTCGACTGGGCCTGCGAGGCGGGACTGATGCGGCTGTCCGGCCCCGCCTACCAGTTCCGCCACCAGGAACTCCAGCACTGGCTGGCCGCCCACCCGGAACCCGCGGGGAGAGCCGTGGCACCTGCGGCCATGCCTCCCCCCGCCGGCGCGGACGGTCGAAGCCGTAGCCTTTGAGCCTGCCGGGGCCCCGACCGTGCGCGCCGGACCGCCCGGACCGCCCGGGCTCGTCGCTCGTCGTCCTTCGCCGAGGTCAGACCCGTCCGTCGAACGCCGGCCCCAGCAGTACCTGGGCCCAGCGCGCCGGCCCCTGGCCGGGGTCGCTGACGCAGAACCAGAGCGTGCATTTCCCGGACGGGTCCTCAAGCGTGGTGAGTTCGCCGGCGCGGCCGTACTTGGGAAGTCCGGGCCCGCGCCTCAGCTCGCTGACGACGACAGCGTCGGGCGTTGTCGGCGTGGACGGGCCGAGGTGGCCGGTCTTGCGGGGAAGGAGCCGCAGTTGGGCTCCCTTCTCCGACTCGAACACCCCGCCGTTGCCGGTTTCGGCGCCGATGCCGGCCACGCCGGGAGACCCTTCCCCGTGGACGCCGGTGGACTGCTCGCTCATACCGCGAACGCCGGAGTTCAGGACGCTCTTCCCCTCGACCCCGAAATTGTTCTCGCTCTCTCCCCGTACCCCACCGTCGTCGCCCTTGCCACGGACGCCGATGCCCGTGGCGCGTCCGCACACGGCCGACGGGTCCTCCGCCTCCCAGGTGGTGTCCCTGGCCGCGTCCTGCGAGTAGCCGACCACGCCGGGAGCGCCGCGCCCGAAGACACCGGGGGAGGCCGCGGTGCCCACACCCAGGACGCCCGCGTGCGCCTGCTGCTCCTGCGGTTTGTCGCGGGGCGCGTCGTGCACGTAGCCGACCGTGCCGTTCGCTCCGGTCGCGACAAGGCCGTTGCCCGGCGGGATGGTGCCTATGGCTCCGCCGGTGGGCAGGGCGACGGTGCCTGTCGCGTGAATCGCGTCGACGCCCTCCGGCACATCCCTGAGGACCTTGTCGTCCTCGATGGCCACCCACAGGACGAAGTCCTCGCCGTAGCCGCTGTCGTCGCCCCCCTTGGCGACGAGGATCGTCCGCTGCTGGCTCTCGTTCGTCCGGCCCACGACCATGTCGTCACCGGCGTTGTCGGCTCCCGCACCCATGGGGTTCCCCCTCCTCAGGATGGCCTGGACTCAGATGGTCCCACTCATCGGCCGGCAGGGCGGGGTCATTGGGCAATCGGGTCAATCGGCCCATGTCGCTCCGGAAGCGGCCCGGGACGCGTCGATCAGTCGACGTTCCGGCCGCCGTCTCCTCCCGAACCGTTCACCGACGATGTGCAGAACCGCTCGCGACTCTGGCGCCGCTGGCGGCCCTGGTGCTGGTCGCGAGTGGCCTGTTCACGACCTCGGCCGCGTCCGCCACTGCGGAGAGCACGGCCGCTGCCGCCAAGCCGCCGGTCAAAGTCGGTTTCATGATCGCGTCGAAGATGAACAACAGATGCCTGGAAGTGCGGGCCGGCAACACCGGCATCGGGGCGCTGGTGAACATGTGGGACTGTCAGGGATCGCCGCAGGAACGCTGGTACTGGGACGGCCGCACGATCCGCAGCGACGTCAGCAACCGGTGCCTCGACGTCTTCGCGGGCAACGCCGAGAACGGTGCCGCCCTGAACATGTGGGACTGCTACGGCGGGCCCCCGCAGCAGCGGGAGTGGTACGGCGACAGGCTGCGCAACCCCAACTACAACAGGTGCCTGACCATCGCCAACGGCAACTGGTGGGTGGGCGCTTCCGTCATCCTCTGGGACTGCAACCAGGGGACCAACCAGTCCTGGTACACGACCTGAGAGAACTCGTGGTCCGGGGCCCGACGACGGCGGGCCGGTCCGGCCCGTGCCGGCATGGGCCGGACCAGCTGACAGCGACGACGGACCAGAACATCCGAGGCCCGCGCCAGCACGAGCGGTGTGAGCCGGAGAACAGTGAGGTCTCCCCGGGGGGACGCGTGAACGTCGTACGGCATAAGGAATGCCGCTCCTCGTCGATGGACGATGCCGCACTGCCCTTGAGTACGCTTCTGCCTCTACGGCTTCCGTGTCGCTGATCGGTCGATGAAGCCTGACGTGAAGAAGTATCACACCGGTCGTTAAATCCTGCTGAAACGGCCCGTCTCCTGGGCGCGGTCGAGGGTCACACCCGCGTGTGGGGCGGTGTGCGGATCACTGGAGCGCGGGTGCGGTGGTGCGGGGCCGCCCCGGAAGCATCGAGTGGGCCTCCGGGGCGGTGTCGGTCTCGACGGTGACGAGTTGCTGGTGCACGCTAAGAACTCCGTGCTTGTGTGATCACCGCGTCGGACAACGCTCGGTCCCTCCCTCGCCGAAGGGGAGTTCACGCCCGCTCAGTGGAAACCCAGCGAACTCGCTCGGTGCAACAACGCCTTCTCAGACAAGCCCGCTGGGCGCGATCGCGGCCTGCATTGCCACTCCGTCGACGTAGGAGTGCTTCTCCTTCACCGCCCCGTTCTCGACCAGGACGAAGTCCGCGAGGTCGACGTTGAACGCGGCACCGGACACAGACGTTCCGGTCAGCTTGAACTGGACGACCCAGAAGTCCTCTCCGACCCGCAGCGAGACAAGGTCGAACGTCAGGTCCGGGACAAGGTCGAACATGCCGGCCGCCTCCTCGCGGATGGCTGCCTGCCCGCGCGCGGGGGCTTGGCCCGAGTGGAGATGGAACACCGAGTTGGGCGTGTGGAGTTCGGCAATCCGATCAGGGTCACGGGCTTCCCAGCAAGCGTGGTAGCGCTCGAACAGTTCGCGGGTGGTGGCGCTCATCGTCTGGCCTCCGATCCTTAGACAAACAGATGGGCTGATGCAACCTTCCGCTCAGTCGAGCGTCAAGATCTATCGCCACATCGGATCGGTCGCAGAGGTACGGCTCCCTCTGGCGATCTCTGTACAGAGGCCGTGCGGGCGTGTGCCGTCAGGGCTATGGCCTGGGGGCCGGATCGTTTGAGACGGGACAGTTGGACGGCAAGTTCGTCGGCCTTACCGAGGTGCCGGCCCGCCCGGCGCTTGGTGGATGTCGGCGGCCTCGGCTTGTTCGAGCTGCTCCAGCGCCCAGCGGCCATCACGAACGGCTCGTCCGTGAACGCCTCGCCAGCGCATTTCGAGCCTGCGTCGTCCGCGAACCGATCACCCGAAGCCGACAACGATCATCCCGAACCCGACAACCACCGCGGTGGGCGTTCCGCGCCGCCGGCGATGTCGTACGCCAGTTCCAGAGCGGCGGTGGAGCGGCGCAGGCGTAGCCCGATCCCGAGCCGGTGTACAGGCGGTCGACCGATCGCTCCGCGGCGGCGCTACGACTCGGCCGCGACTTTGATGAGGGTGCGGTAGTAGTCGGCCGGGAAAGGTTCTCCGACCGGGCGGCCTTCCGCTTCGACCCACGCGTGGGCGCGGAACGGCGCGGTACGAACACCGGTGCACCAGTCGGGCCAGGTGCCGCGCATCCTGCACAGCAGGGCGGTCGCCACCGACCGCTGCAGGCATGCTTCTCCGGCACACCGCGCGCTCAGGGCGACGACCGCCCGGCGGGCGGTGAGAGCCTGCTCGCCGGTGGCGGGGGCAGCGCCCCGGCGGGCCAGTGAGAGCACTTGGCGGATACGGCGCGGGGGGAGCACGGCGATCAGCCGGGCGGCGGTGACGGCCAGCAGGACGGCTGGGCGCTGGACGAAAGGGGCGGCTTGCCGATCGGGCGGGATGTCTTGCCGATCGGGTGGGATGTCTTGCCGGTCGGGTGGGACGGGGCGGCGGCTCACGCGACCGCTGCCACGAGGCGAGCGGTCGAGAGCGCACGGATGACGGACGCCACGTCGTCGGCCGCCTGCTCGGCGGGGAGGGCGGGGTGGCGTTCGCGGAGCCGGTGGGCGGCCTCCTGGGCGGTGGCGCCATCGACGAGGGCGTTCAGAATGAAGGCCGCCGTGGTGTTCAGTTGCCAGTAGCGGCCGGTGGTCTCATCGAGCAGGACGGTTCCGTTCTCGGTCCGGGCGGTGGAGACGTCGGGTCGAAGGGTGAAGGTCACGGTGCTCCTTTGGCGGCGGAACAGCCGCGCAGCCACATCTCGCACGCCACGGTGTTGTCCAGGGCGCGCATCGCCTCGGGAAGGAGTTCGGGCTTTGCGAGATGGGCCCGCAGGGTGGCGGTGTCCACGAGTCCGGCGCGGGCGAGGTGGGAGTCGTCGACGAGGCGGTTGAGGGCGGCCTTGTTGCGGCGGAGCGCCTGATGGAAATCGTCGGTGTACTCGCCTTTCGTGGTCCGGGCGAGGAGCTCGCCGGGCACGTCGGGGTGCACCGCCGTGGTGAGCAGGGGTTTGCAGCGGTCGAGTGCGCCGCGCTCGGTGATGCGCACCGACAGTGCCGCTTCGAGTACGTCGTCATCGAGGTAGGGGACGGCCGAGGGCAGTCCCAGAGCGGCGGTCACCTGCTCTGTCACACGGAAGGCGCGGCCGCAGGCGCGGGCCGCGGACAGTGCGGCGTGCTGGCCGCGTTGGGCGGCGAGCGGCTCGTGCGTGGCGGAGGACGCCTCCCGCAAGAGGGTTCGTGCGGCGGCCACGGCTTCCGGGCGGGCCCATGGGGGCACCTGGGGAATCGCGTCCCACGCCATGGACGGCACCCGGCCGGCTCGGGGGTGCTCCGGGGGCGGGGGGTCGGTGACGCGGCGCGCCGTGGTGGCCAGCCAGGCGGGGAACGTGGTGCGGTCGGACAGCTCGGCCAGTAGTGGCCGCAGCGGCCAGCGTCGCATGGTCCGTGTCCTGTTCACCTGGCGCAGGGCCGAGAGCGAACGGCTGCGGACGTGAGCGTGGAGGTACGGGGGCAGGAAGCCGAACAGCTCGTCTGCGCCGCCGCCTGACAGATGCAGTCGTGAGCCGCGCCGGGTCATGAGGCGGGCGAGAAGGAGCAGTCGCGCGCTGTCGCGGGCCCACAGGCCCGGTTCGTCGGTCGTCGTCGGTACGTCGCCCAGGCCGCTGAACCACAGTGCCGCGTCGGAGGCTTCAGGTACCACGTGCTCGGCGTGGGGCAGCAGGGCGGCCGCTTTCCCGGCCCAGGCGGTGTCGTCGTTCCCGGGATCCAGGCTCTCCCAGTGGAAGGTGATCAGCCGGGCCGGGCCGCGGGCGGCGAGGAAACACAGGCTGGTGGAGTCCAGGCCGCCGGAGAGGTCCGCGCTGATGACCGTGCGGTCGGCTGTACATGAGGACACCGCCAGTGACAGCGCCCGTCGCACGTTTTCCGCTCCTTCGGCGAGGGGCAGGGCGGGCTCGGGGGGTTTCCACCAGGGCCGGACGGTCGCCCTGCCGTCCGGACCGATCAGCAGGGCGTGTCCGGGCCGGACGGCCTGGACACCGCGCCACAACGAACGGTGCTCACCGAACGGGTACGTGGGAGGCGAGGACAGCAGATGAAGCGCCAACTGCTCCTCGTCCACCGCAGCGCCGACGGCGTGCGCCAACGCATCGGCACGGCTTGCCGCCACCGTCACGCCCTCCGACTCGGCGTGGAACACCCGCCGTACGGCGGAAGCGGTGCCGCGCACCCGGAGCCGGCCGCCGGCGGAGACCACTACGTGGAAACTCCCCGGTAGCCCCGCGACCGCCTGTTCGGTATCGCCGATTTCCCGCATCCGCCGCAGCCGGACGGCGAGTTCCCCGGCGTTGACCGGACAGCGTCCGATCAACGCCAGTAGCGAACTCCCCGCCTCCGCGACGACCACCTCGCCGGCCGGCCATTCACCCAGCAGCCACGGACGACCGGAGGGATACCTCACCACGTCGACCGGCCGGGGGCAGACCCTCCGCGCGACACCGGCGGCCGCTTCGGAATCGGGGAAGACCGCGAACCATGGCCCGCCGGTCAAGAAGAGTCGGCCTGCGGCCGGACATACCAGGGAGCGTAGCCCCCCTCGAAGTAGGTGCCCTCACGCCCGCCCCGCGTCAGCTCGGCGAAGGCTCCCACCTCCTCCACGACGGGCGGCTCGTAAGTCTCCTGCTGCTCCATGAGCTTTCCCCTCCCCTTCCTGCGATACCTGGGGTGCGCCTGGCCGAGCTGGTGATCGGGCACCGGTAACAGGCCCCTATGAGGAGGTGCTCCTCTTTTGCTCCGTTATGCATGAGAGGTGCGTCATTCACTCGAACGGGGAGGTAGGGGAGGTAAGGGGCAGGGATACGCGGGCCCGCCGTGTACTGGCAGCCGGCTTCTACCGAAACCGTGTCGTATCCCGCCCGGCCAGACGGGAGGTGCCTTCGCGCCAACCTGCCCGGCCGGGGGTCGTGCATCTGCCGTCCGCTGTGCCGTGGCGGTAGCCTGCGCTCGCCTCGCGCCCCGGCAACGGGACGCGCCGGTTCGGCACGCACTCCTGCTTCACGCACTTCAGGTCCGTGCACTTCAGGTCCATGTACTTCCGTCCGTCGACGAAGACAAAGGGGACACATGAAGTCGCATTTCCGCTTGCCCGGAATCCTGGCGGCCGCCGCGGCACTGCTCCTCACCTCGGGCGTGACCACGGCCTCCGCGACCACACAGCAGGACACCGGGAAGTCAGAGAGACGCGCGCAGAAGGGCGCCGAGATCTACAGCTGGGTCCGCAACGCCAACAGCGGTCAGTGTCTGGCCGTCCCGGGTGGCAGCACGGAGAACGGCAAGGGGCTCATCCAGTGGGGTTGCGGCACCTGGAATGACCACTACTGGTACTTCGAGAGGGCCTTCTCCAGCGGCGACCTCGTCTATTACCGCGTGCGCAACCTCAACAGCGGACAGTGCCTGGCGGTCCCGGGCGCCAGCACCACAGCCGGCACACAGGTCATCCAGTGGCCTTGCAGCACGTGGCCCGACCACTACTGGGGCATCGAGTACACGAGCCGAGGCGCGCGGCTCGTGAACTGGAACAGCAAGCAGTGCCTGGCCATCCCCGGCGCGAGTACCGCCCAGGGCGAGAAGGTCATCCAGTGGCCCTGCGGCACATGGCCCGACCACTACTGGAACTTCACCCTCTGAGAAACGGCCCGGAAGCGCACGTGGGCATGCTCTGCGGTCGGTCACCGCAGAGCATGCCCGGCACGCCCGCGGCCGCTCCGACCGCACGGACGGAGCGCTGTAGGGCTACCGAGAAATGCGGATAAAACCTCTAAAAGCTCCCCTCAGAACAGGGCAGTGCCACAAGTACAAGATCCGGACCCTCTTCCGCTGTCCGCACGGGGCGGGATACCCCTGAGCACGAGCGGCCGGTCGGCGGGCGCGGTGCGAGAGGGAGTGGGTCATGGGCGACGAGGGGTTCGAGGGCGGCTGGCAGGTGGACGGGCGTTGCATGAATTGCGATGTCGCCCGGCAACTCGCCCCCGGTCTGATCGGCGAGGCCGGCGGTCGCGCGGTCGTCCTGCGCCAGCCGCGCGGCCGGGCCGAGGTCCGGCAGCTCCACGCCGCTGCGCACGCCTGTCCCACGCGGTCTGTCCGTCCCCCGACCGGCCGGCTGGACGCGGCACTGGACCCCTTCCCGATGGCACTGGACGACACCGTGCACCTGTGCGGGCACAACTCCCCGCACACCGCGGGCGCCAACTCCTACCTGCTACGACGCCCCGACGGCACCGTGATGATGGTGGACACGCCGCGCTGGAGCACGTCGCTGGCCACGCGCTACGAGGCGCTGGGCCCGGTCACCGACGTCCTGCTCACCCACCGCGACCACGCCGCGCACGGCCGCCGCTACGCCGACCGCTTCGGCGCCCGGCTGTGGATCCACGAGGGTGACCTCGACGCCGCCCCGGACGCCGATCGCGTGCTCCGAGGCACCGACCCGGCGGAGATCGCCGAAGGCGTGACCGCCTTCCCCCTGCCCGGACACACGCGGGGCAGCGTGCTCTACCTCGCGGACGAGCGGTACTGCTTCAGCGGCGACAGCTTCTACTGGTCGCGCACGACAGCGGACATCGAGGTGGCCGACAGTGTCACCTGGTACTCCATCGAGGAACTGGCCGCCTCCCTGGCCCGGACCGCCCACCGGCTGCGCTTCGAGTGGCTGCTGCCGGGCCACGGCGACCGCCGGCACCTCCCCGCCGACGACCTGGCCCAGCGGCTGCGACGGCTGACGGCACGTACCCAAGAGCTCCGGCCCCGGCCCGTCGACTTCACCGCGATGCGCTGGTAGCGGACCGCCCCTCGGCTTCCCCGTCAACGACCGGCTCGCCCCCGTCCTCGCGTACGTCTTCCTCTTCCTCGGCGTCTACGCCCAGGCCCGGTCACCGCCGGCCCGCGCCGCTTCGGGCAGGCCGGGGCGCCGGCCGTGCTCGCGTCCCTCGTGGTCAACATCGCCACCATCCGAGTCCGTCCCATGAGCGGTGCGACACGCCACGCGCATTGCTATGTTGCCTCCTCAACGTCCAGCCGGACGGGGACTCGATCCATTTCACAGCCGCTGCAGTTCGCGCACGCCGCCGCCGAGGAACTGCTCACCTGGCTCGGCTTCACCCATGTGCAGCGCAACCCGGACGAGACGGTCACTTCCGCGACTCCCTCCGAGGTGCCCGGGTTCATCCTCACCCGAGACGCCGACATGCACGGCCGCTGCATTGCCCTGGTCGGCAAGGGCAAGCCATCTCAGGCGAGCGGCACCCAGGTCAATGTGGATGTGCAGCTGCTGAGGGCCACGGCCTCCGCGACGAGCTGACAGCCACCGCTCAGCAGGCTCGGGCAGCCGGCAAAGCACTGTGGCCACACGATGTGACCACCACCGGCGCGAAGGTAACCGGTTTGACCTCGATCACCGACGACGTGGTGATCCTCCCCAAGCTGTTCCGCATCCTGTCCACCGGTCACTTCTCCACCGGCCTCGACCTCATCGTCGAGGTGCCCAATGGCCAGAGCATTCGGATGACGCACCCCGTGGAGGATCTGGTCTTCGACGAAGGGTAGGGGTGAGGAAGAGATCGCCCATGGCCATTGCCGAGGTACCCCACTGACCCGACAGACGGTCGCGGTGCTGTCCTCCACCGCCGACTTCGAAACCGTAGCCTCACGGGCGCGTGTCCTGCTCCGGGCGAAAGTGTGACGCTGAGCCGCGGAGTGGTGGCCCGTCAGTCCCTCGCCTGGAGGTTCCGCGCGGTCGCGAGGGCGGCCGCGCGGAACCGGAGAACGGTTTACGGCGCGTCCGCCAGCTGGCCGCTCGTGCGTAAGGTGTCACAGCACATGGCCGGTTCCAGTGCGTGCTCGCCCGTCTCGGGCAGCTCCTGCAACTCCAAGACGATGTCTTCCATGCTCTCACCTCCCTTCCCTGGCCCGGGCGCGGTCAGGGCTTCACGCACCGCTGCGGGGCAGATCCACGATGCCCCAGCTGGTCTCCGCGGTATCGCAGCACATCCACGGCTCCTGTGCCTTTTCGTTCGCTGCCGGCAGCTCCTGCAGCTGCAGGACTGTTTCGTCCACGGTTTCTACGCTCCTTCCGGACTTGCCGTCGGTGGCTCCGTCTGGTCCACCATCCAGGGGCGGGCGCCGCTGTGCTTGATGCGCAGCAGCAGGTCCAAGGCGCCTGCCAGGCCCACCTGGTAGCTCACGCAGAACTCTCGCAGCGTGTCGTCGGGGACGACCAGCCGCCCGTCCTGTCGTGCGGCGCGCGCGTAAAGGCAATAGGCGGATTCGGCGGCCCGGGCGCGATAGGTCACGTCGCCGGTGATGTCGGCGAGGTCCACCAGCAACTGGGCATTTCCGGCCACGCCGTGGCACGTGCCGGGACCTACCCGCCAGCGGTCCAGGTGGGCCGCGTGCGCCGCCCGCTCCGCGTACTCGCGGAACAGCGGCTCCCTCGTGGCCTGCCACAACCTGACCAGTGCTGTCCCGATGCCGGAAGCGCCGTTGCACCAGAAGTCGAGGCCCATCCGCTCTGTACGGCCCGGTCCCTTGGGCCAGACCGCGATGTCACCCCGGCGCTCGGCCACGGCGCACAGGGCGTGTCCGCCGCCGATCGCGATGTCGACGAGTTCCGGGCGGCCGAGATCGCGTCCGGCGGCGAGCAAGAAGGCGACGTGGCCCGCGACGCCGTGCGCGAAGCCATAGGAGGCGGAGCCCGAGAGCTCACGGCGGTGTGCCGCGCCCGGTGGCCAGTCCACTCCGGAGCCGGCTTCCGCGGTGCGGCGGAGCACGCCGTCCGCATACTGCGAAGCCCGTTCGGCGAAACGCGGGTCGCCTGTGGTGCGCCACAGGTGCAGCTGGGCCAGACCGGCACCGGCGAGACCATGGCAGATATCGGGGTTGGCCCACTCCAGTGGAATGCGCAGGGCATAACTCCTGGCCAGGCCCGCGAGTTCGGAGTCGCCAAGTGTCAGTGCCGCGTCGTGCAGCGCCCAGACCGTACCCGAGCGGCCGAAGTGGAGCCCGGGCAGGATGCGGCCGGGCAGGGTGAGCTGTGCGCCGACCCAGTGGGCCGCCACGCGCAGCAGAGGCTCGAGGGACGGCGCCTCGCCCGTCCGCACCGCTCTGTCGAGAACGGCCAGTACGCCTGCCGCGCCTTGCTGGAGGTTGCAGGGATCGCCCTCCGGCAGGGACCGGGGCCGGGGCCACAGGTGTGGGGCACTCGGGTCGGCGGTCGCGGCGATGTGCGCGAGCCCGTCGTGCAACAGCCGGTCGAGCGCGGCACCTTCCAGGGCAGGAGCGGGCGACGCCGGTGGGGTCGTGGGCTCGGCCCGGAGGAACGCGGCAGCCTTCTCCAGTGGCCAGCGATCCGGTACGTCGGCTGTGAGGCCCATGATGAGAGGTGTGAGGACGCCAAGGGCGGGGCAGTCGCCGGCGGCGGCTTCCACCACCTCCGAGATGCGGTCTCCTGCGGACCGCGCGGGTGCGGTGTCCTGGGCGAGCAGCGGGTTGATGCCGGCGGTGGCGTGGAGCAGGGTGGCACCCAGGCCGAAACAGTCCACCTCAGGGCCGGGCACGGACCTCGTACCCGTGCGGGAGAGGTACTCGGGCGCGGTGAAGCCTTCGGTACCCGCCACATGGGCCGTAGCGCCGGCGCGTACCGCGCATTCCAGGTCGACGAGAACGGGGGTGCCGTCGCGCCTCATGACGACGTTGGTCGGTTTGAGGTCGCGCAGTACGAAGCCGGCGTCGTGCACTTCTCCGACCAGGCGGACGAGGTCACGCGCAAGGCGCCAGGCCACCGGGGCCGGCAGCAGACCTCCCCTGCGCGAGGCCTCTTCCGCCGACCACTGTTGCAGGTCCTCGCCGTCAATGAGGTCCTCGGCCAAAAAGAGGTGCCCGCCGGCCTCGAAGACCTCGCGGGGAGCGGGAGCCGCGCCGCTCGGTGCCAGGCGGGCCAGCACACCGGCTTCGTAGCGCAACCAGTCCCGGGCGTCCGTCCCACCGGGCTGCGCACCGACATGCGCGCGTGCCTCCTTCAACAGGACGTCCTCGCCGGTGTGCTGGTGCCGTGCGCGGTAGACACCGCCGCGGTTGGAGTGGCGGATCGCCTCACGGACGAGGTAACGGCCGGCCAAGAGCACCGGATCGCCCCGTTCCCGGCAGCCGTCCGCAGGGACGGGCGGGTCGAAGGGCAGTGGTGCCCAGGCAGGAGGTGAGAACCAGGGGTTGCGTTCGTCGGCGGCCAGACTTCCGTCCGGAGCCTGGAGCCGGCCCCGGTAGAAGCCCTCGTCGTCGAGTTCGCGCGGCGGCGCGAAGCACCCGTAGCGGTAATGCACCAGACTCTCCGGCCGGTACCGCCGGTCGGACAGGATCTTCGGCCCGGCCAGCCCGAGCGTGGCCCGGTGCAGCTCCTCGGCGAGCGCGCGCAGCTGGTCGTCGTCGGCGGGGTAGATCGTGAGGAACTTACCCGCATGCTCGCGCCGGGCCCGGACCGAGGTGAGGGCGGCGGTGACATGGGGCGAGACCGCGAACTTGAACGCGCACCGGTGAGCCACGAGAACGGGTGCCGCTCGCTCCAGCACCCGGTGAGCGGAATCGACGGTCGCCGACAGATGCAGCTTCCACCCCTGCCTCCGCCCCCGGTGCCCAAGCGGTGTGACCATGCACCAGGTCTCACTGTCCCGCAGCGTCCACGCGGACTGCTCGGCTCCGAGAATCCGCACGACAACGTCCTGGTAGCTCCCCTGAGGGCTCGCCGTCACGCAGCCAGCGTGGCATGGCTACCGGCGCCAGTCGAGCCTTCGGCGGAACGATTCGGCTGTGCACCGCATCGAGACCGGTTCGGGAGAACTCACCGTCACCCGGACCGACATCGACAGCGACAGCGACGAGCACCGCTGGCCCGGCAGCGCCGTTGCCGACGGGACAACCTTCTGCAGAGGCGTGGCGCACAACGGAAGGCAAGGCTCCCGCCCCCACGGCGCAGAGGTGACACACCTGCGGCTCACCGGAACCGGACGGGCATCAACAACGGCGAGCTGGTCCGTCCCGTGCTTGCCCGGGACGGACCAGCGTTGGTCACCGGCTTACACGTTGGTCCATGAACAGCTCCATGAACAGCTCCACGAGCAGCTCGACGGGCAGTCGGTGCTCTCCTCGAGCTCCTCCTCCATCGGCAGGAGCTGCAGTGTGTTGACGTCGTTCGCCATGTCCGGTCACCTCCTCTCGGATCCGGCGGGCCCCCGCACAGGCGGGGAAGCGCGTTCACCGGTCGCGGTGCGGTCCGGTGAGAGTGGCGGGCAGCCACAGCCGCGGGCCGCCGTCCCGCAGGCGCAGCAGGAAGGCCAGTACGCCGGCGAGCCCCGTGTTGTAGTCGAGGGACACGGAGGCGCCGGTCTCGTCCGGGGCGAGGACACGGCCGTCGTGCACGGCGTGGCGGGCGTATACGCCGACGGCGAGTTCACCGGCCCACACGCGGTACCGGTCCTCTCCGGACGCCTCGGCGAGGTCGAGCAGGAACTCGCCGTCTCCGGCGAGGCCGTGGCATTGTGCGGTGCCGGCGTGCCAACGGGATCGACGCACGGCGAGGGCCGCCTGATGGCAGGCCGTGCGCAGCCTGTCGTCCGAGGTCTCCTGCCAGAGACGTACAAGGAAAGTGGCGACTCCCGAGGAGCCGCTGCACCAGTGGGACTTGAGGGAGCGGCTGGTGGGACCGCTGGGCCAGTAGGCGGCACCGTCCTTGAGCCGAGCCGTCGCGAGAAGGGTTTCCGCGGCGTCCGCGGCCAGGTCGAGGTGGGCGCTGTCGTGGGTGGCCCGGCCGACGGCGAGCAGGAACGCCCCGACCCCGGCGACGCCGTGGGCGAAGCCGTAGTGCACGAGACCGGCCAGGCGGGAGGGCCAGTCGCGTGCGATCGGCCAGGCGGAGAGGTTCTCACGGCGTTCACGTGCCGCCGAGACCGCCTCGGCGGCCTCATGGGCCCTGCTCAGGAAATGGTCGAGGCCCGTGCCTTCCCAGAATCGCAGCTGGGTCATGCCCGCTCCGGACATGCCGTGACAGATGTCGGGGTTGGGCCAGCGCAACGGTACGCGCTCGGCGAGTTCCCGTGCGTGGGCGACCAGTGCCTCGTCACCAAGGGCCTGGCCGGCGTCCAGCAGCGCCCATGCCGTGCCGGAGCGGCCGAAGTGGAGCCCGGGCAACGCCCGTGGTTCGCGTCCCACGGTGCGGCTGATCCATTGGGCCGCGGTGGCGATGGTGTCCCGCAGAGCCGGGTCCGGGGCGGTCCCGTACGCGCGGGTCAGTACGCCCAGGATTCCCGCTGCCCCGTGCTGGACGTTGAGGGGATCGCTCGTGGCGCCGAACGGCGTCGTCCGCCAGAGACGGTGCGCGGAAGCCGGGTTCATCGAGCTGATGAGGTGGGCCAGCGCGTCACTGATCAGCTGCTTCAGGCCTGCGTCGCCCAGGCGGCCGGGTTCCTGGGATGCCGACTCCTGGGGCGCCGACTCGTGGGGCGGCAGCCCCTGGGGTGCGGGTGCGGGCGCGCCGCTGCGGAGGAGGTCCCGTACGGTGTCGAGGCCGGGGCGTCGAGCGGGGTCGTCGTGCATCAAGGCGATCACGGCGGGTGCGAGACGGCGGGCTGCGGGATTGCCCGCGCCCAGAATGGTGAGCCACTCCTGTATCCGCCGGCGAGGGGGACGTAGGGCGGGCTTGTCGGCAGGCAGTACGGGATCGATGCCAGTGGCGGTGAAGAAGAGGGTGGCGCCCAGGCTGAAGAGGTCCGCCGAGGGCTCGGGGGCCACGCCGACCAATGGCGCGTCGGTCTGTTCCGGGGCCGCGTAGCCCGGCGTCCAGGCACGGGTGACCCGGGCCTTTTGGCGGGTGAGGAACTCCAGGTCGATCAGGCGTAGTTCTTCGTCCGGCATCACCATGATGTTGCTGGGGTTGAAGTCCCGCAGGACGAGGCCCTCGTCGTGGATCCGCTCCATGAGGGTCAGCAGTCGCCGGGCGATCCGCTCCACCGTCGCGGTCGGCGGGCCCCAGATGCCGTCGTCGTCGGGCGTGCTGTTCTCGGTCGCCCATCTGCGCAGAGTGACTCCCGGCAATTCCTCCTGGACCAGGAAGAGGTCGTCCTGTTGCTCGAAGAGGTCGACCAGGGAGGGGACGAGGCCCGTCGGTTCCAGTAACTCGAGCATCGCTGCTTCGTGACGCCGTACGTCCCGCACGTCCATGCCCGTGAGGGTGGCACCGGTGTGCGGGCGCGCCTGCTTGATGACGACGGGGAGGCCGGTGCGGTCGTCCGCCGCCCGGTATACCCCACCGGTGAACGCGTGGCGGATGACCTGGCGCACGGTGTACCGGTTGTTGAGCCGGACGGCCCCGGCCCCGGCCTCGGCCCCGGCGCCTGTGCTGCCGGCAACGGGGGAGGGGAATGTGGTGTGCGGCGGGGTGAACGGATCGCGCGGTGCCCAATGCGGCGGGGAGTACCAAGCGTTGCGCTCGTCCCGCGCCAGAGTGCCGTCCGGGGCCATCAGCATGGCTTCGTAGGATCCGTCATTGCCGAGCACGGGAACCCCGTCATGGACGCCGTAGCGATAGTGCACCAGACTGCCGGGGAGATACGGACGATCGGAGAGAATTCCGGGCCCGGGCAGCCCCAGGGTCACCTGGTGAAGCTCTTCGGCGAGTTCCTGCAGCCGGTCCTCGTCGCCCTCGGGATAGGCAGTGATGAACTTTCCGCCGGAGCCCCGGTCGTATTGCCGCGAAACGAGTTCGGTCGCTCGTCCCAGAGACCCGGCGAACTTGAACTGGCAACGACGGCGGACCAGAACGTCCGCGGCCCGCGCCAGCACGAGGGGTGCGGAGAGAGGAGTCGCGGCGAGGTGCAGTTTCCAGCCCTGAATCCTGTGGCGCCTGTTGTGCGGTGCGACGTGACACCAGAAGTCTCCGGCGCTGATGTGCCAGTCCACGGCTCCGTGACGGGAAAGGGCCGCCTGGACGCATCCGGAAAGCAGTGAGGACTCCCCGGGGAACGCGTGGACGTCGTACGTCATGTCGTGCGTCATAGGGAATGCCGCTCCTCGTCGACGGGACGGTGCCGCACGCTCTTTTCTCGCGGCTTCCGCGTTGCCGATCGGCCGAAGAAGCCTGATGTGAGGAAGTATCACACCTGCGATGAAATCCTGGTGAAACAGGCGATTTGATGATGAGGGCCTCTCGTCGAACCGGACCGTCACGGCGCGTCGGCCCGCGCCCGTTCAGGTGCGTGCCAGGGAGCCGACCGGTTCCATGCCGGGGCTACGGGGGTGTTGACCCATTGCTCGTGATAGGCGAACAGCAGCACCGTGCCGTCCACGTTCATCGATAGCGAGCGGACCTTCGGGCCACCGTCCGGGTGGCCCGGCCGTGCCGTCACGCTGCCGTCCTCGTCCCAGAGGACCGGGTCCTTTCCTCCGGGCCCTTTCCTCCGGCTGGGACCCACGACCCGGCTGCCGTCCGTGATGTCGCTCGGTGTGCCCGCGGCCTCCAGGGGACGGGTTCTGCCCGTGGTCAACGACGGATCAAGGACTCAGGGCATTGGGCCGTCGTGGGGACACTGATGACTCCGAGTCCGAAACGCGCGATCGGACCGGCGATCGTGAGCCGTGCTCTCTATATCCTGCGATTGCCCAAACTTCACGACGGGCACGATGGCAATGACAGCCATGATGACCACGACAGCCATCATGGGCCGGGCGGCGACGGTGATCACCACGGGTGGGGCGACAGGGTGTCGGGTCACTGGGCGGGTGGCTGTGGCCGGTCGGGGAGCGAAAGCTGTTCCCCGCCATCTACAGCTTTGCCGAGGCCGCTCGGGCAGCTTCGGAGGGTGAGGCCGTCCGCAGCGCCGTGGCAAGCTGCGGGTCCGCCGGAGTGATCGCCGCGTTGGCGCCCGCGCTTCTCAGATACCGCTTGTCCACCTCGGCGGTAACGACCCTCGCACCGCCGACTCCCGTCAGAGCCGCGCCCACCAGGGCAGTGACGGTCATGCTCACCGGAAGCTCGCCCACCGGACGCGATCCCAGGAGCACGGCCTCCTTGAGGGGGCCGTACAGACCCCAGGTGACCACCGCCGCAAAGGAACCCAGCAGTGCGTTTCCCAGGAAACCCGGCTGCAGAACCCCCGCTTTCTCCCTGGGGAGGACCAGTTCATTGTCACTCAGCAGTGCATTGACAACTCCTCCTACCGCGCCCGCCGCGGCCACGCATCCGAGGATCGCCCAAACGGATGGCGACGTCATCCCCGGGGATGCCAGCGAAGCGAGATGCCCAGACATGCGAACCCCAATCGATCAGGCACGGGTCATGGAGATCTCATCTTCGATGTGAAATCCCGGCTTTTCCAGCTGGGTGCGCCACACGGATCAGGATGCGTCTGGATCGAGTGTCGATCGACTGAGAAAGGGATGCACGATGCGGGATTCAGCGCGTCGAATCGCCTCAAGCCGCCCGACGACCCCGACATACTGCTCGCGCCGATCCCGGGTGGTCGCCCCCAACTCCCATCGGGCTCCGCCGGCTTTTTCCCGGCCGGGGTCGTCGCCGAGCTCACCTGGGCGGCTCTGGGTGAGGGGGCCGCTGGCTTGACCTCGACGAATGCCCGCGCACGGGTTGATGGTCGCGCAGGCGGAGGCCGCAGGCCAGGGAGACAGGGAAGACATTCCATGTCGTTCATCGCGGTACGCCGGGTGCTGGTGTGATGGCGTTCACCAGTCGAGCAGATCCATGGAACTCCGGCCGAGCCAGTCCCCGAACGAAATGGGGTGACCGTCGAGGTTCAGGGGCAGGATCTGGTCACAGGTGGCGCGGGCATCGAACCACATCGTGCCTCGGTGCGGACCAGTGACAACGAGCAGAGTCGAGAAGCCGCAGCCGTTCTCCTGGATGAACACGGCACCGGACGTCTTGCGCTCGCGGCCTTGGCCTCCGGCCGGGCCGCTCGGCGCCGACCCTGACCGCCTCGCCGCAGAGTCCGACGTGCTCCCACACCAGCAGGAGCGGCATTGTCCATTCAGCGGCAGGATGTGGAAATTACGCGAGGGTAGACGCTTTGATGCGCTGGCGGCGGAGGCGGTGGCGCGACGCCGTCGGCGGGATGGAACGGAACCTGGCGGAACATGCCTGCCACCTGCATCGGAGCATGAATGGTGCGGCCGTCACAGAGGCCGGTGACCTCCTGGTCGCTGACAGCGGCCTGGACGACGACACTTTCAACGTCGTTGCCGCGGCCCGCTTCACCGTCACCAACGCTACGGCACGTATCACCGAGACCGCTCGGACGCCGGCCCGCACCGGTCGCCGTCGTTTCTCCTGGTGGGTGGGGCCTGCCTCGACACCACCGGACCTCACCACCCTCCTGACGGCGGCCGGTCTGCCGGCGTCCGAACGCGAGACGGCGATGTGGGCCGAGCTGGACGACACCCTGCCACTGCCCGCCCTCCAAGGACTGGACATCCATAGGGTGGCCACGCCCGGACAGCTTGCCGACTACGCCACGGTTCTCGCCGCGAACTGGGAGCCGCCCGCTGGCACCGTCCGCGCGGCACTCCGCACGGCCCGCGACCGGGACCACCGCATCGCGGTCCTGCAGGCGTCAGCCGAAGGCGAGCCCGTCCACCGCCGCCTGGGGTTCCGCTCCTGCGGCCAGTTCACCGGACACACCACAGTCACTCGTTGATGGCCGCTACGAGGACAGTGGCCTCGTAGCGGACCGCGAGCGCCGCCCTGCCCTGGTCCTGGCTGGGACGGGGCGAGTCAATGTCGCGGGGTGGGGAGAGTGGAGGTGGCGATCCGGCCCAGGAGAGTGGCGAGTTGCCGGGGCATGGAGAGGAACGGCGAGTGGCTGCTCGGCAGCTGGTGGACGGAGTCGGCGCGTGTCGCGAGCTCGCGTTGCCGGGACGGTTCGAGCGCCTGGTCGCGGTCGCAGACGACGTAGGCGGAGGGCACGGTGCGCCATCCCGCCGCGGTCACCCGCTCCGTGGAGGAGCGGACGCTCTGCGGGCGCAGCCGGGCCACGGCGCGGCGGGCCTCGGCCTCGGGCACGTCGTCGAAGAGTATCCGCCGGGCGTCCTCGTACGGCGGGGTGTGACCCGTGCCGTCGTCCGGCGCGGGTGTTCCAAGGATCGTGAGCATGCTTTCACCCACGTCCGCTTGGAATGCGGCGAGGTACACCGCCCCTACCACGTTCGTGGCATCCGCGATGGCCTCCGTGGTGGGGACGCCGCCGTAGGAGTGGGCGATGACCACCACCGGGCCGTCGATGCGCCGGAGGCTGTCCCGGATGGCGTTCGCGTCGTCCAGCATGCCCGCCGGGCGGGCACTGTGGTGCAGGCCGGCCGGGGGATTGGCACTGGGTAGGTCGACGGTTTCGGACCGCCAACCGTCGGCGTCGAGCGCGGCGCGTACGAGGTCCCAGCACCAGGCGCCGTGCCAGGCTCCGTGGACCAACAGTAAGGTCGGCCGGTCGGTGTCTGCGTTCATGTGCGGTACCTCCGTTGTCCGAGCCGCGGATGGCGGGAGACTGTGGCGCGCAGCGGGCCGCCAGGCAGACGTCATCGCGTTGTCGCCCTGACAGTAGCCGGTCCAGCAGCCGTCGGAGTGAGCCGGTGCCCGCCTCCCCGAGCTCACGCCGGGCCACCTCGGCGAAGCGGGCAAAGCCCTCGTCCAGGTGATCGCGGGGGCGCTAGATCAGCACGGCCGCGGCGGCTGCGAGGCGTTCCAGCCGCTCCTTGTCGGACCGCAGCTTGGTCACCACTTTGCCCAGGGCGACCACGGCAGGCAGTGTGGCGGGGGCATCGTCGCGTACAGACTCGGTCGTCACGCCCTTGGACACGGCACATCCCTCGCCTCGACGGACCGTCTGGTTTCCGACTTGGCCGGACCTGTGGCAGAAGCGGGGTACGGGGGTATGTGCCCCCGGCTCTCTCAGAGCCGACGGTGCATCACATGCAGGCCGACCAGACCGTGCTCGGGGTGGTCGAAGGCGTCCGGCACGGTGCCGATCACCTCGAAGCCCAGGGACTTCCACAGGTGCACCGCCGGGCCGTTGGTCTCGACGACCGCGTTGAACTGGATTCCGCGGAAGCTCTCCGCGCGGCTCCAGTCGATGACGTACTCGCCGAGTGCCCGCCCGACGCCCTTGCCCTGATGCCCCGGGTCGACCAGGAACGAGGCCGTGCCGATGTGGGAACCGCGTCCGGGCCGGTTCGGCCCCATCTTCGCCGAGCCCACGATCTCGCCCTCCTCCACGGCGACCACCGTGCGCCCCGGCAGCAGCTCCATCCACCATGGCCTCGCCTCTTCGAGGGTTTGTCCCTCGGGAAACGCGTACGTCCTGCCCTCGGCCATGATCACCGAGTAGAACCGGTAAATGCCCGGCCAGTCCTCGTCGGAAGCAATGCGGATCTCCATCCGCCGCAGCATACGCGCGGCGTCCCTGAGGAAGAGCTACACCCCCACCAGGTCACGTGTTTGAGAGGGGGAGGGAATCAAATGGGGCTAGTTGAGTGGCTGGTGCCGGACGGGTTGTGGGAGTTGTTCCAGGACTTGGCGCCGGAGCCGCTGCGGCGTCGGCAGGGTGGTGGCCGTCGGCAGATCGTGCCGCGTACCCCCGGCGCGGAGTGGATGCCTCTGACCGACTCGGTCGGCATCGTTGGGTGGTGGAGCGCACGTTGTCGTGGCTGGGCGGTTGCCGCCGCCTGCACCGCTGCTACGAGCGCAAGGCACCCGTCGATGGGTCGGTCAGGAACTGATCGCCGTGGAGTCCATGCGTCCATGCGTCCATGCGCCCATGCGTTACGGGCGGGCGGCAGCGCATTGCAGGTCGGCCGGTGGGAGGTCGCCACTCGCCAAGTAGGCGTTGACGGCGTCGTTCACGCAGGCGTTGCCGTAATCGGTGCCGTAGACCGCGTGGCGGAACGAGTCCGACACCGTGATCATCCGGGACGAGGGCCATCGCGTGCGCATGGCCTGAGCCTCGTCGTACGGCACTCGTGGGTCGCCGGTGGCGTTGACCATCAGTGCGGCGGTGTCGCCGCCGATGACGGTGGGCCGCTCGCGTGGTGGGGCCCAGAAGGCGCACGGGGTGGTGTTGTTGAGCAGCGGGCCGAACAGAGGGTGGCGCTGCCGTGAGTGTTGCACCGCGTGCCAGAACGCTTCCGCGTCATGCGGTCCGGGTGTGTCGGCGCACAGGAACGCCGTCTGCGCGCTCGCGTACGCCGAGTCCTGGGCGGACAGCAGGGACGGCAGCAACTCGGCGAGCCCGGGGTCGGGTTCGGCCTGTCCCGTGGTGGCGGCTGTCCTGAGGGTGCCGGTCATCACCGCGATCTGTGCGTCGGTCGCCTCGGTGTCGGAGCCGAGCACCCCGTAGAAGAGCACGGGCACCACGTGCTCGTCCAGCAGGTAGTCGCCGACGCGCAGTGGTCGGTGGGTGGCCGCCGCGGTGATCCGGGCGACGGTGGCGAGTACGGCGTCGGCGCTCGTTCCGAGCCCGTACGTGCCGTTCCGGGCGGCGGCCCAGGTGGCCCAGTGCCGCAGTGCGGCCTCGTTGGCGCTCTCGGTGCCGTACTCGGGCCAGGGGGCGAGGTGGCCCGGTTCGTGCACGCCGTCCAGGACCATCCGGCCGGTGCGGCCGGGGAACATCGCCGTGTACACCTCGCCCAGGTACGTCCCGTAGGAGATCCCCAGGTACGAAAGCTGTCGCTCGCCCAGGGCCGCGCGGACCAGGTCCATGTCGCGGGCCACGTTCCGGGTCGACGCGTAGGGCAACAACTCCCGGGCGTCGGCGCGGGTGCGGCAGCGTCGCGCGAGGTCCTGTTCGAAGGCGGCCGCGCGCCGGAAGCCGGCCCGGTCGTGGCCCGCCGAGCGGAAGTAACTGCCGGTGTCCCAGCCGCAGTCCAGCGGGGTGCTCCGGCCGGTGAACCGCGGATCGACACCCACCAGGTCGAACCGGGCACCTGTGGCACCCAACGCCGTGCGACGGGCGGGGAGGAAGTCGATGACCGGATCCCCGGGACCACCCTCGTTGACCACCAGAGTGCCGACGCGGTGGGCCGCGTCCGTCGCCGGGATCCGGGCGAGGGCGATCGTCACGGTCCGGCCGCCGGGTCGCGCGTGGTCCAGCGGGACGGCGAGTCGCGCGCACCGGGCGCCCGCCGCCTCCAGTTCCCTGCCCGCGCTGTCGTCGGGGCCGCGCACGCAGCTTTCCCACGTCGGCTGTTGGGCCCCCGGGGCGGCGGCGACCGAGCTCGGCGCGGCGATCAGGGCGAGGACGGTGGCGAGCGCGGCGGCAACTGCCCGGCCACGCGAGTGGCCACGCCAGTGACGTGTCATGCCGCCGACGGTAGTGCGTACGGGCCCGGCCCGCCGGAGCGCGTTCCCGGCGGGCCGGACGCGCCCCCGGCGCGCGGAAGCACGACCGGCGACAAGGGCGATCCCACACGCGAGACCCTCGCCGTCAGGCGCCACATGTCCCGACGCCCGCGACGACGAGGAGTGCCGGGGAACGTCAGGCCATCGCCCGCGCGACGCGTCGCTCCATGGTGCTCAGCCACGCCACGCCCGCCGCGATGACCACCGCGAGGGCGAGGCTGACCGACCCGGTGCCGAGGTCCAGGCCACCGCGCTCGTGACTGACGCCGGCCCAGTCGGCGAAGCACGCGCCGAGCGGCCGGGTGAGCACATAGGCCCACCAGAACGTCAGGACCGAGGACAGGCCGAAGAGACGGCGGGCGAGTGCGGGCAGGGCGATCAGGGCAGCGAACAGCAGGCCGGAGGGCAGGTAGCCCCAGCCCAGGGTGGCCGCGGTCAGGTCCCCGACCGCCGTGCCGAGCGCGAAGGTGGCCATGACCGCGCACCAGTAGAAGACCTCCCGGCGACCGCCCGCGACCGTCTCCACGGCAAGCGTGCCCTCCACCCGGCGCCACAGGGCGAACACCAGGGCGAGGGCCACGGCGAATGCCGTCGCGGAGGCGGCGTAGGGCACGCCGAGGGCGACGTGTGCGACGTCGGCGGCCATGGTGCCGAACACGCTCACCATGATCACCGCCGCCCAGTACACGGCCGGGACGTAGCGGCGGGTGCGGGCCTGCGCGATCAGCGCGGCGGCCAGCAGCAGGGCGGCCGAGCCGACCGCGGGGACAGGCCCGAGCGTTTGGGCGAGGTAGTCCGAGGCGGTCTCGCCCATGCCGGTGGTGAGGATCTTGACGATCCAGAACACCGCTGTCACCTGCGGGACCTTGCTCATGACCGGCCGCGCCGGCACAGTTCGGCGGCGGTGGGCCGCTCGGGTGGGTGTCGTGGCGCCCAAGGCGACGGCGCTCCCTTCTGTACGGCGCGGCCGGGCCGCACCCGGTCGGTGGTGAGTGGGTCAGCCGCCCAGGACGGTGTTGCCCGTGATCGTGTCGCCGGCTCCGTCGATGGTCACCGCGTGCCGCACACCGTCGGGGCCCAGGACCACGATCCGCCAGCTACGGCCACCTCCCTGCTCGGCGACCGGGCTGAGCGACTCCACCTTGCCGCCGGCCACCGCCGACGCGGCCTTGGTCGCCGCGTCGGCCGCGTTGGTCGAGGGCAGCGGTGCCGGCGCCGCGTGCGGGGCCCGCCCGTCCTCCTGGCGGCCGTCACCGCCGTCCCGGTCGTCCCAGCCGCCCTGGTCGCCCTGCCCGCCTCGGCCACCCCGGCTACCCCAGCCATCCCGGCCGTCGTGCGGTCCCCGGTCGTCCGCGGCCGTCCTGCGGTCGTGGCCGTGGCCGTGGCCCTCCTCGCCCTCGTGGTGGTGGGCCACCGCCGCCGCACCGCCGCCGATCACCAGCACGGCGGCCCCGGCCGCGACCCAGCGCACCGACCGGCGGCGCACCCACCGGCCGGCACGGCCCGCACCCGTACGGGCCTTGTCTTTGCCCGTGCCCATGCCCATGGCCATGCCCGTGGCCGCGCCCGTGCCCGTGGCCGTGGCCGCGCCCGTGCCTATGCCCGTGCCCGCGGCCTTCGACTCCTCCTGCGGCGACGTTTCACCCGTCCCCATGGACTCGCTCATGACGCACCCCGATCCTCGGCAGGCCCGGGCCGTCCCCGGGCGAGGGCGTCAGGATGTCCGGGCGTTGCTGAAGATCAGCTGAAGAACGACGGACACCGTGAACAGCCCGGCGCGGCGACCTGCGACCCTGTTGGGCATGCGCGTACTGGTGGTGGAGGACGAACGCCGGCTGGCCCTGGCGCTGCGGCACGGGCTGACCGCCCAGGGATTCAAGGTCGACGTCGCCCACGACGGCCCCTCCGGCCTGGCCCGGGCCATGGACCACGCCTACGACGTGGTCGTGCTCGACGTCATGCTGCCCGGTCTCAACGGCTACCGGGTGTGCTCACGCCTGCGGGCGTGCGGCAGCGACGTCGGCATCCTGATGCTCACCGCCAAGGACGGCGAATGGGACGAGGCCGAGGCACTCGACACCGGCGCCGACGACTACCTGTCCAAGCCGTTCTCCTTCGTCGTGCTCGTCGCCCGCCTCAAGGCGCTGGCCCGCCGCATAGGCAGCCGGGCGCCCCGGCGCACCGTCCTCGGCGACCTCGTGATCGACTCCGCCGCGCGCACCTGCGCGCGCGCCGGCACCACCATCCCCCTCACGCCCCGCGAATTCGCCATCCTCGACCACCTCGCCCGCCGGGCCGGCGAGGCCGTCTCCAAGCGGGAGATCCTCGACGCCGTCTGGGACAACGCCCTCGACAGCGACCCCAACACCGTCGAGGTCCACGTCAGCGCCCTACGGCGCAAGATCGACGCCCCTTTCGGGCGGGCCGCGGTCCAGACCGTCCGCGGCGCCGGCTACCGTCTGGCGGCCGACGGTGGCTGACCGGGCACCCGCCGACGCACCCGCCGGCACCGTACGCAGCCGCCCGCGTACGCCCGCACCCCACCGCTCGCGCACAGCCGCGTACCGCCGCCTGCGCGCGGTCGCGCCCGGCCGCCTGCGCACAGCCGCGCACCGCCGGCTGGCACGGCACCCCCGCGTCGCAGCCCTCGTCGACGGTCTGACACCACGCTCGGTCCGCGCCCGCACCACCCTCGCCGCCTGCGCCAGCGTCGCCGTCGTCCTCGCCATCGCCTCGGCCGCGGTCGTCCTCCTGCTGCGCGTCAATCTGGAACGCACCGTCGAGGCCGACACCCGCGAGCAGGCCCAGGCCGTGGCCCGTCTCGCCACCGACGGTCACCTCGCCGGTCCGCTTCCCCTCGACCACGGCACCGACTTCATCCAGGTCGTCGACGTGAAGGGGACGGTGGTGGCAGCCAGCCAGAATCTCGCCGGCCGCCCTCCGCTCGCCCCCGTCGCCCACTCCGGCGGCCGTCACAGAACCTTCAACCTCGACGCCCGGGGCCACGCACACCACCAGCGCGTCACCAGCATCGCCGCCACCACGCCCACCGGCCCCGTCACCATTTACGTGGGCGCGTCCCTGCGTACCGCCGATGCCGCCGAGGACCTCACCACCGCCGCCCTCGTCGTACTGAGCACGGTCCTGCTGTTCACCGTCGGTGCCCTCACCTGGCGCGCGACCGGCCGCGCCCTGCGGCCGGTCGAGGCCATCCGCGCCGAGGTCGCCGCCATCGGGGACCGGGACCTGAACCGCCGCGTCCCCGAACCCCGCAGCGACGACGAGATCGCCCGCCTCGCCGACACCATGAACGCCATGCTCCAACGCCTCGAAGCCGCGGGCACACGACAGCGCCGCTTCATCGCCGACGCCTCCCACGAGTTGCGCAGCCCCCTGACCGTCCTGCGCACGCAGCTCGAGGTCGCCCTCACCCACACCGACCCCGACGTCCACACCGACCTGGTGGCCGGTGCCCTGGAGGACACCGAACGCCTCCAGACACTCGCCACCGACCTCCTGCTGCTCGCGCGCCTGGATTCCACCGACCACGACTGGCCCGACGAGCCGGTCGACTTCACCGACCTCGTCCACACGACGGTCGCGACCCGCGGCCCCGAACCCCACCCCGTCACCGTCCACGCTCCGACAGCGGTCACCATCCACGGCAATCCCCTGTGGCTGCGACGACTGCTGACGAACCTGCTCGACAACGCCCAACGTCACGCCCGCGAGCACATCACCGTCCGCGTCACCACCGACCGGGCTGCCAGCCATGGTCCCGGCCAGGTCGTCCTGGACGTGGCCAACGACGGCCCGCCGATCGAGCCCGCTGACCGCGAGAAGATCTTCGAACGGTTTGCCCGCCTCGACGACGCCCGTAGCCGCGACGACGGCGGCACCGGCCTCGGCCTCCCCATCGCCCGAGACATCGCGGCCATCCACAAAGGCACCCTCACCGTCCTCGACACCCCGGGGGCGACCACCTTCCGCACCCGACTGCCCATCCGGCCCGAACCACCCCACGAGGCGCAGGCGGGCCCTCGCTGAGGACGGGCCGGGCACATTGACGACCGGGCACATTGACGATGGGCCCACGGATGCCCGGCGGGGTGGCCTCGGACCGGCGGGCCTCGCACATCGTGCGGCGTGGCACCTGAGTACGCGTACTCAGGTGCTGAGGCGACGTCGAGTGGACACTGGCTGACGGTCCGTCAAGTCTCCATGGAAAGGGAAAAGCTCGTGCAGGATCCGTCGTCACCGCCGCCTCTCCCGTCGCATCCGCCCACGTCAGATGTCCCCGGGACCGGGGAGCGGTCGCTCCTGGCGAAGATCGGCGTCGCTTTCGGCTGCGTGCTCGCGGCCGTCCTGATACTCGGCGGCCTGGGGGTCCTCGGAGTGATGGTGCTGCTCGCGACCGGCTCGATCCAGTTGTTTCCGAACAAGTGAGGCGGTCGCAGATGCTCGATCGACAGATAACCGACCGCATCCGTGTGCTGGTCGTGCTCAGCCGTCCCGCCGTCGCCGTGCTCTTCGCCCTCTACGTCGCGCTCGGCCTCGCCCAGGCCGGACACGCGGAGGACCGCCTGCTCCTGGCAGGGTGCCTCATCCCCGTCATGGCCTTCCTGCTCTGCTCGGTCTGTGTCAACGACCTGTCCGACCGGGCCATCGACCAGGTCAACCTTCCCGGCGACCGGAACCGGCCGCTGGTCACCGCCGCCGCCGGCAGCCGGGAACTCGTCGTCACGGCGGTGGTGTCCGCCACCGTCGCACTCGGCTCGGCGTTCGTGCTCGGACCGCGCCCCGGACTGCTGATGCTCGCCGCTCTCGCGGTGAGCGCTGGGTACTCGCTGCGCCCGATCCGCCTCGCCGACCGGGGAGCCGTGGCGGCCCTGGCGCTGCCGGCCTGCTACGTCGCGCTGCCCTACCTGCTCGCCCTCACCGCGGCCCGTTCCGCCGTCCACCCGCGCGACCTGCTGATGCTCTTCGGGCTCTACACGGGTTTCATCGGCCGGATCCTGCTCAAGGACTTCCGTGACGTGCGTGGCGACGCCCTCTTCGGCAAGCGGACGTTCCTGGTCCGGCACGGACGACGCGCGACCTGCCTCTTCAGTGCCTGCGGCTGGACCATCGGCACCTGCGTCATCCTGGCCGCGACACCTCGGCGCACACCGGCGCTCGTATGCTCCTACCTCCTCTGCCTCGCCCTCGCGCTGGTGATCCTTCGCATCCTGGCGGGCGAGGTCGGGCACCGGCGGGAGGAGGCGCTCATCACCGGCGCGGCGGCCATCGGCCGGGGGATGCTCATCCTGCAGCTGGCGCACCTGGCGATGAGCCAGGCCGGATGGGGCGCGCTCGCGTACTCGACGGTCATGGGCGCGCTGCTGGCGCTCACGCTCGTTCAGGCCGCCGGCATGCTGCGGCATGGCCCGACGACCGGTCTCACCATCGCCTCCCTGCGGGAGGGGGCAACCGCGTCGCCCGGCGGGGTGGCCTCGGACCGGCGGGCTTCGCACATCGTGCGGCGTGGCACCTGAGACCAGGTCGACCTTCCCGGCGACCGGAACCGGCTGCTGGTCACCGCCGCCGCCGGCAGCCGGGAACTCGTCGTCAAACTGTGTATGGGCTCTCGAATCGGCGGAGCCGAGGCGCTCCGCAATTTCACCAATAGCGTCCCTCGGCGATCGTGCAGGCCGTATCGTCGCAACCGGCGAGTGAATTGCGCGCCGCAAGTGAGTCCTCTGGCTGCTGACACATCAACCGATGCGAGCATCTATGGAGGGTTCATGCGCGGCAAACAGCGCACTTCCAAGGAGAAGGGCCCGGGTTGGGCGAAGCTCTCGTTCTTGGTCGGTCTGGCTCGGCTCTTAGTCGAGCTCATGCGACCGTGGAACTGAGCTACCCCCTAACCGGACCCTGGAACTCCGCTTAACGCGTCGTTGCAGCGACGCGGGGGTCGCGTCCACTGGGCGCGGCCCCATTTTGCTGTCGACACAGCACCCTTCGCCACAAGTGCGCGGTCAGCGCCCTGAGCAGCTCGAGACACGTCGTCGAGTCACAACCTTCGCCTTACCGTATCCGCTACTCGGGCCGCCTTCAGGAGAACGACCAAAACTTAGGATAAGGCTAGGCACTGTTGATGATGAGACGCAGGCGCCCCGCCGCTCCCACACCGACTCCAGACGACTTCCACACCTGTGGTGAGCCGCAGCATGGACACTGGGCAACGGAGAACTCTGGCCCGTGGTCACCTGGTCACGTGACCAGGTGACCACCTACTACCTTGAGTAGGTGGTCCTACTGCCGTCAGTAGGACCCCAAGCTCGCGCGAGCAACCACTCCGGCACCCCCGCCTGCCGCAGCGACCTAGGGACGTTCCTAGGCTGCCGGCACGGCTAAAGGGTCGAATGCGAGCGCGCCCTCCCCATCCGACTGATGGCTGCCGCTGGAACCTTTACCCTCTTCGCGCAACTCGCCCGGCTTGCGCCAGCCGTCACGCCGAGTCAGGCCGCCAGGGGCGGGCGAGCAGGGATTGCCAGTCCGGCCCCCAGCACGCAGCCGACAAGGAGGCCCATGCCGTGGTTGTTGGTGACAAAGCAAAGAACAAGACCTGCGGCGGGGATGAGGGGAGCCACTCGCCGCAGGGCGACGACGCTGCCACGCACCGCGTACCAGGTGGCGAGTGCGCCCACGAGGCCGCAGATCGCTACCGAGTCGCCGCCTCCTTGGAGGCTCCAGCCGGCCATGCTGACCGCTTGCGCCGTCACACCGCTCGCCGCAAAGACCAGCAACATCCGCCAGGGGCCAAAGTGCCGCTCGGCGACCGGAGCGACAACCGCGAGCGCGGCCAGGTTGAACAGGAGTTGGGACCATCCTGACGACTGCACCATCAAGGCGGTCACGGCTCGCCACCATGCACCATGAGGGTGTCGCTCCAACGCATCGATCATGGCGGGGACAACCTCCTGAGCCACGCCGAGCACCGCCATGGTGGCCACCAGCCCCACGGCGGCTCTGGGGACCGGCCGCCGCCACGTCCGCAGCAAGGCCAGCGGAGAAGGCGTCTCGTCGCAGTCCTTCGCGGCGAGCGTCACCAAGAGCCGGCTTCCCAACACGACGACGACCGCCGCGCACCCATAGAGCAACACACTGTGCATGTTCATGACCGAAGCCTGCCAGACGGTGCAGCTACCCCGACACGTGCAGCCACGAGCGTGGCGACACACTGCCGCGGCCCGGACAGGGGCAACGACACGAAGAGTGACAAGCCAACCGGCCGTACGTGGGGAATTTGCGGGGTCTTGCAAGATTTTCGTGACGGGGTGACAGGCCGTCACGATGGTGCCATCGTCCGCAGTGTGTGCGGACGTGCTCGGGATGGTGTTCCCGCACCTGGAGAAGGTGCTGGTGGAGCAGGTGGTTGTGGAGAGCGGAGTGTTACGCATCACGGCGCGTACCCGCAATGAGGTCCTATTTCGGTGTCCGGACTGCGGAACCGAGTCGCGCCGGGTACACAGCCGGTACCAGCGGCACCTCGCGGATGCGGCGGTCGGCGGGAGACCGGTGGTGATCGAGCTGACCGTGCGGCGTCTGTTCTGCGATGCGGAGGGCTGCCCGCGCCGTACTTTCGCCGAGCAGGTAGAGGGCCTGACCACCCGCTATTGCCGCTATACCCCGCTGTTGCTGGACGTGCTGCGGTCGGTGGGGCTGGCGCTGGCGGGCAGCGCCGGGGCCCGTCTGCTGGACGTGCTGCAGGTGGTGGTCAGCCGGGTGACGCTGTTGTCCCTGGTCCTCGCCCTGCCCGAGCCGGCCGTGGTCTGTCCGCGGATCCTGGGTGTTGACGAGTTCGCGCTCAAGCGGTCCTACCGCTACAGCACCGTGCTCGTCGACGTCGAGAACCACACGGTCGTCGACATCCTGTCCGACTACTCGGCCGACGCCCTGGCCGCCTGGCTCACTGCCCACCCGGGAGCCGAAGTGATCTGCCGTGACCGCGCGAACTGTTTCAGCGACGGCGCCCGGCGGGGTGCTCCGCAGGCCCGGCAGTGTGCGGACAGGTGGCATTTGTGGAACAACCTGGGCGGTGCGGTCGAGCGGTCCGTGGCCCGGCTCAAGCCCGGCTGGCTCCCGCCGGAACGGGAACCTGCCCCGGTAGGAAGTGCTGCCGGACAAGGCGGAGGGACCGCGCAACCGCCGGACCCGGGAGCGTCATGCCGCTGTCCACGCCCTGATGGACCGGGGCGTGAACCTCACAGGGATCATGCGCGAGCTGAGGGTGGACCCGAAGACGGTCCGCAAGTTCATGCGCGCGGCTACCGCCGATGAACTGCTGGTCCGTGGGCCGACCGGCCGCGGCGGGGTGCTCGACGCGCACGCCGACTATCTGGCCCGACGGTGGGACGAGGGCTGCACCGGTGCCCACGTCCTGCACGCCGAACTCGCCGCCCAGGGCGTCCATGTCAGCAAACGTACCGTCCGCCGGTTCGTCCACCGGATGCGCGAACACGGCACCCCCTCGCCCCGGTCGCTGGCCCCCAAACCCCGGGAGGTCGCCAAACTGATCCTCACGCATCCCGACGCCCTGGCCGAACCGGACCAGGCCCTGCTCAAGGACCTCACCTCCCGCTGCCCGGACCTGGGCACCGTCCGCACACTGGTGCAGGACTTCGCCGAGATGCTCGTGAACCGCCTGGGCAGCGAGAAGCTCGAAGGCTGGCTGAACTCCGCCAAGACCAGCGGCATCCCGGAGATGCGGGGCTTCGCCGAAAGTCTCCGCCGTGACCTCGACGCGGTCCGCAACGGCCTCACCCTGACCTGGAACTCCGGTGCTGTCGAAGGCCACGTCAACCGGATCAAGATGCTGAAGCGCCAGATGTTCGGACGGGCCGGCCACCGGCTCCTCCGCCACCGCGTCCTGCTCGCATGACGACCACACCCGCGGTTATCCCGTCACGAAATCTTGCCAGACTCCAGATCCCCCAATGGCGGCCAGTTATTGGGGGAGACAACTGGCCGCCGATGTCACCGCGTGTGACCGCTGTCGACCTGGTTGGCGGTTCCGCTTCGGCGAGCAGATCCGTTGGCGTCAGTAGACGATTGACACGATCTGGCAGGCCGCTTCGGCCAGTTCACGGTCGCCATCGATACGGGCGCGGGCCAGGGCCGTGTCCGGCTGGACGCCGCGGGTGCACAGGCGCCATGCGGTCTCCGAATCCAGGCCGATGAGCGCGGCGGGACGCTCGGTGTCCGGCTCGGCGAGTGACCAGACGTCCCCGGTGGCTGTCGCCGTCCACGTGCCACCGGCCGGGCCGTCGATCCGCACCTGGACCTGAGTGCCGACCGGCGCGGTGACCTCACGCAGGGTGTGGGGCAGGGCGCGCATGAAGGTGTCCAGGACCACGGACAGCAGGCGCGGATCGGGATCGGTGTCCTGGCCGATGGTGTGGCGGATGTGCTGGCGATGAGTCCAGAACTCGGTGAAGTCGCGGGCGCTGTCCAGCCACATCGGCGCCGGGTCAATGCCGGCCCAGGACACTCCCAAGGACGGGGCGTCGGGGTCGGCGGCCTCGAAGAACCGGACGACCTGACCGCCGATCAGGTCGAGGGTGTCGGTGAGGGCGGCCGGGCTCACCCGGCGGTGGGCGTCGACCCATTCCTGGTTGATGCGGTGGATGAACGCCTCCAGAGTTTCACCCGGCGCGAAGGCGGGGCCGCCCTGGTGACCGTCGCGGTCCCGGGCGAGCCGCCCGTAGAAGTCGCCCAGGACGTGGGCGGCAAGATCGCGCACGGTCCAGCCCGGCAGCGCTTCCTTGGCCCAGTCGGCGGGCGCCAGGCCGCGCAGCGTGGTCATCAGCGCGGCCTGCTCCGAGGCGAACAGGGGGCGGGCATCGATCGGGGCGCCAAGCCAGGGATGGCTGGGCACGTCATTGATCTGGGCGTTCATGGCTCAAGCCTGTCAACGAGATGGCTGCTTTGCTACTGAATATCCCATAACGGCGACACCTCTCGGTTACCTTGCGTAACCGCGCTAACTGGCCGTACGTGGGGGAATCCTGGGCCCGGTTCGCGGGTCAGGGCCACAGAGGCGAGGACAGCGGCTTGCCCGTCTCGAGGTAGGTCTTGAGGTTGGACAGCACTGTCGACCAGCCGCCGGCGGCCTGGCGGTGCTCGGCCTCGTCGCGCAGGTTCTCGTGGGTGACGGTGAGCTGGACGACGCTGTCGCCGAGCGGCTTGAGGTCGAAGGCGACCGTGGAAGGGCCGTCCGGGCGGTCTTCGCCGGGGACGGCCCAGGTGATGACGAGGCGCTCGGCCGGGACGGCTTCGACGACGGTGCCCGCCACGTCGGCGATGCCGGAGCCGTCGGTGCGGCGGTGCTCCCAGGAGGAACCCGGCTGCCAGTCCGAGACGTTGCTGTGGCCCCAGTAGGCGGCCGTCATCCCGGGGTCGGTCAGGGCCTCCCAGACCTTATCGGGGGTGGCCTCGATGTAGGTGGTGTAGACGAACTGCGGCTTGGTGGACATGGCGTGCTCGGCTTTCCGTTTCAGTGCGCTCAGAGCCCGCAGGTGCGGGCGCTCGAACTTGTCGATCCACCGCTCTTGGATCTCATGGAGCGGTACGGGGTTGAGGTAGTGGAGTTTCTCCCGGCCTCTTCTGGCCGTGCTGACGAGGTTCGCGGCCTCCAGCAGGCCCAGGTGCTGGGTGATCGCCTGGCGGGACATCGCCAGGCCTTCGCACAGCTCGCTGAGGGTCTGGCCGTTGTTCTCGTGCAGCCGGTCCAGCAGGCGCCGGCGGGTCGCATCGGACAGGGCCTTGAAGACCTTGTCCATCTCATCGCTCACACCAACCATCATGCAAGCATTTACCTGCATGTCAACTCGGGAGTCGTCCAGCCCAGCCCCGTATCACCGGGCAAAAGGGGCGCCGACCTGGGGAAACACTGCCTTCCCGGACCGCCCGACCAACCTCGTCACCCTGTGCGGGTGCCCCGACACTGGACTTGATCATCTAGGCCCAGCGGATACTCGCGCCGATGGCGGAGGCGACGTCCGGGGGCGACAAGCGGGTGGTGTCGACGGTGAGGTCTGCGATGTCGGCCCGGTCGAGGATCTCGTGGAGCTGGCCGGCGCGTTCCAGGTGCCAGGGCAGGGACTCGGGGTCGCTGTCGGCCTCATGGCGGCGCTTGAGCCGATCGTGCACGACAGGAAGGTCCGCCGTCAGGCGGCACACTGTCAGCGGCATGCCGAGGGCGGCCCGGTAGCGGTCGCGCTCGACCGCAGTCTCCGCCACCCCGGCCAGGACGAACCGCTGTATTCCGGCGTCGAGGTAGTTGGCGGTCAGAGCGCGCAGGTTGCGCAGCAGGAGGGCGAAGTTGAACGGATCGCCCTCGGGGGCGGGCCATGACTGACACAAGCGGTCCAGATCCATCACCGCGTGCGGCACACCGGCATCGCAGAGAAAGTCGCCGAAAAGGTCGGCGGCCAATGTCTTGCCGACGCCGACGGTGCCGGTAATCAGCAGCGCCTGTGACCCCGCCCCGTTCAGATGACTGTACTGGTTCATTCCTGCTCGCCCTACTCCTTCCGCGTTTGACCGGTCTGTGCAGTATGACCGCATCAAGAGGCACGGGCACCAGGTTTTCCGTGCGCCCATTCAGAAGAAGACCCGGCATACAGGCCGAAGTACGGCAACACAGTGACAGCTGGTAGCCGTTGACGGCCAGCCGCTTCCCCGGCAACTGGTCGCCCGCGGGGAATTCCACGGGTCTTGCGAGATCTTCGTGACGGCCTGTCACCCCGTCACGAAAATCTTGCAAGACCCAATTTGCGCTGGCCGCTGTCACGTGAGCACCTGCTCGAGGACGTAGCCGAGGACAAGAAAGCTTCCGCCAGGCCATAGCCGCAGTAGCCCAACCAACCGTTTCCATCCGAACCGATTCGCCTTCCCTCTCGGGATGGTCGGTTCGGGGGTAGGCAGCCTCACCGCGTGGCGGCGACAAGGACAGCACCGACTCGAAGAAGGGCCGTGCCGCTGGCGGCGACCTCGAGCGCGCCCGCCGCGCCTGCCACACCGTAGAAGCCGCTCGCCGAGGCCGAAGACCGCAACGGCATCCAGTGCATGAACCGGGCGAAGGTGCCCATGCCCGCTGGAACGGCTGTGCCCGTATCCCGTGGCCCACGCACGGCACACCGCTACGGGACCCTCAAACGGCAGGAAGCCGAGCGATACGGCTACCACAGCCCGCCGCCAGTGCCTCCACCCACGCCGTCACTGACGGCTGAGCAGCTCACATCTCTTGCCGGGACAAAAAACGGCCAACGGGGCCCCGCAGGGACACCGCCCGAGGGGTGCAACGGTTGGGCAGCCGTGCAGATCACCGGAACCACCAGCTATCCGGTCGACGCCGAGCTGCTGCGCAGCCTGGACTTCGAGTCCTTCGAGCTAAGCCGTAAGGACCCCCGCACCATCCGCGTGATCGATGCCTGGGCAGCCTGCATGGAGGCTTCAGGAGCCACACACGCGGCCAGTCCCGACGAGAACCCCCCCCCGGCACTGCACGGTTCACAAGCGGACGTCGAGGAGATCCGCACCGCCCGCGCCGATATGGCATGCAAGGAGAGGACCCAACTCGTCGGGATATGGGCTGGAGTGGAGACCGCATATCAGCAAGACCTACTGCGTCAGCACGCTGTTGAGATAGAGGGTATCGAGCGCCAGCGCCAGCGCCAACTGGCCAAAGCCGCGGAGACCAGCAGGGTGGCGGAACCTCCATGACGATTGCCACGCGACCCGCGCACGCCACCCGGCGCGTTCAGGGAGCCATGCGCCAGTACGCTGCCCGCATGTCCAGATCACGCCTGGCAGCTGTCATACCCGCCGTAGTCACAGGCGGCGTACTCCTCACTCTGACAGCCATCGCCAGGGGGATTGCGGGATCGCTCTCCGCAGGACGCGACAGAGCCCCGGATGATCTTCATGACGATGTCGGGACCCTCCTCGGGCACGAGATCGCGCGGAGCGCGGAAACCGTGCACCGTGCGACAGGCCCCGCAGCCGTCACGATCACCGTCATCTGCGCCCTGTGGGCCGTTGCGGCCTTCCGGCGCTCTGCCCTGTCACCGGCGGGCATCAAGAATCCGGCGTGGCAGTAGGAGAACGGGGATGACTGAACCGGACCGGCGGAGCCCCTCGGAAACGGCCATTGGACGCGTCCAGGGGGCCGGAGCCGCACTGGACGCTCGGGCCACACAGCTGGATTCGGCGGCGGGATCCGTGCAGTCAAAGTCGTCGACGCCGCCTGCAACGTGCTCATAGCCGGACTCGACAGCCCCACATTGAGGACCCTGGCCGCTTGCACACGAGCCGAGGTGGACTTCGGCGTTTTTTCGTGCCCCGGCCCGGACTTGCCCTGGCCGCCTGTTGCGAGGAGTGCCCATGCCGGACAGTTCCGTGCGCTCGGCCGATGCTGGGGACGGGGACCGGCCTGGACGCTGTTCAACAGGTGATGGCCCGGCACCAGGGCGTCGCGTCGCCAGGAAGATCGCCGGTGACGCGTGGACCGAGGAGCGCAGGCCGGTGCGTCATCGGCCGGATCCGCCGCCCGACGTCTGGATCTCGTTGGACCCGCCACGAAACCGCTCACGAGCCTGACCAGCAGATACGGGACATGTCTCAGTCCACGCCGGGCCAGTGGTCCGCCACCACCGACTTGTCGAACCCAGAGGTGTTCTCGTATTGCTTGGCGATGGCGCCGTCCGGGATCGAGGGCACGCCGTCGAACTGCGCCACCCAGTAGTTCGGCTCGGTGACTCCGTGCTTGTGGAACGCCGCGCGCACCTCGGGCAAGGTGGAGGCGTTGCAGTAGACGGTCAGGTTCTTGTTGGACGTGGTGGCCATGGTCTGGGTGCACCACTGGACCGCGCCTTCCGGATCGGCAGCGCCGTCCTCCACGTCCAGCACCTGCGCCTTGGTCTTGTGGCTGATCGCGATCGACACGCGGGTCGCGTGCGGGAACCTCGTCGCCATCTCTCCCAGGTTGGCGAATTGGCCGTCGACGTACCCGGCCACCATCTTGGCATCCCGCGGAATCTTGCTGGGCGTCACCGCGTCGTACATGGTCCGTGTCATGGTCGCCTCCTCTGCCGAGGCAGGCCGGACGGGACGCCGCGCGCACCGGATACCGCGGCTCGGCGGCGCCTCCAGCTCTCGGGCCCGCGCCCTACCACAGCTAATCCCATCAAACCACTCCCGGGGATTCCCGCAATCCGAGGCCTGCCGCATTTCAGACGGCGGCATGGCCACCCGGGCTCGGCGACGCGGGCCTGGGTGCGGCCTGGGCGTGGCCCGGCCCGGCCGTCCTGCGGGGGTGCGGGTTCCTGGAACTGATCCGGCCCGCCGCACGACTCCCTTGAAGTCCGCACCCATGCAAGGGAGATGTGTCATGAGAAGCACCCGCCGCGCTCTGTTGGGCACCGCCGTGGCCGGCGCCTTGGCCGTCGGTCTCGGGGAGGCCGCCCCCGCGCGAGCCGCGGAGAGGCGCGTCCAGGTCGCTGTCCTGCTCTATGACGGTTTCACCGCGCTGGACGCCGTCGGGCCCTACGAGACCCTGTGCCGCCTGCCCGGCGTCCGGGTCTTCACCGTGGCCCGCCGGACCGGACCCGTCCGTACCGACACCGGTCAACTCGCCCTCGTCGCCGAGAAGAACCTGTCCGAGGTCCACCGCGCCGATGTCCTCCTCGTCCCCGGCGGCGGCAACCGCGGCATCATCGCCGCCATGAACGATGAGGCCCTCCTGGACTGGATACGGCGTCTCCACCGGCACACGACCTGGACGACGTCCGTGTGCACCGGGTCGCTTCTCCTCGCCTCCGCCGGGCTCCTCACGGGCCTCCCGGCCACGACGTACTGGGCCTCTCGGCCGTACCTGGAGAAGCTCGGGGCCGTCCCGGCCCAGGGCCGGTTCGTCGAGACCGGGAAGATCATCACCGCCGCGGGCGTCTCCGCCGGCCTGGACATGGGGCTGCACCTGGCCGCTCGCCTCTCCGACGAGGCCACCGCCCGGGCGATGCAGCTCGCCATCGAGTACGACCCCCACCCTCCCTTCGACTCCGGCAGCCCCGAGAAGGCGGACGAAGCGACGCGCCGGCTTGCGTTGAAGCTGGTCGAGGGGTGACCCGGATGACCCTGATGTCCATCACACGCGGGGTCGGGTGACTGGTACTCGCCATGGCGGGCGTAGGCGTCGCTGAAGCGCGGATGAGCCAGGAACCGCTGTACGGCTTTGCCGGGAGCGGGGGTGACTGGCGTGGTGCGGGGTGGGTCAGTGCAGCGGGCAGCCCTTGGGCATCTTGGCGCGTCGAGGAACGCGTACCCAGCGGGACCACCCTCTGTCTTCGACTTCAGTCGAGGGTTCCAGCTGATGGGCCCCCACGATCTCCTCGTAGATCCCGGCGGAGTCGGGAAGCTTGGGGTGAACGCGGTCGAGTGTGCCCAGGCGGGTGATCCGGCTGCCGTCGGCCCAGTCGTAGAACTCCACCGACGGGCCCTGGGGGCTCATCGTCATCCGGATGCCGGTGCCCGCGCCGACGTGGTCATTCTTGACCACCGTGCACTGGTCGGCCGAGGGATCGGCCGGCGAAGCGGTGCGGGCGCCGTGGGAGCCGGCCGCGAACGCGGCGGTCGGGGCGAGGGCGGAACCGGCGAGGACGGCGACGGCCAAGCCGGTACGGAGGGCGTGACGAAAGTCAGTTTTGCCAGGCGGGCCCGGAGCGTGGTGCCGGGGTGGTCGTGCCGCACGGGCTTGGTCACCCGGCCGCGGGCTGACGACGGCGCTGCCGGATTGAACGTTTCCTCATCTGCCCGTATTCGGCCGCCCCCGCCCGGCCCATCACTCGTTCCGGCGATTGCGGTCCATGCTCCCGTTGACCGAACCTGGAATACCGGCCGGGTGCGTCGCCCCGGCCCGGATCAGGGGGAGATGTCATGCCGGAGACCGTCGTGCCGTCGATCGTCGCCGAGACCGTCACGGGCGTACGAGGTGACCCGCACCAGGATGCGGGTGGTCCTGCCGTCGGCTCGCGCCCCTGGACGCCGCCCGCGTTCACCGATGTCGAGCTCGCCGCCGAGGTCACCGCCTACGCCGGACGGTGGTAGCCCCCACCCGGAACGGAAACCCGCGACCGGGAGGAACCCCATGACCGACCCGGAGGCCCGCAGCACGGCCGAGTTCACCGCCGCCCTCCACGCCCACGAGGACCGGTACTGGCACAAACACCCTCTGCACCTCCGGCTCCACGAGGGGCGTCTCGCGCCGGGCGAGTTGCGGCAGTGGATCGCCAACCGCTGGTACTACCAGAAATGGCTGCCCCAGAAGGACGCCGCCATCATCGCCAACTGCCCCCTCGCCGACGTGCGCCGCCGCTGGGTGCGGCGCATCGCCGACCAGGACGGCAGCGGCGGCAGCGACGGCCGGGCCGGCGGGCACGCCCAGTGGCTCGACCTCGCCGAAGCCGCCGGGCTCACCCGGGCCGAGGTGCTGGACGAACGCCATGTCCTGCCCGGGGTGCGCTTCGCCACCGACGCGTACGTGTCCTTCGCCCGCACCCGGCCCTGGACCGAGACCGTCGCCGCCTCCCTCACCGAGCTCTTCTCGCCCGCCCTCATGCGCACCCGCCTCACCGCCCTGCGCACCCACTACCCCTGGATCGCGCCCACCGGCCACCGCTACCACCAGACCCGCCCCGACACCGCCACCGACGACGCCGGCCACGCCCTCGCCCTCGTCACCACCCACTGCGTCACCCGCGCACAACAGGACGCCGCCCTCGCCGCCCTCGGCTTCAAATGCGAGGTGTTGTGGAGCATCCTCGATTCCCTCGAACACGACCACGCGGGTCGGGGCAGGTGACTCACTGGCGCCTGCGGCCGGGCGTGCGGCTGGCCCACGACCCCGTCCGGGACACCGGTGTACTGCTGCACCCCGAGGGAGTGTTGCTCCTCAACGAGACGGGTGCTCGCGTGCTCGCCCTCTGCGACGGGAAGACGGACTTCGACGCGATCGTCGCCACGCTGTCCCGGACGTACGCCGTCGTTCCCGTGCACGATCTTGAGGGTTTTCTTGACGCACTCGCCCAGCGGCGGCTGATCGAGCCCGCCGAAGGGGTCCGCCATGGATAGGCCGCTCGGCATGCTCGCCGAACTCACCTACCGCTGCCCCCTCCGCTGCGGCTACTGCTCCAACCCCACCGGCCCCCACTCACGCTCCAGCGAGCTCACCACCGAACAGTGGCGCCGCGTACTCGACGAAGCCCGCGCGCTGGGAGTGCTCCAGGTCCATCTCTCCGGAGGCGAGCCCCTGCTACGCCGCGACCTGCCCGGCCTCGTCGCCCACGCGCACCGCACCGGGCTCTACACCAGTCTCATCACCGGCGGCCAGAGCCTGACCACCGACCGACTGGCCGCCCTTGTCGCTTCCGGCCTCGACCACATCCAGATCAGCTTCCAGGACGCCGACGCCACAGCCGCCGACACCATCGCCGGCCGCCCCGCCCACCTGCGCAAACTCGCCGCCGCCCGGCTGGTCAAGGAAGCCGGTCTCCCACTCACCCTCAATGCCGTTCTGCACCGCGCCAACATCCATCACACCGGCGAACTCATCGACCTGGCCCGACGACTGCGCGCCGACCGGCTCGAACTCGCCAACGCGCAGTACTACGGCTCCGCCCTGCTCAACCTCCGCTCCCTGCTGCCCACCCGGGCGCAGCTCGACGCGGCGGAACACCTCGTCCGCGAAGCCCGCCCGAGCGGCCCACCGGAGATCGTCTACGTCCGGTCCGACCTCCACGACGGCGTCCCCAAACCCTGTATGCACGGCTGGGGCAGCCGCCAGTTCACCGTCACGCCCTGCGGTGACGTCCTGCCCTGCCCCGCCGCCGCGCGCATCCCCGGCCTTGACGTGCCCAACGTCCGGCAGCTGTCCCTCCCCGACATCTGGTTCCACTCCCGTGCGTTCAACCGCTTCCGGGGGACGGAATGGATGCCCGAGCCCTGCCGCGGCTGCCCGTTCAAGGAGACCGACCACGGCGGCTGCCGCTGCCAGACCTTCCAGCTGACCGGCGATCCCGCCGCCACCGACCCGGCCTGCCGGCTCTCCCCGCACCACGCGCTCGTACGCGCACTCGTCGACGACGCCGGGACGACTGCCCCCGACGTGATCCGGTACCGGGCATGAGGCTGCGGATCCTGGGCACCGCGGCCGGCGGCGGGCTGCCGCAGTGGAACTGCGCCTGCCCCGGCTGCGCCCGGGCCCGCGCCGCCGGGCCCCGCGCCTGGCGCACCCAGGAATGCCTGGCCGTCTCCGTCTCCCCGGGCGCCTGGTACCTCGTCAACGCCTCACCCGACGTCCGCACCCAGATCCTCGCCGCCCCCGGCCTCGCCCCGCCCGACGGCACCCGGCACACCCCGCTGCGCGGCGTCCTCCTCACCGACGGCGAGCTCGACCACACCACCGGCCTGCTGGCCCTGCGCGAGGGCGCCGCCCTCGACCTGTACGCCCCGCCCGCCGTCCTGGCCGCGCTGGACGGCCCGTTCCCGCTCCGTACCCTGCTCGCGCCCTACGGCTCCGCCCGCTGGCACGCGCTGCGCTCCGGGCCGGGCGAGGACGCCCTGCTTCTCGATGGCGGGCGGCTGCGGGTGACCCCCGTCCCCGTCAGCGACAAACGGCCCCGGTACGCCGCCGGATCCGACGCCCCCGGCCCGTGGGCCGTCGCCTACCGCTTCGACGACGTCGCCACTGGCGCCGCCGCCCTCTACGCGCCCTCCCTCGCCCGCTGGCCGGACGGCCTCGACGCCGCCCTCGCCGGGGTGAGCTGCCTGATCCTCGACGGCACGTTCTGGAGCGAGGACGAGATGGACCGGGCGACCGGCGGCCGGGGGAGCGGTGCCCGCACGATGGGGCACCTGCCCGTCGACGGGCCCGAGGGCACGCTGGTACGGCTTCGTGGGCGTAGTGGCGTGCGTTGTTTTTACACACACCTCAACAACACCAACCCGCTTGCGGACCCTTCGTCCGCTGAGCGCGCCGTCCTGGCCGGGACGCCGGTGGAGGTTCCCTCCGACGGGACCGAGATCGAGTTGTGAGTGCCTTCTAGGCGCTTCGCTAGGAGTCCGGTATGTCATCTGCTGGTACGTCGTGGCTGGTCGCGCAGTTCCCCGCGCCCCTTCGGGGCACCACCGCCCGCAGCACCGCGGGCAGTTCCCGCGCGGTCGGACCGGGGCCGCCGCCCGGTGCGAACTCCACCGCCGCCACCCGCTCCCGCGACACCCGGTCCAGCAGCACCACCGACGCCGCCTCCGGCAGCGAGCCCCCGGACAGCTCGGCCGACAAGCGGTCCAGCCCCCTGCGGTGCCTGTCGAAGACGCGCCGGGGCGCCCACCGGCCACGGGCCTCCTGCCCGGCCAGGGCCTCCGTCGCGGTCACGTCCAGCAGGATCAGATGCAGCTCGTGCCCCTGCCGTGCCGCCTCCCGCGCCAGCCACCGGCGCATCCACGCCCGGCTGCCGCAGTCGTGCACCAGGAACGGCCGGCCGCCGCGCACCTCCGCGCGCAGCCACCGGAAGTGCTCCACACGGGCCCAGGGCCGGTAGACGGCGTACGGCAGCCAGGCGGGCATCACGGCCTCGCACGCCTCGTGGACGATGCGTGGGTCCACAGCGGGAGCATCTGGGGAGAGGCGCCGCAGCAAGGTGCTCTTGCCGCTGCCGGGCAGGCCGGAGACGACCAGTACGGAGCCTGCCGGGTAGGACAGGGTGAGTGGGGGGCCGTTCTGGCCCCGTAGGTCCGTCAGGCCGTGTGGCGCCGTCGCCGTCGCCGTTGCTGCGGCGGCCGAGCCGCGTATGTCGTCCACGTCCTGTCCCTTGCCCGTTGTCCGAAGCCCAGTCGTGGAGACGGTTCTCGTGGTCGGCTGGTTGCCCCGTACCGGGGGCGCCCTGTTCGGGTGCGGCCCGGTGGTCCGGTTGTGCCCACCCGTCCCGCCCTGCGGGACGATTGCCCACAACCAGCGACCGCTCCCCGAAGTCTCGGAAATTCCTTAGCCCCATGCGTGATTCGGTGACCCTGCCGAGCACTGCGAAAGGGGACTGTATGTCCAAGCGCGCGCTGATAACCGGAATCACCGGGCAGGACGGTTCGTACCTGGCCCAGCACCTGCTCTCCGAGGGGTACCAGGTCTGGGGGCTCAACCGGGGGCAGGCCAATCCCCGGAAGGACCGGGTGAGCAAGCTGATCCCGGACCTCCAGTTCGTCCACGGGGACCTGATGGACCAGGCCAGCCTGGTGGCCGCCGTGGACCTCGTCCAGCCCGACGAGGTCTACAACCTCGGCGCGATCTCCTTCGTGCCCATGTCCTGGCAGCAGGCCGAGCTCGTCACCGAGGTCAACGGCACCGGGGTGCTGCGGATGCTCGAGGCCATCAGGATGGTCAGCGGGCTGAGCGGGTCGTCCGCGCGGGCCGACCGGTCCGGGCAGATCCGGTTCTACCAGGCGTCCTCCTCGGAGATGTTCGGCAAGGTCGTCGAGAGCCCGCAGAACGAGCGGACCTCATTCCACCCCCGCAGCCCCTACGGCGTCGCCAAGACCTACGGGCACTACATCACCCAGAACTACCGCGAGTCCTTCGGGATGTACGGCGTCTCCGGCATCCTCTTCAACCACGAATCGCCGCGCCGTGGTGCCGAGTTCGTCACCCGGAAGATCTCGCTGGCCGTCGCCCAGATCAAGCTCGGGCTCCAGGAGAAGCTGTCGCTCGGCAACCTCGACGCCGTGCGCGACTGGGGATTCGCCGGGGACTATGTGCGCGCCATGCACCTGATGCTCCAGCAGGACGAGCCCGGCGACTACGTCATCGGCACAGGGCAGATGCACTCCGTGCGCGAGGCGGCGCGGATCGCCTTCGAGTGCGTGGGACTGGACTGGGAGGAGCACGTCGTCGTCGACCCGGCCCTCGTGCGGCCCGCCGAGGTGGAGACGCTCTGCGCCGACCACAGCAACGCCCGTGAACGGCTGGGCTGGGAGCCCTCGGTGGACTTCCCCGAGCTGATGCGGATGATGGTCGAGTCCGACGTCCGTCAGGCCGGCCGCGAGCGCGAATACGGCGAGCTGCTCACCGTGGCGAACTGGTAGGCCCACGGCCCGCCCGCCGGGGCTCGTCGCCGACGGCCCCTGCTCACACCCCTGCTCAATCCCGTCGCACTGCCCGGAGCGGACCGAGTCGGCCGACTCTAGGGAATTCCATGGCCACGCCCGCCGACACTGAGCGCGTGGCGTGCGGGAAGTCGAGCAGGCGCCCCGTCGAACGCGGGGCGCCCAGATGACTCACGTCGACTGTGGATCAGCCATCCCGAGTGCCGGATGCCCACAGCGAATTCCTCTGCTGTCCGCCGGTCTCGAGATGGGTTGAGTTGACAATGGACAAGGAACAGAAGCTCCGGGACTACCTCAAGCGGGCGAGCGCGGATCTCAAGCGCACGCGGCAGCGGGTGGGCGAGCTGGAGACGGCCGCCCGGGAGCCCATCGCGATCGTGGGCATGAGCTGCCGCTTCCCCGGGGGCGTGAGCAGCCCCGAGGAGCTCTGGTCCATGCTCGTGGCCGGCGAGGACGGCATCACCGGCTTCCCCGGCGACCGCGGCTGGGAGCTGATGACCGACGGCACCGAGGAGTTCTTCGGCGGCTTCCTCCACGACGCGGCCCGGTTCGACGCCGGTTTCTTCGGCATCTCGCCGCGCGAGGCGCTTTCCATGGACCCCCAGCAGCGGGTGCTGCTGGAGTCCTCCTGGGAGGCCTTCGAACGGGCGGGCATCGACCCGGCGTCGGTCCGGGGCACCCGGACCGGTGTGTTCGTCGGGTCCATGCCCCAGGACTACCGCGTCGGCCCCGACGACGACGTCCAGGGCTTCACCCTCACGGGCAACGCCACCAGCATCCTCTCGGGCCGGCTGTCCTACTTCTTCGGGGCCGTCGGGCCCGCGGTGACCGTGGACACCGCCTGCTCGTCGTCCCTGGTGGCACTGCACCTCGCCGCCCACTCCCTGCGCCAGGGCGAGTGCTCCCTGGCACTGGCCGCGGGCGTCACGGTGATGTCCAGCCCCACCACCTTCGTGGAGTTCAGCCGCCAGGGCGGGCTCGCCGCCGACGGCCGCTGCCGCTCCTTCGCCGACTCCGCCGCCGGCACCGGCTGGTCCGAGGGCGTCGGCGTCCTCGTCCTGGAGCGGCTGTCCGAGGCCCGCCGCAACGGCCACCAGGTCCTCGCCGTCATCCGGGGCTCAGCCGTCAACCAGGACGGCGCCTCCAACGGCCTCACCGCCCCCAACGGGCCCTCCCAGCAGCGCGTCATCGAACAGGCCCTGACCAGCGCCCGGCTCTCGGCCGACGAGATCGACGTCGTCGAGGCCCACGGCACGGGCACCACCCTCGGCGACCCCGTCGAGGCCCAGGCCCTCCTGGCCACCTACGGGCAGGGCCGTCCCGAGGACCGCCCGCTGCTGCTCGGATCGGTCAAGTCCAACATCAGCCACACCCAGGCGGCCGCCGGCATGGCCGGCGTCATCAAGATGGTCATGGCGATGCGCCACGGCCTGCTGCCCAAGACCCTCCACGTCGACGCCCCGTCCTCGCACGTCGACTGGACGGAGGGCGCCGTACGGCTCCTCACCGAGGCCACCCCCTGGCCCAAGGGCGACCAGCCGCGCCGCGCGGGCGTCTCCTCCTTCGGCCTCAGCGGCACCAACGCCCACACGATCCTCGAAGAGGCACCGGAGTACGCCGAGGAAGCCCCGGAGGGGCGCCTCGATCTCGACGTCCTGCCCTGGCTCGTCTCCGGACGGACCCGCGAGGCCCTGCGCGCCCAGGCCGACCGTCTCCTCGCCTTCCTCACCACCGCCCCCGCCTCAGGCCTCGACCCCGCCGACATCGCCTACTCCCTCGCCACCTCCCGCTCCGGCTTCGAGCACCGCGCCGTGGTGACCGCCGCCAACCGCGACGAGGCCATCGCCGCGCTCACCGCGCTCGCCGCCGACGAACCGGCCGCCGCCACCCTCACCCAAGGCGCCACCCAGGGCGGCCGCGGCAAGCTGGCCTTCCTCTTCACCGGCCAGGGCTCCCAGCGCCCCGGCATGGGCCGCGAGCTCTACACCCGCTTCCCCGTCTTCGCCCAGGCCCTCGACGAGGTCCTCACCCACCTCGACCCCGGCCTCGACCGGCCCCTGCGCGAGCTGCTGTTCGCCGCCGAGGGCACCCCCGAGGCCGAGCTCCTCCACGAGACCGGCTACGCGCAGCCCGCCCTCTTCGCCCTCGAGGTCGCCCTGTTCCGGCTGGCCGAATCGTGGGGCGTCAAGCCCGACTTCCTCGCCGGGCACTCCGTCGGCGAGATCGCCGCCGCCCATGTGGCCGGAGTGTTCTCCCTGGCCGACGCCGCGACGCTGGTCCTCGCGCGCGGCCGGCTGATGCAGGCCCTGCCCGCCGGCGGCGCGATGGTCTCCCTCCAGGCGAGCGAGGACGAGGTCCTGCCGCTGCTGGCCGACCGCGCCGAGAGCGTCTCCCTCGCCGCCGTCAACGGCCCCCGCGCCGTCGTCGTCGCGGGCGAGGCGGGCGCCGTCGCCGCCGTCGCCGAGCACTTCACCGCTCAGGGCCGCAAGGCCAAGGAACTGCGCGTCTCGCACGCCTTCCACTCGCCGCTGATGCGGCCGATGCTGGAGGAGTTCCGCACCGTCGTCGCCGGCCTCGACCCGCAGGCGCCGGTGATCCCCCTCGTCTCCTCCGTCACCGGCGCCCTCGCCACCGTCGAGCAGCTCACCTCGCCCGAGTACTGGGCCGGCCACGCGCGCGACACCGTCCGCTTCGCCGACACGATCGCCTGGCTCGACACCCACGGCACCGGCACCTACCTCGAACTCGGCCCCGACGGCGTCCTGTCCGCCATGGCCCGCGACTGCCTCGACACCGACGAGCGGGCCGAGGGCACCGCCCCCGCCACCGTCGCCCTGCTGCGCGCCGGCCGCCCCGAGACCCGCGCTGTGACCGCGGCCGCCGCCGAACTCCACGTCCGGGGCGTGCCCCTGCGCTGGGAGGGCTACTTCACCGGCACCGGCGCCCGCCGCGTCGACCTGCCCACGTACGCCTTCCAGCGCCGCCGCTACTGGCCCAAGGGCGTCACCCAGAGCGGGGACGTCCGCGCCGCCGGGCTCGGCGCCGCCCACCACCCGCTGCTCGCGGCGGCCGTGACCATCGCCAACTCCGACGGACTGCTGCTCACCGGCCGGCTCTCCCTCCAGTCCCACCCCTGGCTGACCGAACACGCCGTGCGCGGCACCGTGCTGCTGCCCGGCACCGCCTTCCTGGAACTGGCCGTCCGCGCGGGCGACGAGGTCGGCTGCGCACGCGTCGAGGAACTCACCCTCGCCGCACCCCTGGTCCTGCCCGAGCAGGGCGGCGTCCAGGTCCAGGTGTGGGTCGGCAGCCCCGACGCGACCGGCCGCCGCGAACTGAGCCTCCACTCGCGCCCCGACGGCGCCGAGGAACTGCCCTGGACCCAGCACGCGAGTGGCGTCCTCGCCCCCGACGAGCACCGGGCCGGCCCCGACGCCGCCGCCTGGCCGCCCGCCGGCGCCCAGCCGGTGGACCTCGACGGCTTCTACGACGAACTCGCCGCCACCGGCTTCGGCTACGGCCCGCTGTTCCAGGGCCTGCGCGCCGCGTGGCGCGCGGGCGACGACATCTGCGCCGAGGTGGCCCTGCCCGAGGACTCCGGAGCCGACGCCGGCTCCTTCGGCATCCACCCCGCGCTGCTCGACGCCGCCCTCCACGCCTCCGTCTTCCTCGGCCTCGGCGAGCACGGGCGCGGCGGCCTGCCCTTCTCCTGGCAGGACGTGTCCCTCCACGCCTCCGGCGCGACCACCGTCCGCGTCCGGCTGTCCCGGGCCGGGGACGACGCCGTCTCCATCGCCGTCGCCGACACCACGGGCGCCCCCGTCGCCTCCGTCGGCTCGCTCGTCCTGCGCGCCCTGCCCGACGAGCAGTCGGCCGCCGCCGCGCCCATCGTCCGCGACGCGCTGTTCGAGCTGCGCTGGTCCCCGCTGCGGGACCGGGCGGCCGCCGCGCCCGCGTCCGTCGCCGTCCTCGGGACCGACACCTTCGGCCTCGCCGAGGCCGCGGGCGCCACGCCCCTCGCCTCGGTGGACGCCGCCGCCGACCTCCCCGCGCTCGTCCTCGTGCCCGTCGTGGGCGACCCCGACGACGCGGCCGCCAGCGCCCACGCCCTCACCGCGACCGCCCTGAAGCTGCTTCAGACGTGGCTCGCGGACGAGCGGTACGAGCAGTCCCGGCTGGTGTTCGTCACCCGGGGCGCGGTCGCCACCGACGGGCAGGAGGCCATCGACCCGGCGGCCGCCGCCGTCTGGGGCCTGGTGCGCTCCGCGCAGACCGAGCACCCGGGCCGCTTCGGTCTCCTCGACCTCGACCCGGCCGGGGCCGCGGGTTCCACCGGGGCCGGTGTTCCGGCCGAGACCGGCATCCCTGCCGGGGCTGCCGTGTCCGCCGAGGCCGGTGTCCCCGGCGGGACCGATGTCCCCGCCGAGGCCGGCGAACCGGCCCGGGCCACCGACTCCGCGCAGGCCCCTGCCCCCGCCGCCCTCCTCCCCGACGGCGCCCTCGCCGTCACCGAGCCCCAGGCCGCCGTCCGCGCCGGTACGCTCCTCGGCGCCCGGCTCGCCCGGGCCCAGGCACCCCGCGCGCGGGAGAACGCCTGGCGCCCCGACGGCACCGTCCTCCTCACCGGCGCCACCGGCGGCCTGGGCCGCGTCCTCGCCCGGCACCTGGTCGCCGAACGCGGCGCCACCCGGCTGCTGCTCGTCAGCCGCCGGGGCACAGGCGCCCCCGGCGCCGAGGAACTCCGCGCCGAACTGACGGAACTCGGCGCCCACGTCACCCTGGAGGCCTGCGACCTCGCCGACGCGGCCGCCGTCGCCCGCCTGCTGGCCGCCGTCCCCGCCGAACACCCCGTCACCGCCGTCGTGCACAGCGCCGGCGCCCTCGACGACGGCGTCATCGAGTCGCTGACCCCCGAGCGCCTCGCCACGGTCCTGCGGCCCAAGGCCGACGCCGTCTGGAACCTCCACGAGGCGACCAAGGACCTCGGCCTCGACGCCTTCGTCGTCTTCTCCTCCCTCTCCGGCACCGTCGGCGCGCCCGGCCAGGGCAACTACGCCGCCGCCAACGCCTTCCTCGACGCCGTCGCCCGGCTCCGCCACGCCCAGGGCCTGCCCGCCCTGTCCCTGGCCTGGGGCCCCTGGGCGCCCGCCGCCGGCATGACCGGCGGCCTGACCGGCGCCGAACTGGAGCGGATGGCCCGCCGGGGCACCCCCGCGCTCACCGAGGAACAGGGCGTCGCGCTCTTCGACGCCGCGCTCTCCTCCCGTACGCCCGTCCTCCTGCCCGTCCGCCTCGACCTGTCCGTGCTCCGCCTCCAGGGCGACGTACCGCCCCTGCTGCGCGGCCTGATCCGCACCCCCGTGCGCCGCTCCGCGGTCTCCGGCGCGGAGACCGCCGTGGGCCTCGTCCAGCGGCTGTCCGTCCTCGACGAGGAGGGCCGCGTCGCGTTGGTGCGCGACCTCGTCCGGACCCAGGTGGCCGCCGTGCTCGGGCACGACGGCGCCCAGGACGTCGATGTGGACCGCCCGTTCCAGGAACTGGGCTTCGACTCGCTCACCGCCGTCGAGATGCGCAACCGCCTCGGCGCCGTCACCGGGCTGCGCACCGCCGCCACCGTCGTCTTCGACTACCCGACCGTCACCGCGCTGGCCGGGCACGTCCTCGCCGAGCTCATGGGCGCGGACACCGCCGCCCCGGAGGCCGCCCCCAAGGCCGCCGCCGACCACGACCCCATCGTCATCGTGGGCATGAGCTGCCGCTACCCCGGCGGCGTCGCCTCGCCCGAGGACCTGTGGCGGCTGGTGCGCGAGGGCACCGACGCGATCTCGGGCCTGCCCACCGACCGCGGCTGGGACCTCGACGCCCTCTACCACCCGGACCCCGACCACCTCGGCACCACCTACACCCGCTTCGGCGGCTTCCTCCACGACGCCGCCGAATTCGACCCCGCGTTCTTCGGCATGAGCCCCCGCGAGGCGCTGGCCACCGACTCCCAGCAGCGGCTGCTCCTGGAAGCCTCCTGGGAGGCGATCGAGCGCGCCGGCATCGACCCGGTGGCGCTGCGCGGCAGCCGCACCGGCGTGTTCGCGGGCGTCATGTACAACGACTACGCGGCCCACCTCGCCGACGAGCGGTTCGAGGGCTTCCAGGGCAGCGGCACCTCGCCCAGCATCGCCTCCGGCCGCGTCTCCTACGTCCTGGGCCTGGAGGGCCCGGCCGTCACCGTCGACACGGCCTGCTCGTCCTCGCTGGTGGCCATGCACTGGGCCATGCAGGCGCTGCGCGCGGGGGAGTGCTCGCTGGCGCTGGCCGGCGGTGTGACGGTGATGTCCACGCCGACGTCCCTCATCGAGTTCTCCCGCCAGCGCGGCCTGTCCCCGGACGGCCGCTCCAAGGCCTACTCGGAGGCGGCCGACGGCGTCGGCTGGTCCGAGGGTGTGGGCATGCTCGTCCTGGAGCGGCTCTCCGACGCCCGCCGCAACGGCCACCGCGTCCTCGCGGTCGTCCGCGGCTCGGCCGTCAACCAGGACGGCGCCTCCAACGGCCTGACCGCCCCCAACGGGCCGTCCCAGCAGCGCGTCATCCACCAGGCCCTGGCCGGCGCCGGCCTGACCACCGCCGACGTCGACGCCGTCGAGGGCCACGGCACCGGCACCACCCTCGGCGACCCCATCGAGGCGCAGGCGCTGCTCGCCACCTACGGCCAGGACCGCCCGGAGGACCTGCCGCTGCTCCTCGGCTCGGTGAAGTCCAACATCGGCCACACCCAGGCCGCCGCGGGCGTGGCCGGCATCATCAAGATGGTGATGGCCATGCGCCACGGCGTGCTGCCGCGCACCCTGTACGCCGACACGCCGTCCACGCACGTCGACTGGGAGGCCGGCGCCGTCCGGCTGCTCGCCGAGGAGACGCCGTGGCCCGACGCGGGCCGGGCCCGCCGCGCCGGCGTGTCGTCCTTCGGCATCAGCGGCACCAACGCCCACGTCATCCTCGAGGAGCCGCCCGCCGCACCGGGCATCGCGTCGGGCGACCCCGCCCTCGCCCCGGCCGTGGTGCCGTGGACGCTGTCCGCCAAGAGCCGCGCCGCGCTGCGCGAACAGGCCGCGCGCCTGTACGCCTTCGCCGAGGCCGACCCCGCCCTGGACCCGGCCGCGACCGCCCTCGCCCTCACCACGACCCGCTCCGCCTTCGACCGGCGCGCCGTCGTCGTCGGCGACCGGGACGAGCTGCTGCGCGCGCTGGCCGCGCTCGCCGCCGACCGGCCCGACGCCGCCCTCGTCGAGGGCGAGACCGGCTCCGCCGGTGAACTCGCCCTGCTGTTCTCCGGACAGGGCAGCCAGCGCCCCGGCGCCGGCCGCGAGCTGTACGCCCGTTTCCCCGCCTTCGCCGCCGCCCTGGACGAGGTCACCGCCGCCCTGGATCCGTACCTGGACCGCCCGCTGCGGGACGTCCTCTTCGCCGAGGAGGGCAGCCCCGAGGCGGAGCTGCTGGAGCGCACGGGCTGGACCCAGCCCGCCCTGTTCGCCCTCGAGGTCGCCCTCCACCGGCTGCTGCGCTCCTGGGGAGTGCGCCCGCAGGTCCTGCTCGGCCACTCGGTCGGCGAGATCGCGGCGGCGCACGCCGCCGGGGTGTTCTCCCTGGAGGACGCCTGCAAGCTCGTCGCCGCCCGCGCCCGCCTGATGGAGGCGCTGCCGGAGGGCGGCGCGATGCTCTCGCTGCGGGCGGGCGAGGACGAGGTCGCCGCGCTGCTCACCGGGCGCGAGCACGAGCTGTCCCTCGCCGCCGTCAACGGCCCCGAGGCCGTCGTCATCGCCGGTGACACCGACGCGGTCCACTCGGTCGAGCGGCATTTCGCCGCGCTGGGGCGCAAGACCCGGCGACTGCGGGTGAGCCATGCCTTCCACTCGCCGCTCATGGAGCCGATGCTGGAGGACTTCCGGCGGGTCGCCGAGGAGATCGCCTACAGCGCCCCGGCCGTCACCGTCGTCTCCAACCTCACCGGCCGTGCCGCGACCGCCGAGGAGCTGTGCTCCCCGGACCACTGGGTCCGTCACGTCCGCGAGACCGTCCGCTTCGCCGACGGCGTCCGCGCCGCCCGCGCCCTGGGCGCGGCCACCTTCCTGGAGGTCGGCCCCGACGGGGTGCTGGCCGCCCTCGCCCAGGACGTCCTGGGCGACGAGACGGACACCGGCGTCGATGTCGTACCGCTGCTGCGCGCCGGCCGGGACGAGGAGCGGGCCGCCACGACCGCCCTGGCCCGCCTCCACGTCCGCGGCGTCGCCGTGGACTTCACCGCCGTCCTCGCCGGCACCACCGCGCCCGCCGCCCAGGCCGTGGACCTGCCCACGTACGCCTTCCAGCGCGAGCGCTACTGGCCCGAGCCGCTGCCCGACGCCCTCGCGGACGCCCCGGTCGCCGACCCGGCCGACGCCGAGCTGTGGGGCGCCGTCGAACGCGGCGACGCCGCCGGGATCGCCGGGCTCCTCGGCCTGCGCGACGAACAGCACGCCTCCGTCTACGCCCTGCTGCCCGCCCTGTCGTCCTGGCGCCAGCAGCGCCAGGAGAAGGCGCTGCTCGACGCCACGCGCTACCGCGTCCAGTGGCGGCCCGTCCAGGCGGCCGCCGCCCCCGTCCTGGACGGCATCTGGCTGGTCGTCACCACCGACGGCGTGGACACCGACGAGATCGTGGACGCGCTGCGCGGCCACGGCGCCCAGTTCGAGCGCCTCGACCTCGACCCGGCGGGGGAGGAGCGCGACGCCCTCGCCGAGCGCCTGAGGTCGTCCGGTGACGTCGCCGGAGTGCTTTCCCTCCTGCCGCTGGCCGACCGGCCCGGCCGCCCCCTCGGCGACCGGCTGCCCACGGGCCTCGCCCTGGGCGTCGTCCTCACCCAGGCGCTGGGCGACGCGGGCCTGACCGCGCCCGTGTGGACCCTCACCCGGGGCGCCGTCACCACCGGCCCCGACGACCCGCTCGCCGCCCCCCTCCAGGCCGCCTCCTGGGGCCTGGGCCGGGTGGCCGCCCTGGAGGACCCGCGCCGCTGGAGCGGCACGATCGACCTGCCGCCCGTCCTGGACGCGCCCGTCGTCCAGCACCTCGTCAGCGCGCTCGCCGCGCGCGGTGGCGAGGACCAGCTGGCCCTGCGCGCCGGCGGCACCCTCGGCCGGCGGCTCGCCCGCCGCCCGGCGGCCGACCTGCCCACCGCCGACGCCTTCACCGCCGAGGGCACCGTCCTCGTCACCGGCGGCACCGGCGCGCTCGGCGCCGACGTCGCCCGCTGGCTCGCCCGCAGCGGCGCCGAGCACCTCCTGCTCACCAGCCGCCGCGGCCCCGACGCCCCCGGCGCCGACGCGCTGCGCGCCGAACTGGAGGAGCTGGGCGCCCGCGTCACCCTCGCCGCCTGCGACATCGCCGACCGCGACGCGCTCGCCGACCTGCTCGGACGCGTCCCGGACGAGCACCCCCTGACCGGCGTCGTCCACGCCGCCGGCGTCGGCCAGGCCGCGCCCCTGGCGGCCACCTCCCTGGCCGACGCCACCGCCCTCATGGCCGCCAAACTCCTGGGCGCCGCCCACCTGGACGCCCTGCTCGCCGACGAGGACCTGGACTTCTTCGTCCTCTTCTCCTCCGTCGCCGGAGTGTGGGGCAGCGCCGGGCAGAGCGCCTACGGCGCCGCCAACGCCTACCTCGACGCCCTCGCCGAGAACCGCTGGGCCCGCGGCCTGCCCGCCACCTCCATCGCCTGGGGCCCCTGGGCCGAGGCCGGCATGGCCACCCACGAGGCCGTCGCCGACCGCCTCCGGCAGAGCGGCCTGCGCTTCCTGGACCCCGCCGCCGCCCTCGCCGAGCTGCGCCGCGCCGTCGTCCAGCAGGACGTCACCGTCACCGTCGCCGACATCGACTGGGAGCGTTACCACCCCGTCTTCACCTCCGTCCGCCCCAGCGTCCTCTTCGACGAACTCCCGGACGTGCGCGCCCTGTCCGCCCCTTCCGGAGCCACCGGTGAAGGCGCCGCCCCCGAGTTCGCCGGGCGGCTGCGCGGCCTGGACGAGGCCGCGCAGGAGCGGCTGCTCACCGACCTGGTGCGCGCCGAGGCCGCCGTCGTCCTCGGCCACGCCTCCGCCGAGGCCGTCGACGGGCGCCGGGCCTTCCGCGACGCCGGCTTCGACTCGCTGACCGCCGTCGAGCTGCGCAAGCGCCTGGCCGGCGTCACCGGCCTCGCCCTGCCCGCGACCATGGCCTTCGACTACCCGACCCCCCTCGCCCTCGCCCGCTTCCTGCGCGGCGAACTCCTGGGCGCCGGGCAGGCGGCGGCCGTCCCGGCCGCCGCACCCGCCGGGGGCTTCGACGAGCCCGTCGCCATCGTCGGCATGAGCTGCCGCTTCCCCGGCGGCGTCCGCTCCGCCCAGCAGTTCTGGGAGCTGATCGAGGGCGGCGTCGACGCCGTCTCCGACTTCCCCGTCAACCGCGGCTGGGACACCGGACTCCACCACCCCGACCCCGACCACCCCGGCACCACCTACTCCACCCAGGGCGGCTTCCTCCACGAAGCGGGCGAGTTCGACGCCGCGTTCTTCGGCATCTCGCCGCGCGAGGCCGTGTCCATGGACCCGCAGCAGCGCCTGCTGCTGGAGACCACCTGGGAGGCCTTCGAACAGGCCGGCATCGACCCCGCCACCGTCCACGGCAGCGCCACCGGCACGTTCATCGGCTCCACCTACCAGGAGTACGGCCTCGGTCTCGACGACGGCGCCGCCGCCGGACACGCCGTCACCGGCACCAGCCCCAGCGTCCTCTCCGGCCGCCTCGCCTACCTCTTCGGCCTCGAAGGCCCCGCCGTCACCGTCGACACCGCCTGCTCCTCCTCGCTGGTGGCCCTCCACCTGGCCTGCCAGTCGCTGCGCAACGGCGAGAGCAGCCTCGCCCTCGCGGGCGGCGCGACCGTCATGACCACCCCCGCCCCCTTCATCGCCTTCAGCAAGCAGCGCGCCCTCGCGGGCGACGGCCGCTGCAAGGCCTTCTCGGAGGCCGCCGACGGCATGACCCTCGCCGAGGGCGTCGGCGTGCTCGTCCTGGAACGGCTCTCCGACGCCCGGAAGAACGGCCACGAGATCCTCGCCGTCATCCGCGGCTCGGCCATCAACCAGGACGGCGCCTCCAACGGCCTGACCGCCCCCAACGGCCCGTCCCAGCAGCGCGTCATCCGCCAGGCACTGGCCAACGCGGGCCTGAAGGCCGCCGACGTCGACGCCGTCGAGGCGCACGGCACCGGCACCGCCCTCGGCGACCCCATCGAGGCCCAGGCCCTCCACGCCGCCTACGGTCAGGACCGGCCCGAGGACCGGCCGCTGCGCCTCGGCTCGGTGAAGTCCAACATCGGCCACACCCAGTCGGCCGCCGGCGTCGCCGGCGTCATCAAGATGGTCATGGCGCTGCGCAACGGCGTTCTGCCCCGCACCCTCCACGCCGACGAGCCGACCACCCACGTCGACTGGAGCCCCGGCACGGTCTCCCTGCTCCGTGAGGGCGCCGACTGGCCGCGCGGCGAGCGCGTCCGCCGCGCCGCCGTGTCCTCCTTCGGCATCAGCGGCACCAACGCTCACACGATCCTCGAAGAGGCGCCCCGCACCGAGGTGCCGGAGGAGACCCCCGGGACCCCGGCCGTCGTGCCGTGGGTGCTCTCCGCCCGTACCCCGGGCGCGCTGCGCGGCCAGGCCGCCCGGCTCGCCGAGCACCCGGACCTCGCCCAGGCCCGTCCCGCCGACGTCGCCCACAGCCTGCTGGCCTCCCGCGCCCTGTTCGACCACCGCGCGGTCGTCCTCGCCGGCCCCGGCCAGGACCCGGCGGCCGCGCTGCGCGCCCTCGCCGAGGGCCAGTCGGCGCCCGGCGCCGTCTCGGGCGTCGCCGACGCCGACGGCAGGACCGTGTTCGTCTTCCCCGGCCAGGGCTCCCAGTGGGCCGGCATGGGCGCCCGGCTGCTGGAGGAGTCCCCGGTCTTCGCCGAGCGCCTCGCCGAGTGCGCCGCCGCCCTGTCGGAGTTCACCGACTGGTCGCTGCTCGACGTCCTCCGGCAGACCGAGGGCGCCCCGTCACTGGACCGCGTCGACGTCGTCCAGCCCGCCTCCTGGGCCGTGATGGTCTCCCTCGCCGAGCTGTGGCGCGCCCACGGCGTCGTGCCCGACGCCGTCGTCGGCCACTCGCAGGGCGAGATCGCCGCGGCCGCCGTCTCCGGCGCGCTCTCCCTGACCGACGCCGCCCGCGTCGTGGCCCTGCGCAGCCAGGCCATCGGCCGGATCCTCGCGGGCACCGGCGGCATGGTCTCCGTGCCGCTGCCCGCCGCCGACGTCGAGGAGCGCCTGGCCGCCCTCGGCGGCGAGCTGTCCATAGCCGCCGTCAACGGCCCGCGCTCCGTCGTGGTCGCCGGCCCCGCCGCGCCGCTCGACGCCCTCATGGAGGGCCTCCTCGCCGAGGACGTCCGCGCCAAGCGCATCGCCGTCGACTACGGCTCCCACTCCGCGCAGGTGGAGCTGCTGGAGGACGAGCTCCTCGACGTGCTCGCCCCCGTGCGCCCGGGCGCCCCCCAGGTGCCGTTCCTCTCCACCGTCACCGGCGACTGGCTGACCGGGGACACCCCCCTCGACGCCGCCTACTGGTACCGCAACCTGCGCCGGACCGTGCGCTTCGACCCCGCCGTCCGCACCCTCCTGGGCACCGGGCACGGCGTGTTCGTCGAGGTCAGCTCCCACCCCGTGCTGGCCATGGCCGTCCAGGAGACCGCCGAGGACACCGGCGACCGCGCCACCGTCCTCGGCACCCTCCGCCGCGACCAGGGCGGCACCGACCGGTTCCTGACCTCCCTCGCCGAGGCGTACGTCCGGGGCGTCCGCGCCGACTGGTCGCCCGTCCTCGCCGGCAGCGGCGCCCGCCGCGTCGAGCTGCCCACGTACGCCTTCCAGCGCGAACACCTGTGGGCGATCCGCGAGCAGCAGCGCGCGGGCGACGGGGCGGACCCGGCGGACAGCGCCTTCTGGGCGGCCGTCGAGGACGAGGACGTCGACGCCCTCGCCGCCGGGCTGCGCCTGGACGGGGCCGCCCTGGCCCCGGTGCTGCCCGCCCTCGCGACCTGGCGCAAGCGCCGCCGCGAGGAGTCCACCGTCGACTCCTGGCGCTACCGCGCCACCTGGAAGCCGCTGACCGGCCTGCCCACGGCCGCGCTCACCGGCACCTGGCTCGTCGTCACCGCCGAGGAGCTGCCGGGCGCCGACGTCACCGACGCGCTCGCCGCGCAGGGCGCCGACGTCCGCACGCTCGTCCTCGACGACGCCTGCCTGGAGCGCACCACCCTCACCGAGCGCCTGGCCGCGCTCGGGGACGCCACCGGTCTGACGGGTGTGGTGTCCCTGCTCGCCGCCGCCGAGGAGCCCGCCCCCGGCCACCCCGCGCTCACGTCCGGCCTCGCCCTGACCGTCACCCTCGTCCAGGCCCTCGGCGACGCCGGAATCGACGCGCCCCTGTGGTGCCTGACCCGGGGCGCGGTCGCCACCGGCCGCTCCGACCGGCTCACCCACCCCGTCCAGGCCCAGATCCTGGGCCTGGGCTGGACCGCCGCCCTCGAACACCCCCAGCGCTGGGGCGGTCTCGTCGACCTGCCCGAGACCCTCGACCGGCGCGCCGGCGAACGGCTCGCCGCCGTCCTCACCGGCCGTACCGGCGAGGACCAGCTGGCCGTCCGCGCCTCCGGCGTCCTCGTGCGCCGCGTCGCGCGCGCCACGACCGGGGCGGCCCCCGCCCGCACCTGGACGCCGCGCGGCACCACCCTCGTCACCGGCGGCACCGGCACCCTCGCCCCGCACCTGGCCCGCTGGCTGGCCGAGCAGGGCGCCGAACGCGTCGTCCTCACCAGCCGCCGGGGCCCGGAGGCGCCCGGCGCCGCCGAACTCGTCCAGGAGCTCACCGACGCGGGCTGCGACGCCTCCGTCGTCGCCTGCGACCTGACGGACCGCGACGCCGTCGCCGCGATGCTCGACGGCCTCAAGGCCGACGGCCACACCGTGCGCACCGTCGTCCACACCGCCGTCACCATCGAGCTCGCCTCCATCGAGGAGACGAGCCTGGAGGCCTTCGCCAAGGTCGTCGACGCCAAGGTGTCCGGCGCCCGCCACCTCGACGAACTCCTCGACGACGACGAGCTCGACGCGTTCGTCTTGTACTCCTCCACCGCCGGCATGTGGGGCAGCGGCCGGCACGCCGCCTACGTCGCGGGCAACGCCTACCTCAACGCGCTCGCCGAGCACCGCCGCGCCCGGGGCGCCACCGCCACCGCGGTCTCCTGGGGCATCTGGGCCGACGACCTCAAGCTCGGCCGCGTCGACCCCGGCGCCATCCGCCGCAGCGGCCTGGAGTTCATGGACCCGCGCGCTGCCCTCACCGGCCTGCGCCGGGCCCTGGACGACGACGAGTCCGTCCTGTGCGTCGCCGACGTCGACTGGGAGCGCTACCACCCCGTCTTCACCTCCGGCCGGCCCACCGCCCTCTTCGAGGACGTGCCCGAGGTCCGGAAGCTGACGGAGGAGAGCACCACCGTCTCCACCGGGGACAGCGAGTTCACCGCCCGGCTCCTCGCCCTGCCCGCCGTCGAGCAGGACCGGGTGCTGCTCGACCTGGTGCGCGGCGAGGCCGCCACCGTCCTCGGCCACGCCTCGCCCGACGTCCTCTCCGAGCAGCGCGCCTTCCGCGAGGTCGGCTTCGACTCGCTGACCGCCGTCGACCTGCGCAACCGGCTGTCGAACGTCACCGGGCTCACCCTGCCCAGCACCATGGTCTTCGACTACCCGACCCCGCTCGCGCTCGTGGAGTTCCTCCGCACCCGCGTCGCCGGCGCCCGCACCGAGACGGCCGCCGTCGTCCGGGCGGCCACCGACGACGAGCCCATCGCCATCGTCGGCATGAGCTGCCGCTACCCCGGCGGCATCGGCACCCCGGAACAGCTGTGGGACCTCGTCGCCGCGGGCGGCGACGCCATCACCGAGTTCCCCGTCGACCGCGGCTGGGACGCCGAGGGCCTCTACGACCCCGACCCCGACCGGCCCGGCCGCACCTACTCCACGCGCGGCGGCTTCCTCCACGACGTCGCCGACTTCGACGCCTCCTTCTTCGGCATCTCCCCGCGCGAGGCCATCGCGATGGACCCGCAGCAGCGCCTGCTGCTGGAGACCGCCTGGGAGGCCATGGAGCGCTCCGGCATCGACCCCGCCACCCTGCGCGGCAGCAGCACCGGCACCTTCATCGGCGCCAGCTACCAGGACTACAGCAGCCCGGCGTCCCCCGAGGGCAACGAGGGCCACCTGATCACCGGCACCATCTCCAGCGTCCTGTCCGGCCGGCTGTCCTACACCTTCGGCTTCGAGGGCCCGGCCGTCACCCTCGACACCGCCTGCTCCTCCTCCCTCGTCGCCCTGCACCTGGCCTGCCAGTCGCTGCGCAACGGCGAGAGCACCCTCGCGCTGGCCGGCGGCGTCAGCGTCATGGCCACCCCCAGCGCCTTCGTCGGCTTCAGCCGCCAGCGCGCCATGGCCGCCGACGGCCGCTGCAAGGCCTACGCGGAGGCGGCCGACGGCATGAGCCTCGCCGAGGGCGTCGGCCTCGTCCTCGTCGAGCGGCTCTCCGACGCCCGCAAGAACGGCCACCAGGTCCTGGCCGTCATCCGGGGCTCGGCCGTCAACCAGGACGGCGCCTCCAACGGCCTGACCGCGCCCAACGGCCCGTCCCAGCAGCGCGTCATCGCCCAGGCCCTGGCCAACGCGGGCGTGTCCGCCGCCGACGTCGACGTCGTCGACGGGCACGGCACCGGCACCAAGCTCGGCGACCCCATCGAGGCCCAGGCGCTGCTGGCCACCTACGGCCACGACCGCCCGGCCGACCGGCCCCTGCTGCTCGGCTCCGTGAAGTCCAACATCGGCCACACCCAGATGGCGTCCGGCGTCGCCAGCGTCATCAAGATGGTCATGGCCATGCGCCACGGCACCGTCCCCCGCACCCTCCACATCGACCGGCCCTCCACCCACGTCGACTGGACCTCGGGCGGCATCCAGCTGCTCACCGAGGAGCGGGAGTGGCCCACGACCGGCCGCCCGCGCCGCGCCGGCGTCTCCTCCTTCGGCCTCAGCGGCACCAACGTCCACACCGTCCTCGAACTGCCCGTCGAGGACGAGCCGCAGGAGCCGGCCGAGGTAGCCGAGGCCGGTCCCACGACCGTGCCGCTGGTGCTCTCCGGCCGTACGGAGGAGGGCCTGCGCGCCCAGGCCGGGCGCCTGCTGTCCCACCTGGACGAGCAGCCCGCCCTGCCGCTCGCCGACCTCGCCCACGCGCTCGCCACCGCACGGACCGCCCTCGACCACCGCGCCGCGATCGTCGCCGACGACCGCGACACGCTCCACCGGGCCCTGACCGCCCTCCGGGACGGCACGCCCGACGGCGCCCTGCTCACCGGCCGGTCCGGGCGCGGCCGCCTCGCGTTCCTCTTCACCGGCCAGGGCAGCCAGCGCCCCGGCACCGGACGCGAGCTCCACGACCGCCACCCGGTCTTCGCCGAGGCCCTCGACGCCGTCCTCGCCCGCTTCGACCTCGAACTCGACCGGCCCCTGCGCGACGTCCTGTTCGCCGAACCGGGCACCGACGAGGCCGCCCTGCTGGACGACACGGCCTACACCCAGCCCGCCCTCTTCGCCCTCGAAGTCGCCCTCTTCCGGCTGCTGGAGTCCTGGGGCCTGCGCCCCGACTACCTCGCCGGGCACTCCATCGGCGAACTCGCCGCCGCCCACGTCGCGGGCGTGCTCTCCCTGGAGGACGCCTGCACGCTCGTCGCGGCACGCGGCCGGCTGATGGCCGCCCTGCCCGAGGGCGGCGCCATGTGCTCGCTCCAGGCGACCGAGGAGGAGGTGCTGCCGCTGCTCGACGGGCGGGACGACCGCGTCTCCCTCGCCGCCGTCAACACCCCCGCCTCCGTCGTCGTCGCCGGCGACGACGACGCGGTCCGCGCGATCGAGGAGCACTTCGCGGGCCTCGGCCGCAGGACCAAGCGCCTGCGCGTCAGCCACGCCTTCCACTCGCCCCGCATGGACGCGATGCTGGACGACTTCACGCGCGTCGCGGCCGGACTCGACTTCCAGCCGCCCGCCATCCCCCTCGTCTCCACCGTCACCGGCGAACTCCTCACCGCCGACGAGGCCGCCTCGCCCGCCTACTGGGCCGGGCAGGTCCGCCGCACCGTGCGCTTCGCCGACGCCGTACGCCGCCTCGACGCCGCGGGAGTGACCGCCCACCTCGAACTCGGCCCCGACGGCATCCTCTCCGGCGCCGTCCGCGAGACCCTCGACGCCGGCTCGCCCCCCCTCGCCGTGCCCGCGCTGCGCCGCGACCACGCCGAGACCCACGCCCTGACCACGGCCCTCGCCCGGCTCCACGTCCACGGCGTACGCCCCGACTGGGCGGCCGTCCTCGACACCCCCGCCCGGCGCGTCGACCTGCCCACCTACGCCTTCCAGCGGCAGCGCTACTGGCCCGACACCACCGCCCTGCCGGCCGTCCCCGCCCCGGCGGGCACGCCCGACGCGGTGGACGCCGAGTTCTGGTCGGCCGTCGAGCGCGCCGACCTGACGGCCCTGGGCTCCTCCCTGGAGCTCGACGACGCCACCCTCACCGCCGTCGTGCCCGCCCTGTCCTCCTGGCGCCGCAAGCGCCGCGAGCACTCCACGGCCGACGGCCTGCGCTACCGCGTCACCTGGAAGCCCCTCACCAAGGCCCCCACGACACACCCGACGGGCACCTGGCTGCTGCTCACCCCCGGCGACACGCCCGACGCCGCCATGTCCGACGCCGACCGGGCCTGGGCCGACACGCTCGCCAACGGCCTCGGCGCCGGGACCGTACGCGTCGACATCACCAGCCCCGACCGCGCCGAGCTCGCCGAACACCTGCGTGAACTCACCGCCGACGGCACGGAGTTCACCGGCGTCCTGTCCCTGCTCGCCCTCGCCCCCGGCGGACTCGCCGGGCTGCCGCTCACCGCGACCGCCGTCCAGGCGCTCGGCGACGCCCGGATCGACGCCCCCCTGTGGTGCGCCACCCGCGCCGCCGTCGCCGTCACCCGCACCGAACCCGCGGGCGACCCCGCGCAGGCCGCCCTCTGGGGCCTCGGCCGCATCGTCGCCCTCGAACACCCGGAGCGCTGGGGCGGCCTCGTCGACCTGCCCGAAACCCTCGACGACGCCACGCTGCGCCGCCTGGCGGGCGTCCTGTCCGGCGCCGGGCACGAGGACCAGCTCGCCGTACGCCCCACCGCCACCTACGCCCGCCGCCTGGCACACCACCCCCTCGGCGACACCACCGCCCCCCGCCCCTACACCCCCACCGGCACCGTCCTGGTCACCGGCGGCACCGGAGCGCTGGGCGGCCACGTCGCCCGCATGCTCGCCGAAGCGGGCGCGCCCCACCTGCTGCTCGTCAGCCGCCGGGGCGCCGACGCGCCCGGCGCCGAGGACCTGCGGGCCGAACTGGCCGCGCTGGGCGCCGAGGTCACCCTCGCCGCCTGCGACACGGCCGACCGCGACGCCCTCGCCGCGCTGCTCGCGGACGTCCCGGCCGAGCACCCGCTCACGGCGGTGTTCCACACCGCCGGAGTGGTCGACGACGGCGTCGTCGACACGCTCACCACCGAGAAGTTCACGGCCGTCCTGGGCCCCAAGGCCACCGCCGCGGTCCACCTCCACGAGCTCACCCGCGAGATGGACCTGACCGCCTTCGTCCTGTTCTCCTCCACCGCCGGCACCCTCGGCGCGGCCGGACAGGGCAACTACGCCGCCGCCAACGCCCACCTCGACGCCCTCGCCGCCGCCCGCCGCGCCCAGGGCCTGCCCGCGACCTCCATCGCCTGGGGCCCCTGGGCCGGAACCGGCATGGCAGGCGACGGAACACTCGCCGACGGCCGCGTCCGGCGCGGCGGCTTCACCCCCATGGCACCCGCCACCGCCCTCACCGCCCTGCGACACGCCGTCGAACACGACGACACCAACGTGACCGTCGCGGACATCGACTGGGACCGCTACGCCGCGGCCTTCCGCCACAGCACCCTCATCGGCGACCTCCCCGAGCTCCGGGCCGCCACCGTCGTGACCGCCGCGCCCCAGGGCACCGCGCTCCTCGCGGGCGGCCCGGGCGAGGAGGACCTGCGGCAACGCCTCGCCGCACTCGCCGAGTCCGCGCGCCCCCGGTTCGTCCTGGACCTGCTGCGCGGCCACGTCGCCGCCGTCCTCGGCCACGCCGGAGCCGACAGCATCCCCGCCGACCAGGCCTTCGCCGACCTCGGCTTCGACTCCCTGACCATCGTCGAACTGCGCAACGCCCTGTCGGCCACCACCGGGCTGCGCCTGCCCGCCACCCTCGTCTACGACTACCCCACCCCGCAGGAACTGGCCGGGTTCCTCCTCACCGAGCTCCTCGGCGACCTCCCCGAAGGGGACGGGGGCGGCGCGCTCCCGGCCGTACGGGCCGCCGTCGACGACGATCCCGTAGTCATCGTCGGCATGAACTGCCGTTTCCCCGGCGGGATCGCCTCCCCCGAGGACCTGTGGCGGCTCCTGTCCGGCGGCGAGGACGCCATCTCCGGCTTCCCGGCCGACCGCGGCTGGGACCTGGAGCGCCTGGCCCAGGGCGGCTCCGCCACCCTCGAAGGCGGCTTCCTGGAGGGCGTCGGCCTCTTCGACGCCGCGTTCTTCGGCATCTCGCCGCGCGAGGCCCTCGCCATGGACCCGCAGCAGCGCCTGCTGCTGGAGACCACCTGGGAGGCCTTCGAACGCGCGGGCATCGACCCGACGTCCCTGCGCGGCAGCCGGACCGGCGTGTTCGTCGGCACCAACGGCCAGGACTACGTCAACCTGCTGCGCGCCGGCACCGCCGACGTCCGCGGCCACGTCGCCACCGGCAACACCGCCAGCGTCATGTCCGGCCGCCTCTCCTACGCCCTCGGCCTGGAGGGCCCGGCCGTCACCGTCGACACCGCCTGCTCCTCCTCGCTCGTCGCCCTCCACATGGCCGCGAACTCGCTGCGCTCGGGCGAGTCGACGCTGGCCCTGGCCGGCGGCGTGTCGGTGATGTCCAGCCCGGACGCCTTCGCCGAGTTCACCGCGCAGGGCGGGCTCGCCCCCGACGGCCGCTGCAAGGCCTTCTCCGACGCGGCCGACGGCACCAGCTGGTCCGAGGGCGTGGGCGTCCTCGTCCTGGAGCGGCTCTCCGACGCCCGCCGCAACGGGCACGACGTCCTCGCGGTCGTCAGCGGCAGCGCCGTCAACCAGGACGGCGCCTCCAACGGCCTGACCGCCCCCAACGGCCGCGCCCAGCAGCGCGTCATCCGCCAGGCCCTCACCGACGGCGGCCTCGCCCCGGCCGACGTCGACGCCGTGGAGGCCCACGGCACCGGCACCACCCTCGGCGACCCCATCGAGGCGCACGCCCTCATCGCCGCCTACGGCCGGGACCGCCGGCCCGGACAGCCGCTGCTGCTCGGCGCCGTCAAGTCCAACCTGGGCCACACCCAGGCGGCGGCCGGCGTCGCGGGCGTCATCAAGATGGTCCTGGCGATGAGCCACGGCGAACTGCCGCGCACACTGCACGTCAACGCCCCGTCCTCGCACGTCGACTGGTCGGACGGGACCGTGTCGCTGGTGACCGAGCACCGGGCCTGGCCGGAGACCGGCCGCCCGCGCCGGGCGGGCGTGTCCGCCTTCGGCGTCAGCGGCACCAACGCCCACGTCATCGTCGAGCAGGCACCGGACGAGCCCGTGGCTCAGGAGCCGTCGGCGGAGCGGGCTCCCGGCCTCGTGCCGTGGGTGGTCTCGGCCCGCTCCGAGGCCGCGCTGGCCGCGCAGACCGAGCGGATCGCCGCCCTCGCCGGAACGGGCCGGGACGCGACGGACATCGGCTTCTCCCTGGCCACGGGCCGGGCGGCCCTCACCCACCGCGCGGTGCTGCTCGCCGACGGCGAGGGCGCCCGGGAGGTCGCGCGCGGCGCCGCCGGGGACGTGGCGGGCAAGCAGGCGTTCCTCTTCTCGGGCCAGGGCTCGCAGCGCGCGGGCATGGGCCGGGAGCTGTACGAGCGGTTCCCCGTCTTCGCCGAGGCGCTGGACGAGGTGGCGGCGTACTTCGACCGCGAGCTGGAACGGCCGCTGCGGGACGTCATGTTCGGCGACGACGCCGACGTGCTGAACGAGACCGGCTTCACCCAGCCCGCGCTCTTCGCGCTCGAAGTGGCGTTGTTCCGGCTGGTGGAGTCGTGGGGAGTGCGGCCGGACTTCGTCGCCGGTCATTCGATCGGTGAGATCACCGCCGCGCACGTCGCGGGTGTGTTCTCCCTTCAGGACGCGTGTGCCCTCGTGGCGGCGCGTGCGCGGTTGATGAGCGCGCTGCCTTCCGGTGGTGCGATGGTCGCCGTGCAGGCGTCCGAGGACGAGGTCGTGGGGCGGCTGGTCGAGGGCGTCTCGATCGCCGCTGTCAACGGCCCCGACGCCGTCGTCATCGCCGGTGAGGAAACGGCCGTTCTGCGGATCGCCGAGGGCCTCGCCGCCGAGGGCCGCAAGACCCAGCGGCTCTCCGTCAGCCACGCCTTCCACTCGCCGCTCATGGACCCCATGCTGGAGGACTTCCGCCGGGTCGCGGCGGGCCTGTCGTACCGGGCACCGAGCGTTCCCGTCGTGTCCAACGTGACCGGTGGGATCGCGGCGGCGGAGCTGCTGTGCACCGCCGACTACTGGGTGCGGCACGTCCGGGAGACCGTCCGCTTCGCCGACGGCGTCCGTACGCTCGCCGCCGAAGGCACGACGGCCTTCCTGGAGCTCGGCCCCGACGGTGTGCTCACCGCCCTCGCCCAGCACAGCCTCGACGGCACCGGGTCCGTGGTCGCCGCGTCCGCCCTGCGCAAGGACCGCCCCGAGGAGACCGCTCTCCTCACCGCCCTGTCCCGGCTGTACGTGGCCGGGGTCCCCCTGGACTGGGCGGCCTGGTTCGCGGGCACGGGCGCCCGCCGGACGCCGCTGCCGACGTACGCCTTCCAGCGCCAGTGGTACTGGCCGGAGCGCGCGACGGCCGCCGGCCACGGCGAGGCGGGCGACCGGGATCCGGTGGACGCCGCCTTCTGGTCGGCCGTGGAGCGCGAGGACCTCTCGTCGCTGTCGGCCGAGCTGGAGCTGGACGACGCCGCGCTGTCGGCCCTCGTACCGGCCCTGTCGTCCTGGCGCCGCAAGCGCGCCGAGCGGTCGGCCGCCGACGGCCTGCGGTACCGCGTGACCTGGCGCCCGCTGGCGGTCCCGGGCGTGAGCACCCTGACCGGCACCTGGCTGGCACTGGTCCCGGCGGGCCACGCCGACGACCCGTACGTCTCCGCGCTGGCGGACGCGCTCGGCGAGAACGCCGTACGCGTCGAGGCGGGAACGGACGAACACGCGGCCCTGGCCGAGCGCCTCGGCGGGCTCGCCGCGGAAGGCGTCACCGGTGTCGTCTCCCTGCTCACGACGACCACGCCCGACGAACTCCTGCGCGTCCTCGCGGACGCCGGCATCGACGCGCCCCTGTGGTGCGTCACCCGGGGCGCCGTCGCGACCGGCCGCTCCGAGGCGGTCGCCGACGACGCCGGGGCCGCCGTGTGGGGCCTCGGCCGGGTCATGGGCCTGGAGCACCCCGAGCGCTGGGGCGGCATCGTCGACGTCGCCGACGTCCTCGACCGGCGCGGCGCGGACCGCTTCCGCGCCGCCCTGGCGGGCACAGGCGGCGAGGACCAGCTGGCGCTGCGCTCCTCCGGCCTCCTCGGCCGGCGGCTCGTGCGCGTCGCTGCCCACACCGCGTCCGACGCGTGGCGGCCCTCGGGCACGGCGCTGGTCACCGGCGGCCCGGCCGGCTTCGGCGGCCACACCGCCCGCTGGCTCGCCGAGCGCGGGGCCCGGCACGTGCTGCTCGTCGGCGCCACGGCACCGGACGCCTCCGCCGAGGCGGCACTGGAGGCCGAACTCGCCGGGCTGGGCGCCGGGCTGACGGTCGCGACCGGCTCCCTCGCCGACGGCGGGACCCTGGCGGCGGCACTCGCCTCGGTCCCCGCCGGCCGGCCGCTGACCACCGTCGTCCACACGGGCCGGGACACCGGACCCGACCCGGACCCGGCCGCGTACCTCGCCGCGCTCCGCGCCGACGTCGCGGGCCTGGAGACCGCCGTCGAGGCGGCCGCCGGAGACGACGCGGCGAACGTGGCGTTCGTCCTCTTCGCCTCCATCGCCGGCGTCTGGGGCGTCAGCGGCCAGGGCGCCGGAGCCGCCGCGAGCGCCTTCCTCGACACCGTGGCCCACCGCCGCCGGGCGAGCGGTCTGCACGGCCTGTCGGTGTCCTGGGGCGCCTGGGCCGACACCACCCCGGACGGCCTGGCCGCCCACCTGCGCGCCAACGGCCTGCCCGCCATGGACCCGGGCCGCGCGCTCGCCGCGCTCGCCCTGTCCGTGGACGGCGAGGACGTCGCGGTGACGGTCGCCGACGTGGCCTGGGACCGGTTCGCCCCGGTCTTCGGCCGCACCCGGCCCACCGCCCTCTTCACCGAACTGCCCGAGGCCCGCGAGGCCCTGACGGAGCCCAAGGACGGCGCGCAGGACGCCGCGACCGCCCTGCGCGCCGAACTGGCCGCCCTCGCCGAGGGCGACCGGGCCGAGGCGCTGCTCTCCCTGGTCCGCGCCGAGGTCGCCGCGGTGCTCGGCTTCGCCGACCCGGCGGACGTACCCTCCGCGCAGGCCTTCCGCGACCTGGGCTTCGACTCGCTGACCGCCGTCGACCTCCGCAACCAGCTCGCCACGGCCACCGGGCTCACCCTGCCCGCCACCCTGGTCTTCGACTACCCGACGGCCGACGCCCTCGCCGCCCACCTGCTCGCCGAACTCCTCGGCGGGCACGACGAGGACGAGCGCCGCGCCGCCGTGCCGGCCGCGTCCGCCGGCGCCGACGACCCGATCGTCATCGTCGGCATGAGCTGCCGCTACCCGGGCGGGGTCCGCTCGCCCGAGGACCTGTGGGAGCTCGTCGCCGGGGAGGTGGACGCCATCGGCGGCTTCCCCGACGACCGGGGCTGGGACCTGGACCGCATGCTCCACGGCGACCGGGACGGCCGGGGCCGCAGCGTCACCCGCGAGGGAGGCTTCCTCTACGACGTCGCGGACTTCGACCCCGGCTTCTTCGGCATCTCGCCGCGCGAGGCCATGGTCATGGACCCGCAGCAGCGCATCGTGCTGGAGGCCGCCTGGGAGGCCCTGGAGCGCACCGGCATCGACCCGGCCGCCCTGCGCGGCGGCGACACCGGCGTCTTCATCGGCGGCGGCACCGGCGACTACCGCCCCGAGGCGGGCCAGCTCGGCCACGCGCAGACCGCCCAGTCGGCCAGCCTGCTCTCCGGCCGGCTGTCCTACACCTTCGGCCTGGAGGGCCCGTCGGTCAGCGTCGACACGGCCTGCTCCTCGTCCCTGGTCGCGCTGCACCTGGCCGCCCAGTCGCTGCGCAACGGCGAGTGCCCGCTCGCCCTCGCGGGCGGTGTGACGGTCATGTCCACCCCGGTGAACTTCATCGAGTTCGGCGAGATGGGCGCCCTGTCGGCCGACGGCCGCTGCCGCGCCTTCGCGGCGTCCGCCGGCGGCACCGGCTGGTCGGAGGGCGTGGGCGTCCTCGTCCTGGAGCGGCTCTCCGACGCCCGCCGCAACGGCCACGAGGTACTGGCCGTCCTGCGCGGCTCGGCCATCAACCAGGACGGCGCCTCCAACGGCCTGACCGCCCCCAACGGCCCCTCCCAGCGCCGCGTCATCCGCCGTGCCCTGGCGAACGCCGGGCTGACGGCCGCCGACGTGGACGCGGTGGAGGCCCACGGCACGGGCACCACCCTCGGCGACCCGATCGAGGCCCAGGCGCTGCTCGCGACCTACGGCCAGGACCGGCCGGAGGAGCGGCCCCTGCTGCTCGGCTCGGTGAAGTCCAACCTCGGCCACACCCAGGCCGCCGCCGGTGTCGCGGGCGTCATCAAGATGGTCATGGCCATGCGCCACGGCGTCCTGCCCCGGACCCTGCACATCGACGAGCCGTCCACCCACGTGGACTGGTCGGCCGGCGCGGTCGAGCTGCTCGCCGAGCGCGCCGACTGGCCGGAGACGGGCCGCGTACGCCGGGCCGGCATCTCGGCCTTCGGCGCCAGCGGCACCAACTCGCACGTCATCATCGAACAGCCGGAGCCGACCGGCCAGGCCGCGACCGGTGCGCCCGAGGACGGGCCGGTCCTGCTGCCCGTACCCGTCTCGGCGGCGGCACCCGAGGCCCTCAAGGCCCAGGCCGCCCGTCTGGGCGCCCATCTGACGGCCCGCCCGGAGCTGACCGTCGCCGACCTGGCCCGGGCCCTGGCGACGACCCGGTCGTCCTTCGAGCACCGGGCCACGGTCCTGGCCGCGAGCCGCGACGAGCTGCTGGAGGGCCTGACGGCCCTCGCCGACGGCCAGGACGGCCCGCGCGTCGTCCGGGGCCGCACGGCGGGCCGCGCCGGAAAGCTCGCGTTCCTCTTCTCCGGCCAGGGCTCGCAGCGCGCGGGCATGGGCCGGGAGCTGTACGAGCGGTTCCCCGTCTTCGCCGAGGCGCTGGACGCGGTGACCGCCCACTTCGACGCCGAACTGGACCGGCCGCTGCGCGACGTGATGTTCGACGGGGACGGCGACGCGCTGAACGACACGGGCTTCACCCAGCCCGCGCTCTTCGCCCTCGAAGTGGCGCTGTTCCGGCTGGTGGAGTCCTGGGGCATCCGCCCCGACCTCGTCGCCGGCCACTCCATCGGTGAGATCGCCGCCGCGCACATCGCGGGCGTCTTCTCCCTTCAGGACGCGTGTTCCCTCGTCGCGGCCCGCGCCCGGTTGATGAACGCGCTGCCCACCGGCGGTGCCATGGTCGCGGTCCAGGCGACCGAGGCCGAGGTCACCGCGCACCTGACCGGGGTCGACGGAGTGTCCGTCGCCGCCGTCAACGGGCCGCGGGCGGTCGTCCTGTCGGGCGACGAGGCCGCCGTGCTCGCCGTCGCGGAGCAGTTCGCCGCCGACGGCCGCAAGACTAGGCGTTTGCTGGTCAGCCATGCGTTTCACTCCCTGCACATGGACGCCGTACTCGAGGACTTCCGACGGGCCGCCCGCCGCGTGACGTACGCGGCGCCGGCGCTCCCGCTCGTGTCCTGCCTCACCGGCGACCTGGCGACCGGCGAAGAGCTGTGCTCGCCCGAGTACTGGGTGCGGCACGTCCGCGAGGCCGTACGGTTCGGCGACGGCGTCGGCGCCCTGACCGGGCGCGGCGTCACCCGCTTCCTGGAGATCGGCCCCGACGGTGTGCTCTGCGCCATGGCCCAGGACACCCTGGACGCCGCGTCGGCCGAGGCGCTGACCGTACCGGCGCTGCGCAAGGGCCGCGACGAGGAGACGTCCCTGCTCACCGCCCTGGCCCGGCTCCACGCCGACGGCACGGCCCCGCGCTGGACGTCCGTCCTCGGCGCGGGCGACCCGGCCCGGCGCGTGGACCTGCCCACCTACCCCTTCCAGCACCAGCGGTTCTGGCCCGATCACCGGCCCGCGGACGTTGTCGCTCCCGCCCGGGGCGAGGACGAGGCGTTCTGGACCGCCGTGCGCGGCGAGGACTTCGCGGCGCTGGAGTCGGAGCTGGACGTCGACGGCGACGCCCTCGCCAAGGTCCTGCCCGCGCTCGCCGACTGGCGCCGCCGCCGGACCGAACGGTCCACCGTGGACGGCTGGCGCCAGCGCGTCGTCTGGAAGCCCCTGACCGCCACCGCGCCCTCCGGCCGCCCGGCCGGCACCTGGCTCGCCGTCGTACCCGCCGGACGGGCCGACGAGCCGTGGGCCGCCGGCGTCCTCGCCCGCCTCGGCGACGGGGCCGTACGCCTGGACGTCACCGGCGCCGACCGGGACTCCCTGGCCGCGCTGCTGAAGGAACAGGCCGCCGACGGACGCGAGTTCACCGGAGTCCTCTCCCTGCTCGCCCTCGCCGCCGCGGGCGACACCGATGGCGTCCCCGAGGGCACCCTGCTCACCGCCGCCCTCGTCCAGGCACTCGGCGACGCCGGGATCGACGCGCCCCTGTGGTGCGTCACCCGCGGCGCGGTCGCCGTCTCGCCCGCCGAGCCGGTACCGGGCCTCGCCCAGGCCGGCGTCTGGGGCCTGGGACGGGTCGCCGCACTGGAGCACCCGCGCCGCTGGGGCGGCCTGATCGACCTGCCGGAGACCCTCGACGAGCGGTCCGCGGACCGGTTCGCCGCACTCCTCGCCGGCTCCGGCGGCGAGGACCAGCTCGCCGTCCGGCCCTCCGCCGTCTTCGGCCGCCGGCTCGTGCCCGTACCGGCCGACGGGCCCGTACGGGAATGGCAGCCCACCGGCACCGTCCTGATCACCGGCGGCACCGGCGCCCTCGGCGCCCACGTGGCACGCGGCCTCGCCGAAGCGGGCGCGCACCATCTGCTGCTCGTCAGCCGCCGGGGCGCCGAAGCGCCCGGCGCCGAGGACCTGCGGGCCGAACTGGCCGCCCTGGGCGCCGAGGTCACCCTCGCCGCCTGCGACACGGCCGACCGCGCCGCGCTCGCCGCGCTGCTCGCGGACGTCCCGGACAGCGCCCCGCTGACCGGCGTCGTCCACGCGGCGGGCGTCCTCGACGACGGCGTCATCGACGGCCTGACCCCCGAGCGGTTCGCGGCCGTCCACCGCGCCAAGGCCGCCTCGGCCCTGGCCCTCCACGACCTGACCCGGGACCTCGGGCTCACGGTGTTCGCCCTGTTCTCCTCGGCGTCCGCCACCGTCGGCAACCCCGGCCAGGCCAACTACGCCGCCGCCAACGCCCTCCTCGACGCCCTCGCCGAGCGGCGCCGTGCCGAGGGCCTGGCCGCCACCTCCATCTCCTGGGGCGCCTGGGCCGGCGGCGGCATGGCCGCCGACGCCCGCGCGACCGCCGCCGCCCAGCGCACCGGCATCCGGCCGCTGGACCCGCGCCTCGCGGTCGCCGCGCTGCGCCGGGCGGTCATGGAGAACGGGCCGACGGAGGTCGTCGCCGACGTCGAACCCGCCCGGTTCGTACGGGCCTTCACCGCCGTACGGCCCAGCCCCCTCCTCGCGGAGCTCGCCCCCGCCGGCGACCCGGCCCCGGCCGGGACCGGCGGCGACGCCACCGCACCGGGGGCGGACGGCGCCGCCCTGCGCGAGAAGCTCGCGGGCCGGAGCACGGCACAGCGCACCGAGACCGTCCTGAACGTCGTACGGACCCGGGCCGCCGCCGTCCTCGGCCACACCGACGCCGACGCCGTCGGCCCCGACCGGGCCTTCAGGGACCTCGGCTTCGACTCCCTCGCCGCCGTCGAACTGCGCAACCAGCTCACGGCCGCGACCGGGCTGACCCTGGCCGCCACGCTCGTCTTCGACCACCCCACCCCCGTCGACCTGGCCGCCCACATTCTGCGCGAGCTGCTGCCCGACGCCGGCCACGGCGACGGCACGACGGACGGCGGGACCGACGACGGCCTCGACCAGGCCGGCATCCGGGCCCTGCTCGCCTCCGTCTCCGTGGCCCAGCTGCGCGAGATCGGCGTGCTGGAACCCCTGCTGAGGCTCGCCGCCACCACGGCCGCGGCCGACGACGGCACCACCGGGGCGACGGAACCGGACGGCTACGCGGAATCGATCGACGAGATGGACGTCGACGCCCTCGTCCGGGCGGCGCTGGACGGCACCCCGGGCACCCCCGGCACCACTGGCTCCAACGACGACGACACGCCGGACTCACGGACCGAAGGCTGAGAGAGCGGAACATGACCACGCCCAGCGAAAAAGTAGTCGAAGCTCTCCGGGCCTCCCTCAAGGAGACCGAGCACCTGCGCCGCCAGAACCGCGCCCTGGTGGCCGCCGCCAACGAGCCCGTCGCCATCGTCGCGATGAGCTGCCGCTACCCCGGCGGCGTGCGTTCCCCGGAGGATCTCTGGGACCTCGTGGCCGCCGGTGGGGACGCCATCTCCGGCTTCCCCACCGACCGGGGCTGGGACCTGGCGGCCCTGCGCGACGCCGGCGTCGACAAGCGCGGCAACAGCGTCAGCCAGGAGGGCGGGTTCCTCGACAGCGCGGCCGACTTCGACGCCGACTTCTTCGGCATCTCACCGCGCGAGGCCGTCACCATGGACCCCCAGCAGCGCCTGCTGCTGGAGACGTCCTGGGAGGCGATCGAGCGCGCCGGCATCGACCCGGCCACGCTGCGCGGCAGCCGCACCGGCGTGTTCGTCGGCACCAACGGCCAGGACTACGCCTACCTCCTCGTACGGTCCCTCGCCGACGCCACCGGCGACATCGGCACCGGCATCGCCGCCAGCGCCACCTCCGGACGGCTCTCCTACACCCTCGGCCTCGAAGGACCGGCGGTCACCGTCGACACGGCCTGCTCCTCCTCCCTCGTGGCCCTGCACTCCGCCGTCCACGCCCTCCGGGCCGGCGAGTGCTCACTCGCCCTCGTCGGTGGCGTCAACGTCATGTCGTCACCGGGCTCCCTGATGGAGTTCAGCCGCCAGGGCGGCCTCGCCGCCGACGGCCGCTGCAAGGCCTACGCGGACACCGCCGACGGCACCGGCTGGTCCGAGGGCGTCGGCATGCTCCTCGTCGAACGCCTCTCCGACGCCCGCCGCAACGGTCACCCGGTGCTGGCGGTCGTCCGGGGCTCGGCCGTCAACCAGGACGGCGCCTCCAACGGCTTCACCGCCCCCAGCGGCCCCGCCCAGCAGCGCGTCATCCGCCAGGCGCTGGCCGCCGCCGGACTCAACGCCGCGGACGTCGACGCCGTGGAGGGCCACGGCACGGGCACCCCGCTCGGCGACCCCATCGAGGCCCAGGCCCTCCTCGCCACCTACGGCCAGGGCCGGGACACCGGACGGCCGCTGCTCCTGGGCTCGGTGAAGTCCAACATCGGCCACGCGCAGGCGGCCGCCGGCGTCGCCGGAGTCATCAAGATGGTCATGGCCATGCGCCGGGGCGTGCTGCCGCGCACCCTCCACGCGGAACGGCCCTCGACACACGTGGATTGGGCTGTGGGAGCGGTGGAACTCCTCAAGGACGCGAGGCCCTGGCCCGAGGCCGACAGGCCGTGGCGCGCGGGCGTGTCCTCCTTCGGCATCAGCGGGACGAACGCGCACGTGATCCTGGAACAGGCCACCGAGCCGGAGCCGGTCGGGGCCGAGCCCGCCGGGGCACCGGAGGCACCCGTGGTCCGGCCCGGTGTGGTGCCCTGGCCGGTGTCCGCCAAGTCCGAGGAGGCGCTGGCCGCCCAGCTGGAGCGGGTGGCCGCCCTGGCCGGGACCGCCACGCCCGTGGACGTCGGCCACTCGCTCGCCACGGGCCGGTCGGCCTTCGACCACCGCGCGGTCCTCCTGGCCGGCCCGGACGGCTCGCTGTCCGAGGCCGCGCGCGGCCGCGCGGCCGTCGGCGGCCGCCCCCTGGCGGTGCTCTTCACCGGCCAGGGATCGCAACGGGTGGGCATGGGCCGCGAACTGTACGCCCGCTTCCCCGTCTTCGCCGAGGCCCTGGACGCCGTGGCGGCCCGCCTCGACGGCGAACTGGAGCGCCCGCTGCGGGAGGTCATGTTCGACGGCGACGCGGCCGTGCTGGACGGGACCGGTTTCGCCCAGCCCGCGCTCTTCGCACTCGAAGTGGCCCTCTACCGGCTGATCGAGTCCTGGGGAGTGCGCCCCGACTACGTCACGGGCCACTCGATCGGTGAGGTCGCGGCCGCGCACGTCGCGGGCGTGCTGTCCCTCGACGACGCGTGCGCGCTGGTGGCGGCCCGGGCCCGGCTGATGGGCGCGCTGCCCGCCGGCGGGGCGATGGTCGCCGTCCAGGCGTCCGAGGACGAGGTCGCGGCGCGCCTGGTCGACGGCGTGTCCATCGCGGCCGTCAACGGCCCGGACGCCGTCGTCATCGCGGGCGACGAGACAGCGGTGCCCCGCATCGCCGAGAAGTTCGCCGCCGAGGGCCGCAAGACCCAGCGGCTGTCGGTGAGCCACGCCTTCCACTCGCCGCTCATGGACCCCATGCTGGAGGACTTCCGGCAGGCCCTGGCCGGGCTGTCCTTCCAGCCGCCGCGCATCCCGGTCGTGTCGAACGTGACGGGCCGGATCGCGACGGCGGAACTGCTGTGCACGCCCGAGTACTGGGTCCGGCACGTCCGCGAGACCGTCCGCTTTGCAGACGGCGTCCGGACGCTGGCGGCCGAAGGCGCCACCGCTTTCCTGGAACTCGGCCCCGACGGCGTGCTGACGGCCATGGCCCAGCACAGCCTCGACGACACCGGTATCAGCACCCCGGTCGCCCTCACCGCCCTGCGCCGGAACCGGGCGGAGGAGCGCTCCCTGCTCACCGCGCTCGCCCGGCTGCATGTGGCGGGAGTCGCGGTGGACTGGGCCACGTGGTTCGACGGCACGGGCGCCCGCCGCGTGGACGTCCCCACGTACGCCTTCCAGCACCGGCGGTTCTGGCCCAAGCCCGCCGCCGTCGCCGGCGACGTGTCCGCCGCCGGCCTCACCCCCGCCGGCCACCCGCTGCTCGGCGCGGCCGTGTCCCTGGCCGGCCTCGACGGCGTGCTGTTCACCAGCAGGCTCACCGCCCGCACCCACCCCTGGCTCGCCGACGGCACCGCTTTCCCGGCCGCCGCGTACGTGGAGCTCGCCATCCGCGCGGGCGACCAGGTCGGCTACGGCCGCGTCGACGAACTCACCCTGACCGAACCGCTCGCCCTGGACGACGAGCACGCCGTCCTCCTCCAGGTCTGGGTCGGCGCCCCCGACCCGGCGGGCGCCCGGAAGGTGTCCGTCTACTCCCAGCTCGCCGACGCCCCCGACCAGACCTGGACGGAGCACGCGCACGGCGTCCTGAGCCCCGGCGAGCGCGTCGCGGACTTCGGCACCGACGAGTGGCCGCCGCGCGACGCCACCAACGTCGACACCGACGTCCTGGCGGGGTACTACGACAAGGCCGGATGCGCCCCCGCCCTCCGGACCGTCCGCGCGATCTGGACGCGGGACGCCGACATCTTCGTGGAAGCCGCCCTCCCCGCCGACGTCACGGACGACGCCGGGGCGTTCGGGCTCCACCCCGCGCTGCTGACCGCCGTCACCCAGGCCCTCGCGATCACGGCCCCGGACGGCAGCCGGGCCGACGAGCTCGTTCCGCTGCTGTGGTCCGGGGTGTCCCTGCACGCCGGGGGCGCGTCGGCGGTACGGATACGCGTCACCCGGACCGCCGAGGACACCGCCTCCGTGGCCGTCACCGACACCGAGGGGGCGCCGGTCCTGTCGGCGAGCACGCTGGTGCTGCACGACCGGGCCGGGACCGTGGACCGCAGGGGCGGCGCCACGGAGCACGGATCCCTGCTGCGGCTGGACTGGGTCCCGGCACCGGAGGAGCGGTCGGAGCACCGGGAGATCAGCCGCGCGACGCTGGGCGCCGGGACGGCCGCCGAGGCCCTGGCCGCCGTACCGGACGGGACGGAGCTGGTGCTCGCCCCGCTGGGGGCGGGCGAAGCGACCGACGTGCCCGGCGCCGTGCACGAGCTGACGGCCCGGGCGCTCGGCCTGGTGGGGGAGTGGCTGGCGGCGGAGCGGTTCGCGGACGCACGACTGGTGTTCGTGACGCGGGGCGCGACGGCCGGGGACGATCTCGCGGCCGCCGCCGTGTGGGGCCTGGTGCGCTCGGCACAGACCGAACACCCGGACCGCTTGGCCCTGATCGACCTCGATGCCGACGCTGATCTTGTTTCCGTACTGCCCCAGCTGCCGGGGCTGCTGGCGGCAGGCGACGCCCAGTTCGTCGTGCGTGACGGCGCGGTGCGGGTGGGCCGCCTGGCCCGCGTCGCCGTCCCGGAGCCGGACGCTCCGGCAGCGGTACGCACATGGGACACGGCGGGCACGGTGCTGATCACCGGTGGCACGGGTGGCCTGGGCGGCCTGCTGGCCCGGCATTTGGTGGTCGAGCGCGGTGTGCGGCACCTGTTGCTGGCGAGCCGTCGTGGCCCGGCGGCGCCGGGGGCGACGGAACTGGTCGACGAACTGGCCGCCCTCGGCGCGGAAGTGACCGTCGAGGCGTGCGACACGGCGGACCGGGATGCCGTCGAGCGCCTGCTGGCCGGGATCCCGGCTGATCGTCCGCTGACCGCCGTGGTCCACACGGCCGGTGTCCTCGACGACGGTGTCATCACTTCCCTCACCCCGGACCGGCTCTCGGCCGTCATCCGCCCGAAGGCCGACGCGGCCTGGCACCTCCACGAGCTCACCAAGGGCCTCGACCTGGCCGCGTTCGTCCTCTTCTCGTCGGTCTCCGGCGTGATGGGCGGCGCCGGACAGGCCAACTACGCGGCGGGCAACGTTTTCCTGGACGCCCTCGCCCACCACCGCCGTCTTCTCGGTCTTCCCGCCCAGTCCCTCGCGTGGGGCGCGTGGGCGCAGTCGAGCGGTATGACGGGCGCGCTGTCGCAGGCCGACATGCAGCGCATCGCGGCCTCCGGAGTGCCCCCGCTGACGGTCGAACAGGGCCTGGCGCTGTTCGACGCCGCCGTCGGCCTCGACGAGCCGTACGTCGTCCCGATCGGCCCCGCCCGCCGCGACGGGCGCGCCCCGGGCGTCGTACCCCCGCTGCTGCGCGGCCTGGTCCGAGGCGGCCGGCGAACGGCCGCGACGGCGGCGGGCGGCGCCGGTACGGCGGCCGCCCTCAGCCTCCGGCTGTCCGGGCTGGGGGAGGCGGACGCGCTCCGCTCGATGACCGACCTCGTACGGACCGAGGCGGCCGCCGTCCTCGGGCACACCTCGGCACGGCAGGTCGAGGCGGGCCGGGAGTTCCGCGAGCTCGGCTTCGACTCCCTGACGGCGGTGGAGCTCCGCAACCGGCTCACCACCGCCACCGGCCTGCGGCTCACCGCGACCCTGATCTTCGACTACCCCACCCCGGCCACCCTCGCCAGCCACCTCATGGCCGAGCTGCTCGACCAGCACGAGGACAGCGGCGCCGGCATCCCTGCCACGGCCCCCGCCGTCGCCGACGACCCCATCGCCATCGTCGGCATGGCCTGCCGGATGCCCGGAGGCGTCCGGTCGCCCGAGGACCTGTGGCGGATGCTCGCCGAAGGCCGCGACGGCATCGCCGGCTTCCCCACCGACCGTGGCTGGGACCTCAAGGCGCTCTTCGGCACGGACCCGGAGAACCGGGGCGGCAGCGCGACCCGGCGCGGCGGATTCCTCCAGGACGTCGCCGACTTCGACGCCGGGTTCTTCGGCATCTCGCCGCGCGAGGCCCTGGCCATGGACCCGCAGCAGCGGCTGCTGCTGGAGACGTCCTGGGAGGCGTTCGAACGGGCCGGTATCGACGCGACGGCCCTGCGCGGCAGCCGGACGGGCGTCTTCGTCGGCACCACGGGCCAGGACTACGCCACGCTCGTCATGAACTCCCGCGAGGACGTCGAGGGCCACGCCAGCACAGGCCTCGCCACCAGCGTCATCTCCGGCCGGATCTCGTACACCTTCGGGCTGGAGGGCCCGGCGGTGACGGTCGACACGGCCTGCTCGTCGTCGCTCGTCGCTCTCCACCTCGCCGCCCAGTCCCTCCGCAGCGGCGAGAGCTCCCTCGCCCTCGCCGGCGGTGTGACGGTCCTGTCGACGCCGATGACCTTCTCGGGCTTCAGCCGCCAGGGCGGCCTGGCGACGGACGGCTACTGCAAGGCGTTCGCGGACGCGGCCGACGGCACTGGCTGGTCCGAGGGCGCGGGCGTGCTGGTGCTGGAGCGGCTGTCGGACGCGAAGCGTCTCGGTCACCGGGTGCTGGCCGTGGTGCGGGGTTCGGCGGTGAACCAGGACGGCGCGTCGAACGGTCTGACGGCGCCGAACGGTCCGTCGCAGCAGCGGGTGATCCGCCAGGCGCTGGCGAGCGCCGGCCTGTCGGCGACTGATGTGGACGCGGTGGAGGCGCACGGTACGGGTACGACGCTGGGTGACCCGATCGAGGCGCAGGCGTTGCTGGCGACGTACGGTCGTGAGCGGGACGCGGACCGGCCGTTGTGGCTGGGTTCGGTGAAGTCCAACATCGGCCACACGCAGGCCGCCGCCGGTGTCGCCGGGATCATCAAGATGGTCATGTCGATGCGGCACGGTGTCCTGCCGAAGAGCCTGCACATCGACGAGCCGTCGTCGCATGTGGACTGGTCGGCGGGTGCGGTGGAGCTGCTGACGGAGGCGCGGGCGTGGCCGGAGGTGGGGCGTCCGTGGCGTGCGGGTGTGTCGTCGTTCGGCCTCAGCGGCACGAACGCGCACATCATCGTCGAGCAGGCTCCCGAGTCCGTTGCCGAGCGTGATGCTTCGCCGGGTGGCCCGGTGCCGTGGGTGGTGTCGGCCAAGTCGGAGGAGGCGCTGGCGGAGCAGCTGCAGCGCCTGACGTCCTCAGCGGCCGACGATGCCGTTGACGTCGGTTTTTCGCTGGCAACGGGAAGGGCGGTCCTCGACCACCGCGCGGTCCTGCTGGCAGGGGACGAGGTGGCTCGCGGGGTCGCCGCGGACCGGTCCCTGGCGTTCCTGTTCTCGGGTCAGGGGTCGCAGCGGCTGGGGATGGGGCGGGAGTTGTACGCCCGGTTCCCGGTGTTCGCGGGGGCGCTGGACGAGGTGGTGGCTCGTTTCGACGGGTTGCGTGAGGTGATGTTCGGTGAGGATGCCGAGGCGCTGAACGGGACGGGTTTCACTCAGCCGGCGCTTTTCGCACTTGAAGTGGCGTTGTTCCGGCTGGTGGAGTCGTGGGGAGTGCGGCCGGACTTCGTGGCGGGGCATTCGATCGGTGAGATCGCTGCCGCGCACGTCGCCGGTGTGTTCTCTCTTGAGGACGCGTGTTCCCTCGTCGCGGCGCGGGCCCGCTTGATGAACGCGCTGCCTTCCGGTGGTGCGATGGTGGCTGTGCAGGCGTCCGAGGACGAGGTCACTCCTCGTCTCACCGCCGGTGTCTCGATCGCTGCCGTCAATGGCCCGGACGCTGTCGTCGTCGCGGGTGAGGAGTCGGCTGTTCTGCGGATCGCGGAGGGCCTGGCGGCCGAGGGTCGTAAGACCCAGCGGCTGTCGGTGAGCCATGCGTTCCATTCGCCGCTGATGGATCCGGTGCTGGAGGACTTCCGCCGGGCCATTGAGGGGCTGTCCTTCCAGGCCCCGACTATTCCTCTTATCTCCAATGTGACGGGTGAGCTCGCTGTGGCCGAGCTCGTCGCCACCGCCGACTACTGGGTGCGGCATGTCCGCGAGGCCGTGCGTTTCGCCGACGGTGTCCGTGCGTTGAGTGAGGCGGGCGCTACCGCCTTCCTCGAGCTCGGCCCCGACGGTGTCCTCACCGCCCTCGCCCAGCACACGCTCGACGCCACCGAGGCGACTGTCTCCGTCCCGGCCCTCCGCAAGGACCGCCCCGAGGAGACCGCCCTCCTCACCGCCCTCGCCCGGCTCCATGTGTCCGGCGTCGACGTCGCGTGGGCCGAGCTGTTCGCGGGGACCGGCGCCCGGCGCGTCGATCTGCCCACGTACGCCTTCCAGCACGAGCGCTTCTGGCCCCGCCCCGCCGCACTCACCGGCGACGTCTCGTCCGTCGGCCTGGTGCCCGCACGGCATCCGCTCCTGGGCGCCGCGGTGCCGCTGGCCGACTCCGACGGGGTGCTGTTCACGAGCCGGCTCTCCCCGGAGACCACCGACTTCCCCGTATCGGCCTTCCTGGAGCTGGCCGTTCGCGTCGGCGACGAAGTGGACTGCGACCGCGTCACCTCTCTGACCGTCCACACGCCCCTGGCCCTCACCGGTGAGTCCGCGCTGGCGCTCCAGGTGTGGACGGGCGCGCCGGACGCGACAGGGGCTCGCGCCATCCGCGTCCACTCCCGCCCCCAGGACGCCCTCGACGACCCGTGGACCGAGCACGCCTCCGGCATCCTCGACTCCGGCGAGCAGATCGTGCCCTTCGACGCGTCCATCTGGCCGCCCGCCGACGCCGTCGCCGTCGACACGGGTGACGAGTCCACCACCCTCTGGACCCGTGGCGACAAGGTCTACGTCGAGGTGAAGCTGACCGGCGAGGCCGCGTCCGACGCCCCCTACTACGGCATCCACCCCGCCCTGCTGGAATCCCTCGCTCAGGCAGCGGAATTCGCGGGCCTGGACGGCGAGGAAGAGCTGTCCCCGCTGTCGTGGTCGGGGGTCTCGCTGCACGCGGCCGGCGCCTCGGCCGTACGGGCCCGCCTCACGCGGACCGCCGGGGACTCGGTGTCGGTCGCGGCGGTGGACACCACCGGCGCTCCCGTGCTGTCGGTGGAGACGCTGACGCTCCGCCCCCGGCCGGTCGCCGACGCCCCCACCGGGGCCGGCGCGGAGCAGGGCGCCTTGCTGCGCCTGGAGTGGATCCCGGTGCCCGACGCCGCCCCCCGGCAGGCGCTTCGGTCCGTGACGCTCGGCAGCGACGGGATCGCTTCCCTGACCGACGTACCGGCCGGCACCGACCTCGTCGTGGTGCCCGTCGCAGCCGTCGGCGACGAGGACGTACCCGCCGCCGTGCACCGGCTGACGGCCCACGCCCTCCAGCTCGTTCAGGACTGGCTCGCCGACAACCGGCACGCCGCTTCCCGCCTCCTCTTCGTCACCCGGGACGCCATCTCCGCCGGCGTGGCGAATACGGACGCCGTTCGTGATCCGGCGGCCGCCGCGGTGTGGGGCCTGGTGCGCTCGGCGCAGTCGGAGCACCCCGGACGGTTCGTCCTCCTCGACCTCGACCTAGACCTCGACGAGGCCGCCGACCTCGCCCCGCTGCTGCCCGCTCTGCCGGGGCTGCTGGCGGCAGGCGACGCCCAGTTCGTCGTGCGTGACGGCGCGGTGCGGGTGGGCCGCCTGGCCCGCGTCGCCGTCCCGGAGCCGGATGCTCCGGCAGCGGTACGCACATGGGACACGGCGGGCACGGTGCTGATCACCGGTGGCACGGGTGGCCTGGGCGGCGTACTGGCCCGGCACCTGGTGGTCGAGCGCGGTGTGCGGCACCTGTTGCTGGCGAGCCGCCGTGGCCCGGCGGCGCCGGGGGCTGCGGAGCTGGTCGACGAACTGGCCGCCCTGGGCGCCGAGACGACGCTCGTCGCCTGCGACACGTCCGACCGCGCCGAGGTGAAGGGCCTGCTGGCCGGGGTCCCGTCCGCCCGTCCGCTGACCGCCGTGATCCACACGGCCGGTGTCCTCGACGACGGCATCGTCACGTCCCTGACCCCGGACCGCCTCGCGACCGTCCTGCGTCCGAAGGCCGACGCCGCCTGGCACCTCCACGAGCTCACCAAGGACCTCGACCTCGCCGCCTTCGTCCTCTACTCCTCCATCTCCGGTGTGATGGGCAGCGCGGGCCAGGCCAACTACGCGGCGGGCAATGTCTTCCTGGACGCCCTCGCCCACCACCGCCGTCTTCTCGGCCTTCCCGCCCAGTCCCTGGCGTGGGGGGCGTGGGCGCAGGGGAGTGGTATGACGGGTGCGCTGTCGCAGGCCGACATGCAGCGGATCGCGGCCTCCGGAGTGCCGCCGCTGACGGTCGCGCAGGGTCTGGCGCTGTTCGACGCGGCCGTCGGCCTCGACGAGCCGTACGTCGTCCCGATCGGCCCGGCCTCCGGAGCCCGGCGGGCCCAGGGCGAGGTGCCGCCGCTGCTGCGCGGCCTGGTGAAGGGCGGCCGACGGATGGCCTCGGCTGCCGGGGACAGTGCCGCGACGGCCGCCGGGCTCGCGCGACAGTTGAGGGAAATACGGGAAGAAGAGCGCGTACGTTTCGCCGTGGAGCTCGTCAGGGCGGAGGCGGCACGAGTGCTCGGGCACGCCTCGCCCGAGGCGATCGGGGCGAAGAAGGGGTTCCAGGACCTGGGCTTCGACTCCCTGACCGCCGTCGAGCTCCGCAACCGGCTGACGGCCTCCACGGGCCTGCGGCTGCCCGCCACCTTGACCTTCGACTACCCCACCCCCGTTTCCCTGGCCGAACACCTCGTCTCGCAGCTCGTGGGCGAGGACGGCCCCGACACCTCCTCCTCCCTCCTCGCGGAGCTCGACCGCCTCGACTCCGCCCTCGCTTCCACGGAACCTGACGCTCTCACCAGGGCGGCCGTCTCCAACCGGCTGCTGACGATGCTGGAGAAGTGGCGGGGGAGCGAGGCCGAGGCCGCCGCCACCGAGGTGGCCGAGCGGATCGGCTCCGCCAGTGAGGACGAGATCTTCGACTTCATCGACAACGAGCTCGGCCGTCTGGGCGATCGCTGATCCGGCCTCATTCTTCACACGGAAGGTTCCACGCAATGTCGAACGACAGCAAGCTCGTTGACTACCTCAAGTGGGTCACGGCAGATCTGCACCAGACCCGCCAACGGCTGCTGGAAGTCGAGGCCGGAAAGCAGGAGCCCATCGCCATCGTGGGCATGTCCTGCCGGCTGCCGGGCGGGGTGCGGTCCCCGGAGGACCTCTGGCGGATGCTGCACGAAGGACGTGACGGCATCACGCCCTTCCCGACCGACCGTGGCTGGAACCTCGACGCCCTGACGGGCGACGGCGGTGACGGTGGCGCCAGCGTCACCGCCGAGGGCGGTTTCGTCGACGCGGCCGGCTTCGACGCCGACTTCTTCGGCATATCGCCGCGCGAGGCCGTGACGATGGACCCGCAGCAGCGGCTGCTGCTGGAGAGCTCCTGGGAGGCGCTCGAGCGTGCGGGCATCGCCCCGGCCTCCCTCCAGGGCAGCAAGACGGGCGTCTTCGTCGGCACCAACGGCGTGGACTACGCGGGCGTCGTGATGAACTCGCAGGAGGACGTGGAGGGCCACGGCGGCACCAGCCTGGCCGGCAGTGTCCTCTCCGGACGCGTCTCGTACACCTTCGGGCTGGAGGGTCCGGCGGTGACGGTCGACACGGCGTGCTCGTCGTCGCTCGTCGCCCTCCACCTCGCCTCCCACGCGCTGCGCAACGAAGAGTGCTCGCTGGCGCTCGCCGGCGGTGTGACGGTCCTGTCGACGCCCATGGGCTTCTCGGGCTTCAGCCGCCAGGGCGGTCTGGCGACGGACGGCCGCTGCAAGGCCTTCGCGGACGCCGCCGACGGCACGGGCTGGTCGGAGGGCGTCGGCGTGCTCGTCCTGGAGCGCCTGTCGGACGCGAAGCGCAACGGGCACCGGATCCTGGGCGTGATACGCGGATCGGCGGTGAACCAGGACGGCGCGTCGAGCGGCCTGACGGCGCCGAACGGTCCGTCGCAGCAGCGGGTGATCCGCCAGGCGCTGGCGAGCGCCGGGTTGTCGATGGCCGATGTGGACGCGGTGGAGGCGCACGGCACGGGCACCACTCTGGGTGACCCGATCGAGGCGCAGGCGTTGCTGGCGACGTACGGTCGTGAGCGTGACGCGGACCGGCCGCTGTGGCTGGGTTCGGTGAAGTCCAACATCGGTCACACCCAGGCCGCCGCCGGTGTCGCCGGCATCATCAAGATGGTCATGTCGATGCGGCACGGCGTCCTGCCGAAGACGCTGCACGTCGACCAGCCCTCCACCCACGTGGACTGGTCGGCGGGTGCGGTGGAGCTGCTGACGGAGGCGCGGGCGTGGCCGGAGGTGGACCGGCCGTGGCGTGCGGGCGTGTCGTCGTTCGGCATCAGCGGCACGAACGCGCACGTCATCGTCGAGCAGGCCCCGGCGGACGAGCCCGCCGAAGAGCCGGCGTCGGCCCCGGCGGCGCCGTCGCCGACCGTGGTGCCCTGGCCGGTGTCCGGCAAGACCGAGGCCGCCCTGGCGGCGCAACTGGAGCGGATCACGGCCCTGGTGGGCACGGACTCCCCGGCGGACATCGGCCACTCGCTGGCCACCGGCCGTTCCCACCTCACCCACCGCGCCGTGCTGCTGGCGGGCGGCGACGAGGCTCATGAGGTCGCGCGCGGCGTCACCGGGGACGTCGAGGGCAAGCTGGCGTTCCTGTTCTCGGGTCAGGGGTCGCAGCGGCTGGGGATGGGGCGGGAGTTGTACGCCCGGTTCCCGGTGTTCGCAGGTGCACTGGACGAGGTGGTGGCTCGTTTCGGCGGGTTGCGTGAGGTGATGTTCGGCGATGACGCCGAGGCGCTGAACGGGACCGGCTTCACCCAGCCCGCGCTTTTCGCGCTCGAGGTGGCGTTGTTCCGGCTGGTGGAGTCGTGGGGAGTGCGGCCGGACTTCGTCGCGGGGCATTCGATCGGTGAGATCGCCGCCGCGCACGTTGCCGGTGTGTTCTCTCTTGAGGATGCGTGTTCCCTCGTCGCGGCGCGGGCTCGGCTGATGAACGCGCTGCCTTCCGGTGGTGCGATGGTCGCCGTCCAGGCGTCCGAGGACGAGGTCGTGGGGCGGCTGGTCGAGGGCGTGTCCATCGCGGCCGTCAACGGTCCGACGGCCGTCGTCATCGCCGGTGACGAGGACGCCGCCCTGGCCATCGCCGCAGGTTTCGCCGCCGAGGGCCGTAAGACCCAGCGGCTGTCGGTGAGCCACGCTTTCCACTCGCCGCTGATGGACCCGATGCTGGAGGACTTCCGCCGGGCCATTGAGGGCCTGTCCTTCCAGGCCCCGACTATTCCTCTTATCTCCAATGTGACGGGTGAGCTCGCTGCGGCCGAGCTCGTCTCGACCCCCGAGTACTGGGTGCGGCATGTCCGCGAGGCCGTGCGTTTCGCCGACGGTGTCCATGCGTTGAGCGAGGCGGGCGCTACCGCCTTCCTCGAGCTCGGCCCCGACGGTGTCCTCACCGCCCTCGCCCAGCACACCCTCGACGCCACCGAGGCGACCGTCTCCGTCCCGGCCCTCCGCAAGGACCGCCCCGAGGAGACCGCTCTCCTCACCGCCCTCGCCCGGCTCCACGTGTCCGGCGTCGAGGTCGACTGGGCGGCCTGGTACGCGGGTACGTCCGCCCGCCAGATCGACCTGCCCACCTACGCCTTCCAGCACGAGCGCTTCTGGCCCCGCCCCGCCGCCCTCACCGGCGACGTCAGCGGTGCCGGGCTGATGCCCGCCGAGCACCCCCTCCTCGGTGCCACGCTCGCCCTCGCGGACTCCGAGGAAGTGCTGTTCACCGGCAAGCTGTCGCTGCGCACCCACCCGTGGCTGGCCGATCACGCCCTGGGCGACACCTCGCTGTTCCCCGGCACCGGGTTCCTGGAACTGGCCCTGCGCGCCGGCGACCAGGTCGGTTGCGACCGAGTGGAGGAGTTCACGCTCCTCGCCCCGCTGGTGCTGTCCGAGGACGGCGCGGTCCTGCTCCAGGTGCTGGTCGGCGCGCCCGACGAGACGGGCGCCCGTACCCTGACCGTCCACTCCCGCGCGGACGACGCCCCCGGCCGCCCGTGGACCGAGCACGCCACCGGCACGCTGACGACGGGCGAGCGCGTCGCCGGCTTCGACACGACGGTCTGGCCGCCGCAGAACGCGGTGGTCGTCGACCTTGAGGAGTTCTACGGGCGGACCGAGTACGGGCCCGTCTTCCAGGGGCTGCGGTCGGTGTGGCTGCGCGAGGGCGAGGTGTTCGTCGAGGCCGCGCTGCCCGCCGACGCCGCCGGGGACGCCGGTGCCTTCGGCCTTCACCCGGCCCTGCTGGACGCGGTCCTGCACGCCCACGGCTTCGCCGGCGTGGGCGACGAGCAGAACCTGCTGATGCCGTTCGGCTGGAGCGGTGTGTCGCTGCACGCCGGCGGGGCGTCCGTGGTGCGGGCCCGGCTGGTGCGGGCCGGCGACGAGTCGGTGTCCATCGCGGTCGTCGACGTCGAGGGTGCCCCGGTGCTGTCGGTGGACTCCCTCGCCTTCCGCGCCCGGTCCGCCGCCGTGTCCCCTGCCGCCGCCGTGCGCAGCGCCGAGCACGACGCGCTCCTGTCGCTCGACTGGATCCCCGCCCCGGACGTGGACGCGGCCTCGGACGTCAAGGCCGTGTCGCTGGCCACCGACGAGCTGGGCGTGGGCGCGATCGTCGCCTCCCTGTCCGATCTCGACGGCGACGAGGACCTGGTCCTGGTGCCTCTCTCCGGCACCGCCGACGGCGCCGACGTACCGGCTGCCGCACACGACCTGACGGCCCGTGTCCTCCACCTCCTCCACGACTGGCTCACCCAGCGGCACTCCGACCGCTCCCGTCTCGTCTTCGTCACCCGTAACGCCGTGTCGGCCGACGAGGGCGAGGCCGTGGGGGACCTCGCCGCGAGTGCCGTGTGGGGTCTGGTGCGCTCGGCGCAGTCGGAGCACCCCGGGCGGCTCGTCCTCCTCGACCTCGACGAGGCCGCCGGCCTCGCCCCGCTGCTGCCCGCCCTGCCGGCTCTGCTCGCCACGGACGACGCCCAGTTCGTCGTGCGCGACGGCCTCGTCCGCGTGGGCCGCCTCGCCCACCTGAGCGCGGCCGCCGGGCTGCTGCCGCCCGCCGGGGTGCCGTGGCGGCTGGACACGGCCGCCAAGGGCAGCCTGGACGGACTGCTGCTCGCTCCGTGCCCCGAGACGCTGGCGCCCCTCGCGCCCGGACAGGTCCGGGTCGGGGTCGAGGCCGCCGGTGTGAACTTCCGCGACGTGCTGAACGCCCTGGGCATGTACCCCGGTGAGGCGGGGCTGCTGGGCGCCGAGGCCGCCGGTGTCGTCGTCGAGACGGGGCCCGAGGTCACCGGCCTGGCGGTGGGCGACCGGGTCATGGGCATGGTGCCCGGTGGCTTCGGCACCACGGCCGTCGTCGACGAGCGGTTCCTGGCCCGGGTGCCGGAGGAGTGGACGGCGGCGGAGGCGGCGTCGGTGCCGCTGGTGTTCCTCACCGCCCTCTACGCGCTGAAGGACCTGGCCGGGCTGCGGGCCGGGCAGTCGATCCTGATCCACGCGGGCGCCGGCGGTGTCGGCATGGCCGCGATCCAGCTGGCCCGGCACCTGGGCGCCGAGGTGTTCGCCACCGCCAGTGAGGCCAAGTGGGACACCCTTCGTGAACTGGGCGTCCCCGACGACCACATCGCCTCCTCCCGGACCACCGACTTCGAGCGGCGTTTTCTCGCGACCACGGGCGGACGCGGCGTCGACGTCGTCCTCAACGCCCTGGCCGGCGAGTTCGTGGACGCCTCCCTCCGCCTCGTGGCCCCCGGGGGCCACTTCCTGGAGATGGGCAAGACCGACGTCCGCGACCCCCGGTCCGTGACCGGGACCGACGGCGCCGAGGTGCGGTACCGGGCCTTCGACCTCGCCGAGGCCGGCCCGGACCGGATCCAGGGGATGCTGTCCGAGCTGCTCGGGCTGTTCGCCGAGGACGCGCTGAGGCCGCTGCCCGTCGCCACCTGGGACGTCCGCCGGGCGCGCGAGGCCTTCCGCCACATGAGCCAGGCCCGCCACATTGGCAAGATCGTCCTCACCATGCCCCGCGCCTGGGACCCCGAGGGCACCGTCCTCATCACCGGCGGCACCGGCGGTCTCGGCGGTGTACTGGCCCGCCATCTCGTCGCCGAACACGGCGTCAAGCACCTGCTGCTGGTCAGCCGCGGCGGCCAGGAGGCCCCGGGCGCGGCGGAGCTCCGCGAGGAGCTGACCGCCGCGGGTGCCGAGGTCACCGTCGCCGCCTGCGACGTGGCCGACCGCGACGCGCTCGCCGCCGTGCTGGCCGCGGTCCCGGCCGCCCACCCGCTGACCGCGGTGATCCACACGGCGGGCATCCTCGACGACGGTGTCGTCGCCTGGCTGACCCCGGAGCGCCTCTCCTCCGTCATGTCCCCGAAGGTGGACGCGGCCTGGCACCTCCACGAGCTCACCAAGGATCTCGACCTCGCCGCCTTCGTCCTCTTCTCCTCGATCGCCGGGGTCACCGGCGCCGCCGGACAGGGCAACTACGCCGCCGGCAACGTCTTCCTCGACACCCTCGCCCGGCACCGTACGGCCCTGGGCCTCGCCGCCCAGTCCCTGTCGTGGGGCGCCTGGACGCAGTCGACCGGTATGACGGGCGCGCTGTCCGAGGCCGACATGAAGCGCATCGCCTCGTCCGGGGTGCCGCCGCTGACCATCGAGCAGGGCCTGGCGCTGTTCGACGCCGCCGGGATCTGCGACGCCGCCCACCTCGTCGCCATCGGAGCCGTCTCCGGCCCCGTCCGGGTGGCCGGGCCGGTCCCGCCCGTCCTGCGCGGCCTGGTGAAGACCACCCGGCGCGCCGCCGCGACCACCGCCGCCGGCGCCGGCACGGCCGCCGTGCTCACCCGCCGGCTGGGGGAGCTGCGCGAGGACGAGCGCCTCCGCTTCGTCGTCGACCTCGTACGGGCCGAGGCGGCGGCCGTTCTCGGCCACGCCTCCGCCAAGGCCGTCGACGACCGGCGTGAATTCCACGACCTGGGCTTCGACTCGCTGACCGCCGTCGAGCTCCGCAACCGGCTCAGCACCGCCACCGGCCTGCGCCTCTCCGCGACCCTCGTCTTCGACTACCCCACGCCCACCGCGCTCGGCGAACACCTGCTGGCCCTGCTGCTGGACGAGCACGACAACGCCGACACGCCCGCGCACACCGGCGCCACCGCCCTCGACACCGCCGACGACCCGATCGTCATCGTCGGCATGGCGTGCCGGCTGCCGGGCGGCGTGAACTCGCCGGAGGACCTGTGGCGGCTCGTCGCCCAGGGCGGCGAGGGCATCTCCGACTTCCCCACCGACCGCGACTGGGACCTCGACACCCTGCTGGGCGGCGACGACCGGGACGGCGGCCGGGGCCGCAGCGCCACCTCGCGGGGCGGCTTCCTCCACGGCATCGCCGACTTCGACGCCGACTTCTTCGGGATCTCCCCGCGCGAGGCCCTCGCCATGGACCCGCAGCAGCGGCTCCTCCTGCAGACCTCGTGGGAGGCCTTCGAACGGGCCGGGATCGACCCCACCTCGCTGCGCGGCAGCCGCACCGGCGTGTTCGTCGGCACCGGCGGCCAGGACTACACGATGCTGGTGATGAACTCCGACGAGGACGTCGAGGGCCACACCAGCACCGGTCTCGCCGCGAGCGTCGTCTCCGGACGCGTCTCGTACACCTTCGGCCTGGAGGGCCCGGCCGTCACCCTCGACACCGCGTGCTCGTCCTCACTGGTGGCCCTCCACTGGGCCGCGCAGGCCCTGCGCTCGGGCGAGTGCACGCTGGCGCTGGCCGGCGGTGTCACCATCATGTCCACCTCCGTCGGCTTCCCGGGCTTCACCCGCCAGGGCGGGCTCGCCGAGGACGGCCGCTGCAAGGCCTTCTCGGACTCGGCCGACGGCACGGGCTGGTCGGAGGGCGTCGGCATGCTCGTCGTCGAGCGGCTCTCCGACGCCCGCCGCAACGGCCACGAGGTCTTGGCCGTCCTGCGCGGCTCGGCCATCAACCAGGACGGCGCCTCCAACGGCCTGACCGCCCCCAACGGCCCGTCCCAGCAGCGCGTCATCCGTCAGGCCCTCGCGAGCGCCGGGCTGTCGACGGCCGACGTCGACGCCGTGGAGGCGCACGGCACGGGCACGACGCTGGGCGACCCGATCGAGGCACAGGCCGTGCTGGCCACCTACGGGCAGGGCCGCGCCGAAGGACAGCCGCTGCTGCTGGGCTCGGTGAAGTCCAACATCGGCCACACCCAGTCGGCCGCCGGTGTCGCGGGCGTCATCAAGATGGTCATGGCGATGCGCCACGGGACCCTGCCGAAGTCCCTGCACATCGACGCGCCGTCCTCGCACGTCGACTGGACGGCCGGTGACGTCCGGCTGCTCACGGAGGAGCAGGCCTGGCCCGAGACGGGCCGGCCCCGCCGGGCGGCCGTGTCGGCGTTCGGCATCAGCGGCACCAACGCCCACACGATCCTGGAGCAGGCCCCGGAGCCGGAACAGGAGCCGGAGGCGAGGACCGAAGGCGCGCAGGCCCCGTCCATCGCGATGACGGCCGTTCCGTGGCCCGTCTCGGCCAAGTCGGCCGACGCGCTGGACGCCCAGCTGGAGCGGCTGCGCGCCTGGGTGGCCGAGCGGCCGGAGCTGACGCCCGCCGAGGTCGGTTTCTCGCTGGCGGCCGGCCGGTCGTCCTTCGACCACCGCGCGGTGCTGCTGACCGGCGCCGACGGCCGGACGGCCGAGGCGGCGCGCGGTACCGCCGCCTCGGGCGGGTCGCTGGCCGTGGTGTTCTCCGGCCAGGGCTCGCAGCGGGTCGGGATGGGCCGGGAGCTGTACGCCCGGTTCCCGGTCTTCGCGGAGGCGCTGGACGCGGTGACGGCGCTGCTGGACACGGAGCTGGAGCGTCCGCTGCGCGAGGTGATGTTCGAGGGCGACGCGGCCGTGCTGGGCGAGACCGGTTTCACTCAGCCCGCGCTCTTCGCACTCGAAGTGGCGCTGTTCCGGCTGGTGGAGTCCTGGGGAGTGCGCCCGGACTTCGTGACCGGCCACTCCATCGGTGAGATCGCGGCGGCGCATGTCGCGGGAGTGTTCTCGCTGGAGGACGCGTGCAAGCTCGTCGCCGCCCGCGCCCGGTTGATGAGCGAACTGCCCGCCGGTGGCGCGATGGTCGCCGTCCAGGCCTCCGAGACCGAGGCCGAGGCCCTGCTGACCGCGGGCGTGTCCATCGCCGCCGTCAACGGCCCCGACTCCGTCGTCATCGCCGGTGAGGAGGCGGCGGTCCTGCGGATCGCCGAGGGCCTGGCCGCCGAGGGTCGCAAGACCCAGCGGCTGGCGGTCAGCCACGCCTTCCACTCGCCGCTGATGGACCCGATGCTGGAGGACTTCCACCAGGCCGTCGCGGACCTGACGTTCGGTGATCCCCGGATTCCGCTGATCTCCAATGTGACGGGCGGCGTGGCCGCGCCGGGCATGCTGCGCTCGGCGGACTACTGGGTGAGCCACGTCCGGGAGGCCGTGCGCTTCGCCGACGGCCTCCGTACCCTCACCGCCGAGGGTGCGACCGCCTTCCTGGACCTCGGCCCCGACGGCGTTCTCGCCGCCCTGGCCCACCGTGCCCTGCCGGAACGGACCGGGGCCACGGCCCCCGTGGTGGCGCCCGCCCTGCGCAAGGGCCGCCCCGAGGAGACCACGCTCGTCACCGCGATGGCCGAGCTGTACGCGGCGGGCGTCGACGTCGAGTGGACCGCGCTGTTCGACGGCACGGGCACCCGGCGGGTCGAGCTGCCCACGTACGCCTTCCAGGGCCGCCGTTTCTGGCCCCGGCCCGCGGCCGCAGGCCCGGTGGACTCCGCCGGCGACCCGGTCGACCAGCGGTTCTGGGCCGTCGTCGAGGGCGAGGACCTCGACGTCGACGGCCTCGCCGCCGACCTCGACGTCAGCGCCGAGGCCCTCGGCGCCGTCCTGCCCGCCCTGTCCACCTGGCGCCGCAACCGGCGCGGCCAGGCCATGCTGGACGCCGTGCGCTTCCGCGAGGCCTGGAAGCCGCTGTCCGGCAACGCGCCCGGCCGCCGCCCGGCGGACACCTGGCTCGTCGTCGCCCCGGCCCGCACGGCCCTCGCCCCCGCCGACGAGGCGTGGACGACGGCCGTGACCGAGGCCGTCGGCACCGACACGGTCCGCCTCGACGTCGACCTCGCCCCCGGGGCCGGTGCCCCGGACCGGGCGGCCCTGGCGGAGCTGCTGCGCGAACAGGCCACCGACGGCACGGCCTTCGCGGGCGTGATCTCCCTGCTCGCGCCGTTCACGGACGGCGCGGTCGCCACGACCGCCACCCTCCTCCAGGCCCTGCGCGACGCGGACGTCACGGCCCCGCTGTGGTGCGTCACGCGCGGCGCGGTCTCCATCGGCCGCTCGGACAGGATCACCGCCCCCGAACAGGCGGGCGTCTGGGGCCTGGGCCGGGTGGCGGCCCTGGAGTACCCGGCGGAGTGGGGCGGCCTCGTCGACCTGCCCGAGGACCTCGACGCCCGGACCGCCCACCGCCTCGCGGGCGTCCTGACCGGCTCCGACGGCGAGGACCAGATCGCCGTGCGCTCCTCCGCCGTCTACGGCCGCCGGCTGGCGCAGGCCCCCGCGGGCGCGCCGGACGACGGCTGGGAGCCCAAGGGCACCGTACTGATCACCGGCGGTACGGGCGGCCGCGGCGGACGGATCGCCCGCCGGCTGGCCGAGGAGGGCGCGCACCACCTCGTGCTCGTCGGCCGCCGGGGCGAGGAGGCGCCCGGCGCCGCCGGACTCGCGGCGGAACTGCGCGAACTGGGCGCGAAGGTCACCTTCGCCGCCTGCGACGTGGCCGACCGCGACGCGCTCGCGGCCGTGCTCGCCGCCGTCCCCGAGGACGCGCCGCTGACCGCCGTGGTGCACGCGGCCGGCGCCGTCGACGACGGCGTACTGGCCGACCTCACCCCCGAACGGTTCGCCGCCGTCCACCGCACGAAGGTCGCCGGAGCCCTCCACCTGGACGAGCTGACGCGCGACCACGATCTCGCGGCCTTCGTCCTGTGCTCGTCCGTCGCGGGCAGCCTCGGCAGCGCGGGCCGCGCCACCCTCGCCGCCGCCGACGCGGTCCTCGACGCCCTGGCCGCCCGGCGCCGCGCTGAAGACCTCGCCGCGACCTCCCTGGCCTGGGGCGCCTGGATCGGTGACGAACCGTCGGACGACGGACAGCCGGACGGCGCACAGCCCGCCGGGAACCCCCGGCAGCCGTACCCCGCCGTCCACCCGGACCTGGCGATCGCCGCCGTACGGCAGGCCGTCACCCGGCCCGAGTCCGGTCTCGTCCTCCTCGACCTCCAGCAGCCGCGCATCCTCGACACCCTCCTCGGCGTACGGGACCGCTCCCTGCTCAAGGACCTGCCGGGCATCCGCACCGCCCGTCCGGAGGCCACCGCTTCCCGTGCCGAGAGCGACTCGGCCGGCTCCGCCCTGCGGCAGCGGCTGCGGCGACTGCCCGCGCACGAGCGGCTCGAACCGCTGGTCGCCATGGTCCGCACGCACGTGGCGGCCGTCCTCGGCCACGCCGACGCGGCGGCCGTCGAATCCGACCGGAAGTTCCGCGACCTCGGCTTCGACTCGCTGACCGCGATCGAACTGCCCAACCGGATCAACCTGGCCACGGGCCTCCACCTGTCGGCCACGACCGTCTTCGACTACCCCACGTCCACGGCGCTCGCCGAACACCTCCTCGCCCAGCTGTCCGACGGAACCGGGGGAGAGGACGAGCCCGGCACCGACGGCGGCGGCCTGCCGGAGGCGTTCTCCCTCGCCGATGATCCCGTAGCGATCGTCGGCATGGCCTGCCGTCTGCCCGGCGGCGTGGCCTCGCCGGAAGACCTGTGGCGACTGGTCTCCGAAGGACGCGACGGCATCAGCCCCTTCCCCGCCGACCGCGGCTGGGACCTGGAGACCCTGCGCACCGGCGGCCCCGGCGGCCGGGGCCGCAGCGCCACGCTGGAAGGCGGCTTCCTCGACGGCGTCGCCGGCTTCGACGCCGGGTTCTTCGGCATCTCCCCGCGCGAGGCCCTGGCGATGGACCCGCAGCAGCGGCTGCTGCTGGAGACGTCCTGGGAGGCGTTCGAGCGGGCCGGCATCGCCCCCGAGAGCCTCCACGGCAGCCGGACCGGCGTCTACGTCGGCACGAACGGCCTGGACTACGCCCAGCTGGTGCTCAACTCCCGCGAGGACGTCGCCGGCCACACCGGTACCGGCCTCGCCAGCAGCGTGATCTCCGGGCGGATCTCCTACACCTTCGGCCTGGAGGGCCCCGCCGCCACGCTCGACACCGCGTGCTCGTCGTCGCTCGTGGCCCTCCACTGGGCGGCGCAGGCCCTGCGCGACGGCGAGTGCTCGCTGGCCCTGGCCGGCGGTGTCACCGTGATGACGACCCCGGCGAGCTTCGCCGGCTTCACCGTCCAGGGCGGCCTGGCCCCCGACGGCCGCTGCAAGGCCTACTCGGACGCCGCCGACGGCACCGCCTGGTCCGAGGGCGTCGGCATGCTCGTCCTGGAGCGGCTGAGTGACGCCCGGCGCAACGGTCACCCGGTGCTGGCGGTGGTGCGTGGTTCGGCGGTCAACCAGGACGGCGCGTCCAACGGCATCACCGCCCCCAACGGGCCGTCCCAGCAGCGCGTCATCCGCCAGGCCCTGGCCAACGCCGGGCTGAAGGCGGCGGACGTCGACGCGGTCGAGGGCCACGGCACGGGCACGCCGCTCGGCGACCCCATCGAGGCCCAGGCCCTCCTCGCCACCTATGGCCAGGAGCGTCCGGCCGACCGGCCGCTGCTGCTCGGTTCGCTCAAGTCCAACATCGGTCACGCGCAGGCGGCGGCGGGTGTGGCGGGCGTCATCAAGACCGTGCTGGCACTGCGGAACGGCGTCCTGCCGAAGACACTCCACCTCGACGAGCCGTCGTCGCACGTGGACTGGTCGGCGGGTGCGGTGGAACTGCTGACGGAGGCGCGGGCGTGGCCGGAGGTGGGGCGGCCGTGGCGTGCGGGCGTGTCGTCGTTCGGCATCAGCGGCACGAACGCACATGTGATCGTGGAGCAGGCGCCCGAGCCGGTTGCCGAGGCCGGTGTTCCGTCGGACGGGCCGGTGCCGTGGGTGGTGTCGGCCAAGTCCGAGAGCGCGCTGACCGAGCAGGTGGAGCGTCTGGCCTCCGTGCCGGGCGAGCCTGTTGACGTGGGCTTCTCGCTGGCGGCGGGGCGGTCGGCCTTCGACCACCGCGCGGTGCTGCTGGCGGGGGACGAGGTGGCTCGTGGAGTCGCCGTCGACCGGTCGCTCGCGGTGCTGTTCTCGGGCCAGGGCTCGCAGCGCGCGGGCATGGGCCGGGAGCTGTACGAGCGGTTCCCCGCCTTCGCGGAGGCCTTCGACGCGGTGGCGGCGCTGCTGGACGCGGAACTGGACCGTCCGCTGCGCGAGGTGATGTTCGGCGACGATGTGGATGCGCTGAACGAGACCGGTTTCACTCAGCCGGCGCTTTTCGCGCTCGAGGTGGCGTTGTTCCGGCTGGTGGAGTCGTGGGGAGTGCGGCCGGATTTCGTGGCGGGGCATTCGATCGGTGAGATCGCTGCCGCGCACGTCGCGGGTGTGTTCTCTCTTGAGGACGCGTGCATCCTTGTCGCGGCGCGGGCTCGGTTGATGAGCGCGCTGCCTTCCGGTGGTGCGATGGTGGCCGTCCAGGCGTCCGAGGACGAGGTCACTCCTCGTCTCACCGCCGGTGTCTCGATCGCTGCCGTCAATGGCCCGGACGCTGTGGTCATCGCCGGTGAGGAGTCGGCTGTTCTGCGGGTCGCGGAGGGTCTGGCGGCCGAGGGTCGTAAGACCCAGCGGCTGTCGGTGAGCCATGCGTTCCATTCGCCGCTGATGGATCCGATGCTGGAGGACTTCCGCCGGGCCATCGACGGACTGTCCTTCCAGGCCCCCACGATCCCCCTGATCTCCAACGTGACGGGTGAGGTCGCTGCGGCCGAGCTCGCTGCCACCCCCGAGTACTGGGTGCGGCACGTCCGCGAGGCCGTCCGTTTCGCCGACGGTGTCCGTGCGTTGAGCGAGGCGGGCGCTACCGCCTTCCTCGAGCTCGGCCCCGACGGTGTCCTCACCGCCCTCGCCCAGCACACCCTCGACGCCGACCGGGATCTGCTTTCCGTCCCGGCCCTCCGCAAGGACCGCCCCGAGGAGACCGCTCTCCTCACCGCCCTCGCGCAGCTCCATGTGGCGGGCGTCGAGGTCGACTGGGCGGCCTGGTACGCCGGTACGTCCGCCCGGCGCGTCGATCTGCCCACGTACGCCTTCCAGCACGAGCGCTTCTGGCCCCGCCCCGCCGCGCTCAGCGGTGATGTGACGTCGGCGGGTCTGGTGCCCGCGGACCACCCCCTCCTCGGCGCCGCGGTGTCGCTCGCGGAAGCCGGCGGGGTGCTGTTCACCAGCCGGCTCTCGCTGCTGGTGCACGGCTGGCTCACCGACCACACGGTGGGCGAGGCGGTCGTCATGCCCACCGCCGGGTTCGTGGAGCTCGCGGTGCGCGCGGGCGACCAGGTCGGCTGCGACCGGGTCGAGACGCTGACCGTGACCAAGCCGCTCGCGCTCACCAACACTTCCGCGCTGGCGCTCCAGGTGTGGATCGGCGCGCCGGACGAGGCCGGGGCCCGCCCGATCCGCGTTCACTCCCGGCCCGAGGACGCCCTCGACCAGCCGTGGACCGAGCACGCCACCGGTGTCCTCGCCTCCGGCGAGCGGGTCGCGGACCTGGACGTCTCCACCTGGCCGCCCACCGGCGCCACGGCCGTCGACCTGGACGGCTTCTACGACGCCACGCACTACGGCCCGGCCTTCCAGGGCCTGCGGGCGGTCTGGGTCCGCGGCGACGAGGTGTTCGCCGAGGCCGGGCTGCCCGGTGATTCCGCCGACGACGCCCGGTACTTCGGGCTCCACCCGGCGCTGCTCGACGCGGTCACCCACGCCGCCGGGTTCGCGGGCGGCGCGGACGAGGACGTCATCCCGCAGGCCGCCCAGTGGAGCGGGGTCTCCCTCCACGCCGCCGGCGCCTCCGTGCTGCGCGCCCGGATCGCCCGTACCGGCGAGGACACCGTGTCCCTCGCGGTGGTCGACGCCGATGGCGCGCCCGTTCTCTCGGCGGAATCCCTGACGCTCAGTGCTCCTTCGACGGAGATCACCGCTGCCCGGGGACGCGATCCGCTGTTCCGGGTGGACTGGGTCCCGGCGCCCGAGGTACGCGCCGACCGGAGCGTACGGTCGGTGACGCTCGGCACCGGTGCCGACGGGACCGTGTCCCTGGCGGGCGTCGAGGGCGACGAGGACCTGGTCCTCGTCCACCTCTCCGGCACCGCCGATGACGCCACCGACGTCCCCGCCGCCGTGCACGCCCTGACCGGCCGGGTCCTCCGGCTCCTCCAGCAGTGGCTGGCCGACGACCGGTACGCCGCCTCGCGGCTCGTCTTCGTCACCCGCGGCGCCGTGTCCGCCGGGGCGGGCGACGCCGTCGCGGACCTGGCCGCCGGTACGGTCTGGGGCCTGGTGCGCTCGGCGCACGCGGAGCACCCCGACCGGTTCGTGCTGGTGGACCTCGACGCCGACGCCGGCCTGTCCTCGCTGCTCCCGGTCCTGCCGGGCCTGCTGGCCAGCGGCGACGGCCAGTTCGTGGTGCGCGGCGGCGAGGTGCGGGTGGGCCGGCTGGCCCAGCTGCCCGCCACCGAGGCCCCGGCCCCGGCCGCCGGCGAGGCGCCCTGGCCCGCCGACGGGACCGTGCTCATCACCGGTGGTACGGGCGCCCTGGGCGGGCATCTCGCCCGGCGGCTCGCCTCCTCCGGCGTACGGCACCTGCTGCTGACCAGCCGGCGCGGCCCCGCCGCGCCCGGCGCCGCGGAACTGGCCGAGGAACTGCGGGCGCTGGGCGCGGAGCCCGTCGTCGCCGCCTGCGACACGGCGGACCGCGCCGCGACCCGCGAACTGATCGCGTCGATCCCCGCCGGACAGCCGCTGACCGCCGTGATCCACACGGCCGGTGTCCTCGACGACGGTGTGATCACCTCCCTGACCCCGGACCGGCTCTCGGGCGTCCTGCGCCCGAAGGTCGACGCCGCGTGGCACCTCCACGAGGTGACCCGGGAACTGGGCTGCGACCTCGCCGCCTTCATCACCTTCTCGTCCGTCGCGGGCACCATGGGCAGCCCCGGCCAGGGCAACTACGCGGCCGCCAACGTCTTCCTGGACCTCCTCGCCCGGCACCGCCGGGACCAGGGCCTCGCCGGGATGTCGCTGGCGTGGGGGCCGTGGGCCCAGGACGCCGGTATGACCAGCAAGCTCAGCGAGGCCGACGTCCAGCGGATGCAGAGCGGCGGCATGCCGCCGCTGACGGTCGAACAGGGCCTCCACCTTTTCCTTTCCTCCCTCGGCTCCGACGAGCCGCTGGTGGTGCCGCTGGGCCTGGCCGCCGGGACCATGCGGCCCGTGGGCGACGTGCCGCCGCTCTTCCGCGGCCTGGTCAAGGGCGGCCGGCGCGCCGCCGCGACCGCCGCGGGCGGCTCCGGCACCCCCGCCTCGTTCACCCGGCGACTGCTGGAGATGCCGGAGGCCGACCGCGTACGGCACGTCGTCGACCTCGTCCGCACCGAGGCGGCGGCCGTCCTCGGCCACGCCTCCGTCGAGGAGATCGGCGAGCGGCGCGACTTCTACGAGCTGGGCTTCGACTCCCTGACCTCGGTGGAGCTCCGCAACCGGCTCGGCTCCGCCACCGGACTGCGACTGCCCGCGACCCTCGTCTTCGACAGCAAGACCCCCGCCGACCTGGCGGCCTGGCTGCGCAGCGAGCTCGCCTCGCAGCCCGGCCCGGACGGCACCGTGGAGGGGGAGGGACTGCGGATCCCGTCCGGCGAGCCGGAGATCGACTCGCTGGAGCGGCTGTTCCTCGACGCGATGACCAACGGCAAGATGCCGGAGGCCCAGAAGATGCTGGCGACCGTCGCGGCGCTGCGCCCGACGTTCGAGGCGACGGCCGAGCTGGAGGACCTGCCCCTGCCGGCGACCCTCGCCGAGGGCCCGGACGGGCCGAAGCTGATCTGTGTGAGCGCGCCCACCGCCAACGGCGGCGTCCACCAGTACGCCAGGCTCGCCGCGCACTTCCGGGGCCGGCGGGACGTGTCGGCGCTGCCGCTGATCGGCTTCGCCACCGGTGAGCGGCTGCCCGCGACGCCCGAGAGCGCCACGCGGGTGATCGCGGAGAGCGCGCTGCGGGCGAGCGACGGCGCCCCGTTCGTCCTGGTGGGCCACTCCTCCGGGGGCTCGTTCGCCTACGCGGCCGCCGGGCTGCTGGAGAGCACCTGGGGCATCCGGCCGGAGGCCGTGGTCCTGCTGGACACCCTCAGCATCCAGCACAACAGCGACGAGGGCGTCGACTACGCGGGCATGATGCGGCTCAACTTCGCGGGCCGCGACGCCTCCCCGGTGCGGATGACGAACTCCCGGCTCTCGGCGATGGGCCGCTGGATGGTCCTGCTGAACCGGCTGGAGGTGCGGCCGACCACCGCGCCCGTCCTGATGATCCAGTGCGACCGGCAGCTGCTGGGTACGGAGTCGGAGGCGCTCGGCACCGGCGGGGAGACCGGCCGGACCCAGCAGCCGCTGATCCCGTCGGCGCACGTCCGCATGGTCGACGCCGACCACCTCTCGATGGTCCGGGAGGACTCCGCCGCCACGGCCGCGATCATGGAGGACTGGCTGGGGGCGATCACCGGCGCCTGACCCACGACCACGGCGGGCGGCCTCCGGGCCGCCCGCCGCGGCGTCCGCTGAAACGTCCCCTCGCGCCCGCATCTAGGGAAACCCGCAGTCGACCTCGATCAGGATGGCCTTGAAAAGGGTCAGACGTGAGTGTCGGCAGTCGGCAGTCCGCTCCCCAAGACCGGCAGATCAGCGAGGGGTTGACATCCTGATGTCGAATGAGGGCAAGCTCCGCGAGTACCTCAAGCGTGCCATCGCCGACCTTCACGAGACCCGCGAGGAACTCGGCGAGACCCGGCGACGGCAGCGCGAGCCCATCGCGATCGTCGCCATGGGCTGCCGCTACCCCGGCGGCGTCCGCACGCCCGAGGAGCTGTGGGAGCTGGTCGAGGGCGGCGTCGACGCCATCACCGCCTTCCCCGCCAACCGCGGCTGGGACCTCGACGGGCTCTACGACCCCGACCCCGCCCACCAGGGCACCAGCTACGCCCGCGAAGGCGGCTTCCTCCACGACGCCGGCGAGTTCGACCCCGCCTTCTTCGGCATCTCGCCCCGCGAGGCGACGGCCATGGACCCCCAGCAGCGCCTCCTGCTGGAGACCGCCTGGGAGGTCGTCGAACGGGCCGGCATCGACCCGGCGTCCCTGGCCGGCACCCGCACCGGCGTCTTCGTCGGCACCGGCCCCGGCGGCTATGACCCGGGCGCCGTCTCCCTCGGCGCCGTCCACCGCACCGACGAGGTCGGCGGCCACCTGCTGACCGGCAACGCCATCAGCGTCGCCTCCGGCCGCATCTCCTACGTCCTCGGCCTCGAAGGCCCCGCCCTCACCGTCGACACCGCCTGCTCCTCCTCCCTGGTCGCCCTCCACCTCGCGGTGCACTCCCTGCGCCAGGGCGAGTGCACGATGGCCCTCGTGGGCGGCGCCACGGTGATGTCCACGCCGCAGATGTTCGTCGAGTTCTCCCGGCAGCGCGGGCTCGCCCCCGACGGCCGGTGCAAGCCCTTCTCCGCCGGCGCCGACGGCACCGGCTGGAGCGAGGGCGTCGGCCTGCTGCTCGTGGAGCGGCTGTCGGACGCGCGGCGCAACGGCCACCCCGTGCTGGCGGTCATCCGCGGCTCGGCCGTCAACCAGGACGGCGCCTCCAACGGACTGACTGCCCCCAACGGGCCCTCCCAGCAGCGCGTCATCCGCCAGGCCCTCGCCAACGCCGAACTCACCGCCCCCGAGATCGACGTGGTGGAGGCCCACGGCACGGGCACCACCCTGGGCGACCCCATCGAGGCCCACGCCCTGCTCGCCACCTACGGCCAGCAGCGCCCCGCCGACCGGCCCGTCCTCCTCGGCTCCCTCAAGTCCAACATCGGGCACACGCAGGCCGCCGCCGGTGTGGCCGGTGTGATGAAGATGGTCCTGGCCATGCGCCACGGCCTCCTGCCCAAGACCCTCCACCTCGACGAGCCGACCCCGCACGTCGACTGGACGTCCGGCAACGCCCGGCTGCTGACCGGCCAGGAGGCCTGGCCGGAGACCGGCCGGCCGCGCCGGGCCGCCGTCTCGTCGTTCGGCGTCAGCGGCACCAACGCCCACGTCATCATCGAAGCGGCCCCGGCGCCGGAGCCCGCCGAAGCCGGGGACGACACCACCCCGCCCGCCCCCGTCGTACGGCCCGCCGCGCTGCCCTGGGCCCTGTCCGCCCGCTCCGAGGAGGCCCTGCGGGCCCAGGCCGTCCGCCTCGCCCGGCACCTGCGCGCCCACCCCGGCCTCGACCCCGCCGACGTGGCCCACTCCCTCGCGGCCGGCCGGCCCCTGATGGAGCACCGGGCGTTCGTCGTGGCCGACGGCCGCGAGGAGGCCCTGGCCGGGCTCGACGCCCTCGCCGAGGGCCGGACCGGAAGCGGCCTCGTCACCGGCACCGCCGCCAAGACCCCCACGGCGTTCCTCTTCGCCGGGCAGGGCTCGCAGCGCGTCGGCATGGGCCGGGAACTCCACCGCACCCACCCGGTGTTCGCCGAGGCCTTCGACGCGGTGTGCGCCGAACTCGACCCGCTGCTGGACCGCCCGCTGCGCGAGATCGTCTTCGCCGGGGAGGGCACGCCCGAGGCCACGCTGCTGGACCGCACCGGCTGGACCCAGACCGCCCTGTTCGCCGTCGAGGTCGCCCTCCACCGGCTCGTCGAATCCTGGGGCGTGACCCCGCAGTTCGTCGGCGGCCACTCCATCGGCGAGCTGTCCGCCGCCCACGTGGCGGGCGTCCTCTCCCTCACCGACGCCGCCCGGCTCGTGGCCGCCCGCGCCCGTCTGATGGAGGCGCTGCCCGAGGGCGGGGCGATGGCGGCCGTCGAGGCCACCGAGGACGAGATCCGCGCCTCCCTCACCGGCCTCGAGGACCGGGTCTCCGTCGCGGCGGTCAACGGACCGCGCTCCGTCGTCGTCTCCGGCGACGAGGAGACCGTCACCCGCGTCGCCGCCCACTGGGAGACCGAGGGCCGCCGCACCAAACGACTGCGGGTCAGCCACGCCTTCCACTCGCCGCGCATGGACGCCATGCTGGACGACTTCCGGCGCGTCGCCGAAAGCCTCACCTACCACGCCCCGCGCGTCCCCGTCGTCTCCACCGTCACCGGCGCGCTCGCCGGCGCCGACGAGCTGACCTCCCCCGAGTACTGGGTGCGCCAGGTCCGCGCGACCGTCCGCTTCGCCGACGCCGTACGCGCCCTGGAGGCCGCGGGCGCGACGGCCTTCGTCGAGATCGGCCCGGGCGGGGTGCTCACCCCCCTGGTCGAGGGCTGCCTGGCCGCCGCCGACACGGCCGTGGCCGTACCCCTGCTGCGCGGTGACCGCCCCGAGACCCGCGCCCTCGTCGAGGGCCTCGCGACGGCCTCGGCGCGCGGCGTCCGCGTGGACTGGGCCGCCTCCCTCGCCGGCGCCGGCGCCACCCGCGTCGAACTGCCCACCTACGCCTTCCAGCGGCAGTGGTACTGGCTGAACGCCTCCGACGCCCCCGCCGGGACCGGCACGGCACCCACCCCGGCCGACGCCGTCGACGCCGACTTCTGGGCCGCGGTCGAACGCGAGGACACCCGCACCCTCTCCGACGTCCTCGCGCTCGACGCCGACGAGGCCGCCACCACCCTCGGTGGCATCCTGCCCGCCCTCGCCTCCTGGCGCCGCCGCCGCACCACCCGCGCCACCGTCGACGGCTGGAGCTACCGCACCACCTGGACCCAGATCACCACCGGCACCGACCGCACCCCCGCCGGCCGCTGGCTCCTCGCCGTCCCCGCCGGAGCGGAAACGGACGGCTGGGCCGACGCGCTCACCGGCCCGGGCGGCCTGCGCGCCGACGAACTGACCCTCACCGGCGACGACACCGCCGACCGGGACGCCCTCACCGCCGCCCTGGCCGAAGGCCCTGTGGCCGGTGTGCTGTCCCTGCTCGCCCTCGACGAACGCCCCCACCCGGAGCACCCGTCCGTACCGCTCGCCCTCACCACGACCACCGCGCTCCTGAACGCCCTGGAAGCCGCCGACGCCGCCGCGCCGCTGTGGTGCGCCACCCGGGGCGCCGTGGCCGCCGACGCCACCGAGGCGTCGGCGAGCCCCACCCAGGCACAGATCTGGGGACTCGGCCGCGTGGCCGCCCTCGAACACCCCGGCACCTGGGGCGGACTGATCGACCTCCCGCAGGATGCCGACGCGCGAGCCGTCTCCGCCCTGCTCGGCGTGCTCGCCGACGGCCGCGAGGACCAGGTCGCCATCCGGCCCGCCGGAACCCTCGCCCGCCGCCTGGAACGCGTCCCGGCCGGCCCCGACGACACGGACGCCGCCTGGCCCGGCCACGGCACGGTCCTGATCACCGGCGGCACGGGCGCGCTCGGCGCCCGGGTGGCCCGCACCCTCGCCGAGGCCGGGGCCGAACACCTGCTGCTCACCGGCCGGCGCGGCGCGGACGCCCCCGGCGCCGACGCCCTCCGTGCCGAACTGGAGGAACTGGGTGCCCGCGTCACCCTCGCCGCCTGCGACGCCGCCGACCGCGACGCGCTCGCGGCCCTCCTCGCCGGCATCCCCGACGACACCCCCCTCACGGGCGTCGTCCACGCCGCCGGCGTCCTGGACGACGGCGTCCTCGCCACCCTCACCCCCGAGCGCTTCGCGACGGTCCTGCGCCCCAAGGCCGACGCCGCCCGCCACCTCCACGAACTGACCCAGGGCCAGGACCTGGGGATGTTCGTGCTGTTCTCCTCCATCACCGGCGTCATCGGCAACGCCGGCCAGGCCAACTACGCCGCCGCCAACGCCTTCCTCGACGCCCTCGCCGAACAGCGCCGCCACCAGGGCCTGCCCGCCACCTCCGTGGCCTGGGGCCCCTGGGCGGGCGACGGCATGGCCACCGACGACGCCCTCGCCGGACGCATGAGCCGCGACGGACTGCGCCCCATGGCCCCCGCACCGGCCCTCGCCGCCCTGCGCCGCGCCGTCGCCCGGGGCACGGCGCAGACCACCGTCGCCGACATCGACTGGGCCCCCTACGCCGCCACCCTCACCGCCACCCGCCCCTGCCCCCTGATCGACGGCGTGCCCGAGGCACGCCGGGCAGGCGAGGCCGGCCGCGCCCCGGGCGCGGCACCCGGCGGCTCGCCGCTGCGCGACCGCCTCGCGGGCCGCCCGGCCGCCGAACAGGAGCGCGTGCTCGTCGACCTGGTCCGCGAGGAGATCGCCAAGGTCCTCGGCCACGCGTCCCCCGACGGCATCGACGCGGGACGCGCCTTCCGCGACCTGGGCTTCGACTCCCTGACGGCCGTCGAACTGCGCAACCGGCTCTCCGCCGCGACGGGGGTGCGGCTGCCCGCCACCCTGCTCTTCGACCACCCCACGGCCGCCGCCGTGGCCGCGCTCCTGCGCACCGAGGTGCTGGGCGCGACGGACACCTCCCTCGGACGGGCCGCCGTGGCCGCCGACCCGGACGAGCCCGTGGCGATCGTCGGCATGGCCTGCCGCTTCCCCGGCGGCGCCAACTCCCCGGAGGACTTCTGGCGGCTCCTCGCCGAGGGCGCCGACGGCATCACCCCCTTCCCCGAGGACCGCGACTGGGACACCGAGGGCCTCCACCACCCCGACCCCGACCACCCGGGCACCAGCTACGTCCGCGAGGGCGGCTTCCTGACGGACGCGGCCGGGTTCGACGCCGGGTTCTTCGGCATCTCGCCGCGCGAGGCGCTGGCCATGGACCCGCAGCAGCGGCTCCTGCTGGAGACCACCTGGGAGGTCCTGGAACGGGCCGGCATCGACCCGACGTCCCTGCGCGGCAGCCGCACCGGCGTGTTCGCCGGCACCAACTCGAACGACTACCAGACCATCCTCGACGGCACCCGCGACGAGGTCGCCGGCCACCTGCTGACCGGCAACGCCATGAGCGTGGTCTCCGGCCGCGTCTCCTACACCTTCGGCTTCGAGGGCCCGGCCGTCACCGTGGACACGGCGTGCTCGTCGTCGCTGGTCGCCCTGCACATGGCCGCGCAGTCGCTGCGCCAGGGCGAGTGCACGCTCGCCGTCGCGGGCGGTGTGACGGTCATGTCCACCCCGTACTCCTTCGTGGAGTTCTCCCGGCAGCGCGGCCTGGCCGCCGACGGCCGGTGCAAGCCCTTCGCGGCCGCCGCCGACGGCACGGGCTGGAGCGAGGGCGTCGGCCTGCTGCTGGTGGAGCGGCTGTCGGACGCGCGGCGCAACGGCCACCCGGTGCTGGCGGTCGTGCGGGGCTCGGCGGTCAACCAGGACGGCGCTTCGAACGGTCTGAGCGCTCCGAACGGTCCGTCGCAGCAGCGGGTGATCCGTCAGGCGCTGGCCAATGCGGGCCTGGACGCGACCGACGTCGACGCCGTGGAGGCCCACGGTACGGGCACCACCCTGGGTGACCCGATCGAGGCCCAGGCACTCCTCGCCACCTACGGCCAGGACCGTGCCGCGGACCGGCCGCTGTGGCTGGGCTCGGTGAAGTCCAACATCGGGCACACGCAGGCCGCCGCCGGTGTCGCGGGCGTGATGAAGATGGTCCTGGCCATGCGCCACGGCCTCCTGCCGAAGAGCCTCCACATCGACGAGCCCACCCCGCACGTCGAGTGGACCGACGGTGCCGTCGCCCTGCTCGCCGAACCCACCGAGTGGCCCGGCGGCGACCGGCCGCGCCGGGCCGGCGTGTCCTCCTTCGGCATCAGCGGCACCAACGCCCACATCATTCTCGAACAGGCCCCCGCCGAGGAGCCCGTCTCCGGCTCCGGGGTCCCCGACGCCACCGTGCCGTGGCTGCTCTCCGCCCGGACCGCCGACGCCCTCCACGACCAGGCCCGTCTGCTGGCCGAGTACGTCCGTGCCGCCGAGGCGCCCGACGCCGCCGGCATCGCGCACGCGCTGGCGACCGGCCGCGCCGCCCTGGAGCACCGGGCCGCCGTCGTCACCGGCGGCGCCGACACGGGCGAACTCCTCGCCGCGCTCGACGCGCTGGCCGCCGCTCTGCCCTCGCCGCACGTCCTCGACGGCACCGCCGAGGGCGACCGGGGACCGGTGTTCGTCTTCCCCGGCCAGGGCTCCCAGTGGGCCGGCATGGCCCTCGAACTCCTCGACACCTCCCCGGCCTTCGCCGAACGCCTCGCCGAGTGCGGCGCCGCGCTGTCTTCGTACGTCGACTGGTCGCTGCCGGACGTCCTGCGCGGCGCCCCCGACGCGCCGTCCCTCGACCGGGTGGACGTCGTCCAGCCCGCGCTGTTCGCCGTGATGGTGTCGCTGGCCGCGCTGTGGCGCGCGCACGGCGTCGAGCCCGCCGCCGTCCTCGGCCACTCGCAGGGCGAGATCGCCGCCGCCTGCGTGGCCGGCGCCCTCACCCTGGACGACGCGGCCCGCGTCGTCGCCCTGCGCAGCCAGGCCATCGCCCGCGCCCTGTCCGGCGACGGCGGCATGGTGTCCGTCGCCCAGCCCGCCGACGCCGTGCGGGAGCGCATCCGCGCCTGGGGCGAGCGGGTGTCCGTCGCCGCCGTCAACGGCCCGGCCTCCGTGGTCGTCTCCGGCGCCCCCGACGCCCTCGACGAACTCCTCGCCGACTGCGAGCGCGACGGCGTCCGCGCCCGGCGCGTCCCCGTCGACTACGCCTCCCACTCCGCCCAGGTCGAGCGGATCCACGACGAACTGCTGACCCTCCTGGCCCCCGTCGCCCCGCGCCCCGCCGAGATCCCCTTCTACTCGACGGTCACCGGCGAGCCCGTCGACACCACCACGCTCGACGCCGCCTACTGGTACCGCAACCTGCGGCGGACCGTGGAGTTCGAGGCGGCCACGCGGGCGCTGCTGAGCGCCGGGCACCGGTCCTTCATCGAGGTCAGCCCGCACCCGGTGGTCATCGCCGGAGTGCAGGAGACCGCCGCCGACACCGGTGTGACGGCCGCCGCGACGGGCACCCTGCGCCGCGAGGACGGCGGGCCCGCCCGCTTCCGGACCGCGCTCGCCGACGCCTGGACGCACGGCGCCCCCGTCGACTGGTCCACGCTGTTCACCGGTGCGGCCATCACGCGGGCCGAGCCGCCCACGTACGCGTTCCAGCGGCAGCGGTACTGGCCGCGCGTCGTCGAAGGCGCCGGCAACGTCGCCACCGCCGGGCTGGAGTCGCCCGAGCACCCGATGCTCGGCGCGGCCGTGGAACTCGCGGGCGGCGACGGGATGGTGGTCACCGCGCGCTGGTCCGCGCGCACCCACCCCTGGCTCACCGACCACGCCGTGTCGGGCACCGTCGTCGTACCCGGCGCCGCCCTCGTCGAGGCCGTGATCCGCGCCGGTGACGAGCTCGGCTGCGGCCACGTCGACGAACTGACCCTCCACGCCCCCGTCGTCCTGCCCGAACGCGGCGAGGTCCGCGTGCAGATAGCCATCGGCGCCGCCGAGGAGTCCGGGCACCGCCCCGTGACCCTCCACGCCCGCACCCTCGACCCCGGCGCCGACACCGCCGAGGGCACCTGGACCGAACACGCCACCGGCACCCTCGCCCCCGCCGCCCCGGCGGCGCCGCAGGAGCTCACCTCGTGGCCCCCGCAGGGCGCCGAGGCACTCGCCGTGGACGGCTTCTACACCACGCTCGCCGAGCGGGGCTACGGCTACGGCCCGGTCTTCCAGGGCGTACGAGCCGCCTGGCGGCACGGCACGGACGTGTACGCCGAGGTGGAGCTCCCCGAACGCGCCCGCACCGACGCGGCCCGCTTCGGCCTCCACCCCGCCCTGCTGGACGCCGCCCTCCACCCGGCCGGGCTCGGCCCGCTCACCGTCGAGGACGGCCGCCCCGGCATGCCGTTCTCCTGGACCGGCGTCACCCTCCACGCCACCGGCGCCACCCTGCTGCGCGTACGGATCGCGCCCGCCGGGCCGGACGCCGTCACCGTGACCATGGCCGACGGCACCGGCCGCCCGGTCGCCACCGTCGAGCGGCTGACCGTACGCCCCGTACCGGCCGCGCTCCTCGACCCGGCCGCCCACGCCGCCCGCGAGGCGCTGTTCCACGTGGAGTGGACTCCGCTGACGGGCTCGCGGACCGCTGACGCGGGTCGTGCTGACGCCGGCCCCGTCGACGCCGGCCACGTCGGCACCGACCGCCCCGGCACCAGCCACGCCGAGGGCCGGCCCGCCGCCTGGGCCCTGATCGGGCCCGACCCCGACAACGCGGTCGCCACCGCCCTCGCCGCCGCCGGCGTGGCCGTGACCGCGTGGGACGGTCTCGCGGCCCTGGCCGCGTCCGCCGGGCCCGTGCCCGACGTGATCGCGGCCCTCGCCACTGACGGCCGTCCGGACGACGCGCCGGCCGCCGCGCTCGAACGCGCCCTGACCCTGGTCCAGACGTGGCTCGCCGACGAGAGGTTCGCCGGCACCCGCCTCGTCGTCCTCACCCGGAACGCCGTCGCCACCCACACCGGCGAGGACGTCCGGGACCTGCCGGCCGCCGCCGTACGCGGCCTGCTGCGCTCGGCGCAGTCGGAGCACCCCGGCCGGATCGTCCTCGCCGACGTCGACGCGCACGCCGCCTCCTGGCTGCCGCTGCCCGCCCTCGTGGACGCCGACGAACCCCAGCTGGCGCTCCGCCAGGGCACCGCGTACGCGCCCCGCCTCGTACGCACCCACGCCCACGCGCCCCTGCCCGTCCCCGACGGCGAGGGCCCGTGGCGGCTGGACATCCCGGAGAAGGGCACCGTCGACAACCTCGCGCTGACGCCCTGCCCGGACGCCGCCGGCCCCCTGGAGCCCGGCCAGGTCCGCATCGCCGTCCGCGCCGCCGGCCTGAACTTCCGCGACGTCCTCAACTCCCTCGGCATGTACCCCGGCGGCGCCAAGTACCTCGGCTCCGAGGCGGCCGGCGTCGTCGTCGAGACCGGGCCCGGCGTCGACGGGATCGCCGTCGGAGACCGCGTCATGGGCATGGTGCCCGGCGGCTTCGGCCCGCTGGCCGTGGCCGACCACCGCGTCCTCGCGCCCGTACCGCGCGGCATGTCCTTCGAGCAGGCGGCCGCCGTCCCCGTCGTGTTCCTCACCGCCTACTACGCCCTGCGCGACCTCGCCGGCCTCACCGCCGGGGAGACCGTCCTCATCCACGCCGCCGCCGGCGGCGTCGGCATGGCCGCCGCGCAACTGGCCCGCCACTGGGGCGCCGACGTCCTCGGCACCGCCAGCACGTACAAGCAGGAACTGCTGCGCGCCGAGGGCTGGCCCGCCGACAGGCTGGCCTCCTCCCGCACCCTCGACTTCGAGGACCGCTTCCGGGGGACCACCGGCGGCCGGGGCGTGGACGTCGTCCTCAACTCCCTCGCCGGGGACTTCGTCGACGCCTCGCTGCGCCTGCTGCCCCCCGGCGGGCGGCTGATCGAGATGGGCAAGACCGACATCCGTGACGCCGACGAGGTCGCCCGGGACCACGAGGGCGTCGCCTACCGGGCGTTCGACCTGATCGAGGCCGGGCCCGAGCGCATCCACGAGATGCTCGCCGAACTCGTCGCCCTGTTCGAGGACGGGACGCTGCGGCCGCTGCCCGTCACCACCTGGGACGTCCAGCACGCCCGCGAGGCCTTCCGCTTCGTGTCCGAGGCCCGCCACGTCGGCAAGGTCGTCCTCACCGTGCCCCGCCCCTGGGACCCCGACGGCACCGTGCTGATCACCGGCGGCACCGGCGAACTCGGCGGCCTGCTGGCCCGCCACCTCGTCACCCACCACGGCACCCGGAACCTGCTCCTCACCAGCCGGCGCGGCACGACCGCCCCCGGCGCCCCCGAACTGTGCGACGAACTGCGGTCCCTGGGCGCCCACGTCACCGTCGCCGCCTGCGACACCGCCGACCGCGACGCGCTCGCCGCGCTGCTGGCCGGCATCCCCGACGGACAGCCGCTGACCGCCGTCGTGCACGCCGCCGGCGTCCTCGACGACGGCGTGATCACCTCCCTGACCCCCGACCGGCTCACCGGCGTCCTGCGCGCCAAGGCCGACGCCGCCCGCCACCTCCACGAGCTCACCGCGCCCCACGAGCCCGCCGCCTTCGTACTGTTCTCCTCGGCCGCCGGCGTCTTCGGCTCCGCCGGCCAGGGCAACTACGCCGCCGCCAACGCCTACCTCGACGCCCTCGCCCAGCACCGCCGCGTCCAGGGCCTGCCCGCCACCTCCCTCGCCTGGGGACTGTGGGCACAGGCCAGCGAGATGACCGCCCACCTCGACGACGGCGACCGCGCCCGGGCCCGGCAGTCCGGCGCGCTGACCCTCTCCACGGCCGACGGCCTCGCCCTCTTCGACGCCGCGCTCGCCGCCCGCAGGCCCCTGCTCGTCCCCGTCCGCATGGACGGCGCCGCCCTGCGCAACCGCCGCCCCGCCGAACTCCCCGCCCTGCTGCGCGGCCTGTACCGGGGCAGCACCGCACGCCGCGCGGCCGGCGCCGAACGCCCCGCCTCGGGCACCGACGCGCTCCGGCAGCGGCTCGCGGGCCTGCCCGCCACCGGCCGCCGCGCCCACCTGCTGGAACTGGTCAGCGGCTGCGTCGCGGCCGTCCTGGGCCACACGGACACGAGCCTCGTCCACGCCGAACGGGCCTTCCGCGACCTGGGCTTCAACTCGCTCACCTCCGTCGAGCTCCGCAACCGGCTCGGCACCGCCACCGGGCTGCGCCTCCCGGCCACCCTCGCCTTCGACTACCCGGCCCCCGCCGCTCTCGCCGCCTACCTCGACGGCGAGCTGTCCGACGGCCTCCCCGACGGCCCCACCGCCGACGACACGAGCGTCGCGTCCGTCGCCTCCGCCGCCGACGAGCCGATCGCCGTCGTGGGCATGGCCTGCCGGCTGCCCGGCGGCGTCCGCTCGCCCCAGGACCTGTGGGAGCTGCTGGCCTCCGGCACCGACGCCATCGCCGGCTTCCCCGAGGACCGCGGCTGGGACCCCGAGGCGGTCTACGCCCCCGTGCCCGAGGGGACCGGCTCCTCCCGCACCCGCGAAGGCGGCTTCCTCTACGACGCGGCCGAGTTCGACGCGGGATTCTTCGGCATCTCGCCGCGCGAGGCGCTGGCCATGGACCCGCAGCAGCGGCTCCTGCTGGAGACCGCGTGGGAGACCTTCGAACGCGCGGGCATCGACCCCAGGTCCGTACGCGGCAGCCGCACCGGCGTCTTCGCCGGACTGGCCTCCAGCGACTACGTCGCCCGCGTTCCCGAGATCCCCGAGGAACTCGCCGGGTACGTGAACAACGGCAACGCCATGAGCGTCGTCTCCGGCCGCGTCGCCTACGCCCTGGGCCTGGAGGGCCCGGCGGTGACCGTGGACACGGCGTGCTCGTCGTCGCTGGTCGCCCTGCACATGGCCGCGCAGTCGCTGCGCCAGGGCGAGTGCACGCTCGCCCTGGCCGGCGGTGTGACCGTCATGTCCTCGCCGCGCCTGTTCACCGACTTCGCCCGCCAGCGCGGCCTCGCCGGCGACGGCCGCTGCAAGCCCTTCGCGGCGAGCGCCGACGGCACCGGCTTCTCCGAGGGCGTCGGCCTGCTGCTGGTGGAGCGGCTGTCGGACGCGCGGCGCAACGGTCACCCGGTGCTGGCTGTCATCCGTGGCAGCGCGGTCAACCAGGACGGCGCGTCCAACGGCCTGAGCGCGCCCAACGGCCCGTCCCAGCAGCGCGTCATCCGTCAGGCACTGGCCAACGCGGGTCTGAAGGCCGCCGACGTCGACGCGGTGGAGGCGCACGGTACGGGCACCACCCTGGGCGACCCGATCGAGGCGCAGGCGCTGCTGGCCACGTACGGTCAGGACCGTGCCGCGGACCGGCCGCTGTGGCTGGGCTCGGTGAAGTCCAACATCGGGCACACGCAGGCCGCCGCCGGTGTCGCGGGCGTGATGAAGATGGTCCTCGCGATCCGCAACGGCATGCTGCCGCTGAGCCTCCACATCGACGAGCCCTCCCCGCACGTGGACTGGAGCGCGGGCGCGGTGAGCCTGCTGGACCGGGCCGTCGACTGGCCCGAGAACGACCGCCCCCGCCGGGCCGGCGTGTCCTCCTTCGGCATCAGCGGCACCAATGTCCACGTCATCCTCGAACAGGCCCCCGCCGACACGGAGATGCCCACCGAGGCCGAGACGCCCGCCGCCACCGTGCCCTGGCTGCTGTCGGCCCGCAGCGAGCGCGGACTGCGCGGCCAGGCCCGCGCCCTGCTCGCCCACCTGGAGCGGCACCCCGACGCGACCCCGGCCGACCTCGCGTTCTCCCTCGCCACCCGGCGCTCCACGCTCGAACACCGGGCCGTGGTCGTCGGCGCCGGCCGCGAGGCGCTCACCGAGCGGCTGCGCGCCCTCGCCGAGGGCGAGCCCGCCACCGCCACCGTCCACGGCGGCTTCACCGGCTCCCGCGAGCGCAAGGCCGTCTTCGTCTTCCCCGGCCAGGGCTCCCAGTGGGCCGGCATGGGCACCGAACTGCTCGCCACCTCCACCGTCTTCGCGGACCGCATGGCCGCGTGCGAGCGCGCCCTCGCCCCGTACGTCGACTGGTCCCTGACCGCGGTCCTGCGCGGCGACGCGGACGCGCCGGGGCTCGACCGCGTGGACGTGGCCCAGCCCGCGCTGTGGGCGGTCATGGTCTCCCTCGCGGAGGTGTGGCGCGCCCACGGCGTCCGCCCCGCCGCCGTCCTCGGCCACTCCCAGGGCGAGATCGCCGCGGCCTGCGTCGCCGGGGCGCTGTCCCTGGAGGACGGGGCCAAGGTCGTCGCCCTGCGCAGCCAGGCCATCGCCGGGGAGCTCTCCGGCCACGGCGGCATGGTGTCCGTGACCACCTCGCACGCCGACGTCACCGACCGCCTCGCCCGCTGGGGCGACAAGCTGTCCGTCGCCGCCGTCAACGGCCCCTCCACCGTCGTCGTCTCCGGCGACGACACGGCCCTCGACGAACTCCTCGCCGAATGCGCGGCCGACGGCGTCCGCGCCAAGCGGATCCCCGTCGACTACGCCTCCCACTCCGCCCAGGTCGAACGGATCCACGACACCCTCCTCGCCGACCTCGACGGCCTTACGCCCGTCCCGGCCGACGTGCCGTTCTTCTCGACCGTCACCGGCGACTGGCTCGGCGACGACGAGCACCTGGACGCCGCCTACTGGTACCGGAACCTGCGCCGCACCGTACGGCTGGAGGACGCGCTGCGGGCCCTCCTCGCCCAGGGCCACGACGTGTTCGTCGAGTGCAGCCCGCACCCCGTGCTGACCGTGGGCATCGAGGACACCGTCGCCGACGCCGAGGCCGACGCCGTCTCCATCGGCTCGCTGCGCCGCGACGACGGCGGGGCCGAGCGCATGCTGACCTCCCTGGCCGAGGCGCACGTCCACGGCCTGCCCGTCGACTGGACCGGCGCCGTCGCGGGCGGCCGCCCCGTCGAGCTGCCCACGTACGCCTTCCAGCGCGAGCGCTTCTGGCTGGAGCCGTCCGGTCACGTCGACCCGGCGGGCCTGGGCACGGCCGTGGCCCTCGCCGCCGACGGCGCCGTCCTCACCGGCACCGTCGGCCTCGCCTCCCACCCCTGGCTGGCCGGACACACGGTCCACGGCTCCGCCGTCGTCCCCGGCACGCTCCTGCTCGAATGGGCCGTGCGCGCGGGCGACGAGGCCGGCTGCGGCACGGTCCACGAGCTCACCGAACACCTGCCGGTCGCCCTCCCGGAGCGGGGAGCCGTCGACGTCCAGGTGGCCGTCGGCGCGGCGGACGGCGACGGGCCGCGCCCGGTCACCGTGCACACCCGTCCGGGCGGCACGGACGCACCGTGGACGCGGAACGCCACCGGCACCCTGACCACCGCACCGGCCGCCCCCGCCGCCCCGATGCCCGCCGCCTGGCCGCCCGCGGCCACGCGCCCGGTCGAGCCGGACGCCCTCCTCGACACCCTCGCCGCCCACGGCCACGACCACGGACCGGCGTTCCGCACGGTCCGCGCGCTGTGGCAGGGCGACGGTGAGCTGTACGCCGAGGTCGCCCTGGCCGACGACGACCGGGCGGGCGCCTCCGGCTTCCGTCTCCACCCGGCCCTGCTCCAGGCCCTCCTGACCCTGCGCGACCCCGAGGGCACGCCCGCGCCGCCGTCCGCCTGGCGGGGCGCCACCGTCCTCGCCACCGGCGCCGACCGCCTCCGGGTGCGGCTCGCCCCGGCGGGCGACGACGACACCGTCTCGCTGACCGCGTGGGACACCACGGGCACGCCCGTGGCCGTCGTCGACGCCGTGACGACGCGGGAGCTCACCGCCGACCGGCTCACCACCACGGGCACGGCACGCCACGACGCGCTCCACCGGGTGAGCTGGATGCCGCTCGCCCTGGAAGGCCCGTCGGAGGCCGCGGACTTCGCCGTCCTCGGCGACACGGCCCCGGTGGCGGCGCTGGAACGGTCCGGGGCGCCCGTCCGCGCGTACCCCGACCTCACCGCCCTCGGCGCGGCCCTCGACGCCGGGGAGCAGACACCCCGGACGGTGCTGCTGCGCCTCGCCCCCGAGGGATCCGAGGACGTGCCCGGAACCGCCCACCGGGTGGTCCGGGACGGCCTCGCCCTCGTCCGGTCCTGGCTCGGCGACGAGCGGTTCGCCGGCTCCCGGCTCGTCCTCGTCACCGAAGGCGCCATCGCCACCGGGCCCGAGGACGCGGTGCCCGCCCCGGCCGGGGCCGCCCTGTGGGGCCTGGTCCGCTCCGCACAGACCGAGCACCCCGGGCGCTTCGTCCTCGCCGACCTCGACGGCGACGACCGCTCCACCGCCGCCCTGGCCCCGGCCCTCGCCGCGGCCGAAGCGGCGGGGGAGACCCAGCTGGCCGTCCGCGGCGGCACGGTGACCGTCCCGCGCCTGGTCCGCACGGACCCGGCCGGCCTCGCGGACACCCCCGTCTGGGAGTGGAACCCCACCGGTGAAGGCACCGTGCTGATCACCGGTGGCACGGGAACGCTCGGCGGCCGCATCGCCCGGCACCTCGCCGCCCGGCACGGCGTCCGCCACCTCCTCCTCACCGGCCGCCGGGGCCCCGACGCCCCGGGCGCCCGGGAACTGCGCGAGGAACTGGCCGCCCTGGGCGCGCAGGCCACCGTCGTCGCCTGCGACGCCGCCGACCGCACCGACCTCGCCCGCGTGCTCGCCGCCATCCCGGCCGCGCACCCGCTCACCGCCGTCGTCCACGCCGCGGGCGTCCTCGACGACGGACTGCTGGAGAACCTGACCGCCGAACAGGCCGAGCGCGTGCTGCGGCCCAAGGCCGACGCCGCGTGGCACCTCCACGAGCTCACCCGCGAGGCCGGGCTCTCCGCCTTCGTCCTCTTCTCCTCCTTCGCCGGCGTCGCCGGCGGCATGGCCCAGGCCAACTACGCCGCCGCCAACGCCTTCCTCGACGCCCTCGCCCACCACCGCCGCGCCCAGGACCTGCCCGCCGTGTCCCTCGCGTGGGGATACTGGGAAGAATCGAGTGGAATGACGGCCACTCTGGACGACGTGGACCTCGACCGCTTCGCCCGCTCCGGCATGCTGCCGATGCCGACCGGCCAGGGACTGGCCCTGCTCGACGCCGCCTCCGGCGTCGACAGCGCCCTCCTCGTGCCCGTCCGGCTCGACCCGCGCGCCCTCGCCGCCTCCGCCCCCGCCGGCGTCCCCCCGCTGCTGCGCACCCTCGTCCGTACGCCCGTCCGGCGCGCCGCGACCGGCGGCGGGGACGGCGCCCGCGAGGCGGGGATCGCCGAACGGCTGGCCGGGCTCAGCGCGCCCAAGCAGGAAGCACTGCTGCTGCGGCTCGTCGCCGGGCACGTCGCCACCGTCCTCGGCCACGGCTCCGCCGACGCCGTCGACGCCGAACGCGGCTTCCTCGACCTGGGGATGACCTCGCTCACCGCCGTCGAACTGCGCAACCGGCTCAACGCCGAGACCGGGCTGCGCCTGCCCACCACGGCGATCTTCGACCACCCGACCCCGCTCGGCCTCGTCCGCCACCTCCGCGAACGGCTCGACCTCGCCACCGGAGCCGACGACGCGGGGGAGGCCACGGCCGTCTTCGCCGAACTCGGCCTCCTGGAAGCCGCCGTGGCCGCGAGCGAACTGGACGGCGAGGCCCGCACCAGGCTCCTCCAGCGCCTGAAGTCACTCCAGTGGAAGCTCGACGCCGCCGACGACGGCACGACGGCCGAGGACACCTCGTCCGCCGACGCCGCCGCCTCCGACCTCGAAGCCGCCGAGACCGACGACGAGATGTTCGACCTCATCGACAAAGAACTCGGCCTCGCCTGACAAGCCCAGTCAGTCGAAAAACACCATTTTCCGGACTGGGAGGAAGCAAGAACCATGACCAGCAGCACCGAAGACAAGCTCCGGGACTATCTCAAGCGCGTCACCGCCGACCTGCGGCGAGCCAAGCAGCGGCTGGAGACCGTCGAGGCCAAGGACAGCGAGCCCATCGCCGTCGTCGGCATGGCCTGCCGCTTCCCCGGCGGCGTCGCCTCCCCCGAGGACCTGTGGCGGCTCGTCGACAGCGGCGTCGACGCGGTCGGCGACATCCCCACCGACCGCGGCTGGGACTTCGACGCCCTCTACGACCCCGAGCCCGGCAAACCGGGGAAGAGCTACGTCCGCCAGGGCGGCTTCCTCACCGGAGCGGCCGACTTCGACGCGGAACTCTTCGGCATCGCCCCCCGCGAGGCGCTGGCCATGGACCCCCAGCAGCGACTGCTCCTCGAATCGGCCTGGGAAGCCGTCGAACGCGCCCGCATCAACCCCGCCTCCCTGCGCGGCAGCGACACCGGCGTCTTCGTCGGCGGCGCCGACACCAACTACGGCTCGCTCGCCTCCCGCACCGACGAGACCGAGGGCCACCTGCTCACCGGCGGCGCCACCAGCGTCCTGTCCGGCCGCATCGCCTACACCCTCGGCCTCGAAGGCCCGGCCGTCACCGTGGACACGGCCTGCTCCTCCTCCCTCGTCGCCCTCCACCTCGCCGTCCGCGCCCTGCGCTCCGGCGAATGCTCCCTCGCCCTGGCGGGCGGCGTCGCCGTGATGCCCACCACCAGCCTCTTCACCGAGTTCTCCCGCCAGCGCGGACTCGCCCCCGACGGCCGCTGCAAGCCCTTCGCCGACGCCGCCGACGGCACCGGCTGGGCGGAGGGCGTCGGCGTCCTCCTCGTCGAACGCCTCTCCGACGCCCGTCGCAACGGCCACCGCGTCCTCGCCGTCGTCCGCGGCACCGCCGTCAACCAGGACGGCGCCAGCAGCCGCCTCACCGCCCCCAACGGCCCCTCCCAGCAGCGCGTCATCCGCGCCGCCCTCACCAACGCCCAGCTCACCCCCGACCAGGTCGACGCCGTCGAGGCCCATGGCACCGGCACCACCCTCGGCGACCCGATCGAGGCCCAGGCCCTCCTCGCCACCTACGGCCAGGACCGGCCCGCCGGGCAGCCGCTGCGCCTCGGCGGCATCAAGTCCAACATCGGCCACGCCCAGGCGGCGGCCGGCGTCGCCGGCGTCATCAAGATGATCATGGCCATCCGGCAGGGCGTCCTGCCGCGCACCCTCCACGTCGACGAGCCCACCTCGCACGTGGACTGGTCGGCGGGCGCCGTCGAACTGCTCACCGAGCGCCTCGACTGGCCCGCCACCGGCCGCCCGCGCCGCGCCGCCGTCTCCGCCTTCGGCATCAGCGGCACCAACGCCCACGTGATCCTGGAGCAGGCCGAACCCGAGCCGGAACCCGAGCGGGCCACGGCACCGGCCGTGACGCCGGGAGTGGTGCCCTGGGTGCTGACCGGCAAGACGGAGGAGGCCCTGCGCGCCCAGGCCGCCCGCCTGCTGGACCACACCGGCGGGAACCCCCTGGACACCGGCCACTCCCTGGTCGCGACCCGGGCCGGCCTCCCGCACCGCGCGGTCGTCCTAGGCGACGGCCCCGAAACCCTCACCCGCGCCCTGACGGCACTCGCCTCCGGCGAGCCCGACGCAGGCCTCGTCCAAGGCGCGACCACCCCGGGCCGGACGGCCTTCCTCTTCTCGGGGCAGGGCTCCCAGCGCCTGGGCATGGGCCGCGAACTGCACGGCCGCTTCCCGGCGTTCGCCGAAGCGTTCGACGCCGCGTGCGCCGCACTGGACGAGCACCTGGGCCGCTCCCTCCGCGACATCGTCTGGGGCGAGGACCAGGACCTCCTCGACCAGACCGTGTACGCCCAGGCCGGGCTGTTCGCGGTAGAGGTGGCGTTGTTCCGGCTCGTGGAGTCCTGGGGCGTCCGTCCCGAGTACGTCGCCGGGCACTCGCTCGGCGAGATCACCGCCGCCCACGTCGCGGGCGTCCTCCCGCTCGCCGACGCGTGCGCCCTCGTCGCCGCCCGGGGCCGCCTGATGCAGGCCCTGCCGCGGGGCGGGGCCATGGCCGCCCTCCGCGCCACCGAGGACGAAATCCTGCCGCTGCTGACGGACGACGTGTCGATCGCCGCCGTCAACGGCCCGTCCTCCGTCGTGATATCCGGCGGCGAGGACGCCGTCGAACGCATACGCACCCACTTCGCCACCGAAGGCCGCAAGACCAGCCGACTGCGGGTCTCCCACGCGTTCCACTCCCCGCTGATGGAACCCATGCTGGACGACTTCCGCACCACCGTCGCCGGCCTGACCTTCGCCCGCCCGGACCTGACCGTCGTCTCCAACGTCACCGGCGGCCTCGCCACCGACGACCAACTGCGCTCCCCGGACTACTGGGTCCGCCACGTCCGCGAGGCCGTCCGCTTCGCCGACGGCATCCGCACCCTCCACGCGGAAGGCGTCACCCGCCTCCTGGAACTCGGCCCCGACGGCACCCTCTCCGCCATGGCCCGGGAAACCCTCCCCGACGAGACGCTCGCCGTCCCCGCCCTCCGCAAGGACCGCCCGGAGGAACCGGCCCTCCTCACCGCCCTCGCCCACCTCTCCACCCAGGGCACGGACGTCGACTGGACCGCCCTCTTCGCCGGGACCGGGGCACGCCGGGTCGACCTCCCCACGTACGCATTCCAGCACCGCCGCTACTGGCCCGAGCCCGCCCCCGCCACCGGCGACGTCGGCACCGCCGGCCTCGAAGCGACCGACCACCCGCTGCTGAGCGCCGCCGCCTCCGTCGAACTCCCCGACGGCGGCGACGGCCTGCTGCTCACCACACGCCTGTCGGTACGCACCCACCCCTGGCTCGCCGACCACATGGTCCTGGGCTCCGTCCTCCTGCCCGGCACCGCCTTCGTCGAACTCGCCATCCGAGCCGCCGACGAGGTCGGCTGCGACCGCATCGAGGACCTCACCCTCGCCGCACCCCTCGTCCTCCCCGAGGACGGCGGCGGCGTCCAGCTGCAACTGCACATCGGCCCCGCCGACGACTCCGGCCGCCGCACCCTCACCGCCCGCTCACGCCCCGAAGGCGACGGCGAACGCCCCTGGACCCGCCACGCCACCGGCGTGCTCGGCGGCACGGGCGAGGAGGAGCGGCAGGCCGCCGCCCTCGACGTCACCACCTGGCCGCCCACCGGCGCCGAGCCCGTCGAACTGACCGGCCTCTACGACCGGATGGCCGTCGGCGGCTTCGACTACGGCCCGCTCTTCCAGGGCCTGCGCAGCGCCTGGCGGCGCGGCGACGAGATGTACGCCGAGGTGTCCCTGCCCGCGACCGGCGAGGGCGACGCCGCGGCCTACGGCATCCACCCCGCACTGCTGGACGCGGCCCTCCACGTCACCGCCTTCAACGGCATGGAGCGGGGCGTCCTGCCCTTCTCCTGGGAAGGCGTCACCCTCCACGCGTCCGGCGCTTCCGCGATCCGCGTCCGGGTCGTCCGCACGGGCGACGACTCGGTGTCCGTGACCGTCGCCGACGCCGAGGGCGGCCCCGTCGCCTCGGTCGACACGCTCGTCCTGCGGGCGGTCTCGACCGACCGCGCCGACCGGCTCACGGGCGCGGGCGCCACGGCAGCCGTAGGACGGGACTCCCTGTTCCAGCTGCGATGGACACCCGCACCCCAGCGCGCGACACGGACGGGCGCCGCACCGGACCGGATCGCGGTCGTGGGCACGGGCGCGGAGGCGTTCGCCGCCGCCGACACCGAGCGCTACGTCCACCGTACGGACCTGACGGCGCTGGCCGAGGCCGGCGACGTGTCCGGCACGGTCCTCGTGCCCGTGGCGGGCGACGGCTACCCGGACGCCGTCGTGGAATCCGTCCACACGGTGACGGCCCGGGTCCTGGAACTCGTACAGCAGTGGCTGGCGGACGAGCGGTTCGCCGGGGCGCGGCTGGTGTTCCTCACCCGGGGCGCCACGTCCGGCAACGACCTCGCCGCGGCGGCCGCGTGGGGCCTGGTGCGCTCGGCCCGCTCCGAGCACCCGGAGCGCTTCGGCCTGCTGGACCTGGAGGGCGACGAGACGGCCTGCCGCACCGCGCTCCCGCAAGCCCTTGCCCTGACCACCGACGAGCCGCAACTCCTCCTCCGCGACGGCGAGATCCTCACCGCGCGACTGGCCCGGGCCACACCCCAGGAGACCACGGCCTCCCCCTGGAAGGCCGACGGCACCGTCCTCGTCACCGGCGGCACGGGCGGCCTCGGCCGCGCCGTCGCCCGCCACCTGGTCACCGCGCACGGCGTACGCGACCTCCTCCTCGTCAGTCGCAGCGGCCCCGCCGCCGAGGGCGCCGAAGAACTGGCCCGCGAACTGACCGACCAGGGCGCCCGGATCACGGTCGAGGCCTGCGACGTCACGGACCGGACGGCCGTGGACGACCTGGTGGCACGGCACCGCATCACGGCCGTCGTGCACACCGCCGGCGTCCTCGACGACGGCGTGGTGGAATCCCTGACGCCGGAGCGGCTCGCCACCGTCCTCCGCCCGAAGACCGACGCGGCCTGGCACCTCCACGAGGCGACCAGGGACCTCGACCTCGACGCCTTCATCACCTTCTCCTCCGTCTCCGGCGTCTTCGGCGGCCCGGGCCAGGCCAACTACGCGGCGGGCAACGCCTTCCTCGACGCGCTCGCCCAGCACCGGCGGGCCACCGGCCGCACCGCCGTCTCCATGCCGTGGGGTCCCTGGACCCAGGACGGCGGCATGACCGGCACCCTGTCGGACGTCGACATCCGGCGCATCGCCCGCTCGGGCATGCCCGAACTCACCCCCGCGGAAGGCGTCGCCCTGTTCGACGCCGCGCTGACGGTGGACGACGCCGTCGTCCTGCCCGTCCGCTTCGACCTCCCCGCCCTGCGGGCCCAGGGCGACGCCCCCGCGCTCCTGCGCGGCCTGGTCCGCGGCCGCGCGCGCCGCTCGGCGGCGACGGCCTCGGCCGCGGCCGCCGGACTCGTGGGCCGGCTGACCGGGCTGGGCCCGGTCGAGCGCCGAGAGGTGCTCCAGGACCTGGTCCGCGGCCAGATCGCGGTGGTCCTGGGCCACGCGGACGCGGACACGGTGAAGGCGTCACGCGCCTTCCAGGACCTCGGCTTCGACTCGCTGACGGCCGTCGAACTCCGCAACCGGCTGAACGCGGCCACGGGCCTGCGCCTCTCGGCCACCGTGGTCTTCGACTACCCGACCCCGGAGGCCCTGGTCGGTTTCCTGCTGGACGAACTGTTCGGCACCGAGCCGGAAGCAGCGCCCCAGGCCGCCGCCGTGGGTACCCTGCCGGCGGTGGCCGACGACCCGGTGGTGATCGTCGGGATGAGCTGCCGCTTCCCGGGTGGCGTGTCGTCCCCGGAGGATCTGTGGCGGCTGGTGTCGGACGGCGTCGACGCGGTCTCCGGCTTCCCGACCGACCGCGGCTGGGACGTCGAGGCCCTCTACAACCCCGACCCCGAGGTGCCCGGCACCTCCTACACCCGCTCCGGCGGCTTCCTCCACGAGGCGGGCGAGTTCGACCCGGCGTTCTTCGGGATGAGCCCGCGTGAGGCCCTGGCGACGGACTCGCAGCAGCGGCTGCTGCTGGAGGCGACGTGGGAGGCGATCGAGCGCGCGGGCATCGACCCGCTGGCCCTGCGCGGCAGCAGGACCGGTGTCTTCGCCGGCGTGATGTACAACGACTACGCGAACATGCTGGTCGGCGACCAGTTCGAGGGCTTCCGGGGCAACGGCAGCGCCGCCAGCATCGCCTCGGGCCGGGTGTCGTACACCTTCGGCCTGGAAGGCCCGGCCGTCACGGTCGACACGGCCTGCTCGTCGTCGCTCGTCGCCCTCCACTGGGCGGCGCAGGCGCTGCGTTCGGGCGAGTGCTCGCTGGCGCTGGCCGGTGGCGTGACGGTGATGTCGACGCCGACGACGTTCGTCGAGTTCTCCCGTCAGCGCGGCCTCGCGGCGGACGGCCGCTCCAAGGCCTTCGCCGACGCCGCCGACGGCGTCGGCTGGGCGGAAGGCGTCGGCATGCTGGTCCTGGAGCGGCTGTCGGACGCCCGGCGCAACGGCCACCGGGTGCTGGCCGTCCTGCGGGGCTCGGCGGTCAACCAGGACGGCGCGTCGAACGGTCTGACGGCGCCGAACGGCCCGTCGCAGCAGCGCGTGATCCGCCAGGCGCTGGCGAGCGCCGGCCTGTCGGCCGCTGATGTGGACGCGGTGGAGGCGCACGGTACGGGTACGACGCTGGGTGACCCGATCGAGGCGCAGGCGCTGCTGGCGACGTACGGTCAGGACCGGCCGGAGGACCGGCCGCTGTGGCTGGGTTCCGTGAAGTCCAACATCGGTCACACACAGGCCGCCGCCGGTGTCGCCGGGATCATCAAGATGGTCATGGCGATGCGGCACGGCGTCCTGCCGCACACCCTCCACATCGACGAGCCGTCCACGCACGTGGACTGGTCGGCGGGTGCTGTGGAGCTGCTGACCGCGCCCGTCGAGTGGACGGCCGCGGAAGGCGGCCGGCGACGGGCGGGTGTGTCGTCGTTCGGCGTCAGCGGGACGAACGCCCACGTGATCCTGGAGCAGGCCGAGGCGGAGCCGGAGCCGGTGGATGCCCCGGAGCCGGGCGCGGTCGTGCCGTGGGTGCTGTCCGGCAGGACCGAAGCGGCCCTGCGGGATCAGGCGTCGCGTCTTCTGGCACATGTCGACGCACATGCCGACGGGCGGCGTCCCGTGGACGTGGGTTTCTCGCTGGTGTCCAGCCGGTCGAGCTTCGAGCATCGTGCGGTGGTGCTGGGCGCGGACGCGGAGTCGCTGGCGGGGGCGCTCGCGGCGCTGGCGTCGGGTGAGCCCGGTGCCGGCGTGGTCGAGGGCTCGGCGGGTTCGGAAGGCTCGGGCAGGACGGCGGTGCTGTTCTCGGGTCAGGGGTCGCAGCGGTTGGGGATGGGGCGGGAGCTGTACTCCCGCTTCCCGGTGTTCGCCGAGGCGTTCGACGCGGTGTGCGCGGGGCTGGACGAGCACTTGGACCGGTCCCTGCGGGATGTGGTCTGGGGTGAGGACGAGGATCTGGTCAACCAGACCGTCTACACCCAGGCCGGGCTGTTCGCGGTCGAGGTGGCGCTGTTCCGGTTGGTGGAGTCGTGGGGCGTACGTCCGGACTTCGTGGCCGGGCACTCGATCGGCGAGGTCGCGGCGGCACACGTCGCCGGAGTCTTCTCCCTGGCGGACGCGTGTGCGCTGGTGGCGGCTCGCGGCCGGCTGATGCAGGAGCTGCCCGCCGGTGGTGCGATGGTCGCCATCCAGGCGACGGAGGACGAGGTCCTGCCGCTGGTCGCGGACGACGTCACGATCGCGGCCGTCAACGGCCCGTCGTCCGTGGTGGTCTCGGGCGTGGAGGAGGCGGTCGTAAGGATCGCCGGGCACTTCGAGTCCGAGGGCCGGAAGACCAGCCGTCTGCGCGTCTCCCATGCCTTCCACTCGCCGCTGATGGCACCGATGCTCGGGCGGTTCCTGGAGGTCGTGGAGCGCCTGTCCTTCGGCACCCCGGCCATCCCGGTCGTCTCCAACCTCACCGGCGAGACCGCCACCGAGGCGCAGCTGACCTCTCCCGCCTACTGGGTCCGCCACGTTCGCGAGGCCGTCCGCTTCGCCGACGGGATCCGCACCCTCCAGGCCGAGGGCGTGACCCGCTTCCTGGAGCTGGGCCCGGACGGTGTGCTGACCGCCATGGCCCGCGAGTCGCTGGCCGACGAGGGCGCCGTGCTCGTGCCCGTCCTGCGCAAGGACCGGCCCGAGGAACTGACAGCGCTCACCGCCCTGGCACAGCTGCACGTCTCCGGTGCCGCCGTGGACTGGGCCGCCGTGTACGCGGGGACGGGCGCCCGGCGCGTGGACCTGCCGACGTACGCCTTCCAGCACCAGCGGTTCTGGCCGACGGGCACGATCGCACGCGCCGGGGACGTCCGCTTCGCGGGCCTGGGCTCCGCCGACCATCCGCTGCTGGGTGCGGCGGTGGAGCTGGCGGGCTCCGACGGCTTCCTCTTCACGGGGCGTCTGTCGCTCCAGACCCACGCCTGGCTGGCCGATCACGCCGTGCTGGGTTCGGTGCTGGTGCCGGGTACGGCGTTGGTGGAGCTGGCGCTGCGGGCCGGTGACGAGGTCGGTTGCGCGGGGCTGGAGGAGCTGACGCTGGCCGCGCCGCTGGTCCTGCCCGAGCAGGGCGGCGTCCAGGTGCAGGTCCGCGTCGGCGAGCCCGACGAGACGGGCCGCCGCGCCGTGACCGTCCACTCGCGCGAGGGTGACGGAGGTGACGAGCCGTGGACGCTGCACGCCGACGGTTTCCTCACCGCCGAGGACGCCGAACCGCAGATTTTCGATGCCGTGACCTGGCCGCCGGCGGGTGCCGAGCCGGTCGACGTCACGAGCAGCTATGAGGAGTTCGCGGAGGCGGGCTTCGACTACGGCCGGGTGTTCCAGGGCCTCCGGGCGGCCTGGAAGCTCGGTGACGACGTGTTCGCCGAGGTGGCGCTGCCCGAGGACGTGGACGGTGGCGCGTACGGTCTGCACCCGGCGCTCTTCGACGCCGTCCTGCACGCCTCCGCCGTCACCGGCTCCGAGGACCGCCGCGGCGTCCCGTTCTCGTGGACCGGGGTCTCGCTGCACGCCACGGGCGCGTCCGCGGTACGGGCCCGTATCCGCGCCGCCGCCGACGGCGGGCTGTCCATCGCCGTGGCGGACACGGCCGGTGCCCCGGTCGCGTCCGTGGAGTCGCTGGTGGTCCGGCCGATCGCGGCCGACCAGCTCCGCACCGCCGACCGCGACTCGCTCTTCGCCCTCGACTGGACCCCGGTCCAGGTCGCGGACGCCGAAGCCGTACCGTACGCGGACCTCGCGACGCCGACCGATGACGACGCTGCCGTTCCGGCCGTCGTCGTGGCCTCGGTGACGGCGGCGACCAGCGCCGACGACGATGTGGTGGACTCGGTCCACGCCGCGACCGCGCGCGCTCTCGAGCTCATCCAGTCGTGGCTCGGTGAGGAACGATTCGCTTCCTCGCGCCTGGTGTTCACCACCCATGGGGCCGTCGCGGGCGACGACCTGGCGGGTGCGGCCGTCTGGGGTCTGGTGCGCTCGGCGCAGCTGGAGAGCCCGGGCCGGTTCGGCCTGGTGGATCTCGGCGATGACACCGCCGCGTCCGTCCTGCCGCAGGCGCTGGCCGTGGACGAGCCGCAGCTGCTGATCCGTGGCGGCGAGGTGCTGGCCGCGCGGCTGGCCCGCGTCACGGCGGAGCCGGCGGACGGGTTCTCCTGGCGGGCCGACGGTACGGTCCTGGTCACGGGTGGTACGGGCGGTCTGGGCCGGATCGTCGCCCGGCACCTGGTGAGCGCGCACGGCGTGCGCGGCCTCCTGCTGGTCAGCCGTAGCGGCCTCGCCGCCGAGGGCGCCCAGGAGCTGGTGGCGGAGCTGGCCGCCGAGGGCGCCGACGTGGCCGTGGAAGCGTGCGACGTCGCGGACCCGGCCGCCGTGGCCGATCTCGTCTCGCGGCACCGGATCACGGCCGTGGTGCACACCGCCGGTGTGCTCGACGATGGAATCGTCGCTTCCCTCACCCCGGATCGCGTATCCGCCGTCCTGCGGCCGAAGGTCGACGCTGTCTGGAACCTCCACGAGGCCACCAAGCACCTCGACCTCGACGCCTTCGCCGTCTTCTCCTCCGTCGCCGGTACCTTCGGCAGCCCCGGCCAGGCCAACTACGCGGCAGGCAACGCCTTCCTCGACGCACTCGTCATGCGCCGCCGTGCCGAGGGACTCGTCGGCGCGTCGCTCGCCTGGGGCCCGTGGGCCCAGGACAGCGGTATGACGGGCACGCTGACCGAGGCCGACGTCCAGCGGATCGCGCGTTCCGGTATGCCGGTGCTGTCCGTGGAGCAGGGCCTCGCGCTCTTCGACGCCGCCCTGCCGGCGGCCGTGGCGCGGCCGGCGCTGCTGCCCGTACGCCTGGACCTCGCGGCCCTGCGGGCGGGGGGCGAGGTGCCCGCGCTGCTGCGCGGCCTCGTCCGCACCCGCGTCCGGCGTACGGCCGGCGCGGGCACCGCTGTCGCCTCCGGGCTGGTCCGGCGGCTGGCGGCGGTCTCCGAGACCGAGCGGCGCGACGCGCTGCTGGACCTCGTCCGTACACAGATCGCCGTCGTGCTGGGCCACGCGGACGCGGACACGGTGGATCCGTCGCGGGCCTTCCAGGACCTCGGCTTCGACTCCCTGACCGCCATCGAGCTCCGCAACCGGCTCGGCAAGGCGACGGGCCTGCGGCTGCCCGCGACGGCGGTGTTCGACTACCCCACCGCCCGGGCCCTGGTGGGTCATCTGTACGACGAGCTCTTCGGGGCGGAGCCGGAGGCTTCGCTCCAGGCCGTCGGCGCGCTGCCGGCGCTCGTCGACGATCCGGTGGTGATCGTCGGAATGAGCTGCCGCTTCCCGGGCGGGGTCGCGTCCCCGGAGGACCTGTGGCGGCTGGTGTCGGACGGCGTGGACGCCGTCTCCGGCTTCCCGACGGACCGCGGCTGGGACCTCGACGACCCGGACCGTGAGAGCGCCGTCGCCACCCGGTCCGGTGGATTCCTCCACGACGCGGGCGAGTTCGACCCCGAGTTCTTCGGGATGAGCCCCCGCGAGGCCCTGACCACCGACGCCCAGCAGCGGCTGCTGCTGGAGACGACGTGGGAGGCCCTGGAGCGGGCCGGAATGGACCCGGCCACGCTGCGCGGCAGCCGGACCGGTGTCTTCGCGGGCGTCATGTACCACGACTACGCCCAGCTCCTCTCCGGGCGTGAGTTCGAGGGCTACCAGGGCAGTGGCAGCGCGGGCAGTGTGGCGTCGGGCCGGGTGTCGTACACCTTCGGCTTCGAGGGCCCGGCGGTGACCGTCGACACGGCCTGCTCGTCCTCGCTCGTCGCCCTGCATCTGGCGGCTCAGGCGCTGCGTTCGGGTGAGTGCTCGCTGGCGCTGGCCGGTGGTGTGACGGTGATGTCGACGCCGCTGACCTTCGTCGAGTTCTCCCGCCAGGGCGGGCTCTCCGCCGACGGCCGGTGCAAGGCCTTCGCGGACGGCGCCGACGGCGTCGGCTGGGGTGAAGGCGCCGGCATCCTCGTGCTGGAGCGCATGTCGGACGCCCGTCGCAACGGTCACCGGATCCTGGCGACCGTGCGGGGCTCGGCGGTCAACCAGGACGGTGCGTCGAACGGTCTGACGGCGCCGAACGGTCCGTCGCAGCAGCGGGTGATCCGCCAGGCGCTCGCCAGCGGCGGGCTGTCCACCGGCGATGTCGATGTCGTCGAGGCACATGGCACGGGTACGACTCTGGGTGACCCGATCGAGGCGCAGGCGCTGCTGGCGACCTACGGCCAGGGACGGCCGGAGGACCGGCCGCTGCTGCTCGGCTCGGTCAAGTCCAACCTCGGTCACACGCAGGCGGCGGCGGGCGTTGCCGGGATCATCAAGATGGTCATGGCGATGCGGCATGGCGTTCTTCCGCAGACGCTGCACGTCGACGAGCCGTCGTCGCACGTGGACTGGTCTGCGGGCGCCGTGGAACTGCTGACGGAGCAGACGGTCTGGCCGGAGGGCGAGGGGCCGCGCAGGGCGGGTGTGTCGTCGTTCGGCATCAGCGGGACGAACGCCCACGTGATCCTGGAGCAGGGCGAGCCCGAGTCGGAGCCCGAGCTTGTGGACGCTCCGGAGTCGGGTGCCGTGCTGCCCTGGCTGCTGTCGGGCAGGACCGAGGCGGCCCTGCGGGACCAGGCGGCACGCCTGCTGACCCATCTCCAGGAGCGGCCGGAGCTGCGGCTCACCGATGTCGCGCACTCGCTGGTGACGAGCCGGGCGCTCTTCTCCCACCGGGCCGTGCTGCTGAGCGCGGACCGGGACGAGGTCCTGCGCTCCCTGTCTGCGCTCGCGGCCGGCCGGTCGGACGAGCACGCGGAGGGAACGACGCGCTCCGGCAAGGTCGCCTTCCTCTTCTCGGGCCAGGGGTCGCAGCGGCTCGGCATGGGCCGGGAGCTGTATGCCCGTTTCCCGGTGTTCGCTGCGGCGTTCGACGCGCTGTGCGCCCGACTGGACGACCACCTGGGCCTGGACCTGCCGCTCCGCGACGTCGTCTGGGGCGACGACCCGGAGGCGCTGAACCGGACCGTGTACGCCCAGACAGGGCTCTTCGCCGTCGAAGTGGCGCTCTTCCGGCTGCTGGAGTCCTGGGGCGTACGCCCGGACCAGCTGCTCGGCCACTCCATCGGCGAGATCGCGGCCGCGCACGTCGCGGGTGTCTTCTCGCTGGACGACGCCTGCCGGCTCGTCGCGGCTCGCGGCCGGCTGATGCAGGCCCTGCCCTCGGGCGGCGCCATGCTGGCCGTACGGGCCACCGAGGACGAGGTCCGGCCGCTGCTGACGGACGACGTCGCGATCGCGGCGGTCAACGGACCGTCGTCGGTGGTGGTCTCGGGTACGGAAGAAGCCGTCCTGGAGATCGCTTCCCGCTTCGAGGCCGACGGCCGCAAGACCACCCCGCTCCGGGTCTCGCACGCCTTCCACTCGCCGCTCATGGAGCCGATGCTCGCGGACTTCCGCGCCGTCGCCGAGAGCCTGACGTACGGCACCCCGACCGTCCCCCTCGTATCGAACCTGACCGGCGAACCCGCCACCGACGAACAGCTCCGCTCCCCGGAGTACTGGGTGCGGCACGTCCGGGAGGCGGTCCGCTTCGCCGACGGCGTGCGGACGCTGTGGGCGGCGGGCGTACGGTCGTTCCTGGAGCTCGGGCCGGACGGCTCCCTGTCCGCCCTGGCGACGGAATCGACCGTGGAGCCGACCGACGCCGAGGCCGTCTTCGTCCCCGCCCTGCGCAAGGGCCGGGACGAGGAGCGGGCGCTCCTCGACGCCGTCGCCCGCCTCCACGTTCTCGGCGCGGACGCCGACTGGACCGCGCTCTTCGCCGGTACCGGGGCACGCCGCGTCGACCTGCCGACGTACGCGTTCCAGCGCGAGCGGTACTGGCCCACGGGCGTGCAGGCCCGCGCCGGCGACGTACGCTTCGCGGGCCTGGGCCCGGCGGGACACCCGATGCTGGGCGCCGCCCTCGAACTCGCCGACGCCGACGGCTACCTGCTCACCGGCCGGCTGTCCGTGCAGTCCCAGCCGTGGCTCGCGGACCACGTCGTCCAGGGCGCTGTGCTCGTCCCCGGCACCGGACTGCTCGAACTGGCCGTCCGGGCCGGTGACGAGGTCGGCTGCGACCTCGTCGAGGAACTCACCCTCACCGCACCCCTGCTGCTGCCCGAGCAGGGCGGGGCGGTACAGATCCAGGTGCGCGTCGGCGCACAGGACGCGACGGGGCGCCGCAGCCTCGGCGTCCACTCCCGGCCGGAGGGCCGGGTCCTCGACCCCTGGACCCAGCACGCCACCGGCGTGCTCGCCTCGGGAGCCATGACCCCGGACATGGACACCTCGGCGGCCTGGCCCCCGGCGGGTGCCGAGCCGCTGCCCGTCGAGGGCGCGTACGAGACGTTCGCGGAGTACGGCTACGGCTACGGCCCGGTGTTCCAGGGCCTGCGGGCGGCGTGGCGGGTCGGCGATGAGCTGTTCGCCGAGGTGGCGTTGCCGGAAGGCGTCGATGGTGGGGCGTTCGGTCTGCACCCGGCGCTGCTGGACGCGGCGATGCACGCCGCGATCCTCACCGGCGCGGGTGACGGCGAGACCAGGATTCCCTTCGCGTGGACCGATGTGGCGCTGCACGCGGTGGGCGCCTCGGCGGTCCGGGTACGCCTGTCCCGCGAGGGCGACGGCGCGCTGTCGCTGGCGGTCTCCGACGTGACGGGCCGACCGGTGCTCACGGTGGGCTCCGTGGCGGGCCGGCCGGTCTCGGCCGAGCAACTGGACGCCGGAGGACGTACGGGCCGCCCGCTGTACGGGATCGAGTGGTCCGGTGCGGCGGTGGCGGACGGTGCCACGGTGTCGTGGGCGCCGTGGGAGACGGTCGCCGATCTAGATGCGGTGCCGGATGTGGTGGTGCTGGACTGTGGCGTGACGGCGTCGGAGGGCGATGTGCCCGACGGCGTACGGACGGTGCTGCGCCGGGTGTTGGACGCGGTGCAGGAGTGGCTGTCCGACGAGCGTTTCGCGGGTTCGCGGTTGGCTGTGGTCACGCGGAACGCGGTGGCTGTGGCTGATGGTGTGGCGTTGGATGTGGTGCAGGCTCCGGTGAGGGGTCTGGTGCGTTCGGCGCAGGCGGAGAACCCGGGGCGGTTCGTCCTGGTGGACGTCGATGGTGAGCCGGGGGAGACGCTGGTCGCGGCGCTGGCTTCGGGCGAGCCGGAGTCGGCGGTGCGTGGTGGCGAGGTGTTGGTGCCGCGCCTGGTGCGTCTGGCGCCTGCGTTTGAGGCAGCGGATGTCTCCCTCGATGTCGAGGGTGGGGTGCTGATTACCGGTGGTACGGGTGGTCTGGGTGCTGTTGTGGCCCGTTACCTGGTCGCCGAGCGTGGTGTCCGGTACCTGACGCTGACGAGCCGTCGGGGCCTTGAGGCCCCGGGTGCGTCGGAGTTGGTGGCGGAGCTGACTGCGATGGGTGCTGACGCGCGCGTCGTCGCGTGTGATGTGTCCGATCGTGTGGCGCTGGCCGCTGTGGTGGACGGAATCACCACCGACCGGCCCCTCACCGCCGTGGTCCACGCTGCCGGAATCGGCGACAACGGCCTCGTCGGAGCACTCACCCCCGAGCGCATCGACACCGTGCTCGCGCCCAAGGCCGATGCCGCCTGGTGGCTGCACGAGCTGACCCGTGAGATGGAGGACCTGAGGGCCTTCGTCACCTTCTCCTCGGCCGGCGGGCTCGTCCTCGCCGCGGGGCAGGGCAACTACGCGGCCGCGAACGTCTTCCTCGACGCCCTGGCGCAGCAGCGCCACGCCGAGGGGCTGCCCGCGACGTCGATGGCCTTCGGCCTGTGGGACGTGGGCGCCGGGCTCGGCAAGTTCCTGAGCGACATCGACCGCAAGCGCATGGCCACCCAGGGCGTGCCCGTGTTGTCGCACGAGGCCGGTCTGGAGCTGTTCGCGGCCGGGCTGAGGTCGTCGCGGCCCGCGGTCGTCCCCATCCACGTCGACGCCGCCGCCCTGCGCACCCGTACGGACGAGGTCCCCGCCCTCCTGCGCGGCCTCGCCCCCGGGATCCGGCGTGCCACGGCCGCCGACGCGACAGTCGTCACGGCCACCGGCCTGCGGGCACGCCTGGCCGGACTCACCGACGGCGAGCGAAACCGCACGGTGCTTCAGATCGTGCGCGGTCAGGTGGCGGCTGTTCTGGGGCATGGGTCGGCCGAGGCGATCGGGCCGGACCGGGCGTTCCAGGAGCTCGGTTTCGACTCCCTCGCGGCGACCGAGCTGCGCAATCAGCTCAACCGCGTCACCGGTCTGCGTCTCCCCGCCACGCTCGTCTTCGACCACCCCAACTCCCGCGCCGTCACCGACCACATCCTCACCCTGGTCGCCGACCAGGACGGGACGGTGGCGGGCGCGGTGACCGTGGCCGACGGCGGCCGGCGTCCCCTGGACGACGAACCGATCGCCATCGTCGGCATGGCCTGCCGCTACCCTGGCGGCGTCGCGTCGCCCGAGGACCTGTGGCGGCTGGTCGTCGACGGCGTCGACACCGTCTCCGACCTGCCCGTCGACCGCGGCTGGAACGTCGAGGACCTCTACGACCCCGAGCCGGGCAGGGAGGGCAAGAGCTACACGCGCCGCGGCAGCTTCCTCCACGACGCGGCCGACTTCGACCCCGGGTTCTTCGGCATCTCGCCCCGCGAGGCCACCTACATGGACCCGCAGCAGCGACTCCTCCTCGAGGTGTCCTGGGAGGCGATGGAACGCGCCGGCATCGACCCGGCCACGCTCAAGGGCAGCAGGACCGGCGTGTTCGCCGGCGTCATGTACCACGACTACGCCCTGAACGTGTCGCCCTCGGGCACCAGCGGAGGCAGCGTCGTCTCCGGCCGCGTGTCCTACACGTACGGTTTCGAGGGCCCGGCGGTGACGGTCGACACGGCGTGCTCGTCGTCGCTCGTCGCCCTGCACCTGGCGGTGCAGGCGCTGCGCTCGGGCGAGTGCTCGCTGGCGCTGGCCGGCGGTGCGACGGTGATGTCGACGCCGGGCATGTTCATCGAGTTCAGTCGTCAGCGCGGGCTCTCCGCGGACGGCCGCTGCAAGGCGTTCGCCGGTGCGGCCGACGGCGTCGGCTGGTCCGAGGGCGCGGGCGTCCTCCTCGTCGAGCGGCTCTCCGACGCCCTGCGCAACGGCCACGAGGTGCTCGCGGTCGTGCGGGGCACGGCAGTGAACCAGGACGGCGCGAGCAACGGCTTCTCCGCACCCAACGGCCCCTCGCAGCAGCGGGTGATCCGCCAGGCCCTGGAGAACTCCGGCCTCGCGCCCACCGACGTCGACGCGGTCGAGGCGCACGGTACGGGCACGACGCTGGGTGACCCGATCGAGGCGCAGGCGCTGCTGGCGACCTACGGCCAGGACCGGCCGGAGGGCCGGCCGCTGTGGCTGGGCTCGGTGAAGTCCAACATCGGTCACGCGCAGGCGGCGGCGGGTGTCGCGGGCGTCATGAAGATGGTCATGGCGATGCGGAACGGCCTGCTGCCGAAGACCCTGCACGTGGACGAGCCCTCGCCGCACGTCGACTGGTCGGCCGGTGCCGTGGCACTGCTGACCGAGCCGACCGCGTGGCCCGAGACCGGACACCCGCGGCGCGCGAGCGTCTCGGCCTTCGGCATCAGCGGCACGAACGCGCACGTGGTCCTGGAACAGGGACCGCGGCCCGAGACCCCCGAACCGGAAGGCGACTCCGCCGGCACCGTGCCGTGGCTGGTCCACGCCGCCACGCCGGAGGCGCTGCGCGACCAGGCCGGCCGACTCCGGTCGTTCGTCGCGGCCCGCCCGGAGCTCACCCCGTTCGAGGTGGCGCACTCGCTGGCCACGACCCGGTCGGCCCTGGAGTGCCGCGCGGCCGTCGTCGGCACGGACCGCGCCGAGCTGCTCGACGGCCTGGAGGCCCTCGCGCGCGGCGAGTCCGTACCCGCCGCCTTCACGGCCTCCGCGCGGAGCAACGACTCGACGGCCGTGCTGTTCTCGGGTCAGGGGTCGCAGCGGTTGGGGATGGGGCGGGAGTTGTATGCCCGGTTCCCGGTGTTCGCTGCGGCGTTCGATGCGGTGTGTGCGGGGCTGGACGAGCATCTGGAGCGTCCGCTGCGGGATGTGGTCTGGGGTGAGGACGAGGAGCTGATCAACCAGACGGTGTTTGCCCAGGCCGGTTTGTTCGCGGTCGAGGTGGCGTTGTTCCGGTTGGTGGA